>DASRIS010000097.1:0-16275 GCA_035649895.1 Micromonosporaceae bacterium | reverse complement strand
CGCGCCGTCGAGCCGGCCTCGTGCCCGTCGCTCACCAGGGGCGTGTACGCGTACGACTTCGGGGACACCGCCGGCATGACGCCGCTGATGAAGATGCACACGCTCGGGCACGACTTCATCCCCGACCCGATCCACGCGGGTGGGCTGCGCTACCACGGCATGTCCCCGCTGCTCTCCCACGTCTACGAGCTCGGGCTCATCGAGGCGGTGGCCAAGACCCAGCGCGAGTGCTTCGAGGCGGGCGTGCGGTTCGCGCGCGCCGAGGGCATCGTGCCGGCCCCGGAGCCGACGCACGCCCTGGCGGCCTGCATCGACGAGGCGCTGCGCTGCAAGGAGACGGGCGAGCCCCGGGTGATCCTGACCGCCCTGTGCGGCCACGGCCACCTCGACCTGGCCGCGTACGGCGCCTACCTCGCCGGCACCCTGGTCGACCACGAGCTCTCGGCCGAGGAGGTGGCCCGGTCGGTCGCGTCCCTGCCCACCGTCCCCGCCTAGGGCTTCGGCCGCCGGAGCGGCCATGGAGGGGAGACCAACGAAGTACAGCCCTCCGGCGCCATCCGGTCGGCCACACCCTGGCCCATCCACTGATTTACGGCCTGACTTGTCGCCTTCACGACTCCAAGCTGATCAAGATCACGATCTTTGCAGGAAATGTGCAGCGCGGCTAAACATCCGGCGCAGAAATCGCGATCTTGGTCGTGGGGATGGCTACCACCGCAGAAAAATAGCCGAAATATGCAGGATGCCCGCTTGAGGTCCTGACTTTGCAACCTTCGCCCAGGCATATACGAAAGGTTATGGCTAACCATTACCTAGCCGGCGCTCTGACGCGGTGCCGCCCAGGTCTCCTGCCTGTCAGAGCTGGCTCACGGCTCGTCGGAGAGCCGGCGGGCGGCCTCCTGGCACGCAGCCAGCGCCGCGCGGGCGTACTCCGGGGTGGCTCCGGCCAGGCCACACGCCGGCGCCACCACGACCTGGGCCGGCAGCCGCTCCGTGGGCAGGCCGATCTCCCGCCAGAGCCGCCGGACCCGGTCGGCGACCTGCGCCGAGGCCGGCCCTGCCGAGGCCGGCCCTGCCGAGGCCGACGCCGCCGAGCCGGACGCGGGCACCGCGCCGGCGAAGAGGCCCAGCCCCGCGTCGAGCGCCTCGGCGAGCGGGTCCAGCGGCCCGACCAGGTCCAGGTCGAGACCGACGGCGGCGGCCCCGGCATCGCGCAGAAGAGCAACGGGTACGCCCGGCGCGCAGCAGTGCACCACCACCGGTACGCCGGCCGCCGCCACGACCCGCGCCAGCGCGTCGGTCGCCGTGGCCACCGGCACTGCCCGCAGCGTCTGCCAGCCGCTCTCGGTCGGCACCTGCCCGGCGAGCACCGCCGGCAGGGACGGCTCGTCGAGCTGGAGCAGGATCCGGGCGCCCGGCAGCCGTGCGGCGACCTCGGCGACGTGGGCCGCCACGCCCTCGGCGAGCGAGGCGGCCAGGTCCCGCACTGCGCCGGGGTCACGCAGCATCCGTCCGCCGACCGGCAGGTCGAGGCCTGCCGCCAGGGTCCACACCCCGGCCGCCTGCACCTTCAGCGTGCCGGTGAAGCCGTGCCCGGCGTCGGTCAGCGCGTCCAGGTCGCGGGCCATCAGGTCGCGGGTGCGGCGCAGGTCGCGGCCGGGCCGGCCGGCTATACGCCAGCGCCCCGCGTACAGCTCGACGGGCAGCTCCACGAGCAGCCCGGCGGTGCGGCCGAGCAGCTCGGCGCCGGGCCCGCGAGCCGGCAGCTCAGGCAGGTACGGCAGCTCGGGCAGCTCGCCGAGGACCAGCTTGACCGCCTCGGTGACGTCGGTGCCCGGCATGGAGCCGATGCCGGTGGCCGCGCCGGCCGGCCACGCCGGCTGCTCATCTACCCGGTCGTCCACCTGTCAGATCCCCACCTTCTGCCGCTGCCCGCGCTTGCTGCCCGCGCCTGTTGTCCACTGCGTGTGCTTGCTGTCCGCTGCCCAAGCCTGCGGCGTCAGCCGTCAACCGTCATCAGGTCCGCCGCGTCCGCTCCGGCCGGCTCGGCATGCGCGGCCAGCCCGGCAAGCGCAGCCGGCTCGGCATGCGCGGCCAGCCCGGCAAGCGCAGCCGGCCCGGCATGCGCAGCCGGCCCGGTACGTGCGGCCGGCTCGGCACCCGTGACGGTCGCGCTGCCGAGCACCACGTCCCCGGCCGGGTCCGGCCGGTACGCCACGATCGCCTGGCCGGCCGCCACCCCGCGCACCGGGCGGCGCAGCCGCGCGACCATCCGGCCGTCCGCCACGGTGACCATCGACGGCACCGGCTCGCCGTGCGCGCGCAGCTGCACCTCGCACTCGACCGGCCCAGCCGAGCCCGAGCCATCAGCCGTCCACAGCGGACGCTCACCGTACACTGTGGACATGTCGAGCGCCTCGGCCGGTCCGACGGTGACGGTCCGGCTCACCGGCGTGACCGACAGCACGTAGCGGGGGCGCCCGTCCGGTGCCGGCCGGTCCAGGCGAAGACCCCGGCGCTGCCCGACGGTGTAGCCATAGGTCCCCTCGTGGCGGCCGAGGACCGCGCCGGTGCCCGCCTCGACGATGTCGCCCGGCGCCGACCCCAGGTGGCCGCGCAGGAACCGGCGGGTGTCGCCGTCGGCGATGAAGCAGATGTCGTGCGAGTCGGGCTTGTCCGCAACGGCCAGCCCGCGCCGCGCCGCCTCGGCGCGTACCTGCTCCTTTGTGGAGCCACCGAGCGGGAAGACCGAGTGGGCCAGCTGGTCGGCGGTGAGCACGGCGAGCACGTACGACTGGTCCTTGGCCAGGTCGACGCTGCGCCGCAGCAGCCCGTCGGCGCCCAGCCGGGCGTGGTGGCCGGTCACCACCGCGTCGAAGCCGAGCGCGAGCGCCCGGTCCAGCACCGCGGCGAACTTGATCTTCTCGTTGCAGCGCACGCACGGGTTCGGCGTACGGCCGGCCGCGTACTCGGCGACGAAGTCGTCCACCACCGCGGCCTGGAACTCCTCGGCCATGTCCCAGACGTAGAACGGGATGCCCACCACGTCCGCCGCGCGCCGCGCGTCCCGGGCGTCCTCCAGCGTGCAGCAGCCGCGCGCCCCGGTGCGGTGGGTCTGCGGGTTGCGGGCCAGCGCCAGGTGCACCCCGGTGACGTCGTGCCCGGCGTCGACCGCTCGGGCGGCGGCCACCGCCGAGTCGACCCCACCGGACATCGCAGCCAGTACGCGCACCCTACGAGGGTACGCCGGTCCCGAAGCCGGACGCGGCGGCCGGACGGCGTACCGCGCCGGCCCGGCGGGCCCGCTCGACCACGGCCGGCAGCGCCGCGACCAGCTCGTCGACGTCGGCCTCGGTGGACGGGTGGCCCAGCGTGAACCGCAGCGAGGACCGGGCCACCGGGTCGCCGGCGCCCATGGCGAGCAGCACATGCGAGGGCTGCGCCACCCCGGCCGAGCACGCCGACCCGGTCGAGCAGGCGATGCCCTGCGCGTCGAGCAGGAGCAGCAGCGCGTCGCCCTCGCACCCGGGGAACGAGAAGTGCGCGTTGCCCGGCAGGCGCGAGTCGGCATCGCCGTTGTAGACCGCGTCCGGCACGGCCGCGCGCACCCGGGCCACCAGCTGGTCCCGCAGCGCGGCCACGCGGGTGGCGTACTCCTGCTGGCTCTTGACCGCCACCTCGACGGCGGTGGCGAACGCGGCGATCCCGGGCACGTCCAGCGTGCCGGAGCGCACGTCGCGCTCCTGGCCGCCGCCGTGCAGCAGCGGGGTGCAGGCGACCTCGCGGCCGAGCAGCAACGCGCCCACGCCGACCGGGCCGCCGAGCTTGTGCCCGGTGATGGTCAGCGCCGCGACGCCGGAGCCGGCGAAGTCCACCGGCACCTGCCCCACCGCCTGGACGGCGTCGGTGTGGAACGGGACCCCGCACTCCGCCGCGAGCTGCGCCAGCCCGGCCACCGGCTGCACCGTGCCGACCTCGTTGTTCGCCCACATCGCGCTGACCACGGCGACCTCGTCCGGGTACGCGTCGAGCACCTCGCCCAGCGACTCGACCCGCAGCCTTCCGGCTGCGTCCACGGGCAGCCAGCTGACGCTTGCCCCCTCGTGCTGCTCCAGCCAGGCCACTGTGTCCAGCACGGCGTGGTGCTCCACGGCGCTGGCCACGACCCGGGTGCGGCGCGGGTCGGCGGACCGCCGGGCCCAGAAGATGCCCTTCACGGCCAGGTTGTCGCTCTCGGTGCCGCCGCTGGTGAAGACCACCTCGGAGGGGCGGGCGCCGAGCACGGCGGCGATGCGCTCGCGCGACTCCTCCACCCGGCGCCGGGCACACCGGCCGGCCGCGTGCAGGGAGGAGGCGTTGCCGACCTCGCGGGCGGCGGCGACGTACGCGTCAAGGGCGTCCTGCCGCATCGGCGTGGTGGCGGCGTGGTCGAGGTAGGCCATCGCCCCCAGCCTATCCGCCGGCCGGCCCGACGCGCGGTGCACCGCCCCGGTCACCGGGACAGGGCGGTGATCCAGGGGTGGCCCGGGTGCACCAGCTCGAGCGCCTCGACCAGCCACGCCCGCGCCCCGGCCTCCAGCCGGGGCAGGGCCGCCGCGAGGTCCGCCTCGTCCTTGGGCCTGCGGTGCCTGGCCTTGAACAGCAGCACGCCCTCCGGCCTCAGGTAGGGCACCCCCTGCGGGGTCACCCCGACCATCTCGGAGTACGGCCGCCGCACCCGCTCGTCGCGGCGGAACACCCACTCCGACCCGTCCCCGGGTTGCAGCATCAGGTCCACCCGCCAGGCCGGCACCGACCGCTCGAGCACCCAGACCTGGTGGTGTCCGGCGGGCACGTCCGCAGCGGCGTGCACCGGCGAGACCCGGCCGTCACCCGCCACGAACAGCTCGAACCCGGCCAGGTGCGCGCGCATCCGGGACAGGTACCGCCGTGGCACCCCGATCTCCAGGTCGGAGTGGCGGCGGGTCTGCCGGCCCAGCCACAGGTCCACCGCCCAGCCGCCCACCACGTGCCAGGGCGCGTCCACACCGGACAGCTGGCGGGCCGCCTCAACCGGGTGCCAGGCGTCCCACGCGCCGAGGCCCGGCACCGCCGGGTCCAGCGAGCGCACCAGCTGCCGCGCCCCGGCGAGGATCTCCTCACCCAGGTCGTCGTACCCGAGCCGGGCCAGCAGCCGTGCCGCGCCGGAGCTGCCGGTGGGCACGCCCGCGGTGAGCCAGGCGTGGCCACGCTCCCGCGCGGCCTGCTCGACCGCTCGTACCAGCGCGGTGCCGACGCCCTGCCCCCGGTGGGCCGGTACGACCTCGAGGTGCTCCAGGGCCGGCATCGCGGGCAGGCGCAGCCGCAGCTGCGGGTCGTCGGGGGGCTCCTCGCGCAGGTGAGCCACGCCGACCGGCCGGCCGCCGGCCCACGCCGCCAGGAGCACGCCGGCCCCGCGCCGCTGCCGCGCCATCAGCGCCGCGACCCGGGCCGGGCCGAACACCGCGCTGAGGACCGGCGTGTCGGTCTCGCCAGCGGGCCGGGTGCTGGCGGCCGAAGGCCTGCCCGCCGCGTCGGCGTCTGGCGCCACGGGCCCTTGGGTCACTTACGCTTGCGGATCTCGTCCGCTGCCTGCGGCACGATCTTGAACAGGTCGCCCACCACGCCGTAGTCGGCGAGCTCGAAGATCGGCGCCTCGGCGTCCTTGTTCACCGCGACGATCGTCTTGCTCGTCTGCATGCCGGCCCGGTGCTGGATCGCGCCGGAGATGCCCAGCGCCACGTAGAGCTGCGGGGACACCGTCTTGCCGGTCTGCCCGACCTGGAACTGGTGCGGGTAGAAGCCCGAGTCGGTGGCGGCCCGGGAGGCGCCGACGGCCGCGCCGAGCAGGTCGGCCAGCTCCTCGACGAGCTTGAAGCTCTCCGCGCTGCCGACCCCCCGGCCGCCGGAGACCACGATGGAGGCCTCGGTGAGCTCCGGCCGGGCCCCCTTGGCCTCGGCCACCCGGTCCACCACCCGGGCCAGCTTCGCCGCCTCGCCGATGTTGACGTCCACAGTAGACACCGTCGGGGTGGCCGGGGCGGCCTGTGGAGCCAGCGAGTTGGGGCGCAGCGTCACCAGCGGCACGCCTCGGGTCACCCGGGACCTGACGATCGTGCCGCCGGCGAAGGCGACCTGGGTGGCGGTGCCGTCCGGCTCCAGCCCGACCACGTCGGTGAGCAGGCCGTTGTCCAGCTTCACCGCCAGCCGGCCGGCGAGCTCCTTGCCCTCCTGGCTGGAGGCGAGCAGGACGGCCGCTGGCGAGGCGTCGCGCACCAGCCCGGCCAGCACCTCGGCCTTCGGCGCCACCAGGTAGCCGTCGAGGTCGGCGTGCTCGGCGACGTACACCTTCCCGGCGCCGTACTCGCCGAGCTTGTCCGTCAGCGCGGCGGCGGCGCCGGGCCCGCCGAGGACGACCGCGGCGGGGGTGCCCAGGCCGCGGGCGAGGGTGAGCATCTCCAGCGTGACCTTCTTGACCGCGCCCGCGGAGTGCTCGACTACGACCAGAACCTCAGCCATCGCTGCCTCTCAGACGAACTTCTCGGACGCCAGGAACTCGACGAGCTGGACCCCGCCCTGGCCGTCATCGGTGACCTTGGTGCCGCCCTGCCGTGGCGGGCGCTTGGCGTGCTCCAGGACCTCGCTGGTGGCCCCGGCGAAGCCCACCTCGTCCGGGGAGATGTCCAGGTCGGCCAGGGAGTGGGTCTGCACCGGCTTCTTCTTGGCCGCCATGATGCCTTTGAAGGACGGGTACCGCGGCTCGTTGATCGTGTCCCAGACGGACACCACGGCCGGCGTGTCGGCGGTGACCACCTCGTACCCTTCCTCGGTCTGCCGCTCGATGGTGAGCGAGCCGCCGTCGACGGTCAGCTTGCGGGCACCGGTGAGGGCGGCGATGCCGAGCCGCTCGGCGAGCATGTGCGGCATGACCTGGACTCCACCGTCGGTCGACTCTGCGCCGCAGAGCACCAGGTCGGGCTCGAGCCGGCGCAGCGCGGCGGCGAGCACCTTGGACGTGGCCACGGCACACGAGCCGGCCAGCGCGTCGTCGACCACGTGCACCGCGTCGTCCGGCCCCATCGACAGCGCCTTGCGGATCGAGTCGGCCGCCTTGGCCGGGCCCATGGTGAGGATGGTGACCTCGCCGCCGTGCGCCTCCCGGATCCGCAGCGCCTCCTCGATGGCGTACTCGTCCATCTCGTTGATGACGTTGTTGGCCGACGCCCGGTCGACCGTGTTGTCGTCGGTACGCAGGCTGCGCTCAGCGGTGGAGTCGGGCACCTGCTTGACTAGCACGACAGTCTTCATGGCGCGTGGACGACCCTCCAGTCAAGGAACGAGCAAGCGGCTGCGGGCTGGCCCGGCAGACCTGCCGTGAGGCTAGCCATCCCAGAGGCTACCCGCCGGTAGGTTACCCGGCGGGGGCGGGTCGTGACCGGGGTCACCCAGCCTCGGTGGGCGTGTCGAGCGCGGCACCGATCTTGGCCAGCGCCTCCCGCTCCGGGCCGGTCACCCGGCCGGAGCCGGACGCGGCCTTGGCGCACGCCGCCAGGACCGTCTCCGCGTAGTTCCCGACCTCCTGCGGCGCCCGGGCCCGCAGGATGCGCAGCGCCTCGCGCAGCTGCGGCAGCACCGTGGCCTCCACCTCGGCCAGGGACGCTCCGTCCAGCTCTGGCACGCCGCCCGCGCCGAGGACCTCCCGGACCAGCGGGCTGGCGTGGGTCAGCGCGCCGGCCGCGGCGTAGCTCTCCCGGACCATCCCCAACATTCCGGGCTCGGCCTGCGACACCAGGACCACCGCGCCGAAAGCCGCGTTCTTCAGCGTCCTCTTGTCTTCCTCCGTCAGCCTTTCTGGCATAGGCCCATTCTCACCCGCGGCCGTCCGCCCGCATCCACCGGGCATGGCGGGCCCGCCGCAGACACGCTTCCGGCAAACACGCGTCCGCCCCGCCGCCAAGGCTGCCCCGTGGCGCGTCATGATGGGGTATGGCCCGGCTCTTCGCCCTCCTTTTCGTGCTCAACGTCGCCCTCGTCGCGCTCGCCCTGATCAGCTGCCTCTCCGCCGACAGCGACGAGGTCCGGGCCCTGCCCAAGGTCGCCTGGGTGTTCATCATCCTGCTGTTCGCGCCGATCGGTCCGATCGCGTGGTTCCTCGCCGGCCGGCCGCAGCACGCCGAGGCACGCAGCAACGGCTGGCGTCCGACCATCGGCGGCGCCGCGGCTGCGCCGGCCCCCCGCCGGCCGGTCGCGCCCGACGACGACCCGGAGTTCCTGGCCAGCCTCGCCAAGCGGCGCCAGGACGACGAGGACCTGTTCCAGCGCTGGGAGCAGGACCTGCGCCGGCGCGAGGAGGACCTGCGCCAGCGCGACCGCGAGCCGGGCCAGCGCGACCGGGAGCCCGGCCAGCGCGACCGGGAGCCCGGCCAGCAGGAGCGCGGGCCCGGCCAGCGCGGCGAGGAGCCGGGGCGGGAGCAGAGCGAGGACCAACCTCCCGAGGGGTAGGCGAAACGCGAAAGCTTCTCTACGCTCCGCGCATGGGGCGACTGACGCGTGTCACTGCCTTTCTCGTCGCCGGCCTGGTCGCGGGGAGCGCCCTCGCGCCGGGCGCCGCTGTGGCGCCGTACGCCGCGCTGGCCCACGACGAGCGCGACCCGGTCTTTCCCGACGGCAGCTACCACGTGCCGGCCTACCGTACGGACGGGCCCCGGCTGCTGGTGTGCAAGGACGACCGGGCCGACTTCGACGGGCGGGTGGCCGCCTTCCCGGCCCCGCTCCGCGAGCGCAACCTGGCGCTGTGGGAGGAGTGCCAGCGCACCGGCTACCGGCACCTCCAGCAGGCCGTCGACCAGGTGCGCTCGCCCGGCATGACGATCCTGGTGCTGCCCGGGGTCTACCGCGAGGAGCCGAGCCTGGCCCCGCCGAGCGGCACCTGCGCCGCGCTGGACGCCCCGGTCGCCGGCCGTGAGCGCCACCAGGTGCTGTCCTGGCAGCAGCAGGTGTCCTGCCCGCACAACCAGAACCTGGTCGCGGTGCTGGGCAAGAAGGACCTACAGATCGAGGGTACGGGCGCCGCAGCCACCGACGTGGTCGTCGACGCGCAGTACCAGCGCCTCAACGCGATCCGGGCGGACCGCGCCGACGGCTTCTACCTGCGCAACCTCACCGCGCAACGGACCACCTTCAACGGCGTCTACGTGCTGGAGACCGACGGCTTCGTGATCGACGGGGCGGTCGGGCGGTGGAACGACGAGTACGGGTTCCTCACCTTCGCCGACGACCACGGCCTCTACACCGACTGCGAGGCGTACGGCAACGGCGACTCGGGCATCTACCCGGGCGCGGCCTCCAACATCAACGCCGGTCGGGGCCACGTCGTCGAGCGGTACGCGGTCGAGGTCCGGCGCTGCTACAGCCACCACAACGCGCTCGGCTACTCGGGCACCGCAGGCGACTCGGTGTGGGCGCACGACAACGTGTTCACCGAGAACGGCACGGGCGTGGCGACCGACTCGGCGTACCCCAACCACCCGGGGATGCCGCAGAACCACGCCCGCTTCGAGCGCAACGTCATCGCCGACAACAACGTCGACTACTACCGCTACATGCGGGACGGCACGTGCGCCAGGCCGTACGCCGAGCGAGGCTACGAGAATGGGGTGGTCTGCCCGACCGTGGGCATCCCGACCGGGACCGGGGTGATCAACCCAGGGGGCAACTACAACATCTGGCGGGACAACTGGGTCTACGGCAACTCCTTCGCCGGCTTCCTCACCGCGTGGGTGCCCGGGTTCGTGCGCAACGACACGTCGCTTCCGGCGCAGTTCGACACCTCGCACCACAACCTCTACCTCGACAACGTGCTCGGGGTGGACAGGTCGGGCGAACCACGGCCGAACCGGATGGACTTCTGGTGGGACGGGCAGGGCGTCGGCTCGTGCTGGCAGGCGCCCGCCGTGTCCGAGCCGTACGTGCTGCCGCGGTGCGGGGCGGACGACCGGCCCGCCGGGGTCGGCGTGCACCGTTACGTCGCCGAGCCGGGCAAGACCCTCAAGCTCTACGTCTGCGCGGACTACTCGCGGGACTCGCGCGAGATCCCGAGCAACTGCGACTGGTACGGCGCCCGCGGGCTGGAGCGGATCGAGGTGCAGTACGCCCTCGGCGAGGCGCTCCTGCTCGGCCTGGTCCTGCTGGCGCTCTGGCTGCGCCTGCTGCGCCGGTCGGTGCTGGCCGCCCTCGGGACCCTCACCGCCCTGGCCGGCTTGGCGGTCGGCGTGCTCGGCACCGAGCGCGAGGCCGGCCCGCTCACCCCGGTCGGGCTGGCGCTGTTCGGCCTGGGCCTGGTGCTCGTCGGCACCGCCGCGGTCTCGGTGGGCCGGCGCGTCCCCGACCGCGACGCTCCCGTACGGCTGCGCGCAGCGCCCGGTGGCGACGTCTCGGGCGGGCTGGCCGGCGGGCCCGGAGCCCACCGGCGCACCCACCGGCCGGCGGGGCTGGGCTGGCTGACCCTGGCGGTCGGCGTGTTCGCGCTGCTCGGAGCGGTGGACCGGGGGCTGGTGATGCTGCCGTGGATCCCGGTGCCCCCGTCGCTGCCGCGGATCCTGCTGGAGCTGGTGTGGGTGCCGTGGGCCCTGGTCGCCCTGGTGCGCGGGGCCCCGCTGCGCCGGCCCGCGCTGGCCCCCGCTCCGGCCGTGCCGGCGAGGGGTCGGGCGGTGCCGGCCACCGCCGAGCTCGCCGACTCCCCCGGCCCGGCTCCGGTCGTCGCGCCCGCCTCGCAGTCCAGGCGGGAGACCCTCGAAGACGACCTGGAGTGAGCGGCACTGCGGGTCCCCGGGCGGCGCGGAACCGGAGGCGGGAGGGTGCCCGTTCCGATCGGGAGGACACCGCCATGCTCGGTAGAGCACCGGCAGCCGCCGCGTGACGGGTCTCGTCGTCCTGGTCAACGGGCTGCCGGGCGCCGGCAAGACAACACTTGCACGCTCGCTGTCGCAGGCCCTTGGGCTGCCGTTGCTCAGCAAGGACACGATCAAGGAGGCCCACGCTGGCGTGCTGGGCGCCGAGCCCCCGTACGACTGGACCCAGCGCCGCTGGAGCATGGCTCTCGGTGCAGCCGCCAGCCAGACCATGTGGGCCGTGCTCGCGGACACGCCCGGCGGCGCCGTACTGGAGTCCTGCTGGCCGACCGACGTCCGCCACTTCGTGGTAGCCGGCCTGCGGCGCGCGGGCCGTCGAACGCCTCTGGAGGTCTGGTGTGACGTCCCGCTGGAGGTCGCCCGCCTCCGCTTCGAGCGACGCTTTCCACGCCACCCGATCCATGGCGACCTGCCGACCGACCTCGAGTGGCAGCGCTGGCAGGAGACTTCGCAGCCGCTGGGCATCGGCCCGGTCCTTCGGGTAGACACCACCCGCCCGGTCGATCTCGATGCCGTCACCGCATGGGTCCGCCAACGAGCCCCTGCCACCCTGGCCTAATGAGTAGGTAGGGCCGGGTAGCCCGAGGCTGTGGGGGTGGCGGGGCCGCTGGCGCCGGGTTCCGCAGGGAGCTGGCGGGTCACGCAGCCGGGCGACCGGACTTCTGCTGCTGATGGCGCATCTGAGCCGCTGGCTGGCCAACCAGGGTGCGGATCCTTGGGATCTGTCTGGTGCGCATGTGGAGCAGTTCGTATCTCACCGGCGTGTGGCCAGCAGGGACCATCGCCGGCTGACCGCCTGCAGTATCGCCCCGCTGCTGGAGTATCTGCGGGGGCTGGGGTGGTGGCGCAACCCGCGCCCGTGGTTGCCGATGACCCAGGAGAGCAGCTGCTGGACGCCTTCGTTGCCTATCTGGCCGCCGAGCGCGGGTTGGCCGCCTCCACCATCGGCAGCTACCGAGGCGTCGCTTTCCGGTTCGTGGCCACCGAAAGCGACTGGCCAGAAGAGATCGCCGGTCTATGCGCCGAGCAGGTCAGCGCGTTCGTGCTGGCTGAGGCGGCCCGATGCAGTGCCGGGTCGCTGAACAACGTGACGACCGGGCTGCAGGGGTACTGCTCAGATGGCTGCATGTGCGGGGTCATACGCCAACGTCGCTGGCCGGCGCGGTGCCGGCTGCTCCGGGCTGGCGGGATAGTGGGCTGCCGCGAGCGGCGCCACCCGATCAGCTCGGCCGGCTGTTGGCAAGCTGTGACCGGCGTACCAACGTAGGCCGCCGCGATTTTGCGATCTTGACCGTGCTGGCGCGGCTGGGGCTGCGGGCTGGTGAGGTGGCCGCGCTGAACGTGGATGACCTGGACTGGCGCGCCGGTGAGATCGAGTCTCCACGGCCCCGGCGTTGTTCCGTTATGTCCGTCTTCGTGATGGTGGCTCAGATGCCGTAGACAGCGAAGGCGTCATGGTGGTTGAGCAGGTCGCGGCGGGCGTGGGCGATGTTGGCGCGGCCTGCGCGGCCGCTTCGCCGCCCCGTCCGCGGCTATCGCGGCAGTATCCGCCGCATCGTTCGTGATCGTCATCAGGTGCTTCTCCTTTGATCGGAGCCACACCGTTGTTTTACAGACCCCACAATCTTTGACCGCCTTATTGTCGCGGGTGGATGATCATCTGCATGCCGTAGCGGGGACGCATGGTGAGCGTCGCGTGCATCTCGACGCGATGCGAGTCGACGAGGCGCAGGTTGAAGCGCTGGACGAGCGCGGCCAGAAGAAGGTGCGCCTCCAGGAGCGCAAAGTGTTTGCCGATGCACAGATGCATGCCGCCACCGAAGGGCAGATAGGCATAGCGGTGCCACGCCCGGCGCCCGACCGGCTCAAAGCGGTCGGGCTCGAACCGGTGGGGGTCGGGCCAATGGGCTGGGTGTCGCTGCACGTTGAACAGGTTGGCGAGCGCCCATGAGCCCTCGTTTACCCGGTAGCCGCCAATGGTCGTGTCCACATGCACGTACCGTGGCAGGATGGGCGCCGGCGGATAGAGCCGCATGGTTTCCTCGAAGACCTGCAGCGTATAGGGCAGGTTGGGCAGGTCGGCCAGGGTCGGCGGCCGGGAGCCGAGCTGAGCCTCGACCTCGTCCAGCAGTCTGCGCAGCTTCTCGGGGTGCCGGGACAGGAGATAGAAGGTCCAGCTCAACGCGACCGCCGTGGTCTCGTGACCAGCCGAGAACGCGGTGATGACCTCGTCACGCAGCTCCACATCGGACATTCCTTCGCCCGTGTCCCGGTCCCGGCAGGCGAGCAGGATGTCGAGCAGGTCACCACCACGGGGCCCGTTCGCGCGGCGGTCGGCGATGAGCCGGTAGATCATCGCATCCATGGCACCCACTACCCGATGGAAGCGCCGGTTGCCTAGGGTGGGCCAATGCAGCGGCGGGCTGAGTGGGTTCTGCAGCAGGCGCCGGAACGCGAAGTTCACGGCCACGTCGATTGCGTTCGGGCCCATGGCTTCTACCTCGTCGAGAATGTCGGCGCCGAACAGACAGCGGCTTACGACGTCGAGGGTCACGCGTGTCAGCTCGTAGTGGATGTCGATATTCGCGCCGGGCGGATACCGCCAGGCCAGGCGGTCCAGCCACTCGTCGGTGCTGGCGATCATAATGTCGGCGAACCTGGCGACGCTCTGCTTGGTATAGATGGGTTGCATAACCCGCCGATTGCGCAACCACGTCATGCGGTCCGAGCTGGTCAGGAGGCCATTGCCGAGCACGAGCCGCAGCGGGCTGTCCTCGCCGAGCTTGCCGAACCGTCCGTCGTCCGACAGCAGCTCGCCAGCGAGCTCGGGGCTGGACACGGCGTAGACGGTCAGCGGACCGAGTCGGTAGCGCACGAGGTCGCCGTGGCGCTGGAAGCCAGCCATCATGGCGTTCAGCGTGTTGCGCCGAAACTCGAAAAAACTGCCCAAAAGCGGAAGTCCGCGCACCGAGGGCGCCTTGGGTGCAGAAGTGGGTGTAATCGCATTCATCGAGGGTCTACCTCCATCTGGCCGGACCGGCTATGATCAGTTTATATTGATCGACATTCGCCGTTGCCATTTCGACAGCTGCATTTTGTGCGTAACAGGGCAGAAGGGGGCATGGCCGCAAATTGCGCAGTATAATGCCGAATGCCGTTACTGAAGCCTCACCTGGAACCGTAGGCGTGCATCCGTCGTGGTCGCGACTGGTCGAGGCCGTGGACATCCGCGGGGTACGGCGCACCTGGCATGTTTTCGACAACGTCGATGAGCTGGGGACCACCCCGCCGGTCGAGACACTGCTCTGCGTGCACGGCAACCCCACCTGGTCGTATCTGTGGCGTGACCTGTTGGCCGGCGCGGCCGACTCGCCAGCGCCCCGCCGGGTCGTCGCCGTGGACCATCTCGACATGGGCCTGTCCGAACGTACCGGCACCCGTCGCCGGCTCGCCGACAGGGTGGCAGACCTGACCGCGGTGACGGACGCGCTCGGGCTTACCGGACCCGTTGTCACGGTCGGGCACGACTGGGGTGGCATCATCTCGCTGGGCTGGGCTCTGCGCCATCGGGCTGACCTCGCCGGGGTCGTGCTGACCAACACTGCTGTCCACCAACCCGACCACACGGCGGTCCCGGTGTTGATCCGGCTGGTCCGGGCCCCGGGCATCCTGCCAGCGGCGACCGTACGGACGTCAGCGTTCCTGCGCGCCACCCTGGCCCTGGCGCATCCACCGCTCGCCCCCGACGTCCGGGCCGCTTACCTCGCGCCGTACCGCACCCGAGCTCGTCGCGCGGCCATCGGGCGGTTCGTAGAGGACATTCCGCTCAGCCCTAAGCATCCGAGTTGGGGCACGTTGCGGGGGATCTCCGAGCGGCTGGGCGACCTCGCCGGCGTGCCGGTCCTGCTGCTGTGGGGATCGCGCGATCCCGTGTTCGGCCCAGCCCACCTGCGCGACCTGCGGCTGCGCCTGCCCCACGCGGCGGTGCACTGCTTCGACTCCGGCGGCCACCTGCTACCCGAGGACGCCGACGTAGCCGGCACGGTGCTCGCCTGGCGCGACGACCTGCGTGCCGCCCACCCGGCCGCCCCGTCCATCAAGGGCAGACGGCCGAGACGTCCGCTGTGGAATGACTTCGACCGGCGCGCGGACGACGACGGCGTCGCCCTCGTCGAGATGGCTCCGGCCGGCTCAGCCGAGCCACGCCGCGTCAGCTGGGCGCTACTGCACCGCCGCATGACCGAGATCGCCGCGGGCCTGCACGCGAGCGGAGTGCGGGCTGGCGACCGGGTCGCGCTGCTTGTCCTGCCCGGCGCCGACCTTACCGCCACCTTCTATGCCTGCCTGCGCATCGGCGCCGTCGTGGTCATCGCGGACGCAGGGCTCGGCGTGCGTGGACTGCACCGGGCGGTGCGGCGGGCCGATCCGGCGTACGTCGTGGCGGGCCGCCCAGGTCTGCTCGCCGCGAAAGCCCTGGGCTGGCCAGGCCGCCGGATCGCGGCCGGCCCGATCGCCGGGGCCGTCCGGACCGCCCTGGGCGCATCGCTGACCCTGGCCGAGGTCGCACGGCGCGGAGCCGGGCGAGCGCTGCCCCCGGCCCCCGCCACCGACGCCGACGCGGCCGTGCTCTATACGTCCGGATCCACCGGGCCGGCCAAGGGCGTGGTCTACACGCACGGCCGGCTCGAGCAGCTGCGCGACAAACTCGTGGCGACCTATGATCTCACCAATGCTGGCGGGCTCGTGGCGGCCTTCGCGCCCTTCGCCCTGTTCGGCCCGGGCATCGGGGTCGCCTCGGTGGTGCCAGACATGGATGTCACGGCGCCCGGCACCCTCACCGCCACCGCGCTCGCAGATGCCGTCGGCGCCATCAAGGCGACCGCGGTCTTCACCGCGCCAGCGGGCCTGGCCAGCATCCTGGCCACGGCGCCGGCGCTGGACGCGCAGCGGCGCACGACACTTGAGGGCGTGCGGCTGCTGCTCAGCGCTGGCGCCCCGGTGCCCGTACGGCTGATCGAGGAGGCCGCCTCGCTTCTGCCGCGCGCCGAGGCGCACACGCCCTATGGAATGACCGAAGCGCTCGTGGTCACCGACATCACGGCCGCCGAGGTCCGGGCGGCCGGTCCGGGCAACGGGGTCTGCGTCGGTCGCCCGGTCGCCGGGGTCGAGATCCTTATCCGGCCGATCAAGGCCGGGCCGGGTCGGTACGCCGGGCCGGAGGGCACCGGCGAGATCGCCATCCGGGCTCGGCACGTCAAGGACCGCTACGACATGCTATGGGCCACCGAACGCGTGAGCTCGATCGAGCCGGGATGGCACCGCACCGGCGACGTCGGGCACCTCGACG
>DASRIS010000096.1:0-6233 GCA_035649895.1 Micromonosporaceae bacterium | reverse complement strand
CCTGGTCATCTTCGGCGTCACCGGCGACCTGGCCCGCAAGAAGCTGATCCCGGCCATATACGACCTGGCCAACCGCGGTCTGCTGCCGCCGGGCTTCGCGGTGCTGGGCTTCGCCCGGCGGGACTGGGGCGACGGTGACTTCGAGGCCCTGGCCCGCGAGGCGGCCCAGGCGCACGCCCGCACGCCGTGGCGGGAGGAGGTGTGGGCCCGGCTCGCCGGCAGCGTGCGCTTCGTCGGCGGCTCCTTCGAGGACGACGCCGCGTTCGACACGCTCGCCCACACCCTCGACGAGCTGCGCGACACCCACGGCATCCCGGGAAACGCGGCGTTCTACCTGTCTATCCCCCCGGCCGCCTTCCCCACCGTGCTCAAGCAGCTGGAGCGCACCGGCATGGCCGACAACGCCCGGTCGGGCGGGTGGCGCCGGGTGGTGGTGGAGAAGCCGTTCGGCCACGACCTGGCCTCGGCGCAGGCGCTCAACGACCTCGTCGACGACGTGTTCACCGCGGACGACGTCTTCCGCATCGACCACTACCTGGGCAAGGAGACGGTCCAGAACATCCTCGCCCTGCGCTTCGCCAACGCGCTCTTCGAGCCGGTGTGGAACTCCAAGTCCGTGGACTCGGTGCAGATCACGATGGCCGAGGACGGGGGCATCGGCAGCCGCGCCGGCTTCTACGACTCCGCCGGAGCAGCCCGCGACGTGCTGCAGAACCACCTGCTCCAGCTGCTCGCGCTGGTCGCGATGGAGGAGCCGACGAGCTTCGCCGCGGCCGAGATCCGTACCGAGAAGCTCAAGGTGCTGCGCGCGATCACGCCGCCCGCCGATATCTCCCTGGGTACGGTGCGCGGCCAGTACCTGGCCGGCTGGGTGGCCGGGGAGCGGGCCGTCGGCTACCGGGACGAGCCGAACGTGCCGGCGGGCTCCACCACCGAGACCTACGTGGCGGTGCGGCTCGGCATCCAGAACCGCCGCTGGGCTGGGGTGCCGTTCTACGTGCGCGCGGGCAAGCGCCTGCCGCGGCGGGTGACCGAGGTGGCGGTGCTGTTCAACAAGGCGCCGCACCTGCCGTTCCAGCCGGCCGACGTGGAGCTGCTCGGCAACAACCAGCTGGTGGTCCGGGTCCAGCCGGACGAGGGGGTCACCCTGAAGTTCGGCTCGAAGGTGCCCGGCACCACCATGGAGGTCCGCGACATCACCATGGACTTCCAGTACGGCGAGGCGTTCACCGAGTCCAGCCCCGAGGCGTACGAGCGGCTGGTGCTGGACGTGCTGGTCGGCGACCGGACGCTGTTCCCGCACGCCGAGGAGGTCGAGGCGAGCTGGCGGGTGGTCGACCCGCTGGAGCAGGCGTGGCAGGGCAGCACGCCGGTGCCGTACCGGGCCGGCGAGTGGGGGCCCCACGAGGCGGACGAGCTGCTGGCGCGCGACGGCCGCGCGTGGCGGCGGGCGTAGGGGGTCGGATGCTCGCGCTGAGGGACACTACCGGCCGGGACGTCGTCCGCAAGCTCGCCGCGGAGCGGCGCAGCGCTGGCGGGGTGGCCAGCGGCCTGGCCCTGACCCTGGTCGCGGTGACCGATGAGGGCCGGGTGCGCGAGGTGGAGGACGCGGCGACGTTCGCCGCCGCGGAGCACCCGTGCCGGCTGCTCATCGTGGTCCGGGACGGCCATCCCGGGCCGGACGCGGCGTCCCGGCTGGACGCGGAGATCGTCGTCGGCGGCCGGCTCGGCCCGTGCGAGGCGGTCGTGCTGCGCATGCGCGGCCGGCTGGCGCTGCACGCCGAGTCGGTGGTGGTGCCACTGCTCGCCCCGGACGTGCCGGTGGTGACCTGGTGGCACGGGCCACCGCCGGGACGGATCGCGTACGACCCGCTGGGCGTGGTCGCCGAGCGCCGGATCACCGACACGGCCCAGTGCCCGAACCCGGTCGCCGCGCTGCACCAGCGGGCGGAGGACTACGCGCCGGGCGACACGGACCTGGCGTGGACCCGGCTGACCCCGTGGCGCACCCTGGTGGCCGGTGCGTTCGATACCACGTCCGCCCTGGTGACGGGGGTGACCGTCGCGGCGCCGCAGACCGACCCCAGCGGGGCCCTGCTCGGCGGCTGGCTGCACGCGCGGCTGGGGGTCCAGCCGGCGCTGCACCCCACCGCCATGCCGGCGGCGGACGGCGTGCCGGCGGACAGGCTGCGGGCGGACGGCCTGCCGGCGGACGCGCTGCGGGCGGTGGAGCTGCAGCTCGACGACGGCACGCAGCTGAGCCTGGTCCGCCACGGCGGCACCGCCGTGCTGCACCACACCGGCCAGGCCGACCGGGTGCTGCCGCTGGTGCGCCGCCGGCTCGGCGAGGAGCTGGCCGAGGAGCTGCGCCGGCTCGACGCGGACCAGCCGTACGCGGCGGCGCTCGGTGCGGCCACCGGGCTGACCGGCCTGGACGGGCGGCCCCGCACCCGGGTGCACATCTGGCAGGACCCGGCGCTGGCCGAGGACCCCGACACCGGGTGCGTGCCGCGGTGAGCGCCAGCGTGGTGGTGCACGCCAACGCGGCCCTGCTGGCCCAGGCGGTCGCTGCCCGGCTCGCCGTACGCATGCTCGACGCCCAGGCCGAGCGGGGCTTCGCCAGCGTGGTGCTGACCGGGGGTGGGGTGGCGGCCGAGGTCTACCAGGCGCTGCGCAACAGCCCGGCCCGCGACTCGGTGGACTGGTCCAGAGTGGACATCTGGTGGGGGGACGAGCGTTTCCTGCCCGCGGGCCACCCGGAGCGCAACGAGACCCAGGCCCGCGAGGCCCTGCTCGACGCGGTGCCGGTGCGCGCTGAGCGGGTGCATCCGATGCCGGCCGCGGACGGGCCGGACGGCAACGACCCGGAGGCTGCCGCCGCGCGGTACGCCGAGGAGCTGGCCGCGGCCGCGCCGGGCACCGCCGTCCTCCCCCACTTCGACGTCCTGCTGCTGGGGATGGGCGAGGACGGTCACGTGGCGTCGGTGTTTCCTGAGCACCCGGTGGCGTACGAGACCCGGCCGGTCAGCGCGGTGCGTGGCGCGCCGAAGCCACCGCCGGTGCGGCTGACGCTCACCCTGCCAGCGATCAACACAGCCGAGGAGGTGTGGCTGGTGGTCACCGGCCCGGCCAAGGCGAGCGCGGTGGGCATGGCGCTGACCGGAGCCGGGCCGGTGCAGCTGCCCGCCGCCGGGGTGGCCGGCGTGGATCGTACGCTCTGGCTGCTCGACCGGGCCGCCGCGGCCGAGCTCGCCCCCCGCTTCCGCAGCCTGCGCTGACCATCAGGGGCGTGACCGGTCCGCAACCCGCCGGCCATGTTGGGACAAGGAGCCCGTCGAGCCAGCACCGGTCGGACAAGCTACCGTTGCCGGCGCTCCACGGTCAGGTACACCCGGCTCGGCCCGAGGGTCGCGGAGGCGACCTTCCGGACGGCCTGCCCGGGCACTGGCCGGACCCGCCACCGCCTGAGAATGGTGGCCAGAACTATGACGGCCTCGACCCAGGCGAACCCCTCCCCGATGCACTGGCGGCTGCCCGCACCGAACGGGACGAACGCCGGCCGCGGCACCTGCTTGCCGCGCCCGGCCGCCCAACGGTCCGGGTCGAACAGGTCAGGCTCCGGGTAGACGCCCGGGTCTCGGTGCATGGCGTACGGGGAGAAGAAGACCGAGGCACCGGCCGGCAGGACGTGACCGCCCAGGTTCACCTCGCTGGTGGCCCGCCGGGACAGCAGCCACGCGGGCGGGTACATCCGCAACGCCTCGGTCAGCAGGCACCGGATGTAGCCGAGGCGCTCGATGTCCTGGAACGCCGGAGCGCGGTCGCCGAGGACCTCGCAGACCTCGGCGTATGCGCGGTCCTGGATATCATCGCGGACCGACATGACCTGCAACGCCCAGGCCATCGTGGTCGCCGTGGTCTGGGTGCCGGCCGCCAGCATCGCCAGGACCTCGTCGCGTACCTGCTCGTCGGAGAGCCCCTCGCCGGTCTCCTCGTCGCGGGCCATCAGCATCATGGAGACCAGGTCCCCGTGGTCCACCCCGGCGCGCCGGTAGTCGGCGACCACGCGGTCCACGACCTCGTGTATGCGGCGGATCGCCCGGTTGAACCGGCGGTTCTCGGGAGTGGGCAGCCGCTCCAGGAGACCGGTTGGCGCCAGCACGCGTCTGGTGACCCCGTCCAGGACGACCGGCATCGCGCTGATGACCTCGTTGACCGCGTCCTGGTCGAGGTCCGTGGAGAACAGCGTCCTGCCCACCACCGCCATGGCCAGCTCCATCATCTCCACGTCAGCCGTGATCCGCCGGCCCTCCTCCCAGGAGTCGGCCCGCGCCGTGGCCAGCCGTTGCATCGTCTCCGCATAATGGGCGATGCGGCGTTGGTGAAAAGCGGGCTGGAGCAGTCGCCGCTGCCGTCGATGAGTCGCTCCCCGCGACGTTATCAGCCCATTGCCGAGAAATGGCCTGACCTTCTCGAGCTGGACACCCGGGTCGAACTTGTGCGCCTCCCCGACGAGGACCCGGCGGACCAGGTCGGGGCTGTTCACGACGTAGACCAGCTTCGGACCGAGCCGGATCGTGACAACTTCCCCCAATGGGCGCAGCGACTCGAGGAACTCGAGCGGCTGCCGCCTGAGGTGGAGGGCGTGGCCGAGGAGGGGCAGGGGCCTGGGCGGTGACGGGGTTCGTACCTCGGTCATGGCCATGGTCGTTGCCTCCGCTGTAGGCGATACCGACGTTCAGCGTAGGTCGTGACGGCAACATGAGTCTTTCATGTTTCTTACATGAAAGAACTCATGCGGCCATGCGGCAACTAGCTATTCCATCCTCAGAACTTCCATTTTGCCTGATCCGCAGCGTGCGACCGCCTCAGTCCGCCATATTTCGAGGCAAACCAGGGATGACGATTCTTAGCCACGATTTGGTGCGACCAACCCAGCTATTCACGCAAACCGCTTCGGCCCTGGAGCGCCGGCCAGGTAAATGCAAACTCATCTGCACGTGCGTGTGCAGGATCACCATGTACAGCCCGACCGACCAACCCCTGGTGACCCCGCACCAGTCCCCTACTCGGCCCGCACCGGCCACACGCGGTCACCCGTCCAGCGTCCGTTCTCAAGATCACGATCGTGACAGAGTTTACATTTGACTTATGATGATCTTGGAGGCCGCCAGCGAAGGAACGGGCCATGCCAGCCAAATCTCTGTATACGACCCAGATGCCGCACGGCCACGCAGCGGCTTTTCACCCACACCCCCGCCGCGGCCCCACGACGTAGGCACCACGTCAAGATCAAGATACTGACGCGAAGTGTGGGGCTATGTATGAGCTACGCCTGACCACTCAAACTCGGTTCTGCAGCCTACTTTGGGCTCAGGGGAGCCGCCAGCGTTCTATGACTTGCCAGATGATCGGTCTGGCTACAAGTCACCACTGTGGACTCGTTCGTCACCGCCGCCAGTTGCGCCAAGTCCCTCCAACATGTGCTCAAGGTCGCCCGCCCACAGGTGCGTGGTGAAGTGCTTCTCGCCGAGCGCTCGGCGCCTGCGGGTCAGCGTGTCCTCAGCCAACCGACGCGCCTCCTCCAGTTGGCCCAGGTCACGCAGGCACAGCGCAAGGGCCGCAGCGGATCCCAGGGTGTAGCGGTAGTCCTCACCAAGCACCCGCCGTTGGCGGGCCAGTGTGTCCTCCAGCAGCAGACGCGCTTCCTCCAGCCGACCCAGATCGCGTAGACAACCAGCGAGCGTGTTCGCCGACACCAACGTTCGAGGGTGGTTCTCGCCGAGTAACCGCCGCCTGCGGTTCAGTGTGTCCTCCGCCAGCCGCCGACCCTCTTCAGCTCGCCCCTGGAATCGCAGACACTCCGCAATGTTGTTGGTTGACAAAAGTGTCTCCGGATGATCCTCTCCGAGTACACGGCGCTTCCGGGCAAGATTGTCCTCGAGCAACCGGTGAGCCTCACCTAGTTGACCAGAGAGTAGGAGGCCTATGGCGAAGTTGTGGGCCACGCCGAGCGTGTCGGGGTGATCGTCTCCGAACACCCGCTGTCTGCGTTCGAGCGTGTCCTGGATCAGCTGCTGAGCCTGCTTGTACTCGCCCAGCTCGGCCAGTGCGGGAGCAAGGTAGTTGGCGGACAGCAGAGAGTCGGGATGGTCCTTGCCGAGCACTCGCTGCTGGCGGGTGAGCGTGTCCTCTCCAAGCCGCCGGGCCTCGTGATAACGCCCGCCGAGGAA
>DASRIS010000095.1:0-22530 GCA_035649895.1 Micromonosporaceae bacterium | reverse complement strand
GGCCTCGGCGGAGCGGTCCGGCCGCCGGGGCGAGGCGGCCAGGTACTGCTCGCGGATCAGGACCGCCGCCTTCTCCGGGCGCTCGACGGTCCGGCTCGGCCGGCTGGCCTGGGTGGGCGGCGACCTGGAACAGGCCGCGGCGTACGCCGCCCGGGCGCTGGCCCCCGACGGCGCACCGGCCGGGGCGTACGCGCAGCTGAACGGTGCGCTGGGGCAGCCGGTGGTCACCGCCCGGAGCCTGGCCGGGTGGGTACGGCTGACGCAGGGCCGGTTCGACGAGGCGACCGGTGCGTTCCAGGCCGCGCTCGACGCCGCGCGCAGCACCGGCGACCGTTTCTTCGTCTCCAGCGAGCTGTCCCACCTGGCCTTCGCCGGCGTGCTGGCGGCGCCGGAGGGCGCGGGTGACGTGGTGCGCCAGGCGCTTCGCGAGGCGGACACGGTGGGCGCGGTCCGCCAGCTGGCCCAGGCCCGGACGGCCGATGCGGTCCTGCGGGCCACCGGCGGCGAGGTCGACGGTGCGCTGGGCCGGCTGGGCACCGTGATGCGGCTGCTGGAGGGCGCCGGTGACCAGGTCGAGCTGAGGCTGCCGCTGCTGGCCCTCGTCGTGGTGCTGGCCAGGGCAGGGCGGACCGACGACACGGTACGGCGCGCGGGGGAGCTGCGCGAGTTCGCCCACCGCCACGACGCGCACGCCTGCCTGGCGGTGGTGGGTGGCTGGCTGGCCGGCGACCCGGAAGCCGAGCGGCACTTCCCCGGGCTGCGGTGGGGCGACGACCCGGCCACGGTACGGGACCGCTGGCTACAGGTCGTGCAGTGACGCGGGACGCGGGCGCGGTGGTGCGGGGGGTACGGTGACCGGTCGGCAGCCCACGGTTGTGGTGCTGGCCGGCGTGCCCGGTGCCGGCAAGACCACCCTCGCCACCGCCCTGGTCCGGGCCACCGGCTGGAGCCTGGTCTCCCGGGACGTCATCCGGTACGCCATGTTCGACCCGTGCCACTTCACCGACGTCGAGAAGCACGCGTCCTTCGCCGCGCTCGTGCTCGCCGTCGAGGCGAACCTGCGGCTCGGCCGCTGCTGTGCCGTGGAGGGTATGCCCTTCTCCCGGGTCGGCGAGCTGGAGCGCATCGAGCAGGTGGCGGCGGCGAGCGGAGCGCGTTGCCTGGCTTTCCTGATCGAGCTGCCGCTGGCGGAGGCGGCGCGCCGGGTCGGCCTGGAGAGCTCCGGTACGGGAACAGGGCGGGAAACGTCGCTGGACCGGGTACCGCTGCTCGTCTACGAGGTGGCCGAGAGAATGCGCGAGTTCGGTCCGGACGTGGTCCGGCTGGACGGGCAGCAGCCGCCGGAGCGGCTCGTGGAGCAGGTGCTGGCGCGCGTGGCGAAGCTGGGGTAGGTCGGCTCTCCGCAGCTGGGCGGGGTGGCCGCTCAACCGGTAGGCAGGCCTTACCGCCACAGCGTGACGGTCATCCTCAGCGACGGCTTAGGGGGTGTCTCAGGGTCGCCTGCGCCGTACGGGCTGCCGACATAGGTGACCTTTATCCAAGCGACAGCCTTGCTGCTCGTAATGGCGCAGAGCGCAGTTCCAGCGTTTATGGATGAGATCGGCTCGGGCTGGGCCAGCGGACTGCTCCGGGCGAGCTCGGCGCACTGGGCCCGAGTAGGCATGTTCGACGACCCGAAGCCCAGGCCCATGCCATCAACAGTGCGGTACGTCAGGCCCTGCTCGCAGCCAGAGTAGGTAAAGTCGACGCTGGCACCGAGTACGTCATCGGTGGGTTCTACGCCCGGCACGACGGACCGGCCATCGAGATCGACCTGCGTGCGTTCGCACCAGCCAGGGCCGGGTACGGTGATCGAGAAGCTCGAGTATGCGGGGACCCCGCCCAGCGGCGGTCGGGACGGTGTGGGTCCGGGGGGCTGGCTCTGCGGTGCGGTAGGTACGTCGGACGGGTCTGGCGCGGGGCTGGCCGGCGAGCTGGTGGCTGGACCGGTCGGCTGCGAAGGGGAAAGGGTATGAGCGGGTGTCTGCCGGCCCTGCCCTTCATCCGAGCCCTGAGCCGGTGAGGATGCCCGATCCTGTGACAACAGATCCTTGAGGCTGTATCCCGAGACCTGTGCGAGCAGGGCGCCGACGGTAAGCACAGCCAGAAGAACGCCATAGCGCGAGCTCACTATCTTCCACACTGTCCTGAGTGCTGAGCTTCTGCTCCGGCGGTCTCCCTCACCGCCCCGGGGCGGTGAGGGTTCCGCGTCGCTGGCAGAGCCGTCGTCGCTGGCGGAGCCGTCGGACCCGGCATCGGCAGCCGGGCGGATGGCCCGCGGCGCAGCGCTTGGTGGGTCAGGCGTTGCGGAGGCTCCGGCCGGGGGAGGCGTGGCGGGCATGCCCGAATGTGTATCACATGAGGTCAACTGCCCATCACTCTAGGCAGTTCCTATGCGTCCCTATACAGCAGCCAGTGCCCGCGGCTGCGGTCCCTGGTACGTGCGATCTCGACCTTTGCTCTTCTGCCTTTGTTCTTCTGCATGAAGCTGTTTTCTGCGATAAGCGCCCGGTCTCAGGACGCCGACGCGGCCAGGTCTGCGATCTCCGTGCGCGACGCGATCCCTTGTGAGCCGATACCGCGCAGGCTGAGGGCCGCCGCCGCGGAGGCGAACCGGACCGCCTCGGCTACCGCCGTGCCGCGGTGCAGCTCGACGAAGAGGGCGGCGGCGAACACGTCGCCGGCGCCGGTGTCGTCCACCGGCTCGGCTACCCGGAACGCCGGGTACTGCTCGACGCCCGCGGTGGAGCGCACCTCGCAGCCTGCGGCGCCCTTCGTGACCACGGCGACCGCCCCGGCGCGGACCGCCCCCTCCAGCAGCGGCGCCAGGTACGGGCACTCGGACTCGGCGGCGACGACCGCGTGGACCCGGCGGGCCAGCTCGCCACCGCCTTCGATGGGGCGCAGCAGGACGCGACCAGCGGCGTCCCAGGACCGGATGAGGCCCTGCGGGGTCAGGCCCACGAACTCGGCCGGCACCTGCTCGGCCACCTCCCCGGCGGCCAGCTCGGCGGCGACCGGTGCGATGTGCAGGATCCGGCACGCCGGCAGCGCCGGCGACAGCTGGATCGCGCCGGCCCATTCCAATAGCGTCTGCTGCCTTTTTCCTGCGGTTGTCACATTGCGAAAGCGGGTAGTGGCAGGCGATTCCTGGAGCCGTACGTCGACGCTTTTACAAACTGCGTCTTCCGGTGAGAAATCGGCTGGAGAACCGCGGCCGACCAGGCATCCGTTAAGCCCCAACCCGGCCGCCTGAAGCGTGGAGTATACTACTGTGCCACCGAGCACCAATTCGCCGGGGTATACGTCGACGGTCGGGTTTCCCACCGCCAGATAGTCAATTACGGGGCCGCGAGGAGCTGATGTTGCCACAGCCGGACAGTACACCGGGTCTCGACTTCACAGCCCGGCCTACCTTGCTGCCGCTCCCGGACGAGCTGCTTCCGCAGCGGGCCGCCGGCCGCGCGGACCACGCCGACCGGACCCGGACCCGGACAGCGGGCAGGTCGCTGCTGCTCGGCCTGGACGGCGGCGCGACCAAGACGCTCGCGGCACTGCTCGACGTGGACAGCTACACCGTCTGGTACGGCAAGGCCGGCTCCAGCAACCCGTTCGCGGACGGGTTCGACGAGGCGATCGGCTCCGTGCGCGAGGCGGTCAGCGAGGCGCTGGGCGCGGCCGGCGCCGCGGCCGGCGACGTCGCTGCCGGCGTGCTCGCCGTGGCGAGCGCCGACGCCGACGCCGACCGCGCACGCCTGCGGGACGGGCTGCTGGCGGCGTACCCGATGCCGCGGCTGGTCGTGGTCAACGACGTCGCCGCGGCCTGGTGCGCGGGCACGCTGGGCGCCCCCGGGGTGGCGGTGATCGCGGGCACCGGCAGCAACTCGTTCGGCGTCAACGGCCACGGCCAGACCTGGCGCTGCGGGGGCTGGGGCCACCTGCTCGGCGACGAGGGGTCGGGGTACTGGATCGGCCTTTCGGCCATGCACGCGGCCGTGCGCTACCGGGACGGCCGCGGCCCCTGGACCCAGCTGGTCCCCCGGCTGCTGTCCGCCTTCTCGGTCACCGCCGTCGAGGACCTGCAGAGCGTGGTGTACGAGCGCTTCAGCAAGGCGGAGATCGGGTCCTTCGCGCGGCTGGTGTCCGAGGCGGCGCACGACGGCGACGCCGAGGCGTGCCGCATCCTGCACCGGGCCGGCACCGACCTGGCCCAGATGGCGGGCACCGTCATCGAGGTGCTGGACTTCCCGGAGGCCTTCCCGGTGGTGCTGGTCGGCGGCGCCTTCCGCAGCGGCAGCGCGCTCCTGGACCCGTTCGCCGATGCCGTGCACCGGGTACGGCCCGGGGCGAGCCTGACCTACCCGGCGGTGCTCCCGGTCGGCGGGTCGCTGTGGCTGGCCGCGCGGGCGGCCGGGCTGGAGCCCAGGTTGGACCCGGAGCGGTTCACCAAGGCGCTGAGCGGGGCGGGTGGTTGAGACGGAGCTCTATCTCATCCGGCACGGCGAGACAGACTGGTCGAGAGCGCACCGCTACACCGGGCGGACCGACCTCGCACTGACCGCGGCCGGACGGGAGGAGTGCCGGCGTACCCGGGCCACGCTCTTCGAGCTGGCCGGCTCCGAGGCGGTGTTCGACCGGGTCTACGCGAGCCCGATGGCGCGGGCGGTGCAGACCGCCGAGTGCATCTTCGGTCCGCAGTGCCCGGTCGAGGTCAGCGACCTGCTGCGCGAGATCGACTTCGGCGACCTGGAGGGGCTCACGCTGGCCGAGCAGGAGGCGACCTGCCCGGACGCCAGCGTGTGGCGGCACGGCGGCCGCAACGGGGAGACCCTGGAGGAGGTGGGCCGGCGCGCCGACGCGTTCCTGGGCACCTGCGTCGGGGAGCGGGACCGGGTGGTCGTGGTGTCACACGGCTACATCATGCGGATCATCGCCGCCCGGGCGCTGGGGCTCCAACCCCACCACGGCGCGCTGTTCGCCATGTCGACCGGTTCGGTCGGCCTGGTGGCCGACGTACGCGGCCGGCGGGTGGTCGCCGCCTGGAACCTGCCCGCCCGGTCGGGCTAGCCGGCGCCTACGCATCCTCGTACCAGCGCAGCGCCGCGACCAGCCAGCGCAGGACAGCCTCGGCGTGGCTCACCGAGGCGGCCAGCGGGCTGACCGGCCGGGCGCCCGGCGGCGGCATGGTGTCGCGCACGGCTGTGGCGTCCCGCACGGCTGTGGCGTCCCGAACGGCTGTGGCGAACGCGGCGAGCTCGCGGCGGTAGGCCGGGAACGCCTCGGCCTCGAAGGTCGAGGTCTGGTAGGCCGCGCCGGGCCCCACCGTCGCCCGCACCGCGGCGACCGTACGCCCGTCCGGGCGGAACGGGCTCGGCCAGCGGATCTCCAGCGTCTGCCGGGGATAGGTCACCGTAAGCGCCGAGTCGAACCACCTGCGCTCGGTCTGGCCCATCTCCAGCACCCACCGGCCCCCGCCCGGCAGCTCGTAGACGACCAGGGCACTGGGGAACTGTTCGTTCCAGAAGTCGGCGAACAGCACCCGGCTCGGCTCGCCGAAACAGTGGATGACGTGCGAGACGTCGTGGCAGGCCAGGTTCAGGAAGGTACGGTACACAGTGGACAGCCGGTCGCCGTGGCGGGGGAGCTCGGTGTCGAGCAGCCGCTGCCAGCGCCCGTCCCTGGCGCCTGTGCCGGCACCGGAGACAGCGCCTGTGCCGGCACCAGAGACTGCTGTGCCGGTGCCAGGGACGGCACCGGCACCGCGGCGGAAGGCCTCGTCGAGCAGGTACGCCGGCGCCGTCTCGGCGATCACCAGCATGTTGTCGTGGCACTGGTTGCGCGCCCAGATCGTCATCGGCGGCTCGGCGGGGATGCGCTGGCGCAGCCACTGCGAGGCGGCGTCGTGCACCCGCTGGTAGCCGACCGCGACCACCCGCCCCGCCGCGTCCTCGGCGCTGCGGACCAGCTTCGCCTCGGCGAGCGACAGGCACAGCGGCTTCTCCACGAACACGTGCTTGCCGGCCTCCAGCGCCGCGACGACCACCTCGGCGTGGGTCACGTCGTCGGTGGCGACCACCACCGCGTCCACGGTGTCCAGCGCCAGCAGCTCGAGCGCGTCGGTCGTGCAGGTCGGCACCCCGAACACGTCGCGGGCCAGCCGCATCCGGTGCGGGTCCGCGTCGCAGACGGCACGGATCTCCACCGCGGGGATGGACCGCAGCGACGGCAGGTGCGCCAGGTGCGCGATGAGACCGCATCCGACCACGCCGAACCGAACGATGTCCACCATGCCCGACAGCCTCGGTGATGACCGATGAAGATCACTACCCGGGTACGGCGGCCAGGAAGCGGCGTAAGGGTCGTCTGCCGGGAAGTTGCGTAAGGGTCGCCGGCCGGGAAGTTGCGTAAGGGTCGCCGGCCGGGAAGTTGCGTAAGGGTCGCCGGCCGGGGAGCGGCGTAAGGGTCGCCGGCCGGCTCGACTATGGTCAGCCTCGATCCCACTTCGGGCTCGGCCCGGTCCCGGGCTCGGTCCCGTTCCGGACCCGGTCCTGCCGGACCCGCGACCCCGCCGCAGGCTCGCCGCCCCGCCGGCAGACCCGAACCGACCGAAAGAGGCGCCGATGGAGCCAGGACCGCAGATCCGGGTGGTGTCGTACAACATCCACAGCTCCCGCGACGACCTGCACGCCCTCGCCTCGGTGGTGCGCGACCTGGCCCCGGACATCCTCGTCGTGCAGGAGGGGCCGCGCCGGTTCCGCTGGCGCGGCAAGTGCGCCCGGCTGGCCCAGGCCTGCCACCTGGTCTACGCCGTCGGTGGCCTGCCGGCGCTGGGCAACCTGGTCCTCACCAGCTTGCGGGTACGCGTGCACGACACCTGGTCGCTCCAGTTCCCGCTGACCCCGGGGCGGCACATGCGCGGGGCGGCGTTCGCCACCTGCTCGGTGGGGCGGGCGGCGTTCGCCGTGGCCGGCTCGCACCTGTCCACCGACCCGGCTGAGCGGCCACGCCAGGCGGCCCTGCTGAAGAAGGCGATGGCAGAGGTTGACCTGCCGCTCATCCTCGCCGCGGACCTCAACGAGAGCTCGGGCGGTGACGCCTGGCACACCGTCGCCGACGGGCTCGTCGACACCGCCGTACACGACGGCGCCGTGTCCGCCGCTGCCGGGCGCTCCCAGGCGGCAGAGCGGGCCACGTTCTCCTGCGCCCACCCGCGCGAGCGCATCGACGCGCTCTTCGTCGACCCGCGCATCAAGGTCGTGCGCTACGACGTGGTCGACACCGACCAGGCCCGGCGCGCCAGCGACCACTTCCCGATCGTGGCCGACCTCGTACTGCCCGCTGCTCCCAGCTGACCGCGCCGGGCCGGCGGGACCCACGGAGGGCCCGGTAGCACGGGGCCCGGTAGCCGGAGGGCCCGGTAGCGCCGGTGCTCGCCACGGCGGACAGCGCGGCGGTGTGGACGCACTGACGCGCTGACGGACGGTGAGGGTCCGTCACCAGCCCCTGGGCTCCCTATGCTCCGCTTTGGAGGGGCACAAAGACCTGGTGGTACGGAGCATGCGGCAGGATGGCACCGCGAGGCGCGAGTGGAGGGCGGACGGTGGACTTCGACAGCGGGTACGGCTCCGGGTCGGCCGCGACGATCTGGCGCGACGGGCGGCCCGTGCACGACCGGGGCGAGACGGTCTGCGTGATCGGCGCGGGCGCCAGCGGGCTGGTCGCCATCAAGAACCTCAAGGAGCACGGCTTCGGGGTGGACTGCTTCGAGCGGGAGACCGGCGTCGGCGGCGCGTGGAACTGGCGGCACGACCGCAGCCCGGTCTACGCCAGCACGCACCTGATCTCGTCCAAGCCGTTCACCCAGTTCCCGGACTTCCCGTTGCCGGACTCGTGGCCGGACTACCCGCACCACTCGCTGCTGCTGTCCTACCTGGAGCACTACGCCGACCACTTCGACCTGCGCAGCAGCATCTGGCTCGGCACCGAGGTGGTCCGGGCGGAGCCGGCCGAGGACGGCCGCTGGGACGTGACCACCCGGGTCGGGCGCAACGGCGCCGAGCGGACCCAGCGCTACGCCGCCGTGGTCGCCGCCAACGGCCACAACTGGTCGCCGAAGATGCCCGAGTACGAGGGCCTCGACAGCTTCCGCGGCGAGGTGGTCCACGCCAGCGCGTACAAGGAGCCGTCCCAGCTGCGCGGCCGGCGGGTGCTGGTGGTTGGTGCGGGCAACACCGGGTGCGACATCGCGGTGGAGGCGGCGCAGCAGGCCGCCCGCTGCTGGCACTCCAGCCGGCGCGGCTACTGGTACGTGCCCAAGTACGTGCTGGGGCGCCCGGCCGACCAGTTCAACGACCTCGCGCTGTCGCTGCGGCTGCCGCTGCGCATACGGCAGTGGCTCTACCACTGGGTCATGCGGCTGACCGTCGGCAACCTGAGCCGCTTCGGCCTGCCAAAGCCCGACCACAAGGTCTACGAGACGCACCCCATCGCCAACAGCCAGCTGGTGTACTACCTCGGACACGGCGAGGTCACGCCAGTGCCCGACGTGGCCCGGTTCCACCGCGGCTCGGTGGAGCTGACCGACGGCTCGAGCATCGAGCCGGACCTGGTCGTCTTCGCCACCGGCTACCTGCCCCGGTTCGAGTTCCTGTCGCCGGACGTGACGGGCGCCGACGCCGCCGGCCGTCCCCGGCTCTACCTGCAGATGTTCTCCCGCCGCTACCCGACCTTCGCGGTCGCCGGGCTGGTGCAGTCCGACGCCGCGCTGTTCCCGCTGTTCCACTGGCAGACGGTGGTGTTCGCGCGGTGGCTGCGGCTGCGCGAGGCGGCGCCGGCGCGGGCCCAGGCGTTCTGGGCCAAGGTCAGCTCCCGCCCGGACCGGCGGTGGAGCGAGGCGAGGGTCAAGGACTCCACCCGGCACTGGTTCGAGGTCAGCCACTCGGTCTACCTGCGGGCGCTGGAGCGGGTGCTGGACGAGCTGGAGGTCGGGGCGCGATGACCAGGGGCACGATGACCAGGGTGGTGCGGTTGCGGGAGTGGGCCCGCCCGGTGCAGCCGGTCCACCGCGAGGTGCTCGCCGCCACCCCGGAGGTGGACGAGGGCCGGCCGCCGGTGCTGTTCGTGCCCGGCTTCGGCCACGGGGCGTGGGCCTTTGCCGAGCACTGGCTGGAGCACACGGCCGAGCGGGGCTTCCCGGCCTACGCCATGAGCCTGCGGGGCCACGGCGCCAGCGGGACCGCGCCGGGCACCACGCTGTGGGCGTACACCCATGATGTGGTCCAGGTGGCGGCGAGCCTGCCGCGCCGCACGGTGCTGGTGGGGCACGGCGCCGCGGCCCTGGTGGTGACGCGGGCCCTGGCGCGCTACCCGGCGCGCGCCGGGGTGCTGCTCGCGCCGGTGCTCGGTGGCGTCGCCACGCTGCTCACCTCGCTGGTACGCAACCCGCTGGGCACGCTGCCGGCCGTCCTCGGGGGGCCGCTGCGCCCGAGCCGGACCCAGCTGTTCAGCCGGGAGCTGCCGGTCACGCAGGCGCGGGCCTACACCGCGCGGGTCCGCGGCGCTGCGCCGCGTGCCCAGTGGCAGCTGCTCGCGCCCGGCACGGCCGAGCCCGCAGTCGGCGACCCGCCGGTCCTCGTGGTGGGCAGCCCTGACGACCGGATCGTGTCCGCGGCGGCGTTGACGGCGGCCGCCCGCCGGTACGGCGGCGCCCCGCTGCTCTTCCCCGGCATGGGGCACGACCTGATGCTCGACGTGCGGTGGCAGGAGCCGATCGACGCGATCCTGGACTGGCTGGACAAGGCGGGCTGACCCCAGCCACGGGCTGGCCCCAGGCTGCGGGCTGCCTCCGGGCCGCGGGCTGCCTCCGGGCCGCGGGTTGGCTCCGAGCCGTCCGGACCGGACCGCCAGCCAGGTAGTTACGGCTCGCCGCGCAGAACGGTGCGGTCAGCGCGCGTGGCCCTACCCAGCGAGGGGGGCTCAGTAAACGAACACGACTGTCTCAGAGTGTGGGAACCGAGATAGTAAAAACGCGATCTAGAAGACCTATGCACACCATGGCTGCCTAACTCTTCTAGATCGCCACGGTAACCCCTGATTTAGACCACTGCGCCGTCATCGGGGTCGCGCTCGGCGTCCTCGTCGTCGCCTGGGCGCAGCCGCCACACCAGTGCGGCGAACCCGACCAGCACAGCGGTGAAGCCGAGGAACATCGCCAGGTCATGGTTGACCGGCAGGGTGGCTGGGCGGAGGAACACGACCAGCCCGGCGACGATGCCGACGACGGCGAGCACCACGGGCCCGGAGGGGCGCGGCAGCGGCGGGGGCGGGGGCGGTGTGTAGCCCTCGTCGTCGGAGTCGGGCAGGTCCGCGCCGAACGTGTCCAGCGCGTCCAGCAGCGAGCGCTCCGCGTACTCGCTCTTGGGCAGCCGGGAGCCGGGAGGGGCGTCCTCCGGCTCCGGCCAAGGCTGGTCAGCGCCGCCGTCCGCGTGGTAGCCCGCGATGATGCGGGCCCAGGCAGCGTCCACGTCGCCGGCGGGGCCGAGCGCCTTGGCTGGGTCGTGGTCGCCACCCCGGCCAGCGTCATGGGCCAGGTCATGACCGTCGGTCGGACCACCGTCGTGGGCCAGGTCATGGCCGTCGGTCGGACCACCGTCGTCGGCCGGACCACGGTCGTCGGTTGGACCACGGTCGCCGGCGGGGCCGGGTTTCCGGGCTGGGCCAGGCTCGCGGGCTGGGCCAGGCTCGCGGGCTGGACGGCGTCCGCCGGGCCGGTGGGCAGGCGGCTCGGGCTCGAGCTGGCGCAGGTAGTCCCGGGCGGTCTCGAGCTGTTCGCGGTCCACGTAGAGCCGGTCGGTCGGCCGAGCCGGCACGGTGTTGGTGAAGGTGACCGGGTGCAGGTCGGACGCTGGCTGGAGGTAGGCCGCGATCCCGCCGCTGGCGAGCACGTCGAGCAGGTGCTCGCCCACCCGCGGGTCGACGTCGCCGGCCGCCGCGTACGCCGCTGCCACCAGGCCGTTGTCCCGCCGTCCTCGCCGCCCGCCCGTGCTCACCGCGCAATCGTGACATGTTCCCCGCCCGTTGGGCAGAGTGTGTGCTAGGCCGCGGCCAACGTTGGGCAGTGCGCGTTGTGGGGCGGCCGGCCACGTCCGTAGGCTCAGGTCCGTGCTCTATTGGTTGCTCAAGTACGTCTTGCTGGGCCCGTGGCTGAAGATGATCTTCCGGCCACAGGTCGAAGGTGGCGAGCATGTGCCCGAGACCGGCTGCGCGATCCTGGCGAGCAACCACCTGTCCTTCTCCGACTCGATCTTCATGCCGCTGATGGTGAAGCGGCGGGTCACCTTTGTCGCGAAGGCGGAGTACTTCACCGGTCGCGGGCTGAAGGGCTGGCTTATCCGGATGTTCTTCGTCGGCACCGGCACCATCCCGGTCGACCGGTCCGGAGGGCGGGCGGCGCAGGCGGCGCTGGACACGGGCATGCGGATCCTGCGCGAGGGCGGGCTCTTCGGCATCTACCCGGAGGGGACCCGATCGCCGGACGGCCGCCTCTACCGGGGCAAGACCGGCGTCGCCCGGCTCGCCCTGGAGAGCGGTGCGTCGGTGATCCCGGTGGCGATGCTCAACGCCGACGAGATCCAGCCTCCCGGCAAGATCATTCCAAAGATCCAGCGGGTACGCATCCGCTTCGGCCGGCCGCTTGACTTCTCCCGGTACGCCGGGATGGCCGGTGACCGGTTCGTGGAGCGGGCCGTCACCGACGAGATCATGTACGAGCTGATGGAGCTCTCCGGCCGGGAGTACATCGACGTCTACGCCCAGAAGGTGAAGAACCAGCTCGCCACGGCCAACGGCGGCAAGGCGGTGAAGGCCCCGGCCGAGCCCCGGGCACCGGTCGCCGCCTGACCCGCCGCAGGAGCGCACGACAGGGGAGCGCGACGGCATGGACCAGGCCAGGCCGACCGGACCAGACCAGGCCGGACCAGGCCGGACCGGACCAGGCCGGACCAGACCAGGCCGGGGCGTCAGGCGGCCAGGGCGTCGGGCCCGGCGATGCGTAGCAGCCCGGGTGCGCGGTTCCGCCGGGCGAACTCGCGTACCTCGGATAGCACCTGGTCCGCGCTGGCGTCCCCGGCGTGGCGCAGGGCTGCGGCGGCCAGCGCCAGCGAGATGATGCGGTCGGTCCGGTTGCCGATCCGCTCGTAGTGCCTGGCGGCGGCCTGGTGCAGCTCGGCCGCTTGGCGGTGGTCGCCGTCGGCAGTGGCCAGCGCCGCGCCGGTGGTCGCGAAGGCAGCCTCCGACCAAGGGGTACGCCGCGGCGCCGCGGCCACCAGCCGGTGCATGATCCGGGCCGCCTCCCGGCCGGACAGGGCCGCCGCGTGTGCCGCCGCGTCGACCCACTCCCCGCTGGCCAGGGCGGGCACGGTGTGCCAGTCCTTGGCCAGCTCGGCGAGCAGGTCGGTGGCCTCCTGGGCGCGCCCGCGCAGCGCCCGGCACAGCGCGCCCATCGACAGGGCGGTCCACAGGAGACGGTGGAAGCCGCTGCTCCGGCCGGTGCCCAGCGCCTGGGCCACGTCGTCGTCCGGGCCCGGGGTGCCCACCCCCGGCTGGTCGCGCAGCACCAGCACCAGTGAGCGCTGGCCGCGGACCTGGATGTCCCACCGCCCGGCAGGGGTGTCGACGAACGCGTCGGCGGTGGTGAGCAGCGCGTCGAAGTCGCCGCGGAAGTAGGCGCGCATGGCCTCGTACGAGTACCCGGTGGCCAGCGCCTGCCCCGCCGGTGCGCCGTCCTGCCGGCTCCCGGTCAGCAGCTCGTTGGACCTGTCGTAGTCGCCCTCCTCGCGCAGCGCGGATGCCAGGTTCTGGATGGCCCGGTCCAGCGCCAGCAGCTTCTGGCTGCGGCACATCTGCACCGCCGCGTAGAGGTCGTCCAGCCCGGTGGGCTCCCCGGCGTGGTAGCGGACGGTGGCCATGGTGATGCAGGCGTGCGCCTGGGCCTCGGCCAGCCTCAGCCGCTGGGCGATGGTTGCGGCTGTCCCGGCCGCGGCCACGGCCGGGTCCCGCTCGTAGTTGAGCATGTGCAGCCGGGCCAGCTCGGCGTACGCGTCGGCCTTTGCCGCGCTGTCGGGCAGCGGGTCGAGCAGCTTGACCGCCCGGCCCAGGTGCGCCAGCGCGGCCGGCCGGTCCGCGCGCAGCCAGGCCACCTGGCCCAGCAGGGTCCACGCCCGGGCGGCCTGCGCCTGGTCACCGGCGGTGTAGAGCTGCTCTGCCAGCTCGACCAGCTGCTTGGTGTCGCCGGCGGTGAGGAACTTCTGCCCGTCCCGGTGGACCGCGATCTCCGTGCCGAGCAGCGTCAGCCGCAGCCGGTCCAGCAGGTCGCCGCCGCCGTCGAGGGCCAGGGCCCGGCCGAGGTGGCCGGCCGCGGTGTCAAAGGCCCGCAGGGCGAACGCCCGCCGGGCCGCCCGGTGCAGCGCGTCGCGGGCGGCCGGGGCGTACTGGCGGGTCGGCATGCCGAGGGTACGGGCGATCTCGTGCGCGGTGAAGCGGTGGTGGGCCAGCACCTCGGCCAGGTCGGTGTCGCGGGTGTGGGAGAGCGCGTCGAGCCAGTCGGCGGCGCGCTCGTGGCGGGCCACCCGCTCGGTGCGCGGCAGCCGCTGGTAGCACACGTCGCGGACGAGCACGTGCCGGAAGCCGTACTCGCTCTGCCCGGCCATGGTCGAGTGGGGCCGTTCCTGGACGAAGTCGCGCTGCTCCAGCCAGCGCAGCGACCGCTCGACCGACTCCATCGGCCGGCCCAGCGCGGCGGCCACCGCACCCGGCCAGAACTGCATGCCCACCACGGCCGCGGCCTGCAGCACCGTGCGGTCGGCCGGGTCGAGCAGGTCGACCCGGTTGGCGATGACCGCGTGCACGCTGTCGGGCATCGGCAGGTCCTGCTCGGCCTCCAGGGTCCAGCCGCGCCCGGCGCGGCGCAGCGAGCCGCGCTCGATGAGCATGCGCACGTACTCCTGCGCGTAGAGCGGGTTGCCGTCGGCCAGCTCCACCAGCGGGGTGAGCAGGTCGGCGGCGTACGCGGGCTGGCCGAACAGGTGCGTGTAGAGCCAGGCGATGGCGCTGCCCGGTAGCGGGGACAGGGTGATCGTCACCGAGCCGCCGATCGTGCCGGCCCAGCTCGGGTCGCGCTCGATGAGCTCCGGGCGGGCGGTGCACACGAGCAGCAGCGGCACGTCGCGCACTGAGGCGCTGAGCAGCTCGATGCAGCGGCGCATGGGCTCGTCGGCCCAGTGCAGGTCGTCGAAGAACAGCACGGTCGGGGACCGCTTGGCCAGCGCCACCACGAACCGGCGCCAGGCCGACTCGGGCTCCTCGACCGCCTTCTCCGAGCCGGGCGGCGCGATGCGGGGCAGGCCCACCAGCGGCCGCAGCGCGCTGCCCAGCCGGGCCGCCTCGGCGTCGTCGACCAGGGTGCGCAGGGTGGCGTCGAGCCGCTCCGCGGCCACGTCGGCCGGGTCGGTGTCGAGGATGCCGGCCTCGGCCTTGACGATGCTGGCCAGCGCGGCGAAGGTGACGTTCTCGCCGAACGGCGGGCAGCGCCCGGTGCGCCACACCACCGGCTGTCCCTGCACCTGCTGGGCTTGGCGGTAGAGCTCGCGCACCAGCCGGGTCTTGCCGATGCCGGCCTGCCCGAAGATGGTGACCAGCTGCGGGGTGCGGTCCTGTAACGCCCGGTGCAGCGCGTTGACCAGCAGGGCCAGCTCGTGCTCGCGGCCGACCAGCGGGGCCGGCTCCGGCTCGCGCTCGGCCGGCGGGTCCTGCACCGGCTCCACCGCAAGCCACACCTCGGTCAAGGTCGACCGGCCGCGCAGCTGGGCCGGTGCCTGCTCGTCGTACCGGATCGTGCTGCGGGTCGCCGCATGGGTGGCGCCGCACACGATCACCCCGCCGGCCGGGGCCAAGGTCTGCAGGCGCGACGCGGTGTTCGACACGTCACCGGCGAGGAACGCCTGGCCGCCGTCGCGCGCCGCGGCCACGTCCACCAGCGCCTCACCGGTGGCGATGCCCACCCGGAACCGCATCGCACCGGCGCTCTCCGGCGTGAGGCGGCCCAGCACCCGTTGCAGCTCCAGGCCTGCCCGTACGCACCGCAGCGCGTCGTTCTCGGTGGCCACCGGCGCCCCGAACAGGGCCATCACCGCATCGCCGACGTACTTCTCCACCACCCCGCCGTACTGCCCGATCACCCGCCGTACGGCGTTGAAGAAGCTGCTCTGCATCCGGCGTACCAGCTCGGGGTCGGCGCGCTCGGCGTAGGACGTCGAGTCGACCAGGTCGATGAAGAGCACGCTGACCCGGCGCCGGTCCTCCAGGCCGCCCGCGGTGGCCGACCGCGCCTCGCGCTGGGTGCCGCAGCCCGTGCAGTACATGACGTCATTAGCGAGCGCACGGCCGCACTTCGGGCACGGTGGGGTGAGCTCGGTGCCACAGCCGCCACAGAAACGGTCGTCGTCACCCGCGGTCCGGGCGCAACGGGGACATGCAGGTGTGATGCCGTCCTCCCTACGAGTGACCGGGGGGCCGCCGTGACGCATTGCTGACAGTAGTGCCTCACCTCGGAGTATCTGGCAGCTCGAGCTGGTCAGGAACCGGTCTGTTGGGTAGCGGACAGTACCGTTCCGGCCCCTGGCGTTAGAGTCGCTGACGCCACTGATCCATAGGCGCCACTGGTCCAAAACGGGGACTGAGTCCGAAGGGATCGAAGGAGAGGCTCATGGTGCACGTACAACTGGCCAAGGACTGGACAGACTCGGACGGCTCGACCCACTCGGCCGGCGATATGGTCGACGTCGACGCGGGCACGCTGGCTGAGCTGGAGGAGAGCGGTGTCGTGGCGGCCTGGCCCGGCCCGACCGGCGGCGACACCGACACCTGGCCCGGTCCGACGAGCGGGGGCACGGACTGACACGGGTCTGACCCGTACGCAGCTTGACGGTCTTGCAGCTGTCAGCCCGCCCTGGCGGACCTGGCGGCTGCAAGGCCTTTCTGCGCGGAAAGGCGTTACCGGTCCGCCATGCCGGCCCGGCGGCGCAGCGCCGCCAGGTCTGTGACGACGATCCGGCGCCCCTCCGTACGCAGCCAGCCCCGGCCGGCGAACGAGCCGATCGCCTGGTTCACGCTCTGCCGGGAGCCGCCGGCCATCTCTGCCAGCTGGCTCTGGTTCAGCTCGATGGTCACCATCGGGGCCTGGTTGTCCCCGGCGAGCCGGACCAGGGTCTTGGCGACCCGCCCCGGCAGGTCGAGGAAGACGTGGTCCGCGGTCTGCTCGGTGAGCCGGCGGATGAGCACGCCGAGCGAGCGCATCACCGCGTCGAGGATCTTCGGGTTGGAGTGGACCAGCTCCAAGAACGCGCCCCGGGACAGCGCGAGCGCGGAGCAGTCCTCGATCGCCTCTGCGGACAGCGAGCGCGGCGAGCCGTCCAGCAGGGAGACCTCGCCGAGCACGTCCGGCGGCCGGATCACCGATAGCACAGCACGCTCGCCCGTCGGCGCGGTGCGGAAAACCGCCACCGCACCCCGTTTGACGATTATCAGCGACTCGCCCGGATCGTTCTCGACGAAGAGCAGCTGGCCCTTGCGATAGGTGCGCGGCACTGCCGCGGCGATGACCCGTTGGCGCACCTCCGGCTCGAGACTTGCGAACATGTCCACGCCGGTAAGCGCGTCGCCGGGTTCCGGCACGCGAACATCCACGGCCCTACCCCTCCCCGGTCCGGGACCACTCCAGCAACGCCCATAGGTAACACGTGCCGCCACTAATGAACAAGCTCGCTTCCGGCCCTTTCGTAACAGTAAATGGTCACCATGGCCAGGAGGTGACAGTAGATCATGTCGCGCCTGTCGTGCTGTGTACAGCGCCACAATCGGATGGCGGACAGCCGGCGGCGCCGGCCAGGGGCAGGCTGGACCCCAACCGCCGAGGCGGGGGGCCCCGTGACACCGGCGGTCACGGGAGACTGGAGCCGGCTGGCCGGCCCGCACAGGGGCTGGCCGGCCGGCTCCGCATGGTCAGGGTCGGCATGGTCCGAGTCGGCATGGTCAGGGTCGGCATGGTCGGGTCCGCCGGCGTCATGTACCAGCCGGGCGGTCAGCCCTGCGCGCGCAGGTGGGCGAGGACGAGCGGGTCGATCCGGCCCGGCACGACCCGCTCCTCGAGGTTCTCGATGCCGGCCCAGGCGTCGAGCGCGGCGTCGAGCGCCTCCGGCGTGCCGTCGGCAGGTGGCCGGCCCAGGGCGGTCAGCCGCTGGGCAACCTCCTCGGCGACGGGACCGGTCAGGTCCAGCAGCGTCGAGTCGTCGGGCTTGTCGAAGTAGAGCGCGTGCAGGTCCAGCAGCCGGGCGAGCTCGGTGACCGGGTCGGGATGGTCGTCGACGCGCAGGTCCACCACCACGTCGCTGGTGCCCCCGTACCCCATGCCGGGCGCGACGACGAGCAGCGCGGCGCTCTGCCGGCCGCGCCGGTCGCCGCCGGCCCGGTCGCCGGCCAGCAGCACGGCCAGCAGCCGCCGGCCGAGCCGGTCCTCGGTGCCGGCGCCCAGCCACGCCTCCTCCATCAGGCTCACCACCTGCGGACCGGCGAGGATGTTGCCCTGGATGGCATAGCCGTCACCGGTCGCCCCGCCGGCCCAGGCGTGGCACTCCGCTCCGGTGAAGCTGGCCCCGTCCCCGGTCGCCGCGACCACGCCGAGCTGGCGCCGCGCGCGGCCCGGGTCCGCCGCGGTCAGGCCGGCCACCACGTCCGCCGCGGCCACCCCGGTGCGGAGCAGGGCGAGCCCCTGCGGCCGGAAGGCCACGTTCGCGTACGACTGCGTGGCCAGCGCCCCGGCCAGCGCGTTGGCGGCCGGGACCACAGCGCCCACGGCCAGGAACTTGCTCGCCACCGCCACGCCGAACGCCGGCCCGTGCGGGGACCGGGCGACGATCGAGAAGGTCATGCCGTGCAGGATAGAGGGCGATGGTCTACCGCTACTTCTACGACTGTGAGTTCATCGAGGACGGACGCGTCATCGACCTCGTCTCCATCGGCGTGGTGGATGAGCACGGGCGCGAGTTCTACGCCGTGTCGACGGAGTTCGACGGCTCCCGCGCGCTGCCGTGGGTGCGCCGGCACGTGCTGGACAAGCTGCCGTCACCAGGTGACCCGGTATGGCGGTCGCGGCAGCAGATCCGCGACGAGCTCTACGGGTTCCTCGTCGCGCCGCTGCGGACCGGACTGGGCGTGCGGGCTGTCCCGCCGGGCGCGGCCGGCGCCGACCGGCCGGCCCGGCCCGCCATGGAGCTGTGGGCCTGGTACGCCGCCTACGACCACGTGGCCCTGGCCCAGCTGTGGGGAGCCATGCCGGCCCTGCCCCGGGAGATCCCACGGTTCACCAAGGACCTGCGCCAACGCTGGGACGACCTGGGCCGGCCCCCGCTGCCCGCCGCGGCCGCCGGCCGGCACGACGCGCTTGTCGACGCCCGGCACAACCTCGCCCGCTGGCAGGCGATGGAGGGGATGGCGGGGTTTGAAGGGCCTGGTAGCGGGGCAGTCTGACCCCAGGCGGCCGGCGTGGACCTGGATAGACTCGGTCCGCGTCGACCGCAGCCATGTCCGCGTGACCGACCTGTGGGATGACCAGGACCGGCGTCCCCCCAGCTCCCGTGGCAGGGGCTACAGTGCGCACTTGCCAGTAACGAGCGGGTGTGGGAAGGGTGTGGCCGGCATGCGGATCGGCGTACTCACCGGGGGCGGCGACTGCCCCGGTCTCAACGCGGTAATCCGGGCCGTCGTGCGCAAGGGCGTGGCGACCTACGGACACGAGTTCGTCGGGTTCCGCGACGGCTGGCGTGGCCCGCTGGAGGCGTACACCCGGCCCTTGGGCATCGCCGAGGTGCGTGGCATCCTGCCCCGGGGCGGGACGATCCTCGGCTCCTCGCGGACCAACCCGTTCTCCATCGACGGCGGGGTCGAGAAGATCAAGTCGAACCTCGCCGGGTGCGGCGTCGACGCGCTCGTCGCCATCGGCGGCGAGGACACCCTCGGGGTCGCGGCGAAGCTGCACGACCTGGGGGTACGGGTGGTCGGCGTGCCCAAGACGATCGACAACGACCTTGGCGCGACCGACTACACGTTCGGCTTCGACACGGCGGTCAACATCGCCATGGAGGCGATCGACCGGCTACACACCACGGCCGAGTCGCACCACCGTACGGTCGTCGTCGAGGTGATGGGCCGGCACGCGGGCTGGATCGCGATGCACTCCGGGCTCGCCGGCGGGGCGAACGTGATCCTGCTGCCCGAGCGCCCGTTCGAGCTGGACGCGGTGGTCGAGTACGTGGAGAACCGGTTCAAGACCAACTACTCGCCGATCCTCGTCGTCTCCGAGGGGGCGGTCCCGGCCGACCACGGCATGGTCACCCAGAACGAGCAGCTGGACGCGTTCGGGCACGTACGCCTCGGCGGGATCGGCAACTGGCTCGCCGAGCAGATCGAGAAGCGCACCGGCAAGGAGGCGCGGGCGGTCGTGCTCGGGCACATCCAGCGCGGCGGTACGCCGACCGCGTTCGACCGGGTGCTGGCGACCCGGTTCGGGCTGCACGCCATCGACGCCGCCCACGAAGCGGACTGGGGCAAGATGGTGGCCCTGCGCGGCACGGACATCGTGCGGGTGCCGCTGGCCGAGGCGACCCGGGAGCTGAAGACCGTGCCGCTTGAGCGCTACACCGAGGCCGAGGTGTTCTTCGGCTAGCCCAGCTCTTCGGCTGGCCCGGCCTCTCGGCTGGCCCAGCTCTTCGGGTAGCCCAGCTCTTGAGGTAACCCGGCGGCCGTCGCCGGTGCTGATGCCGGGCCGGTGGGTGCGTTGCTGGGCGGCCGGCTTGTTAGCGTGTGCCTGTGCACAACATCGCGGTAATCGGCGCGGGGAAGATCGGCGAGGTGCTGCTCGCCGGGCTGCTGCGGTCCGGCTGGCCGGTGGACCGGCTGCTGGCCACCGTCCGCCGCCCGGAGCGGGCTGACGAGCTGACCGAGCGCTACGGCGTCCGGGTCGTCGACAACGAGGCCGCACTGGCCCAGGCCGATGTGCTCGCGGTCGCGGTCAAGCCACAGGACGCCGCCGCGCTAATGGCCGACCTGGGGCCGAAGGTGCCGGCCGAGAAGCTGGTGATCTCGCTCTGCGCCGGCCTGCCCACGTCCTTCTTCGCCAAGTTCCTGCCCGAGGGCACGCCGGTGGTACGGGTGATGACCAACACGCCCGCGCTGGTGGACCAGGCGATGACCGCGATCTCGGCCGGCCCGCACGCCACGGCTGAGCACCTGGCCCTGGCCGAGGAGATGTTCACGCCGCTCGGCCGTACCATCCGGGTCCCCGAGTCGCAGCAGGACGCGGTGACCGCGCTGTCCGGCTCCGGGCCGGCGTACTTCTACTTCCTTGTCGAGGCGATGACCGACGCGGGCATCCTGCTGGGCCTGCCCCGGCAGGTCGCGCACGACCTGATCGTGCAGACCGCGATCGGCTCGTCGATCATGCTGCGCGAGTCCGGCGAGCATCCGGTGAAGCTGCGGGAGGCGGTCACCTCACCGGCCGGCACCACCATCAACGCGATCCGGGAGCTGGAGAACCACCGGGTACGAGCTGCGCTGCTCGCCGCGCTGGAGGCCGCCCGGGACCGGGCCCGCGAGCTGGCCGCCTCCTCCGGCTGACCAGCCGCCTGCCCCGGCTGGCCGCTCGCCCTCTGGCTGGCTGGCCGTCTCCTCCGGCTGGCCGTCCGCCTGCCCCTCTGGCTGGCTGGGGTCCGAGCAACGGCGGTCTGGCCATGCGGTCGGGGCAGCCGCAGCGGTCAGGGCGGCCACGGTGCCCGGGTGAACCGGAAGACCGTCCGCAGCCGGTCCGCACCGGCCTCTGGCAGGTGCTCGTCCACCAGGTCGTACGCGTCCTCGACCAAGCCTGCCAGCAGGGCCGCCGCCGCGGCCGGCGCCAGCGCATCCGCCTCGGACAGCCGCTCGCGCAGCCGCGGCGGGCAGATCGCCAGGCCGGCCAGCGTCCAGCCGGGCCACTTGGGCCCGGGCCACCACCGGCCGTTCAACGCGCACATGATGTGGGCTAGCGCGGTGCTGACCGCTGCGAAGTGCGTACGCAGCCCGTGCGGGTCGCCCCGGTCGGCGTACATCTGCCAGCGCCAGAAGTGGTCGAGCTGGCCGTGGCGGCGTACCGCGGCAGCGGCCAGCGGCCGCGGGTACTCGGCAACCCGGCTGGCCCACGGGGTGACTGAGCCGTGCAGTGCCTGCCCGTAGGCCAGCGCCGCGGCAAAGGAAAGCAGGTACGGCCGCGGGTCAGGGCTGCCCGGGTCGGTACCGCCCGACCCGGTACCGCCCGACCCGGTACCGCGCGGGCCGGTACCGCGCGGGCCGGTGGTGCCTGGGTCGGTGGTGCCTGGGTCGGTGACGCCCAGCAGGGCGTCGAGCAGCGCGTGCGCGTCGGCCGTGGTCACGTGTACCACCTCGACGAGCAGGCCGGAGCCGGCCCGGCCGGCGTACCACCACTCGTCGAACCAGGCGCGCTCGTCCGGGTCGTACCCGAACTGGCGCAGATCCTGCCCGGCCAGGCCGGTGACGACCTGGCCGCGCTGGGCCGGGGCCGGCGGGGCGGTCCAGAACACCCCCAGCTCAAGGTCTGACCAGCGGTCAGCGTGGCCGCGCCCGGTCGACCCGCCGCAGAGCACCGCGGCGACGGCCGGGTCGGCGGCGTACCCGGCGGCGATGCGCTGGGCGGCGGCGAGCCGAGCGTTGGTGGGGGAGGAGCCGGAGGTGGCCGGGGAGGGTGGCATCCGGTCAGCACACCGTGCGAGCCCGCCATCTACCAAGGATTTTCGGGCAGAGGATACTGGCGCTGTGCCTACAGATCTCGTCTCGCTCGTCGATGCCCGCCGTGCGCTGGACGGGCTGCGCGCCCGGCTGAAGGCTTTCGTCGCGCTCCGCGCGGACCTCGCCGAGCTGCGCGCCGACCTGGAGGTCTACGGCGCCAGCCCGCATGGCGGGGTCGCCGAGGCAAAGGCGCTGGAGGCGCGCCTCTACGCCGAGCTGGAGCACTTCTCCGCCGCTGGGGCGCAGGTCAAGGGGTTCGCGCCGCTGCTGCTGGACTGGCCCGGCGAGCGGGACGGCGTACCCGTGCTGTGGTGCTGGCTGGAGGGCGAGCCGGGGATCGGGTGGTACCACCGGCTCGACTGCGGCTTTCCCGGCCGCCGCCCGGTCTAGCGCGACCCGACCTGCCGGTCGCCCTGGTGGTTAGCATCCATCGAGTTGAATGGTGTTCATTGGCGTTGCCAGTATTGGTTTCGGCGGGGTCGTTGGGTGGGGTCGACCCAGGTGGGTGGGGTGAAGCTGGGTCGTCCGTCGGGTGCGATGTGGACGGTCCAGCCGCCGTGGTGGAGCAGTCGGTGGTGGAACCCGCAGACCAGCACGACGTTGCTG
>DASRIS010000094.1:0-4298 GCA_035649895.1 Micromonosporaceae bacterium | reverse complement strand
CCCGGCGGCGCGGTCGCGCCGGACCCGCCGGGCCAACGGCCCGGCAGAGGCGGCCGGCCAGGGACCGACGCGCCGGGCCGGCAAGGCCGCCCGGGCCACCCAGGCTGCGCGGGCGGGCCAGGCTGCGCGGGCGGGCCAGGCGACCACGAAGGGCAAGCCGGCGGCGGAGCCCAGCCGGCGGACGGCGGCGAAGAAGGCCGCCGCGGCAAGGAGCGGGCAGCGGGTCTACCGGCGCTCGCCGGCCGACCTGGCCCAGGTCTACCAGCAGGCGGGTACGGCCGCTGCCGTGGCTGAGTACTACGGAGTGCCCCGCCACACCGCACAGGGGTGGCTGCGCACGATGCGCCGCAAGGCCGGCTCCACCTCCGCCGAGTAGCTCGCCCCGGGTAGGTCCGGCGCCAGCACCGCACTGGCGCCGGACATCAGACGGTCGTCCACCAGGCTGCTGGCGGACGTTACGGCTGGGCCGCTCCGGGACGGCTGGACCGCTATCGCTGGACCGTTACGGCCAGCGGCTCGGCGTACTCGTCAAGACGGTCGCAGCGCGGCGCCTCCGGCTCCGGCGACTCGGGCAGGGGCGCGGCTCCTGCGCCGAGGTGGGGCCGGGGCCGGCGGCGGTCCCCGGCGCCGGCGCTGCCTCCCCGGCCGGGGTAGATGAGCAGGCCGTTGATCGGGTCCGGCACCGCGTCGAGGGCGGCGGAGACCGCCGGCAGGTGCCGGAAGACCCACCACCGGTCAAGATCTGGGAACGAGACCTCGAAGACCAGCCCCCAGTGGTGGCGGCGTACGGCCCAGTCGCCGGCGCCGTTGGAGAGCGCCGCCTCCACCAACGAGCTGCCGTGGGCGTCGTACCACACGGCTGCGGAGAACGGGCCGTCGAGCACCTCGATCGACCACCACTGCTCAGACATGACCCCCTCACGGTAAGCCCCTCCCGCCATAGCGGGCCATACTTCTCGCGCGTCTCCTGGCGCGGGTGGTCGCGCTGCCGGCGGCCGCGGCCGGGTGTCTCGGCCGTAGTCCACCGCGGGTCATGGTCCATCGCGGGCCATGGCCACCGCGGGTCATGGTCCACCGCGACCTCGGACTTTAGCGGTGCGTTGGGCGGTCTTTGGCCGGCGCTGGTGTGCTCGGGGCCCAGCCGGTCGTTGCCCTGACGAAAGAGTGGTGGGCATGAGCGCGTCGCTCTCCATGGCAGCCAATGACCCGACGCGCTGACGCGTGCCCCGCTCCTGCCGCCGCTCAAGGTGCGGTCGACGGCTGCCGCCCCCCGCAGCCAACCCGGGGCGTGTTTACTTCGGCCGGAGCACCGGCGACCTTGCCTCGGCTGTGGCGCTGGCGGCCGGCCACGGCCCGCAGCGCAGGTGCCGGCGGCGTACGTGCACATCACCGCAGGTCGCTGTCGCGACGCAGGTGGCGCAGCGGGAAGCTGCGACGAGAAGGGGCAGTGGATGGACCTTAGACGGACCTATCGGGCCAGCCTGCTGGCTGCGGCGCTGACCGGCCTGGTGGTCGCCAGCGTGCCGGTGGTCAGCGGCGCGCCGACCGCCGGTGCGGCGGCGCCGGCCGGCGCCCGCGAGCCAGTCATAGTGATCTTGAAAAACCAGCACCCGGAGCTGCCGGCACGGTCCGCCGCCGCGGCCCGCAAGGCGACCGTGGAGCGGGAGCAGGCGCCGCTGGCCGACCGGGCGCGCCGGGCCGGCGCTACGGACCTGAAGGCGTTCTCGGTCATCAACGGGTTCGCCGCGAAGATGACCCGGCCCGAGGCGGAGCGGCTGCGCGCCGACCCGGGCGTCGCGGCCGTGGTACCCGACCGGTTGCTGCCGGTGCGGGGGCTGACCCCGCAGCAGCGGGACGCGGTCCGGGCACAGGCCGCGTCAGCGGCGCAGGTCGTGCCGGGCACCTGCCCGAGCGACCCGGACAGCCCCCTGCTCGAGCCCGAGGCGCTGCAGGGCACGCACACCGCGTTCCGCGACCCGCTGCGCCCGCAGGCGCAGAGCATCGTCGACGGCACCGGCGTCAAGGTGGCCTGGATCGCCGACGGGCTGGACCCCGCCCACCCGGACTTCGTACGCGCCGACGGCACCCGGGTCTTCACCGACTACCAGGACTTCTCCGGCACCGACCCGAACCTGCGCGGCGGGGGCCGGGAGGCCTTCGGCATCGCCAGCACGGTCGCCTCCCAGGGCCGCCAGGCGTACGACCTGTCGACCTTCGTCAACTCCGCCCACCCGTTGCCGGCCGGCTGCACCATCAACGTCCGGGGCGTCGCGCCCGGTGCCTCGCTCGTCGGCCTCAACGTCTTCGGCTCCAACAACGTCGCGTTCAGCTCGCTGCTCGTGCAGGCGATCGAGTACGCGGTGACCGTGGCCGGCGTGGACGTGATCAACGAGTCCTTCGGCGGCAAGCCGTACTTCGGCAACAACGCGTACCCGACGATCGGGCTGGACCCGGTGGCGATGGCGAACGACGCGGCGGTGGCGGCGGGCGTCACGGTGGTGGCGGCGACCGGCAGCTCCGGGCCGACCAACACGGTCGGCTCCCCGGCCGTCGACCCGGACGTCATCTCGGTGGGCGCGGTCACCAGCTACCGCATCATGGCGCAGACCGGGTACGGCGGCGCCCGTACCTTCGCCACGTCCTGGGCGAACGGGAACGGCTCGGCGGTCTCCTCCGGCGGGGTCACCGCGCTGGGCCGGGTGCCCGACCTGGTCGCACCAGGTGAGGACGGCTGGGCCCTGTGCGCGCCGGACCCGGTGCGCTACGCCGACTGCGTCGACTTCGGCGGCGACCCGTCGCCGGTGCAGGTCTTCGGCGGGACGAGCCTGGCCGCGGCGGCAGTGGCGGGCGCGGCGGCGCTGGTGGTCGAGGCGTACCGGCGTACCCACGGCGGGGCGCGGCCGGCGCCGGCGCTGGTGAAGCAGATCCTCACCAGCTCCGCGACCGACCTCGCCCTGCCCGCAGGCGAGCAGGGCGCGGGCGGGCTCAACACGTACCGGGCGGTCCAGCTGGCCATGTCGGTCCGGGACGGCAACGGGTCCCCGGCCCGCCGCGGCGACACGCTGCTGGTGGCCACGGGCGACGGCGACACCCAGCTGACCGCCACCGGGGCCGCCGGCTCAACCCATGACCTGGCGCTGAAGGTGACCAACACGGCGCCAACCAGCCAGACCGTCACCGGCCGCGCCCGCCTGCTGGGCACCACGCTGTCGCAGGTCAGCGGCGGCATCCCGCTCGACGTCACGGCGGAGTCGGCACCAAGCTTCGTGGACGGGGCAGGCGGTTCGGCCGGCCCGGTGACCTGCCGGTACACGACCACCACGTTCACCGTGCCGGCCGGGGCCGACCACCTGGAGGGGCACCTCGCCTGGCCCGGCGGCGCGGCGAACGGGCAGTCGCTGGTGCAGCTGGCGCTGGTCGGGCCGGACGGCAGCTACCAGGCGCACTCGGCGCCGCAGGGTCCGGGCAACCACGGCCAGGTCAGCGTCCGCAACCCGGCCGCCGGGGTGTGGACCGCGGTGTTCTTCGCCCCGGCCAGCCCGACCGGCTTCCACGGCACCGTCTCCTACGAGCTCACCACCCGCGGCTACACGACCTTCGGCGAGGTCAACCCGCGCAGCCAGACCATTGCGCCGGGCGCGACCGCGACCTTCCACGTCAAGGCGAAGGCGGGCGCGCAGGCCGGTGACCTCTCGGCCGCCGTCGAGCTGAGCAGCTCCCTGGGCACCCGGACCAGCGTCCCGCTGACGCTGCGCACGCTGCTGGCGACCGGCCCGCACGGCGGCGCCTTCGCAGGCGCGGTCACCGGCGGCAACGGCCGCGACAACCCGGGCGCGCAGAGCGCGGTGTACTACTTCGACGTGCCGAAGGGCAAGCAGAGCCTCGGCGTGGACCTGACCCTGGAGGGTGACCCCAACCAGCGGGTGTTCGCCGCGCTGACCGGGCCCGACAAGCACACGCTGTCGTTCAGCACAAACCAGGCGCTCGGCCCGGGCGGGCAGATGGTCGCGCGCAGGTCGCTGCAGGGGTACGTGCGCTCGCCCGCGCCCGGCCGGTGGATCCTCAGCCTCAACGTCGACAACCCGGTCAGCGGCACGGCGGTGCGCACGCCGTTCACCGGGCACCTGCGCTACGACCTGGTCGACGTGCAGGCGTCCGGGGTGCCGCGCGGGACCGTGCCGGCGGGCACGCCGATCCCGGTCACGCTGAGGGTGACCAACACCGGCGCCGCACCGGCCCTGTTCTTCACCGACCCGCGCTCGGCCACCCTGGCCGACTACAACCTGGCCGTGGTGCCC
>DASRIS010000093.1:0-31218 GCA_035649895.1 Micromonosporaceae bacterium | reverse complement strand
TCGCCCGGATCCTGGCCGGGCTCATGCCCAAGGAGCCGGAGGTGCACGGGCTCGTCGCGCTGGTGGAGATCCAGGCGTCACGGCTGCGGGCGCGCACCGGCCCGGCCGGGGAGCCGATCGTGCTGCTGCGGCAGGACCGTTCGCGCTGGGACCAGCTCCTCATCCGGCGCGGCCTGGCCGCGCTGCGGCGGGCGGAGCAGCTCGGCGGCCCGCCCGGGCCGTACACGCTCCAGGCCGCGATCGCCGCGGAGCACGCGCGGGCCCGCACCCCGCAAGAGACCGACTGGGTACGCATCGCCGCGCGCTACGACACGCTCGCGCAGCTGGCACCGTCACCCGTCGTCGAGCTGAACCGCGGGGTGGCCTACAGCATGGCGTTCGGCGCCGCCGCCGGTCTGGAGATCGTCGACGCGCTGGCTGCGGAGCCCGCGCTCAAGGACTACCACCTCCTGCCGAGCGTGCGCGCAGACCTGCTGGCCAAGCTCGGCCGGCTGCCGGAGGCGCATGCCGAGCTCACCCGTGCCGCGTCGCTGGCGCGGAACAACCGCGAGCGTGACCTGCTCCTGGCCAGGGCCGCGGCCTGCGCCGGCGGCTCGGCGGAGTAGCCGGACCAGGGCGGAGCGGCTGGGCCAGCGCGGGGGCGGCCGGACCAGGGCGGGGCGGCCGGGCCAGCGGAGCGGCCGGACTGGCAGGGATGGCGAAAGGCCCGCCGCAGCGGGTGCGGCGGGCCTTTCGCGTCTTGAGCTATCTGTGCTTGAGCTGTCGGCTGCCTGGCTACCGGCGACCGCTCTCGATCTCCTGGCGCACCGGAGTGACGGCGGGGGAGACCGGCGCCTCGGCGGGGCGTGGCAGCGCCGGCTTTGCGGCGGGCTTCTCGATCGGGAAGAAGAAGCCCCGGACCGTGGGCGCCAGCGCACCGAGCCGGTTCATCTTCTTCGGGACGGTCCAGCCCGCGTACTCCAGCTCGCCGTGGCCGTGGTCGTCCGTTGCGGCCAGCGGCTGGTGCACCTCGATGAACCGGCCGTCGGGCAGGCGCTTGATGATGCCGGTCTCCACCCCGTGCACGAGAACCTCGCGGTCGTGCTGTTGCAGGCCGAGGCAGATCCGGTAGGTGACCCAGTACGCCAGGGGTGGCAGCAGCAGCAGCCCGACCCGGCCCGCCCAGGTCATCGCGTTCAGCGAGATCTGGAACTTGTCCGCGATCACGTCGTTGCCGCCGGAGAGCAGCAGCACGACGTAGAACGCGATCGCCATCGCGCCGAGCGCGGTGCGGGCGGGGACGTCCCGGGGGCGTTGCAACAGGTGGTGCGCCTGCTTGTCCTTGGTGAACCGGGCCTCCAGGAACGGATAGAGCATCGGCAGGACGGTGAGCACGCCGGGCAGCACGATGGTCGGCCAGAACAGCGCCGGGACTGTATACCCGAACGCGCGTATCTCCCAGGCTGGGAAGAGCCGGGTCGAGCCGTCGAGGAACATCACGTACCAGTCGGGCTGGCTCGCCGCCGACACGACCGCCGCCTCGTAGGGGCCGAAGAGCCAGATCGGGTTGATCTGGAGGAGCCCCCCCATCATCGCGATGAGCGCGAAGACGAGCATGAAGAAGCCGCCCATCTTCGCCGCGTACCGCGGCACCATCCGCTCGCCGACCACGTTGGTGTTGGTCCGGCCCGGCCCTGGCCACTGGGTGTGCTTCTGCAGCAGCAGCAGGGCCATGTGCGCGCTGATCAGCGCGACCAGGAGGGCGGGTACGAGCAGGACGTGCGTGATGTAGAGCCGGGGGATGATCAGCGTTCCGGGGAACTCACCACCGAACAGGGACGAGCTGGCCCAGGTGCCTATCACCGGGACGGACAGGATGATCGCGTTGGCGATGCGCAGGCCGGTGCCGGACAGCGCGTCGTCGGGCAGGGAGTAGCCGGCGAAGCCCTCGAGGAAGGCCAGCCAGAACAGCAGGACGCCGATGATCCAGTTGAGCTCGCGCGGCTTGCGGAACGCCCCGGTGAAGAACGTGCGGAACATGTGCACCACGATGCCGGCCATGAACAGCAGCGCGGCCCAGTGGTGCATCTGCCGCATGATCAGGCCGCCGCGCACGTCGAACGAGAGCTCCAGGCTCGACTCGTACGCCCGGGACATCGCCATGCCCTTCAGCGGCGCATAGCTGCCCTGGTAGGTCACCTCCTCCATCGACGGGTCGAAGAAGAAGGTGAGGAACGTGCCGGTGAGCAGCAGGACGATGAACGACCAGAGCGCGATCTCCCCCAGCAGGAACGACCAGTGGTCGGGGAAGACCTTGTTCATCAGGCTGCGCAGCGGGCGGGCCGAGTGCAACCGGTCGTCCAGCTCGCCGACGGTCTGGCCCGGGATGGCGCGCAGGTCCAGCCGGCGGCGGTTACGGATAGCGGCGTTCGTGCTCACGGCAGTGCCTTTCGTTCGCGGCTACGCCTATTCTGGCTCGGCAGGCTCACGACCGCTCCCAGAAGCCGGGTCCGACCGGGATCGGGTAGTCCGACTTTGCAACGAAGAAGCCCTCGCTGTCCAGCTCGATCGGTAGCATGGGCAGCCGCCGGGTGGCCGGGCCGAAGATCGGCTTCGCGTTGTCAAGAATGTCGAACTGGGACTGGTGGCATGGGCAGAGCAGCCGGTTCGTCTGCTGCTCGTAGAGGCTCGCCGGGCAGCCCGCGTGGGTGCAGATCTTCGAGTACGCGACGAAGTTGCCGTACATCGCGTCCTTGTTGATCGGGATGCGGCCGATGTTGGCGCGGGCCCTTTCGGCGTCGGTCGCCCTAAGGTGGATCAGCAGGGTCGGCGAGTCCGCGTGCTTGTTGGTCCGCCCTTCGGGAATGCCGGGGAAGACGGTGATCTGGCCGCCGACGCTGATGTCCTCCGGCCGGATCGGGGTCATGTCCTCGCGGACCAGCCGTACCCGCTCGCCGTCGTTGTTCGCCGGGTCCCAGCCGGTGCGGAGCATCATGTTTGACTTGTGCGGGTCTGTGATCAGACCGCCGACCAGCGGGGCGATGGCGACCCCGCCGACCGGCAGCAGGCTCAGCGCCAGCGTCCGGCGCAGCAGCGGCCGGCGTCCGATGCTGGTCTCGTCGGCGATGTTGACCATGGCCGCTGCGGTGATCCGCCGGTCCTCCGGGTCGGAGCTGCCGATGTGCCGCTTCTCGACGGCGACCTCGTGCGGCAGCAGCTTCTTGCCCCAGATGACCACGCCGATCCCGAGGCCGGCCAGGGTGAGGCCGAGGGTGAGGCCGAGCAGCGGGGTGTAGAGCTTGCTGAGGGTCGAGCCGATCTCGTACTGCCAGGGCCACCAGATGAAGACCGCCAGAAACGCGGTCGCGGACAGGGCGGTCAGCAGGAAGAAGAACGCGATCGTACGCTCGACGCGCCGCTCCGCCCGGGTGCCCGGGACGGGGAACCTCGGCTCGTAGTGCACGATCTCCACGCCGTCCCGGTGGGCACCCTCACGGACCAGCTCGAAGCGGGCCGTCGCCGGGTCCGCCGGGCCGGTAGCCGCCGGGCTGGCGGCAGTCGGGCCGGCAGCCGCCGGCCGTGACGTCGTATGGGTGCTCATGACTTCCCCGCAATCCACAGCGCCGTGAAGACCATTGCGACCATGCCGACCAGGAAGATCGCCAACCCTTCGGTGACCGGCCCGTACCGGCCCAGGCCCCAGCCGCCCGGGTCCTGCTCCTCGGCCAGGGTCTGCACGTATACCAGGACGTCCCGCTTCTGCTGCGGCGTGAGCTGGTTGTCGCCGAACACCGGCATGTTCTGCGGGCCGCTGAGCATCGCCGCCCAGACCTGGCGGTCGGTGGCCGGGGCCATGCTCGGCGCGTACTTTCCGGAGGAGAGCGCGCCACCGCCGGCGGAGAACGCGTGGCAGGAGGCGCAGTTGATGCGGAACAGCTCGCCGCCGCGGGCGATGTCACCGCCTTCGCGCAGGTCGCCCTCTGGCACCTGGGGGCCGCCGCCGAGCTCCTGGATGTACTGCCCGATCTGGCGCGCCTGGTCGTAGGTGAGCACCGGGGGCTTGCGCTCGGCCTGGGCCTGCTGCCGGGCCAGCGGCATCCGGCCGCTGCTGACCTGGAACTCCACCGCCGCCGAGCCGACCCCGACCAGGCTCGGCCCGCGCCCCTCGACGCCCTGCGCGTTGCGGCCGTGGCAGCTGGTGCAGCTCGTGTCGAAGAGCGCCTTGCCGTCCTGCGCGGCCCGCGACAGCGCGGCGTTGTCCTCGGCCGCCGCGCCCGGGGCGAACGCCGCGTAGAGCCCGCCGGCGAGCGCCAGCGCGGCGGCCAGCCGGGCGGCGGCACCGAGCCGGCGGCGCAGCCGGTTGGGGCCCCGGCTATGGCCGGAGCTGCGACCATGGCCGAGGCCGCGACCATGGCCCGGGGTTCCGGCAGCGTCGCTGCTGGGGTCGTCAGGGCGCGAACGGTTCATGGGCTCACCTTCAGCGGTCGTGACACTACGACGGGGCGCGCTGGCCCGGCGTGACAGCTTCACAGCAGTTCCAGGATGTAGATCATGAAGAACAGCGCGATCCAGACCACGTCGACGAAGTGCCAGTAGTAGGAGACCACAATGGACGCGGTGGCCTGAGCGGGCGTGAACCGGCCCATGGTGGTGCGGATCATGAAGAAGATGAAGGCGATGAGACCGCCGGTGACGTGGAGCCCGTGGAACCCGGTGGTCAGGTAGAACATCGACCCGTACCCGTCGGCGTTGATCTTGATGCCCTCGTGCACCAGGTTGCGGTACTCGTTGGCCTGGCCGAGCACGAAGACCAGGCCCATCACGAAGGTGAGGGCGAACCAGCGGCGCAGGCCGTACACGTCGCCGCGCTCCGCGGCGAAGACGCCGAGCTGGCAGGTGACCGAGGACGCCACCAGGATGATGGTGAACGTCAGCGCGTACGGCAGGTTCAGCGTGGGGTGGTGCTCCTCCCACAGCTGCGGTGCTGCTGCGCGGATGGAGAAGTACATCGCGAACAGCGCCGCGAAGAACATGAGCTCGCTCGACAGCCAGACAATCGTGCCGACGCTGACCATGTTGGGCCGCGTCAGCGAGTGGATCTGGCTCTTGGCGATGGCTGGGGCCGCAGTCACGCGGTCATTATTGCCCGCCAAGAGCGCCGGTACTCGCCGGGGTGGCCGCACGCGGCCGGCGCGGCGCGGCGCGCAGCCTGGGTGGGCTGCGTCCGGCTGGGCGGGGCGGCATAGCCTGGGCAGCGTGCAACCTGCCGGCCTGGCCAGCACCGCCGTCCTTTCGCCGGTGGCTGGGCATCCGCTGCCCACACATCCGTTGACCGAGCCTCCGTCGGCTCCGCCGCCGTTCACGCCGGGCGCTCTGGTCACGCAGGCGGAGCTGGGCTCGTGGCTTGCGGTCGCGCTGCTGCTCGTGGCCGGTCTCTACCTGTACGGAGTACACCGGCTGCGGGCCCGGGGCGACCGCTGGCCGCTGGGGCGTACCCTCCTGTTCCTCGGGCCCGGCCTCGGCTCTGTCGCCGTGGCGACGCTGAGCGGGCTGCACGCCTACGAGACCACGCTGCTGAGCGTGCACATGGTCCAGCACATGGCGCTGTCGATGGTCGCGCCGATCTTCCTCGCGCTCGGCGCCCCGGTGACGCTGGCCCTGCGTACGCTGCCCGCCCGCCCGCGGCGCGGCCTCGTCCAGGCCCTGCACAGCCGGCCCGCCCGGGTGCTGTCCTTCCCGCTGGTGGCCTTCGGCATCTTCGTGGCCAACCCGTTCGTCCTCTACTTCTCCGGGCTGTACCGGGTCTCGCTGGAGAGCCCGCTCGTGCACGAGCTGGTGCACGCCCACTTCATCGTCACCGGCTGCCTGTTCTTCTGGCCGCTGCTGGGCCTGGACCCGCTGCCGGGGCGGTGGCCCTACCCGGCCCGGGCCCTGCTGATGGTGCTGTCCACGCCGCTGCATGCGGTGCTCGGGCTGACCATCATGCAGAGCACCGAGCTGCTGGGCGGGGACTGGTACCCGCTGCTCGGCCTGGACTGGTCCGACCCCCGCTCCGACCAGAAGGTGGCCGGCGGCATCCTCTGGGCCGGCGGTGAGCTGGTCAGCGTGACGATGCTCGCCGTGCTGCTGGTCCAGTGGATGCGCGAGGCCGACCGGGAGGCGCGGCGGGTCGACCGGCAGCTGGACCGGGCCGAGGCCGCGGCGGCTGGGCACCAGGCTGCCGCGCCGGCCAGCGGTACGGGTGGTGCCGCGGGTGCCGGTAGCGGTGGCGGCGGCGGATCCGCTGACCGGTACCATCGGCAACCGTGACGAGCCCGAGCAGGCACACCGTGCTCCTTTACAGCGACGATGCTCAGGTGCGCGACCGGATGCGCCTGGCGATCGGGGACCGCCCGACGCCCGACCTGACGGTGACCTTCCTGGAGGCGGCCACGTACGGCGAGTGCATGCGGACGGTCGACGACTACCAGGTGGACCTGCTCATGCTCGACGGGGAGGCCGTCCCCGCAGGTGGGCTGGGCATCGCCCGCCAGCTCAAGGACGAGCTGTCCGCCGCTCCGCCGATGTGCGTGGTCATCGCGCGCGCCGCCGACCGGTGGCTGGCCGCCTACACAAGGGTCGAGGCGACGCTCGTCCACCCGCTGGACCCGGTCACCACGGGCAGGACCGTGGCGGCGCTGCTGCGGCAGCGCAACGAGCTACCGCCGGCGGCGTAGCCGGCACCTCCCGCGGCGTGGCCGCCCCAACCTGCGCCCGCCCAAATCCTGTGCCTGCCCACGTACTGCGCCTGCCCATCTACGGAGGCCCGCCATGGGTGATCGGATCTGGTCCCACCTGCTCACCGCAGCACTGCAGGGCGAGGAGCTGTCGACAGAGGACACCGCCTGGGCAATGGGCGAGATCATGTCGGGTGCCGCCACCCCGGCCCAGATCGCCGGGTTCGCGGTGGCCCTGCGGGCGAAGGGGGAGACCCCAGGGGAGATCGCCGGGCTGGTGGAGACGATGCTCGCCAACGCCGTCCGGGTCGCGCTCCCCGTAGAGGTACGCGCCGACGCGGTCGACCTGGTCGGCACGGGCGGGGACCGGGCGCACACCGTCAACATCTCGACGATGGCCGCGATCGTCGTCGCCGGCGCCGGCGTACGGGTGGTCAAGCACGGCAACCGCGCCGCGTCCTCGGCCTGTGGCGCGGCGGACCTGCTGGAGCGGCTCGGCGTCCCGCTCGACCTCGACCCGGAAGGCGTGGCGCACTGCGTGACCGAGGCGGGCATCGGCTTCTGCTTCGCCCCCCAGTTCCACGCCGGGCTGCGCCACGCCGCGGTGCCGCGGCGGGAGCTGGGCGTGCCGACCGCGTTCAACTTCCTCGGCCCGCTGACCAACCCGGCGCAGCCGCGCGCCGCCGCGGTCGGCTGCGCAGACATCCGCATGGCGCCGGTCATGGCCGAGGTGTTCGCCCGCCGTGGCGACTCCGTGGTCGTGATGCGCGGCGAGGACGGCCTGGACGAGTTCACCACCACCGGCCCCACCCGGCTGTGGCTGGTCACCAGCGGCACGGTGACCGAGACGCTGGTGGACGCGGCAGAGCTCGGCCTGCCCCGGTCGCGCCCGGGAGACCTGCGCGGAGCCGACGCTGCGTACAACGCGGACGTGACACGCCGGGTGCTGGCCGGCGAGCCCGGCCCGGTCCGGGACGCGGTGGTGCTCAACGCCGCGGCGGCGATCGCCGCGCACACCGGGCTCGCCGGCGACCTGCGGGTCGCCCTCGGCGACGGCCTGCGGCGGGCCGAGAAGTCGATCGTGTCCGGGGCGGCCGCTGCGGCCCTGGCCAGGTGGCTCACCGTGGCGACCGGGCTGGCCAGGTAGTCCTCCGGCGCCCAGGGACTCTCCGTCGGTCGGCTGGCTCTCCGCCGGTCAGGTAGCTCTCCGTCGGTCGGCTGGCTCTCCGGCAAGGAAACCGGCTCTGGCCTCTGGCGTTGCTTACCGGCTAAGGTGCCGGACGTGAAACCGTCTGACCTCGGCCGGGCCCTGGTCCCGGGCATTCCGGCGCTCAGCCCGGACGGCCGGTGTGCCGTAGTGACGTTGCACCAGGCCGACCTGGCGGCTGACGACTACCGGAGCCAGCTATGGCTGGTGCCGACGGACGGGTCGGCGCCACCGCGCCAGCTCACCCAGGGACTGCGCGACTTCGCTCCGGCGTACTCACCGGACGGGCGGTGGCTGGCCTTCCTCCGGGTGGCGCGCGACCCGAACGGGGGCTCGGGGGACCGCCGGGGCCGTTCCGGGGACGCCGGCCCGGAGCGCGACAGCTTCGCGGGCGGTTCCGGCGCGGGCAGCCACGGCGACAAGCCCCAGATCTACGTGCTACCGGTCGACGGCGGCGACGCCCGCCGGCTGACCAACCATCCGCTCGGCGCCGGCGCCGCGGTCTGGAGCCCGGACTCGAAGCGGCTGGCGTACCAGGCACGCGTGCCGGAGCCCGGCCGGTACGGCACGGACCCGAGGGTCACGCCGGACAAGGAGCCGCCGCGGCGGATCACCACCATGCTCTACCGCAGGGACGACCTCGGCTTCACCGAGGACCGCCGCAACCACCTGTGGGTCGTCGACGCGCTCGCCGACGGCGCGGAACCGGAGCGCATCACCCAGGGCGACTTCGACAGCACCGACGTCGACTGGAGCCCGCGCGGGGACCTGCTCACCTTCGTCAGCGCGCGGCACTCTACGCGGGGTGACGACCTCAGGTCCGACGTGTACGTGTGCGCGCCCGATGGGTCCGGGCTGCGTGCGCTGACCCGTGGCGGGCTGGGCGTGGGCCCGCCACGGTTCTCCGCGGACGGGTTCCGGGTGTGCTTCACGGCCAGCCCGCTGAGCAACGCGGACCGGGCCGGCGTGTGCCGCAACGAGGGCCTGTGGTCGGTCCCGGCCGACGGCTCGGCGCCCGCGCACCAGCTCACCGACCAGGAGCAGGTCACGCTGGCCGCGCCCGGCGGCATGATCGAGCCGGTGGCGGACGGGGTCCTCTTCACCGGTGAGCACCGGGGCGCGGTACAGCTGCTGCTGGTGCCCTACGACGGTGGGGCGCCGAAGGTGCTCGTCGACGGCCGGCAACAGGTGATCGGGGCGACCACCCGGGCGGGTGTCACGGCGGTGACCGTGGCTGACCCGTACTCCTGGGGAGAGCTTGCGGTGCGCCGTGCCGACGGCGCGCTGGAGATCCTGACCAGCTGGAACGCCGCGTACCCGATTGAGGTCGGCGTGCGGCCGATGGTCGAGCTGACGGGGACAGCCCCGGACGGGTACCCGGTGCACGGCTGGGTCGTGCGGCCGACGGGCGATGGCCCGTTCCCGGTGCTGCTGATGATCCACGGTGGCCCGTTCGCGCAGTACGGCTGGCGGCTGTTTGACGAGGCCCAGGTGTACGCGGACGCCGGCTACGCGGTGGTGCTGGGCAACCCGCGCGGCTCCAGCGGCTACGGCGAGGCGCACGGCCGCGCGGTCATGGGCAACGTCGGCGAGGTCTCCGCGATGGACCTGCTCACCCTGCTCGACACGGCACTGGCCGACCCGGTGCTCGACGGGTCCCGGGTTGGTGTGCTGGGCGGCTCGCACGGCGGCTTCATGACGACCTGGCTCGCGGCGCACCACGGCGACCGGTTCAAGGCCGCCATCAGCGAGCGGGCGGTGAACGCGATCGACAGCTTCACCGGTTCGTCGGACATCGGCTGGTTCTTCGCGGCCGACCTCTACGGGCCGGACATCGACCAGCAGGACAAGCAGAGCCCGCTCACGCACGCGGACCGGATCGAGCTGCCGATGCTGATCATCCATTCGGAGCAGGACTGGCGCTGCCCGGTGGAGCAGGCACAGCGGCTGTATGTGGCGTTGAAGCAGCGGCAGGTGCCGGTCGAGCTGCTGCTCTTCCCCGGCGAGGGGCATGAGCTGTCACGCTCGGGCCTGCCGTCGCACCGGGTGGCGCGGTTCGAGGCGATCCTGGACTGGTGGCAGCGGTACCTGTAGCCAGCGGCGTCTCGTCAGCGGCGTTTGCTGCGTCTCGTCGTGGCGCTGCGTCGTTGTGGCGCTGTGTCGTTGTGTCGTTGTGGCTCAGTCGGCGTCGGTGAAGCCGATGGAGAACGCCTCCTCCAGATCGTGCTGCGAGTACGCCCGGAAGGCTATGTGTGTCTCGGTGTTGATCACCCCGGGCACCTTGGAGATGCGGCCGGCGATCACGTCGGCTATCTCGTCGAACTCGCGGACCCGGACCATGGCGATGAGGTCGACGTGTCCGGCCACCGAGTAGACCTCGCTGACGCCCTCCAGGTTGGCGATGTTCTCGGCCACCTCGGGGATGGCATCTGTAGCGCAGTCGATGAGAACGATCGCGGTGATCAAGTGTGGGCTCCTCGGGAGGGATTGCGCTGGACGCACTGGCCGCCACCGACGTGGCAACTCTACCCGCCGGGGTGCAGGCCGCTCAGCGGCGTGCCGACGCCGTCGCCGAGGTGTGCCGCACCGCGCTCGGCGCGGTCGATGCCCCACCACGGTCGACAACCTGTGCTGCAATGTACCTTTCACCACTGGCTGGTCCACGAAGGACAGTGACAGCCGCACTACCACGCATACGCCGACACGGTGCCGGTGCTGCGTGCGGACGGCCCACCGTATGACCTGGTTGGTGCCGCACGGGGACGGCCGCCGTGACCGGCGAGCCGCTGTCCTTCGCGGTCTTTCAGGGCGGTTTCGGTCTCCCGGCGCGTGTGGCCTGTCGCGCTGAGACGGTGAGGTCGCGGCCCACCCGTACGGCGTCGGTCAGGTGCTCGTCCGGCCCCACGTAGCCGCCCGGCCAGACCACGGTACGGGTCAGTGCGCCCTCCACGACCGCCTCCGCTCCGACGACCGCCCGGTCCACCTGGCCGGCGACCTTCGCGGTGGGGTCGATGAGGGAGCCCGACCCTCCACGAGCTGCGGCGTGCAGGTTGGCGGCCAGATAGGTGGCGGGTGTGCCGGTGTCCATGAAGACTCCGCTGTGCTCGGTCACCTCCAGCTTCCCGGCGGCCTCGTACGGGCGCCACACCTCGCGCACGAGCTCCGTCGGCGCCGGCACCGACGCATCGAGTGCCGCCACGGCCGGCCACGGAAGCAGAGAGAGCCCGGCGAACCGGTGGCGGCCGAACCGGTACGGGTCGTCGGGGCGGGTCGGGACGCCGAGCAGCCGGACGGTCGTACCGTCCCAGCCTTCGAGCAGCGCCGCGACACCTGCATCGAGGGTGCGGCCGTTGGCGAGGTAGGCATCGGCGTTGCCGGCGAGGACGCCGCGGCCATCCACCCAGCTGCGCAGCCTGCCCAGCGCGCCGGCGGTGCCGATCGGGCCGCCCGGCTCCACCGAGAGGTGTGCCCGGTCGCCGACGTGCTGGACGACCTGCTCCGCGAGCCAGGACGCGTTGACCGCGACCAGCTCCGGACCGCGCAGGCCCAGCTGCTCCAGGGCGGTGAGCATCCGGTCAAGCAGCGGCACGTTCCCGACCGGGCAGAGGGCCTTCGGCCGCACGGTGGTGAGCGGCCGCAGCCGGCGCCCCTCGCCAGCGGCGAGTACCACCGCGCACAGCGGCGGCCGGCCGTGGAAGCAGCCAGCGTCTGGGCGTCCGCCGTCCATCGGTCACCTCACCCGATCCCGTAGTGCTGCAACAGCCGGGCGGTCGGCCGGGTCAGCCGGGGAAGCTGGTCAAGAGGGTGCCAGACGGCCTCCCAGACCTCGGCGCCGTCGGGGTCAAGGTCAACCTCACCGGCTGGTACGGCAGCCTCGAAGACAACGTCGACCCACCGTCCCTTGTGGTGGATGACGGCGTTGGGCACGGCCGGGGTGAGCGTGCCCGGGTCCAGCTCGATACCTGTCTCCTCGTGCAGCTCGCGGGCGGCGCAGGCGACCGGCGACTCGCCGAAGCTCAGCAGCCCGCCCGGCAGCGACCAACCGGAGCCCGGTGGCTGGCGCAGCAGCAACAGGCGTCCGGGGGCCGGTGCGGCGGAGTCACGTACCAGGGTGACCGCCCCAACGGTGAAGGTCGGCGCACCGAGCCGGACCAGCCGCTGACGCACCCGCTTCGGCAGCCGGTAGAACACGCCGTAACCAAGGGCCACCGAGCGCGTACGCAAGGCGGAGCGTCTACGGGTCACCCGCCAAGGCTAGAGGCCCGGTCGCGGTCCATGGCTGGTGGGCGGCGGCAGGGTCTCCTGGGACAGGGTCTCCTGACGCCGGTCTCCTGACGCCGGTCTGCCGAGCGGGGTCTGCCGAGGCGGGTCCACCCGGGCAGGGCCGGCTTGGGCCGTGTCTGCTCAGTCCGGTCCGTGGTCCACCGATGCGATCAGCGCCTCGACCACCTGCTCCGCCGATATGGTGTGCTCCGCAACGGCCACAAGCAGCGACTCGAGGTCGGGGTAGCCGAGCTGGACGGCGAGCCGTACCAGTGGTACGTCGCTGACCAGGCCCCGGTCGCGCTGCCTGAGGGCGAGCCCGATCGCGGCCCTGCCCAGCCGCACCTGGTGGGCCACTGTTGGTGGCCCGTCACCCTCGTCCGCCGGAAGCTCGCGATGATCGCGGTTGAACCAGCGGCTGATCTGGAGCTGGGCGTGGGGGGTCTTTACGAACTCCAGCCACTCGCGGTCCGGGCCCACTGCGGTGTCGTCGTCATCCGGCGATGCGTCGGGGTAGGCGGAGGGGCTGTGGGCGCCCGCCAGCGGGACGGGGTCCGATGCCGGCGCTCGGCTGGCCCGCGGTGCGGTGCTCGCCTGCGGTGGGGTGCCTGCCTGCGGTGGGGTGCCTGCCCGCGGTGGGGTGCCTGCCCGCGGTGGGGTGCTCGCCTGCGGCGCGGTGCTGGCTCGCGGTGGGGCGCTGGCCCGTGGCGCGGTGCTGGCCGGCTGGCTGGTGCCTGCCGGCGGAACCGTCCGCTCTGGATGACCGGCTGTGCTCTGGGGGGAAGCTTCGCCGCGGTAGGCGTTGACGCTTGGGCCTCCAGCGGATCCGGCACCCGCGCCAGCGGCCGGGTCTGCGGGCGCTGCGGGCGGCTGGCCCGCCCGGACCGGGCCGGTGCCGGTGGACCCGGTAGGCCGGGCCGCCGCCGGGCCGGACACCGTAGCTCCTGGCCGGGCTGCCCGCGACCCAGCCGCCCCGGACCCAGCCGCCCCCGGCTCATCCGCCCCGGGCTCATCCGCTCCCGACCCATCCGGCGAGGTCTCGGTCGTCCAGGACCCGGCCGTCTGAGCTGCGGTCTGCCGGGCCTCGGCCGCGGCGGACTCGCGTTCGTCGTCCTCGCGGTAGTGCTCGCTGTAGTAGCCGTCATCGAGGTACGGGTCGTCGGAGTTGGTGAGGATCTCCACCACGTCGCCGTCCTGCAGCGCGGACGAGAGCGGCACGAGCCGGCCGTTGATGGTGGCGGCGATGCAGCGGACGCCGAGGTGGGTGTCGAGGACGTAGGCGAAGTCCACCGGGGTGGCTCCGGCGGGCAGCAGCACCGGACGGCCGCTGCGGGTGAAGACCTGAACCTGGCCGGCCGCCAGGTCAGAGTGCAGGACCTCGAGGAACTGGCCCGGGTCGGCCGCCTCCTGCTGCCACTCCAGCAGCCGCCGCAGCCAGTCGAGCTCGCCGCCGTGGTGGTTGACGCCCGGGTCCGCGGATGACCCGGCTGCCTCGGCGGCGAAGTCGGCGAACCTGAAGTTGGCGATGATGCCGTACTCGGCGCGCCGGTGCATCGTCCCGGTGCGGATCAGCACCTCGACTGAGCGGTCGTCCGGCCCGATCACCGTGGTATGCAGCGACCGGTACAGGTTGTTCTTCGGGGATGCGATGAAGTCCTTGAAGCGCCCCGGGACCGGACGCCACGAGCCGTGGATCGCGCCGAGCGCCGCGTAGCAGTCGGTGTCCGGCCCGTCGACCTGGATGAGGACACGGGGGAGCTCCAGCGGCTCCCGGGCACCGCTGGCGATGGTGTCCTTCCAGATCGAGTAGTAGTGCCGCGGGCGGGGGAGTACGTGAGCCGTGACCCTGTGCTGGCGCAGCGCGCTCCTGGTCGCCACGGTGACGCCGGCCAGATATTCTGTCCACAGTGGACGGCGCTGCACGTACTCGTGGATGCGGGCGTACGCCTCGGGCTCCAGGTGGTAGAGGACGGCGTCCTCCAGCTCCCGCTTGAGCGCCTGGATGCCGAGCCGGTCGCAGAGCGGGATCAGGTAGTCGAGCGTGTTGCGGGAGATCCTGGTACGCGAGGCAGGCGAGCGCGCGCTCAGCGTCTGCATGTTGTGCAGCCGGTCGGCCAGCTTGATGATGAGAACGCGCACGTCCCGGCCGGCCGCGACGATCATCTTGCGGATCGTCTCCGCCTCGGCGTGCTCGCCAAAGGCCAGCCGGTCACCGTAGGAGACCTTCTCGAACTTGGTGACCCCGTCGACCAGCATTGCGACCTCGGTGCCGAAGTCGCGGTCGAGCTCGGCCAGGCCGTAGTCGGTGTCCTCGACGGTGTCGTGCAGCAGGGCGGCGACGAGCGTGGTCGTGTCCATGCCGAACACCGCGAGGATCCGCGCGACGGCCAGCGGGTGCGTGATGTAGGGCTCGCCGCTCTTACGCATCTGCCCGCGGTGCGCACCCTCCGCGATCTCGTACGCCCGCCGCAGCGCTCCCACGTCCGCCTTGGGATGCCTGTGCCGGTGCTCCCGGACGAGGGCCGCCAGCGGGTCGGTGCCCGACGCCGCCGGGGTGCGCCCGGCCCCGCTCAGCCCGGCCCCGCTCAGCAGTGCCCGGAGCCGCTGGGTCAGCCCGTGCAGCCCTGTCTCAGCCCCTACACGCTCACCAGCGAGGTAACCGCCGGTGAACACGGTGTCGGCCGCGACAGGATCCACGAGGACCTCCTCTGCCTTAAGCGTAAATGACAGCTTCGCCAGGCAGGTCAGGTTGGACGGGGTAGTGGCAACGACATGACAGCACCCCCGCCACGGAGCGTCCATAGGTCTTGTGCGGTTACGCACTGTTGTGTAGGCAGGACTCAGCCAGCGGGCCCGGAGGCGGCCGCGCGCTCGGCGCGGGCCAGCAGGTCGAGGAAGCGGCCCGGGCCGGTGACCGCCGACGCCCACCCGTCGCTGACCCGCACCAGCCGGGTCTCCGGCCGCTCCAGCCAGGCGAGGACCCGCTCGGTCTCCTGGCAGGTCGCGCCACCCACCACGCCCGGGCCGGGCAGGTCAAGCTCGGGCCGCACGGTCTCCGCGGTGGCGAGCAGCACGTCGATCGTGGCGCGAGGATGCTGGCGGGGCGGGGACACCCCGGCCGCCGCCAGCCGCCCGTGCCGCACCACCGCCAGCTCCCAACCGCCGTCGGCCGCCGGCCGGGCGGCGACCAGCTCGGCGAGGCGGGTCAGGGCGGCCAGCCGGTGCATACGGACGGTGGCGCGCAGCAGCACCGCCAGGCGGGTGCGCACCACCGCCGCCTCCTCGTACCGCTGGGACTGCGCCAGCAGCTCGATCCGCGCCAGCAGGCGGTCCACCACGATGCCGGGGTCGCCGGTGACCGCGTCCCGGACCGGACCGGCCGCGCGGTGGTCGTACTCCTCGACGGTCGTCCGCAGCTCGCAGGGTGCCGCGCAGCGTCCCAGCTCAGCCAGGGCGCAGGCCGGCGATGGGGTGTGCCGGGAGAGGCGGGACGTGCACTGGCGCAGCGGCACCGCGTCGTAGATGGCCGCGGCGGCGAGCCCGGCCACCCGCTGGCCGGCGAACGGCCCCAGGTAGGCCCCGCCGTCGGGGCTGAGCTGGCGGACCAGGGACAGCCGGGGGTACGGCTCGGCGGTGAGCTTGAGCCATATGACCCGGTCCGGGAACTTGGAACGGCGGTTGTACGGCGGCGCGTGGGCGGCGATGAGGCGCAGCTCGCGGACCTCGGCCTCCAGCGAGTGGGCGCACACGACGGCCTCCACCCGCTCGGCCGCGGCGAGCATCTCGCTGATCCGGGCGCGCTTCTCCGCCGCGGTGAAGTAGCTGCGGACCCGGGTGGCGATCTCCACCGAGGTGCCGACGTAGAGCGGGCGGTCGTCGCGGGCGCGGAAGACGTAGACCCCGGGGGCGCGGGGCAGGCCCTCGGCGAGGTGGCGCTTGCTGCGCTGGGTCGGCGTCACTGCCTTGACGAACTCCAGCGCGTCACCGAGGGTTAGCACCCCGTGTCCACCCAGGCGGCCGATCAGCGCGTGCAGCACGTCGACCGTGGCCTGGGCGTCGGCGAGCGCCCGGTGGCACGGCTGGCGCGGGGTGCGGAAATATGCGGCGAGGGTGCTCAGCTTGCGGTTCGGCACCTCCTCCGGGAGCAGCACCCGGCGCGCCAGGGCGGCGGTGTCCAGCACCCGCGGGTTGGGCCACGGGTAGCCGTGCCGGGTGCACGCCGCGCGCAGGAAACCGACGTCGTACGGCGCGTTGTGGGCGACCAGCACGCTGCCGCGCGCGAACTCCAGTAACGCGGGCAGCACCGAGGCGACAGGCGGCGCCGGCGCGAGCATGGCGTCGGTGATCCCGGTCAGCACCGTGATGAAGGCCGGGACCCGCTCGCCCGGGTTGACCAGCGTGGCGAGCTCTCCCAGCAGCTCGCCACCGCGCACCTTGACGGCGCCGACCTCGGTGATGCCGCACTCCTGCGGGCTGCCGCCGGTGGTCTCCAGGTCCACCACCACGAACGTCACCTCATGCAGCGGCAGGCCAGGGTGGAGCGCGGCATCCGACGGACCGTCGAGCGCGCCGGCCAGGTCGAGCGCTGTCTGCAGCACGCGTCGCACAGTAGGCCACGGGTCCGACAAGATCGGATGCCAGACTATCCACGGGGTGAAGCGGAGTGAGTGCGGGTACGAGATCATCTGCGCCGCGCCCGTCAGGTCATGGCGAGCGATGCGACACTGGTCTAATGCCCGCCGACTCCGCCCGCTCCGGTCTCGACCCAGAGCGGCCGGCTGCGGCGGTGCGGCCGGGCCCCGCCGCCGACGAGGGCGCTGGTGCGGCCGGCGCGGAGCCGGTCGTGCCTGAGCCGGTCCTGTCCGAGCCGGTCGAGCCGGTCCTGCCTGAGCCCGTACGCCAGCGGGTCATCGCCCTGGCTGCCGGCGCCCTGACCGGGCTCACCCCGGACGAGCTGCCCGTGGCGCTGCGGCGGGTGGCGAGGTTCGCGCCGAACCGTCGCGCCCGGCTGGGCGGGGCGGCGATCGCGGCCCAGCTCTCCAGCGACCCGCTGTTCCGCCAGCGGCTGGCCACCCGGATCCTGGCCGACGCCGGCGACCTCGGTGCCGCCGTGATGGCGGGGACCTGCCCGGCCGCGGCCGACCCGGTGGAGGTGGCGGCGCTGGCGTACCTGGGCCGCCCGCCGGCCTGGCTCGACCTGATCTCCTCGGCCAGCGAGGCGGTGCGCGCCGAGGCGGACAGCGCCGCAGTCGCCGACCTGGTGCGCGAGGCCGAGCAGCGGGCGGCCCGCGCCGAGCACGACCGCGCGGTGGCCCGGGTCGAGGCGGACAAGCTGCGCGACGAGCTGTCGCGGCTGCGCGACGAGACGGCCGGGCTGCGCGAGGAGGTCCGGGCGCTGGCCAAGGCGCTGCGCGAGACGCAGACCCGCGAGCGCAAGGCGAGCGAGATGCTCGCCACCGAGAAGGGACGGGCGGCGCGGGCCGCCGCCGACCACGACGCCGAGCTACGCCGGCTGCGGGCACGGCTGGCCGAGGCGGCCGACGCCGCCGGGGCGGCCCGGCAGCTGTCCAAGGATGCCCGTGCGGTGGATGACGCCCGCCTCTGGCTGCTGCTGGAGACGATCGGGCAGGCCGCGCAGGCGCTACGCCGGGAGCTGGCGCTCGACCCGGCGGACCGGTTGCCGGCCGACTTCGTGGCCGACGTCGCAGCGGACCGCCCCGAGTCGCTGACCACCAAGGCCCGCGCGCTGGACCCGGACGACCCGGCCCGCCTCGACCAGCTGCTCGGCCTGCCGCGGGTCCATCTGGTCGTGGACGGCTACAACGTGACCAAGCGCGGGTACGGCGAGATGTCGCTGGAGCAGCAGCGCAGCCGCCTGGTCAACGGTCTCGGCGGGGTGGCCGCCCAGACCGGCGCCGAGGTGACCGTGGTGTTCGACGGCGCCGAGCGGGTGCACGGGCTGCCGCCGGCCCCCCGGGGCGTGCGGGTGCTGTTCTCGCGCAAGGGGGAGACAGCGGACGAGCTGGTACGGCGCCTGGTCCGGGCCGAGCCCGCCGGGCGCCCGGTCGTGGTGGTCTCCTCCGACCGCGAGGTCGCCGACGGGGTACGCCGCCACGGCGCGTACCCGCTCGGCGCCGACGCCCTGCTCAAGCGCCTCGCCCGGGTATAGCCACCGGGTTTTGTCGTACCCACTTCATACGCTTCGCTCACTCAACGTGCGGTCGCCAGCCTGGCCGGCGATCTTAGGAGGAGCGATGCTCATCGACTGCGACAACTGCGCCGTGCGGGGTCCGGCATGCAGCGGCTGCGTGGTCAGCGTGATGCTCGGTGCGCCGCCGGAGGGGGTGGAGCTGGACGAGGTCGAGCGGCGCGCGCTGCGGGTGCTCGCCGACGCGGGCATGGTGCCCCGCCTGCGGCTCGTCGTCGGCGGGCGGGGCAGCCCCCGGCCGGCCGCGGCGTAGGGCCCGGCGCCCGCCGGCCCTGTCCCGCCGCCGATCTAGGATGGGTCGGGCGGGCCGGACGGGCCAGGCGGGCCGGCGGAGCCGGCGCGGGAGGGGGGAGCGCGCATGGCTGCGCGGGGGTGGGCGGCGGTTGCGTTCGGTGTTCTGCTGCTGGCCGCCCTGGCCACGGCTGCGGCGGTGGTCCCCTGGTCGCGCCCGCCGGCGCCCCGGGCGGACCAGCTCGCCGCGCTGAAGGGCATGCCGGCTGAGCAGGTGGCCCGCGGCCGGGCCCTGCACGCCGAGCTGCGCCCGGTCACCTACGGCTCACTCGTCCTGGGCCTGGGCGTCGCGCTGGTGCTCGGCCTCACCACGTTCGGCGCGCAGCTGGTCTCGCAGGTGGCGCGGCCGTTCGGCGGGCACTGGGTGGCCCAGGCGGTGCTGGGCGGCCTGGCCGTCGTGCTCCTGGCCGAGCTGGTCGCCCTGCCGCTGGCCGCCTGGCGGCACGCCATCGCCGTCCGCTACGGCCTGTCCACCCAGACCTGGGGCGCCTGGGCGGTCGACGTCGGCAAGGCGTACGCGGTCGGCGCGGCCATCGGCGCGGTGGCGCTGCTCGGGTTCTACAGCGTGGCCCGGCTGTCGCCCCGCTGGTGGTGGGCGTTTGGCGCGCTCGGCGCCGCGGCACTGGTCACGCTGCTGTCGTTCGTACTGCCGGTGCTGGTGGAGCCGGTCTTCAACAAGTTCACCCCGATGCCGGCCGGCCCGCTGCGCACCGAGCTGCTCGCCTTGGCCGAGCGGGACGGCGTGCCAGTGCGCGACGTGCTGGTGGCCGACGCGTCCCGGCGGACCAGGATGGTCAACGCCTACGTCTCGGGCCTCGGGCCGACCCGCCGGATCGTGGTCTACGACACGCTGCTGGACGAGGCGCCACCCGCGGAGGTGGTCTCCGTCGTCGCCCACGAGCTGGGCCACGCCAAGCGCGCCGACGTGGCGACCGGCACGGCGCTGGCGGCCCTCGGCGCCGCCACCGCGGTCTGCGGCCTGTACCTGCTCGGCTCGTGGTCAGGGCTGCTGCGCCGGGCCGGCGTGGAGTCGCTGGGTGACCCGCGCGGCATCGCGCTGCTGGTGGCCGTCGTCACGCTCGTCGGCCTGGTCACCACCCCGGCGCAGAACCTGGTCTCCCGGCGGGTGGAGGCCCGGGCCGACGCCCACGCGCTGGCTCTGACCGGCGACGCGGCCACGTTCGAGGCGATGGAGCAGCGCCTGGCCCTGGTGAACCTGGCCGACGTCGACCCGCACCCGGTGGAGCACGCACTGTTCGCCACACACCCGTCCACAGTGGAGCGCATCGCCGCGGCCCGGGCGTACGCCAGGGGAGAGCGTTGACGGCGCCCGCCGGCGCCGGCTGGGCTCCTCCGGGCAGCCCCGCCCGCCGGACCCTGCTGGTGACCAACGACTTCCCGCCCCGGCCCGGCGGTATCCAGTCCTTCGTGCACAACCTGGCGGTCCGCCAGCCTCCCGGCTCGGTCGTGGTCTACGCGTCCACCTGGCGCGGGGCGGAGAAGTTCGACGCGGACCAGCCGTTCGAGGTGGTCCGGGAGGACACCTCGGTGTTGCTGCCCACCCCGGCGGTGGCCCGGCGCGCGGCCCAGCTGGCCCGGGCGTACGAGTGCGACACGGTCTGGTTCGGCGCCGCCGCGCCGCTGGGCCTGCTCGCCGCCGGGCTGCGCCGCCAGGCGGGCGTGGTCCGGGCCGTGGCGCAGACCCACGGGCACGAGGTCGGCTGGGCCGCGCTACGCGGCGCCCGCAGCCTGCTGCGACGGGTCGGCCGGGCCGTGGACGTGCTGACGTACCTGGGCGAGTACACCCGGGTCCGGCTGGACCGGGCGCTGCACGGGGTGACCCGGCTGGAGCAGCTAGCGCCGGGCGTGGACGTGGACGCGTACCACCCCGAGGTGGAGGGCGGCGAGGTGCGCTCGCAGCTCGGGCTCGGCGACCGTCCGGTCGTGGTGTGCGTGTCCCGGCTCGTGCCGCGAAAAGGCCAGGACACGCTGATCCGCGCCCTGCCCGAGATCCGCCGCCGGGTGCCGGGTGCGGCGCTGCTGCTGGTCGGTGGTGGCCCGGCCCGCCCGGCGCTGCTACGGCTGGCCCGCTGGTACGAGGTGGAGCGGGACGTCTTCTTCACCGGGTCGGTGTCCTGGGAGCACCTGCCCGCGCACTACGCGGCGGGCGACGTCTACGCGATGCCGTGCCGGACCCGCCGCAGCGGGCTGGACGTGGAGGGCCTCGGCATCGTCTACCTGGAGGCGTCCGCCACCGGGCTGCCGGTGGTCGCCGGCGACTCGGGCGGCGCGCCGGACGCGGTGCGCGACGGCGAGACCGGGTACGTGGTGCCGGGGCGGGACGTGTCCGCCGTTGCCGACCGGGTGGCCACCCTGCTGGCGGACCCTGCGCTCGCCACGCGCCTCGGCGCCGCCGGGCGGGCCTGGGTCGAGGCGGAGTGGCGGTGGGAGGCGCAGGCAGAGCGCATGCGCAGGCTGCTGTCCGGCTGAAGGTCGCGGGGTGCATCGCGGGGCGCGTCGCGCGGGCTCGGAGGCGGCGTCGCGCGGGCTCGGAGGCGGCGTCGCGCCGGCTCGGAGGCGGCGTCGCGCGGGCTGGGAGGCCGCGTCGCGCGGGGCCGGGCCCAGCCTGGCCGGGCGTTGCCGTGCACAAGGGCCAACCTGATGATTCAATAGGCCGGTCGGCACTTCTGGGACGGTGTGATGACGGTTGCGGATCGCCGGGTCCAGCGGCCGGTCGGGCGGTTGTTACCAGGTGACCACCTCTGCGTGACGTTCAGCTGTGACGCTGAGCGCGATGCAGTGGTCGGGGCCTTCGTCTGGCACGGCTTGGCGCGTGGCGAGAAGGTGCTCTACCTCGCGGACGGGGCAGCCGCCCCGGCCGTGCTCGCCCGCCTGCGTCGTGGCGGCGTGGCCGACCCGGACCGCTTCGTCAGCCAGGGCCAGCTCGCCCTGGCCGCGACGCTCACCACCGAGCGGGTGCTGTGGCCGCTGTCCGCCCAGATCGACCGCGCGCTGGCCGAGGGCTACCCGGCGCTCCGGGTGGCCAGCGAGCACGGTCTCGCCGGCGGCTGGGTCGGCGGCGTGGCAGGCCCGTTGCCGGAGTACGAGGCGCAGGTCGACCGGGTGTGCGGGGGCGGCCGGGCGACCGCCATCTGCCAGTACGACCGCCGCATGCTGGACGAGGGCACGCTCAGCGCCGTCCTGGAGGCCCACCGGGGGCAGGCGGTGCGTGACCCGGAGTACGACGACGGGGCCTTCAGCGCCACGCCCACGTGCTGCCCGGTCGGCGTACGCTTCGTCGGCCAGCTGGACCTGACCAGCCGCGCGGGCGCGGCGCGGGCACTGGGTGCGGCCGTACGCCGGGCCGGCCCGCGCGGGGAGGTCCACGTCGACCTCGGCGGCCTGGTCTTCGCCGACGTGGCGGGGCTGCGCCTGTTCGCCGACACCGCGGAGCAGCCGCACGACCAGACCCTGGTCCTGGTGGCGCCGCAGCCCTTGGTCGCCGAGATGCTCACCAGGCTGGGCTGGGACCGGCTGGCCCGGCTGCGGGTGGTCCGGGAGAGCCCGGCGGGACGGCAGCCGGCACTTCGGCAGCCGGATGGACGGCAGCCGGACGGACGAGGGCTTGATGGACGGGGGCCGGACGGACGGGAGCCGGACAGGTCAGGTGGTGCGCCGTGACCGCACTCGTGCCCGGCCCCGACGGCGCGCGCCCCGCGTTCCAGCACCAGGCCCTGCTGTACGGGTCGGACGACGAGTTCACCTCCCTGCTGGTGCCGTTCGTCCAGGAGGGCCTGCGCTCCGGTGACCACGTGGTGGCGGTGACCACCCCCGCGCACATCGGCCTGCTCCGCGCCGAGCTGCGCGGGGACGCCGAAGAGGTGCGTTTCATCGATGCCTGTACATGGTTCCAGGGGCCGGTGGGCGCGCTCGCCGAGTACGACCGCTACCTCGCCGAGCACGCCGCCAACGGCCGGGTACGGCTGATCGGCGAGGCGGTCTGGCCGGAGAGCTCGCCGCTGTCCGGGGAGTGGCCCCGGTACGAGGCGGTCATGAACGTCGCGTTCGCCGCGGCGGCCGCCTGGATCGTCTGCCCGTACGACACCCGGATGGCCCCGCCGGACCTGGTCTCCGATGCCCGGCGCACCCATCCCGAGCTGGCCCTCGGGGCCGGGCCGGAGCGCAGCTCCGACTACCTGGCCCCGCTGGACTTCCACCGCCGCGCCGACGTGCTCGAGCTCCGCCCGGCCCCGGCCGCCGCCGGGTGGACCGACTTCGGCCGGGACGGGCTGCGTGCCGTGCGGGGCCGGGTGGCGGCCGAGGCCGAGGCGGCCGGGCTGCGCGCCGAGCGGGTGGCGCACCTGGTCTGCGCGGTCAACGAGGTGGCCACGAACGCGGTGCAGCACGGGGGTGGCGCGGGTGCCCTGCGCACCTGGGTCGAGGAGGCCGACCCCGAGCGCGGGGCCCGCCGTGGCAGCCTGGTGTGCGAGGTGGCCAGCCACGGCGAGTTCACCGCGCAGTTCCCGGGCTACCTGCCGCCGAGCCGGGACACCACGTCCGGGCGCGGGCTGTGGCTGGTGCGGCAGCTGTGCGACCGGGTCGACATCCGCTCGTACGCCGGCCGCTCGGTGGTCCGCATGACCATGCTCAGCTGACCAGCGTGCGGGTGTCGGATCAGCGTCAGAGTCGGGTAGCCGTCAGAACTTCGGGGCGTCGGGCGCCTCCAGCAGGCCGAGCCGGAGCGCGGTCATCAGCGCCTGGGCCCGGTTGGCGGCGCCCAGCTTCTCGTACAGCTTGGAGATGTGGGTCTTCGCCGTGGACTCGCTGACGAACAGCTGCTTGGCGATGCCGGCCACGCTCATCCCGTCGGCGAGCAGCCGCAGCACCTGCCCCTCCCGCGGGGAGAGCTGGGGACCGGTCGGCGCCAGGCGCCGCTTCATCGCCTCGGCGAGGTCTGCCGCGGTGAAGGCGGAGGGTGCGGAGGCGGCGTGGCGGGCGGCGGCGACGACCTCGTCCGCGGGCGCGGTCTTCGGCACGAACGCGCTGGCACCGGCCTCCAGGGCGCCGAAGAGCTGGTCGTCACCTGCGTACATGGTGAGCACCACGATCCCCATCGTGGCGCTCGACTTACGCAGTGCCCGGGTGGCCTCAAGACCGCTGCCGTCGGGTAGCCGCAGGTCCATGATGACGACGTCTGGCTGCAGGGCGCCCGCCTGCCGGACCGCCTCGGCGGCGGTGGCCGCCTCGCCGACGACCTCGAACTGCCGGTCCCGCTCGAACGCGTGGCGCAGGCCCTTGCGGATCAGGTCGTGGTCGTCCACGAGCAGGACCTTGGTACGCATCGTGGACGGTGTCGTGGTGGACATGCGCTGTGCTCTCCCCCTTCTAAGCCGCCCGAACTGGCCCCCTCCAGTGCGCGCGGGGTGACTAACCGTGCTGGTGTGACGATCGTTACAACCTATCGCGTCGAGGCGAGGTGCCAAGCACCACCGCCACGGTCGTGCCGGTGGGTTGTCGTGGGCTGATCTCCAGCCGGCCCCGGATCCGCTCCGCCCTCTCGGCCATGATGGCGAGGCCGTACCGCCCGTCGGGTCGCTGGTCGCCGATGCCCTGACCATCGTCGGAGACGGTGATCTGAGCATATGGCGGGTCAACCTCGCACGTCACCCAGAGGTTGGTGGCCCCGGCGTGCTTGCGCGCGTTGGTGATCGCCTCCTGGGCGATGCGCAGCAGCTCGGCCTCCATGGCCGCGGGCAGGCGCGCGGTCGACTCGTCCAGCGACATGTGGACCCGCAGGCCGGCGGAGGCGCCCACGGTGCGGGCGTAGTCCGCGATGGCGGCGGTGAGCCCGCCGTGCCGGTCCACCTCGCTGCGTAGCTCGAACAGGGACAGCCGCAGCTCGGTGATCACCCGGGTCACCTCACCGCGCAGCGTGCGCAGCTCCTCCAGGGTGTCCACTGCGTCGTCGGGCACGGTGGCGAGCGCGTTGTCGATGCCGTACCCCACCATGACCAGCTCCTGGGCGACCCCGTCGTGGATCTCGCGGGCCAGGCGCTGCCGCTCCTCGTTGGTGGCGAGCGAGCGGACCTCGTCGAAGAGCAGGGCCGCCTCCAGCCGCAGCGCCGCCGGCGCCGCCAGCGCCGCGACCTGGCTCACCACCCACGCCGGGTACGCCCCGGCGGCGTCGCACTCGATCACGACGAGCCCGACCGTACGCACTCCGGCAACCAGCGGTGCCACCAGGGCCGACACCGGCCCGGACGGCTGCGAGCGGGCCTGCGAGCGGTGTGCCGTCTGCGGCTGCTGGCTGGCCCAGGCGTCCGCGACGGCGGTGTCCGAGTCCAGGCCGGTCTCCCAGTCGACCCGGTCCGTGCCGGTCTGCGCGAGGACCACCAGCCGGCCGCCGCCGCTGGCCGACAGCACCGCCGAGCGGTCCACCCGGGCCACCGTGCGGACCTCCTCGAGCAGGTGCTCGGCGATGCCGCCCGGGTCCAGCGTGGCGCCGGGCAGCTGCCGGGCCACGCTGCGCAGCTGGGTGAGCAGGCGGGTCGCCTCGGCGTACGGCTGCGGCGCGCTGTCGCGGGCGAACGCGGCCCGCTGCACGGCGCCGGCACTGGCCGTGCCGATGCCCGCCATCAGCAGCCAGGTGCCGGCGGCCGAGACGTACCCCGGCTGGGTCAGCTGGACGCCGAACCCGGCGTCGGTGAGCGCCCCGGAGGTGGCCAGCGTGGTGGCGGTGACGCCGATCAGCATCGCCGCCTCGAGCGCGCGGCGCTGCATGGCCGCGGTCGTGATGGGCACGGTGAGGTAGGGCAGGACGGCGGTGGCGCCGTAGCCGGCCGGTGCGGTGCCGGCCTGGTCGGCCGCTGCGGCGATCGCGCTCGCGGCGACGCCCAGCACGACCACCTCGGCGAAGCGGCCCAGCGGGGCCAGCACGACGTGGCGCGGCGCCAGCAGCGCCGGCACGCCGGCGACCGCGAGCAGGGCGACCCACAACAGGTACGCCACGTCGCGGGTGAGCATGACGGTGAGCACCGTGGCCAGGCCGAGCATGCCGACCCGCACCGCGAGCGCCAGGCGTTGGGGGGCCGACCAGCCGTCGTCCCCGCGGTAGGTCATCGTCATGTCAGCGGCGGTAGATCGCGGCGATCTCGTCGGCGTACTCCTTCAGCACGATGTTCCGCTTGACCTTCAGCGAGGGGGTGAGCTCCCCGGTGGCCTCGCTGAAGTCGTGGGGGAGGATGCGCAGCTCCCGGATCGACTCGGCCTGGGAGACGGCGCGGTTGGCCTCGTCGACCGCCTGCTGGATCTCGGCGCGCAGGCCGGGGTCGTCGCGCATCTCCGCCACCGTCCGCCCGGTGGGGTGGCCGTGCTGCTCCAGCCACTTGGGCCAGGCCTCCTCGTCGATGGTGACCAGGACGGCCACGAACGGCTGCCGGTCGCCGACCACCATGCACTGGCTGACCAGCGGATGCGCGCGCAGCCGGTCCTCGAGCACGGCCGGGGCCACGTTCTTGCCTCCGGCGGTCACGATGATCTCCTTCTTGCGCCCGCTGATCCGCAGGTAGCCGTCGTCGTCGAGGTCGCCCAGGTCACCCGAGTGCAGCCAGCCGTCGTCGTCGAGCACCTCGGCGGTGGCGGACGGGTTGTTCCAGTAGCCGCGGAAGACCAGGTCACCCCGGACCAGGATCTCCCCGTCGTCGGCGATGCGCACGGTGACGCCGGGCAGCGGCCGCCCGACCGTACCGATCCTGATGTGGTGCTCGAGGTTGACGGCGACCGCGGGGGAGGTCTCGGTGAGGCCGTACCCCTCGTAGATGGTGACCCCGATGCCGCGGAAGAAGTGCGCCAGCCGGACCCCGAGCGGGGCCGCGCCGGAGATCGCCGCCTCGCACCGGCCGCCGAGCGCGGCCCGTAGCTTGCCGTAGACCAGCGTGTCGAAGAGCTTGTGCCGCGCCCGCAGGCCCAGGCCCGGCCCGCCGGGGGAGTCCAGGGCCTCGCTGTACGCGATCGCCACCCGCTCGGCCCGGTCGAAGATCTTGCCCTTGCCGTCGGCGTGGGCGCGCTGCTTGGCGGTGTTGTAGACCTTCTCGAACACGCGGGGCACCGACAGCACGAACGTGGGCCGGAACTCACCCAGGTGGGTGACCAGGTTCTTCACGTCGGCGGTGTGCCCGAGCTTGGCCCGGGCCTGCACCATGCCGATCTGGACCAGCCGGGCGAACGAGTGCGCCAGCGGCAGGAACAGCAGGGTCGACGAGCCCTCGCGGAAGAGGTTGGCCAGGCCCGGGATGGCGTTGGCGATGTCTGAGTACATGTTGCGGTGGGTCAGCACGCAGCCCTTCGGCCGGCCCGTGGTCCCGCTGGTGTAGATGATCGTGGCGATGTCGTCGGCCGTGGCGGCCCGGCGGCGCTGCTCCACAGTGGCCGCCTCGACGCCGGCGCCGCCGGAGACCAGCCGGTCCAGGTCGCCCGCGTCGATGCACCACACCTGCGCCAGGTCGGGCAGGGACCCGCGGACACTGTCGACGGTCGCGGCGTGCGCCTCGGTCTCCACCAGGCAGGCCGTCGCGCCGGAGTCGGACAGGATCCACTCGACCTGCTCGGCGCTGGAGGTCTCGTAGATCGGCACGCCCACCGCGCCGCAGGACCACAGCGCGTAGTCGACCAGCGTCCACTCGTACCGGGTCTTGCTCATCAGGGCGACCCGCATGCCGGGCGCCACCCCGGCGGCGACCAGGCCCCGGGCCAGCTCCACCACCTCGTCGCGGAACTCGGCGCAGGTCACGTCCTGCCAGCCCGTGGCGGTGCGCCGGGCGAACTGGGCGACGCCGGGAGCGGCCTCGGCGTTGTCCCACACCGGGTCGGTCAGGTTCGCGGCATCACCGATGGTGACCACGGGTGGAACGGAGAACTCGCGCATTCGGTCATCGTAGGGTGTTCGCCATGGCGTATACGGTGCTGGTCACCGGCGGTTCGGGTGGTCTCGGCGGTGCGGTGGTCCGGCGGCTCGCGGTGGACGGCTGGCGGGTGGTGGCACCGGATGTCTCCGCCCCGCGCTCCCCTGTCGAGGGCGTGGAGTACGTGTCGGCCGACCTGTTCGACCCGGCGGCCGTGGCCGCCGCCGTCGATGCCGCCGCCGGTGACCCGGACCGCCCGCTCCGGGCCGTGGTGAACCTGGTCGGCGGGTACGCGGCCGGCGGGCTCGTGCACGAGACACCGGTCGATGACTTCGAGGCGCAGCTGCGGCTGAACCTGCGGCCGACGTACCTGGTCTGCCACTACGCCCTGCCGCGCCTGGTGGACGCCGGCGGCGGCGCGGTGGTGTGCGTGAGCAGCCGGGCGGCGGTGCGGCCGTTCGCCGGGGCGGCCGGGTACGTGACCGCCAAGGCCGCGGTGCTCGCCCTGGTCGACGCGCTCGCGGTCGAGTACCGCAACCACGGGGTACGGGCCAACGCGGTGCTGCCCAGCGTCATCGACACCCCGGCGAACCGGGCGGCGCAGCCGCAGGCGGCGTTCGACACCTGGGTGAAGCCGGAGCAGATCGCGGGCGTGGTCGCGTTCCTCTGCTCGGACGCGTCCGCGGTCACCAGCGGCGCCCACATCCCGGTCTACGGCAGTGCCTGACCAGGTCCGCAGTATGGTCTTGTCGCCCTTCACAGGCCCAGGTACCGCAGGACGGCGTGTTCGACCTCGGCAAGCTCGTCACGGGCGAGGTAGTACACCGGGTCGCCGGTGATGTAGTCGGTGTCGATGCTGCGGATCTGGTCGACGAGGAGCCTCGTCTGCTGCCCGTTGATCTCCAGTAGCGGGCGGAAGACGGCTGGTTGTGCGGTCGTTGAGGTGGGGATGACCGTGGCGACGCTCCACGGCATGGAGCTCGGGCTGAGGACCAGCCCGAGGCGCCTGCCGCGCTGTTCGTGACCGCGTTTGGCCTCACCCAGGTCTATCCGGTAGACAGCGCCGCGGATCACCACGCATCAGCCTCGCCGCCGAGGTCCTCCGCGGCAAGCCGTTCCGCGTCCGCGCGGGCCTGGGTGAGCCATACTTCGCGTTCGAGCAGCCGCAGGGCGCGACGGATCACATCACTGGTGCGCTCGTTCGGGCGCATCGCAGCCTTGATGATCCGTTCATCCTCCTCGGTGGGCCGGAAGCCAATCGTGGTCGCCATGAACTCCAGACTACCAAGATGTTAAACATTCGTCGTGCAACTGTTTAACGAACGCTGCGCTGGTCGGCATCGCGCGTCCGCCAGGTACGACGTGGTCGAGATGTTCGGGCGTAGCAGATGATGCCGGCGGATGATCCTGCCGTGGGCGCCTGGTGGCGACCGGGTAGCCTGCGCACATGGTCCAGCGGTCCACCCAGTCGATCCTGGTCACCGCGCCGGCGGATCGGGTCGCCGCGGTGGTCAGCGACTTCGCTCGCTACCCGGAGTGGGCTGGCGGAATCAAGGCGGCCGAGGTGGTCGAGGAGTACGAGGACGGCTACGCCAGCCAGGTCCGGTTCGTCCTCGACGCCGGCGTGCTCCAGGACGAGTACACGCTGGCGTACGAGTACAGCGAGGATCTGTCGCGCATCGAGTGGCACCTCGTCGCGCCGTCGAAGCTACAGCGCGTCCAGCGCGGCTCGTACGACATCGAGGACAACGGGGACGGCACGTCGACCGTTACGTACACCCTCGAGGTGGAGCTCGCGATGGCGATGCTCGGCATGTTCCAGCGCAAGGCGGAGAAGATGATCATGGATGTGGCGCTCAAGGAGCTCAAGCGGCGGGTCGAGTCCGGTGCGCACTGAACCGGGCGCGGCTGGCGCGGGTGGCTCCGCCGCGGGTGGCTCCGCGGGGTCGGGTCCTGCGGCGTCGGGTCCGGCGCGCGAGGAGGCCGAGCACCTCGTCGCGTCGGTGCTGGCGTTTGCTGCGGCGGCGGCCCGGGGGTTCGGCGCGCACGACGGCGGGCCGGGTGCGGGCCAGCCCGGCGCCGCCGAGCCGTCCGCCCGCTTCGCCACCGGCACGGCCGAGTGCTGCGTGTGCCCGGTGTGCCGGGCGATCGCCGCCCTGCGCGACCCGGACCCGGAGCTCGCCGAGCGGGTCACCACCGGCGCGGGTGACCTTGCGGCCGGCCTGGCCAGCCTGCTGCGCTCGTTCGCCGGGACGGCACCACGGGCGGCCCGCGGGCAGCAGCCGGAGGCCGGTGCCGGCACGGGTGCCGACCGGGCCGCAGATGCCGGCAGCGGCACCACCCCAGACACAGCCGCTTCCGGCCAGGGCGCGGCAGCCAGCAGCCAGGGCAACCATGCCGGCACCGAGCGCGGGCGGGGCGGGCCGTGGCCGTGGAGCGAGTTCACCTGTCCGCGCGCTGACGCCTGGGACGACCCGTACGACCCTTGGCGCGCCGCCACCCGCGGCACCGGGCCGCCGCCGGCCACCCGTCCGCCCGAGGCCGCCCGGCCGGGTGCCACAAAGCCACCGGGTGTCACCAAGCCGATGGCGCGCAAGGCCGTAAAGCCCAAGGTCGCGGCCCCGCCGCCCCAGGCGCCGTCCGCGGAGTAGGGGATACGGACCGTTGCGTTCCGGTCGCCGCTGGCGCCTGGCCCCTTACCGCCACAGCATGACGGTCATCTTCAGCGTCGGTTTGGCGGGTGTGCCAGGGTCGTCTGCGCCGTACGGGCTGCCGACATCGGTGACCTTTATCCAGGCGATAGCCTTGTTGCTCGTAATGGCGCAGAGCGCAGTCCCGACCTTGATGGATGAGATGGGCTCGGGCTGGGCCAGCGGCTGGCTCCGGGCGAGGTCGGCGCACTGGGCCCGAGTGGGTGTGCCCGACGGTCCGAAGCCCAGTCCCATGCCGTCAACGGTGCGGTATGTCAGGCCCTGGTCGCAGCCGGAGTAGGTGAAGTCGACGCTGGCGCCGAGTACGTCATCGGTGGGTTCTACGTCCGGCACAACGAACCGACCATCAAGATCCACCTGTGTACGCTCGCACCAGCCAGGGCCAGGCACGTTGATGGAGAAGCTCGAGTATGCGGGGGGCCCGGCCACTGGCGGCCGGGACGGCGCGGGCGCGGGGAGCTGGCCCTGCGGTGCGGTAGGTACATCGGACGGGTCTGGGTCTGGTGCGGGGCTGGCCGGCGAACCGGTGGCCGGGCCGGTCGGCTGTGACGGCGGAAGTGTCTGAGCGGGTGCCTGCCGGCCCTGCCCTTCATCCGAACCCTGGGCCGGTAGCGATGCCCCATTTCGGGATATCAGATCCTTGATGCTGTATCCAGAGACCTGTGCGAGCAAGGCGCCGAGGGTAAGCGCGGCCAGAAGAACGCCATAGCGCGAGCTCACCACCTTCCACACTGTCCTGAGCGCTGAGCTTCTGTCCCGGCGGTCTCCCTCGGCGCCGCCCGGAGGCTGGGAATCTGCGTCGCTAAGGGACCGTATTTAAATTAGAAACATTATAAATCAAATGTTTGGATCATGCCTGGTTCAGTTCAAACTGGTTCTCAACGTCTGTACTGGTTGCGTCCAGGGTGCCTGTCTTGGTCTCGGTTGGGACTGAGTATGTTGG
>DASRIS010000092.1:0-13915 GCA_035649895.1 Micromonosporaceae bacterium | reverse complement strand
GCCGATCATGTCCATGGCCCCCCAGAACCGCGGACTGATCCCGGTGTACGTCGGGTTGCGCAGCATCCGCCCGCGCCGCCCGTTGCGGATCTCCCAGCCGAGCTCGCAGCCGAACTGGAAGTTCAGCCGGCGGTCGTCGATCGACCAGGACCGGTTGGTGTCCATCAGGATCCCGTCCTCGGTGGCGGCGATCATCTCCGCCAGCGACGAGTCGCCCGGCAGCAGCCCGACGTTGGTCATCCGCACCATCGGCAGCCGGGCCCAGCCGTCGGCCCGTACGCTGCCGCCGTAGTCGAGCCCGGCCACGGCGGCGGAGTCCCGGCCGGCCAGCACGCCGACCCAGGTGCCCTCGCGCACGGCGTCCCGCGCGGCCGCCGGGGTGCCCTCGTCGTCGTACCCGAACGAGCCGAGGGCGCCCGGGATGGTGGGGTCGATGGTGATGTTCATCAGCTCCGAGCCGTAGCGCAGCTGGCCCAGCTGGGCCAGGTCCAGCCACGAGGTGCCGGCGAAGGCGGCCTCCCAGCCGAGGATCCGGTCCAGCTCGATCGCGTGCCCCACCGACTCGTGTATCTGCAGCGCCATCTGCTCGCTGCCGACGATCAGCGTGGTGCTCCCCTCCGGGCAGGTCGGGGCGGTCAGCAGCGCCCGCGCCTCGGCGGCCACCCGCGGCGCGTGCGCCAGCAGGTCCAGCTCGTCGACCAGCTCCCAGCCGCGGGTGCCGTACTGCCCCCGGTAGGAGGGGTACGACCGGCGCTGGGTCTCGCCATCGCCGATCGCGGTCGCGGACATCCCCGCCCCGCACTCGCGGATGTGCTGGTCGATGCGGTGCCCCTCGGAGGAGACGAACCACTTGCGGGTGTCCCAGACCTGGCAGAGCGCCTCCGCGTGGTCGGCGCCGCCGTCGCGCAGCGCCGCGGTCGCGCGTACCAGCAGGTCTCCTTTTTCCGAGAGCGGGACGGCGAGCGGGTCGCGCTCGCAGGCGCTGGACCAGGAGTCGACGCGGGCCGGCACCGCGGCCAGGTCGGCGGCGGGTCCGGGCACCAGGGCGCTCGCCGTGGCGATCTGGGCGGCCCGTGCCCCCGCCGCCCTGGCCGCGGCGTCGCTGAGCTCCGGCACCGCGAAGAACCCCCACGAGGAGCCGACGAGCGCGCGTACCCCGACCCCGGCGTCCTCATCCTGGCTGAGGCTCTCGATCTCCCCGTTGTGGGCGATCATGGACTCGTGCCGGCGGTGCATCACCCGCGCGTCGGCGTAGCGGGCGCCGGCCGCGAGCGCGGCCTCGACCGCAGCGGTCGCCGCGTCGAACTGAGTCATGAGGGCACACGTTACGGCAACATGAATCTTCCATGGCAGACCTGACCGGCCCGGGGATTGACAACCCGGCGGCAAGGAATAAGGGTCTGCGCTACGAGGCGGCGTAGCGGCGGGGAACGTAACTGACTTGTTACAAATCTCCGTCGTGACCGCCGTCTCCGCCGACTAGTTTTCATCTACTACCGGCAAGGTGGAGCTTATTTTCACCTCCCCCGCGCCGCGCGGAGACCTGACGGAGGGTGGCCGGGATGAATGGGGCGGTGCCGCAGCCGTACCTGCAGGTGAAGAACCTCAAGGTGCGGTTCACCACTGAGGACGGTGTGGTCCGGGCCGTCGACGGCGTGAGTTTCGCCGTGGAGCGGGGACGGACCCTCGGCATCGTCGGCGAGTCGGGTTCGGGCAAGAGCGTAACCAGCCTGTCCATCCTCGGCCTGCACAACCTCAAGCGGACGAGGATCACCGGTGAGGTGCTGGTCGACGGCCGCAACGTGGTCGGCATGGACGACGAGCAGATCCGCAAGATGCGCGGGCAGGACATGGCGATGATCTTCCAGGACCCGCTCTCCTCGCTGCACCCCTACTACCGGGTCGGCAGCCAGATCGTCGAGGCGTACCGGGTCCACCACCCTCGCGCTAGCAAGGCCGAGGCGCGCAAGCGGGCGCTGGAGATGCTGGACCGGGTCGGCATCCCCGAGCCGGGGCGGCGGTTCAACCAGTACCCGCACGAGTTCTCCGGTGGCATGCGGCAGCGTGCCATGATCGCCATGGCCCTGGTCAACGACCCGGACCTGCTGATCGCCGACGAGCCGACCACCGCGCTCGACGTGACCGTCCAGGCGCAGATCCTGGACCTGCTCGAGGACCTGCAGCGGGAGTTCAACTCCGCGATCATCCTGATCACCCATGACCTGGGCGTGATCAGCCAGACCGCCGACGACATCCTGGTCATGTACGCGGGACGCATGGCCGAGTACGGCTCGGCGGAGCAGGTGCTGCGCCGCCCGCAGCACCCGTACACCTGGGGGCTGCTGGCCAGCGTGCCGTCGCTGCACGGCGACGCCGAGGTGGACCTGCTGCCGATCCGGGGCAACCCGCCCAGCCTGATCAACGTGCCGCCGGGCTGCGCGTTCCACCCGCGGTGCCGCTACGCCAGCCTCAACGGCGGCGCGTCCGAGCGGGAGGTGCCGGAGCTGGTCGAGACGGGCGAGCCGGGCCACTTCGTCGCCTGCCATCTGCCGGAGTCGCGCCGGGCGGCGATCTACGCTGAGGAGATCGCCCAGGTAGGGGTGGCACTGTGAGCGGGCGTAGGGCTCGCGGATGGAGGTTGAGGCCGTGACGGACACCGTTCCCGCCGTGTCGCCGCTGCCGGCGCCCACCTCGCGCGAGCCGCTGCTGCGGGTCGAGGGGCTGACCAAGCATTTTCCCGTCCGCCGCGGGCTTTTCGGCACCGCGGGTGCGGTCCGCGCCGTGGACGGCGTGGACTTCGCGGTTGCCCCGGGCGAGACGCTGGGCCTGGTCGGCGAGTCCGGCTGTGGCAAGACCACGACCGGCCGGATGCTGGTCCGGCTGATCGAGCCGTCGGCTGGCAAGATCGTTTTTGCCGGGCGGGACATCACCCGGATGAGCCGCGGCGAGCTGCGTCCGATGCGCCATGACTTCCAGATCATCTTCCAGGACCCGTACGCATCGCTGAACCCGCGTCACACCGTTGGCAAGATCGTGGCGATGCCGTTGCGGGTCAACGGCGTCACTCCGCCCGGTGGGGTGAAGAAGCGGGTCCAGGAGCTGCTGGAGATCGTCGGCCTGAACCCGGAGCACTACAACCGGTATCCACACGAGTTCTCGGGCGGGCAGCGCCAGCGCATCGGCGTGGCCCGGGCCCTGGCCCTGCGCCCCAGGCTGATCGTCGCCGACGAGCCGGTCTCCGCGCTGGACGTGTCGATCCAGGCCCAGGTCATCAACCTGCTCCGCGACCTGCAACGCGAGTTCGACCTGGCCTTCGTGTTCATCGCGCACGACCTCGCCGTGGTGCGGCACTTCTCGCAGCGGATCGCGGTGATGTATCTCGGCAAGATCGTCGAGGTTGGGAACCGGGCGGAGATCTACGAGCGGCCGGCCCACCCGTACACCCGGGCCCTGCTCTCCGCCGTGCCGGACATCACCAAGCTGGGCTCGGCCGGCCGGATCCGGCTCGAGGGGGACGTGCCGACGCCGCTCAACCCACCGTCCGGCTGCCGCTTCCGCACCCGCTGCTGGAAGGCGCAGGCCAAGTGCGCCGAGGTCGAGCCGCCGCTGATGCAGATGGCCGGCGGCTCGCGCGCCGCATGTCACTTCCCAGAGACAGGACCACTGCGATGAGCGACTTCAGCCACGAAGCGCTGGTCAAGGCCGACGCGCACGGGGGTGTCCTGGTCGAGGAGCCGGTCGAGGAAGGCCCGGTCGACCCGGCGAAGCGCCGGGCGATCGTCGGTCGCTCGCCCGGGCAGCTTGCCTGGGCCCGGCTGCGCCGCGACCGGGTCGGCATGACCAGCGCCTACATCGTCCTCTTCTTCATCGCGGTCGGCCTGCTCGCGCCCCTGATCTCGGTGCTCTACGGGCAGAGCCCCAGCGACGCGTACCCGCAGAAGCTCAACTCGCTGGCGCTGCCGCTGGGCTACTACGGCATCGACGGCACTCATTGGTTCGGGCTGGAGCCCAAGCTCGGCCGGGACCTCTTCATCCACATGGTGTACGGCATCCGCACGTCGCTGGCGATCGGCTTCGCCGCCGCGGTGATCACCGTGACCCTCGGCGTGGTGGCCGGCGTCATCGCGGGCTACGCCGGCGGCTGGCTGGACACCGTGATCAGCTGGGTGATCGACTTCGTGCTCGCCCTGCCGTTCCTGATCTTCGCGCTGGCGGTCGTGCCGGTGGCCGGGGCGATGTTCTTCGAGGGTGCCGAGCAGCCCTCGCCGCTGTTCCGCGCCGGGGTGCTGATCAGCGTCTTCGCGTTCTTCGGCTGGACCAGCACCGCCCGGCTGGTCCGCGGACAGGTGCTCTCGCTGCGCGAGCGGGAGTACATCGAGGCGGCCCGCGCGGCCGGGGCCGGCACCGGGCACATCCTCTTCCGCCAGCTCCTGCCGAACATCTGGGCGCCGATCCTGATCACCTTCTCGCTGGCGGTGCCCGGCTACATCACCGCCGAGGGGGCGCTGTCCTTCCTCAACGTAGGCATCCCGGAGCCGACGCCGAGCCTGGGCCGGATGATCTTCAACAGCACGTACTGGATCCAGGCCGACCCGCTGTACACGTTCTTCCCGGCGGCGACGCTCTTTGTCGTCGTGCTGACCTTCAACCTCTTCGGGGACTCGCTGCGCGACGCGCTCGACCCCAAGTCGTCGCGATAGCCCTGGAGGTTCGCCGTGCTCCGCTTCCTGGTCGTCCGCCTGCTCCGGGGGGTGCTCACGCTGTGGGTCATCAGCGTGGTCACGTTCGCGATGTTCTTCGCGCTGCCCACCAACCCGGCCTCCGCGCTGTGCGGCAAGTCCTGCACGCCGGAGCGCATCGAGGAGGTGCGCCGCTCGTTCGGCCTGGACCGGCCGAAGGTCGAGCAGTACGGGAGCTACATGAAGGGCCTGTTCGTCGACCGCCAGCTCACCGAGGGAGCGGCGGGCAACAAGCTGTGTGAGGCGCCCTGCTTCGGCTTCTCCTACGTCCGTAACCAGATGGTTGGCGAGGCGCTGCGGGACACCTTCCCGGTCACGTTGAGCCTTGTTATTCCAGCATTCATCATCTATATCCTGGTCGGGGTGGGTATCGGCGTCACCTCGGCGCTGCGCCGCGGTACGGCGTACGACAAGTTTGCGGTCGGCTTCTCGCTCACTGGCGCCTCCATGCAGATCTACTCGGTGGGTCTGCTGCTGATGTTCATCTTCGTCTTCAGCTTGAAGATCGCGCCACCGCCGCACTACACACCGATAACCCAGAACCCGTGGGACTGGGCGGCCGGCCTGTGGATCGGATGGGCCTCGCTGGCGTTCATCAGCCTCGCCATCTACGCCCGGCTCTCGCGGGCGCAGATGCTGGAGACGCTGTCCGAGGACTTCGTCCGCACCGCGCAGGCCAAGGGCCTGTCCAAGGCCCGGGTCTACGGCCGGCACGCGCTGCGCGCGGCGGTAACCCCGATCGTCACCCTGGCCGGCCTGGACATCGGCTTCCTGCTTGGCGGTGCAGTGATCACCGAGACCACGACCAGCGTCTACGGGGTCGGTTCGCTGGCGGTGGAGGCGATCCGGCAGGGTGACCTGAGCATCGTTATGGCGACCGTGTTGATCGCGTCGGTGTTCGTGGTGGTCTTCGTGGTCGTTGTTGACGCGCTCTATGCTGTGATCGACCCGCGGGTGAAGCTGTCCTGAGGCTGCTTCGCCCAGGCCCGGCACCACGTCGGCACCGCCGCCGATGTGGTGCCGGACGTTGTCGCTTTTCTTCATCTCCGCCAGCCCGCGTGGTGTTTTGTGACGTTCAAATGAGACGCGGTCGTTGCCAAGCTGTGACGCTGTGACCGGGGTCTCGGCGTTAAGTTCGGCGCAGTCCACCAGCGGATCTGCGTGGGAGCCATAGACGTGGGCGCCTGTGCCGGCGGGCCACGGTTAGCGAAGGAGAGACGACATGCGACCACGGTTGGCGATAGCCGCCGCGGCTGCCGTTGCGATCATCGTGTCCATGGGTGCGTGCCAAAGGACCGAAGAATCCGGCGGTAACCAGGAACAGCGGGAGAGCCAGACCTCTGGTATCTCCACGGACCCCGCCGACTCCAAGGGGCCCGCGGCAGAGGTAGAGGGCGCGCGGAAGGGCGGCACGGCGTACATCCTGCGCCGCACCAACTACGCCCACCTGGACCCGCAGCGGACCTACTCAGTCAGCGCGATGGCGATCCAGCAGCTGTTCGCCCGGACGTTGACCGCGTTCAAGGAGCCTGGCGGCAACCGCCTGCTCCTCGTCGGTGACCTCGCCGAGGACACCGGCAAGGACGTGAACAAGGACTGCAAGGTCTGGGAGTACAAGCTCAAGAAGGGCGTCAAGTGGGAGGACGGCACTGAGGTCAAGGCCTCGCAGGTCGCCTACGGCATCGCCCGCTCGTTCGACCTCGACCTGACGGGTGGCCCCACCTACCTCCAGGAGTGGCTGGCCAACGACCCGCAGTTCGCCAACGTCTGGGACTTCAAGAAGAACAAGGACAAGCTGCCTCCGGGCCTGACCGCGCCGGACGACTACACCGTCAGGTTCGAGTTCCAGAAGCCGCAGTGCGAGCTGCCGTACGCCCTGGCGCTGCCGACCTCCTCGCCGGTGCTGCAGGCGAAGGACACCGGCGTCGACTACGACAACATGCCGTTCTCGAACGGGCCTTACAAGATCACCAAGTACCAGCGTGGCTCCGAGATGATCCTCGAGCGGAACACCAACTGGGACCCGGCGACCGACCCGATCCGCCACCAGTACCCGGACAAGTTCCACGTCAAGTTCGGCATTGACGCGTCCACCGCCAGCAACCGGGTGAAGGCCGAGGTCGGCGACGACAAGAACGCGATCATCACGGCTCTCGACCCGGCGCTCGTGCCCGTCGTGGCGAGCGACCCGAGCCTGCAGAACCGCGTGATCAAGGAGTCGACGTCGTTCGTCTGGTACCTGTGGATCAACAACCAGAAGGTCAAGGACGTCAACGTCCGCAAGGCTCTGAACTGGGCGGTCGACCGTGACGCGTACATCAAGTCGATCGGTGGCGAGCTGCTCGGCGAGCCGGTGACGACGATCCTGTCGCCGCTGACCATCGGCTACGAGAAGTACGACGCGTACCCGGGCGGTCCGACCGGTGACCCGAACAAGGCCAAGGAGCTCCTCGGCGGGCAGACCCCGACGCTGACCCTGGCCCACTCGGACACCCCGCAGGCACAGCAGAGCGCGGTCGCCATGAAGTCGGGCCTGGAGCGGGCCGGCTTCAAGATCACGTTGGCGCCGACCCCGGGCGACACCTTCCTGGACGACATCGGTGTCAAGAACAACCCGTGGGACATCTATGTGAGCGCCTGGGCGGCTGACTGGCCGACCGCCCGCACCACCATCCCGGTGCTGTGGGACGGCCGCACCATCCGCGACAAGGGCAACCACAACTACATGTACTGGAACGAGCCATCGATGAACTCTGAGATGGACCGCATCTCGGTCATCTCCGACCCGAAGCAGGCGGCGAAGGAGTGGATGGCGCTCGACAAGAAGATCATGACCGACTTCGCGCCGTGCGTGCCGATCTACGCGGACCGGGTCTTCCTGCTCCACGGTTCGAACGTCGGCGGGCTCTACGTGTCGGACTCGATCGCCACGCTGTCCTTCACGAACGTGTTCGTGAAGAGCTGACGCGGCTGTTCAACCCCTAGTGAGCGGGGCCGCCCAGGTGGGCGGCCCCGCTTCTTCGTCTTCGGCCGGTGGCTGAGCCCCCCCAGCGACCATCTGGCCGCGCTCCAGCGCTTCCACGCTCCGCGGGTGGCGCGGGGTGGCGCGGGTGGCGCGGTGGTGTGGGTGGGCGCCGGGTGGGGCGGGTGGGGCGCAACGGGTGGGCGAGGATGCGGGTTTACAGGTTGCGGCGTAGGAAGTCCAGCTCCAGGCGGAGCAGCCGCTCGGCCAGGCCACCCGCTGCCATGTGGGTCGCGGCGGTGAGCGGCACCACCCCGTGCGGGCGCCCGGAGCGCAGCAGCGCCGCGGAGAGCCGCAGGGTATGGGCGGCCACCACGTTGTCGTCGGCGAGGCCGTGGATGAGCAGCAGCGGCCTGGCCGGTGCCGCCGCGCCGGCCGGCTCCCCGGCGAGCGCCACCAGGCTGTGGTGCGCGTAGACCTCCGGCCCGTCCTCGGGCAGCCCGAGGTACCGCTCGGTATACGCGGTGTCGTACAGCTCCCAGTCGGTCACCGGGGCGCCGGCGATGCCGCACCGGTAGACATCCGGCCGGCGCAGCACCCCCAACCCCGCCAGCCAGCCCCCGAACGACCAGCCGCGGATCGCCACCCGGGCCAGCTCCAGGTCCCGGTGCTTGTCCGCCACCGCGTGCAGGGCGTCGACCTGGTCGGTGAGGATCACGTCGGCCAGCCGCCGGTGGACCACCTTCTCGAAGCTGGGAGCCACGCCCGGCGTGCCGCGGTTGTCCACCACCACGACCGCGAAGCCCTGGTCGGCCCACCACTGCCGCTCCAGCCACCGGGACCGGACGGCGAGCACCTCCTGGTGGCTCGGGCCGCCGTACACGTCCACCAGCACCGGCAGCCGCCGGCCCGCCACGTGCGTACGCGGGTAGAGCACACCCGCTGGCAGCCGCCGGTCGGTGACCCGTCCCAGGACCGGCCGCGGGGCGTACGGCGGCGCCGCGGCGTGCGAGCCGAGCGTGCCGACCAGCTCACCGCCCCGGTGGACGGTCCACCGGATGCCGGGGTGGTCCAGGCCCGCCCGGCCGATGACGAGCGTGTCGCCGCCGACGTACCCGTAGTGCCAGCCAGCGTCGCCGGTGATCCGCTCGGCCTCCAGAGCGGTCCCGACCGGCGCGGTGAACACCCGGTAGAGGTGCTGCTCGGCCGGCTCACCCTCGCTCGCCTCCACGAGCAGGTGGGCCGGCTGGTCCGGGGTGCCGGCGCCGAGGCGGCCGCAGACCCGCCGTACGTAGAGCGAGGGCGGGGTGAGCAGCGTCCCGTCGGCGAACAGGCACCGGGCGTCGTACCCGTCATGGGCCAGCTCGCCCCCGACGAGCACCCGCCCGTCCGGCAGGTAGCACGGGGTGCCGGGGATCGGCTCCACCCAGCGCGGGTCGGCGAGCTCGGCGTGCACCTGCGTCTCGCCGGTACGCGGGTCCACGGCGAGCACCAGGCCATGCTGCTGAAGCCGGCGCAGGACGGTGATGAGCGGGCCGCCGCTGTGGCGCCCGTCGCCGAACGCGTCAAAGCCCGGGACGGTGCCGGAGCCGGCGGCAGAGCTGGCCACTGGCTCACCCCAGTGCACCGACACCAGGTAGGGGTAGCTCTCCCGGTCCCAGTGCACGTCCACCCAGCCGCCGTCGAGGTCGAGCAGGTGCAGGCTCACCTCGGCGTTGGGCGCGCCGGCGTGCGGGTACGCGAGCACGGTCGGCGCGACCTGCGGGCTGGCCGGGTCATGCAGGTGCCACCTGGGCACCCGGGTCTCGTCGACCCGGGCGGCGAGGACCGCGGTGCCGTCCGGGGACCACCAGTAGCCGCGGAACCGGTCGAACTCCTCGGCTGCGATGAAGTCGGCCAGGCCCCAGCTGACCCGGGACTCGCCGACGGCCGCGTCGGGCTCGCCGGCGAGCATCAGGTCACCCCGGTCCGGGTCGACGACCCGTAGCACGCCACCGGTCACGTAGGCGACCCGGCGCCCGGTCGGGTCGGGCCGCGGGTCGACCGCCGGCCCGCTGGCCGGCAGCTCGGTCACTGCCCCGCTGCGCAGGTCGGCCCGGAAGAGCCGGCCGGCCAGCGCGAAGACGGCGAGGGTCGCGTCGGAGTCGGCCGCGTACGAGCCGATGCCGGCCGCCGACAGCCGCCGCCGCTCGCGCAGCGCCCGCTCCTCCGGCGGCAGGTCGTCGTCGCCGGCGAGCAGGTCGGCCGGGTTGACGACCTCCCGCTCCACGCCGGTGGCCACGTCGTACACCCACAGCCGGTCGGCTGGGTCGGCGGGCCCGGCGGAGCGCAGGAACACCACGCGCTCCCCGTCTGCGCCCACGCTCACGGCGCGCGGCGCGCCATAGGTGAACCTGCGGGTACGGGCGGCCTGCTCCGGATAGCTCGACATCGAGGACTCCACGAGGAGGATGGTGACGCGTGAGAGGCGTTCGCGCGAGTCAGACTTCAGACTTCCGACCCGTGCGGGTCCATTGTCGAGGCCGGCCGTGCCCGCGTCGGCAACGGGCGGGCGGTGTCCGCCCGCGTAGAGTCGCCCTGTGACCCGACCCGCCACCGACCCGCCACCCGCGACCGAGGCGCCCGTTGCGTCGCTTCCCGCCCGGCGGATGCTGCTCGTGCACGCCCACCCCGACGACGAGTCGATCGGCACCGGGGCCACGATGGCCCGGTACGCCGCCGCTGGCGCCCACGTCACCCTGGTCACCTGCACCCTCGGCGAGGAGGGTGAGATCCACGTCCCGGAGCTGGCTGGCCTCGCCGCCGCCGAGGCCGACCAGCTCGGCGGGTACCGGGTGGCCGAGCTGCGGGCCGCCTGCGCCGCGCTGGGCGTCACCGACCACCGCTTCCTGGGCGGCGCGGGCCGGTACCGGGACTCCGGCATGATGGGCACTCCCGCCAACGACCACCCCCGCTGCTTCTGGCGGGCCGACCTGGACGAGGCGGCCGGACACCTGGTCGAGATCCTGCGGGAGGTCCGCCCGCAGGTGCTGGTCACCTACGACGGCAACGGCTTCTACGGGCACCCGGACCACATCCAGGCGCACCGGGTGGCGATGCGCGCCGCAGATCTCGCTACGGCGGCCGGCTTCGGACCCGAGAAGGTCTACTGGACCGCGCTGCCGCGCAGCCTTATCGAGGCCGGGATACGGGAGTTCGCCGGCTCCGCCGACAACCCGTTCGCCGAGGTGGAGCAGGTCGACGACTTTCCCTTCGGCACACCGGACGAGCAGGTCAGTGCCCGGATAGACGGGACCGGCTTCGCCGGGGTGAAGACGGCGGCCATGCGCGCACACGCCACCCAGATCCCGGACACGTCGTGGCTCTACTCGATCGCCGGCAACTTCGGCGCCGAGCTGCTGGGCATGGAGTACTACGTGCTGGCGGCCGGTGAGAAGGCCCCCGGCACCGGCCCGTACGGCTGGGAGGAGGACCTGTTCGCCGGGGTGGCGACGGACCTCGCCGGTGCGGCGGGTCCGGGGCGCCGGCCGGCGCCGGTACGGGTGACCGGGTGACGCTGCGCGTGCTGGGCACCCTGGTCGGCGTGGCGGCGGCGGTGGTGACCGCGGTGCTGGAGGCGTTCCTCACCCCGCTGTGGTGGGGCGAGGTGCGGGTCCCGCTCGCCGTGCTGCTGGCGGTCCTGACGAACCTGGCGGTCCTGTGGTTCACCCACGAGGTGACCCGCAGCCGCCTGCTGACGCTCCTGCCCGGCATCGCGTGGATGGGCGTGATGATCGTGCTGTCCGCCCGCACCACCGAGGGGGACATCGTGCTCGCCGGCGACAACTGGGTCGCCCTCGGCACGATCCTGGCCGGCGTGGCCGGGTACGCCGCCGGCGCGTACCGGATCGTGACCCGGCCCCCGGCGGCGACCGGGCCGGCTGGCCAGGCGGATCCAGCAGGCCCGCCCGAGCGAGCTACGCCGCAGCTGCCCCACCTGTCGTAGAAGGTCGATCCCTGCCGGCCTACCATCTCAGAGTTGCCAGTCCTGCCGACCGGTCCGAGGTGTGCCTATGCTCCCCGTCACCCCGTCCCGCCAGGTGCTCATCGGGGCCACCGTCGCGGTGGCCGTACTCGTGGCGCTCGTGGGTGGGACCGCGGCGTACGCGTACGCCGGAGATGTCCCGCGCGGCACCACGGTGCTCGGGGTGGACCTCGGCGGGCGCAGCCGCGCCGAGGCGGCGCAGGCGCTCGTCGCCGGCCTGGGCGACCGGCTGGCGGCCCCGGTGGCGGTACGCGTCGGTGAGAGGTCCGCCACGGTCGACCCGGCCGGCATCGGGCTCACCCTGGACGTGGCCGCCACGGTTGACCGCGCGGCGGGGAACGGCTGGCCCAACCCGGTCCGGGCGCTGTTCGGCAAGCGGGTCGTGGAGCCGGTGGTGACGGTCGACACGGCCCGCCTGGACAAGGCGCTCCAGCCCACCGCCGCCAAGGTGGCCCAGGCGATCACCAGGCCGTCCGTGACGTACCAGGGCCTGTCGCCGAAGGTGGTCTACCCGGCCCCGGGCAAGGGGCTCGACCCGCAGCAGACGGCCGACGCGTTCGTGACCGGCTGGCTGCGCGGCGACGTCGTCACGGTCCCGGTCGTCGACATCGACCCGGCGACGACGCGCGAGGACATCGACCGGCTGGTGGCCGAGCTGGCCCGGCCGGCGGTTGCCGCGCCGGTGAGCGTCGCGGTGACCGCCCCGGGCTCCGGGGCGGCCCGGGGCACCTTGACCATCCAGCCGCAGGCGATCGCGGCGAGCCTGGTCATGGCGGGGGACGCGCGCGGGCGGATCACGCCCCGGGTGGACCCGGCCAAGCTGCGGGCGGCCCTGAAGGCGCCGCTGGCGCGGTTTGAGAAGCAGCCGAAGGACGCCCAGATGCTCCCGCCGGCCGGTGGGGCACCGGTGATCCTGGCCAGCTCCGGGGGTGAGGCGCTGGACACCAAGGCCCTAGCCACCGACCTGCTCGGCGTGCTGCCACAGCCGGAGCCGCGGGAGCTGACCGCCCAGCTGACCGTGGTCCAGCCGAAGACGACCAGCCAGGACCTGGCCAAGCTCGGGGTCAAGGAGCAGGTGTCCACGTTCACCACGTACTTCGAGGGCGGGCTGACCGCCAACCGCAGCCGCAACATCATCCAGGTAGCCAAGGAGGTCGACGGCGCGCTGGTCAAGCCGGGGCAGGTCTTCTCGCTGAACGGCCACACCGGCCCGCGCGGCTACGCCGAGGGCTACCTCGACGCCCCGGTCATCGTCAACGGCCAGCTCCAGCCGGGCATCGGCGGCGGCGTCAGCCAGTTCACCACGACGCTGTTCAACGCGGCCTACTACGCCGGGCTGGAGGACGTGGAGCACCACCCGCACTCGTTCTACTTCTCCCGCTACCCGCCGGTGATCGAGTCAACGATCTTCTACCCCGACCTGGACATGAGGTTCCGCAACGACTCCCCGCACGGCGTACTGATCGACACGGCGTGGACCTACCGCTCGATCACCGTGTCGATCTGGAGCACCAAGCGGTACGACATCAGCACCGTGTGGAGCGCGCGGCGCGACCCCACCCAGCCCAAGGTCGTCTACTTGCCGCCGGGGCCGCAATGTGTTGCCACGGAAGGCATCCCGGGGTTTACTCAAGACGCCTGGCGCATCTTCCGGCAGAACGGTAAAGAGATCAGGCGACAGAAGTTCACCTGGCGGTACGATGCGGAGCCGCGCCAGATCTGTGGCGCGCCGCCGAGCTGATGCGTCCGCCGGCACATTCGGAAGGGCGTACTCCATGAGGGAGCGTTGGCAGCCGGTCGGCATCCTGGCCGCGGCACTGTTCGTGACCAACCTGGTCGCCCGGGTCGGGATCCGCATCTTCGCGGCGGACAACGATCCGTGGCAGGTACGGGTTGGGCTGGCCACAATGGGCCTGATCGCCGCGATCGTCGCCGTATGCGCATTCGTATGGGCGCGCCGGCACCCGATGGGCCGCGTGGTGGCCGACCTCGGCGCCGCGGTGCTCGCCGCGTGCCTGCTGTCTGTCCTGGTCGGACCGTTCGTGAGCGGGACCCAGCCGTTCGCCGAGGGCGCCGGGACCTTCTTCGCGCTGATCTGGCAGTATCTCGCCTTCGCCATCGGCGGGGCGGTGCTCGGCATCATCGTCGTGGTCGGCACCGGCCTGGACTACCGGTCCCAGGCGCTGAAGC
>DASRIS010000091.1:0-43575 GCA_035649895.1 Micromonosporaceae bacterium | reverse complement strand
AGCCGAACCGGGAGAGCTGCTCGGTCTGCGGTGAGCCACACCGGGGGCAGCGCACGGAAAGCACCAGCGCCACCGGACCGGCCGTACTCCTAGCCGGACCGGCCGGGCCAGCCGGGCTCCGGGCCGGGCCGGGTCCGCCGCGGGCCGGGCCGGGCGGGGCGATGCCGGCGGCGGTCAGCTTCGCCCGGCCCGCCTCGCTGATCCGGTCGGTCGACCAGGCGGGCGAGAGGACCGTACGCACCTCGGCGTCCGGGTGGCCGGCCGCGTCCAGGGCCCGCCGGATGTCGGCGCGGATGGTGTCCATGGCCGGGCAGCCGGCGTAGGTCGGGGTGATCGTGACCACCACCCGGCCGCTGTCCGGGTCGACCCGCACGTCGCGCAGGATGCCCAGCTCCTCGATGGTCACGGCGCGCAGCTCCGGGTCGACCACGGACCCGGCCACCCGGCGCAGCTGCGCGGTCACCACCGCGCCCCCGGGTGGGCGCGGTGCAGCACCTGCATCTCGGCGAGCAGGTAGCTCAGGTGCTCGGTGTGCTGGCCCGACCGCCCGCCGGTCGGCGCCCAGCCGTCGGCCGGCCGGTCCAGCGTCGCCTCGGCGAGCACCGGCTCCACTATGGACAGCCACGCCCCGCGCAGGTCCGCGTCGTCCTCGAACAGCTCGTGGGTGTATGGCCAGACCTCGTCCACCGCCGCCTGCATCCGCCGGTGCGACTCGGCCGTCCCGTCACCCAGCCGCAGCGTCCACAGCATGGCGTGGTCGAGGTGGTAGGCCGACTCCTTCACCGTCTTGGCCGCGATCGAGGCCAGCCGCTCATCCGGCCCGGCCGCCAGGCGCTCGTAGTGCAGCCGCTGGTACGCCGCGAGGAACAGCAGCTTGGCGATGGTGTGCGCGAAGTCCGGGTCGGGCAGCTCCACCAGCAGGCAGTTGCGGAGCTCCCGGTCGTCCCGCAGGAACGCCAGCGCGTCCTCGTCGCGCCCGGCACCCTCCAGGTCGCCCGCGTACGACAGCAGCAGCCGGGCCGCGCCGAGCTGGTCCAGCGCGATGTTGGCCAGCGCGACGTCCTCCTCCATCTCCGGCGCCCGCGAGCACCACTGCGCCAGGCGCTGGGCCGCGACCAGCGCGTCGTCGCCCAGGCACAACAGCTGCTCCACGGTGGCGGTGGCGGTGCCGGTCACAGGTGCGCCACCCCCTCGGGTACCTCGTAGAAGGTGGGGTGCCGGTAGACCTTGTCCGCCGCCGGGTCGAAGAACGCGTCCTTCTCGTCCGGGCTCGACGCGGTGATCGCGGCAGCCGGCACCACCCAGATCGAGACCCCCTCCTGCCGGCGGGTGAACACGTCCCGGGCGTTACGCAGCGCCAGCACCGCATCGGGCGCGTGCACGCTGCCAACGTGCGAGTGGGACAGGCCGCGGCGAGGCCGCACGAACACCTCCCACAGCGGCCACCCACCCGCGCCGCCCGGGCCTCCGCTCACTGCGCCACCAGGCCCGCCGCCCCGGTCGCTCTCCCCGCTCACGCCGCCGCCTCCGCCGGACGGGCGGCCGCCTCCGCCGGGCGGGCGGAGCGCTTGGCGGCGTACGCGGCGGCGGCCTCGCGCACCCAGGCGCCGTCGGCGTCGGCGCGGCGCCGGTGCGCCATCCGCTGCCGGTTGCACGGACCGTCGCCCCGGATCACCCGGAACAGCTCGTCATAGTCGGGCTGGGTGTAGTCGTACGCCCCGCGCTCGTCGTTCCACCGCAGGTCTGGGTCTGGGATCGAAAGGCCCAGCACCTCGGCCTGCGGCACGCACATGTCGACGAAGCGCTGGCGCAGGTCGTCGTTTGAGAAGCGCTTGATCTTCCAGGCCATGGACTGCTCGGAGTGGGTCGACGCGGTGTCCGGCGGGCCGAACATCGCCAGCGACGGGTACCACCAGCGGTCCACCGCGTCCTGCGCCATCGCCTTCTGCTCAGGCGTGCCGTGGGCGAGGGTGTAGAGGATCTCGTACCCCTGGCGCTGGTGGAACGACTCCTCCTTGCAGATCCGGATCATGGCCCGGGCGTACGGCCCGTACGAGCAGCGGCACAGCGGCACCTGGTTGACGATCGCCGCCCCGTCCACGAGCCAGCCGATCGCGCCGACGTCGGCCCAGGTCAGCGTCGGGTAGTTAAAGATCGAGCTGTACTTCTGCCGCCCGGTGAGCAGCAGCCCGACCAGCTCCTCGCGGTCGATGCCCAGGGTCTCCGCGGCGGCGTAGAGGTAGAGCCCGTGGCCCGCCTCGTCCTGCACCTTGGCGAGCAGGATCGCCTTGCGCTTCAGGGACGGAGCGCGGGAGATCCAGTTGCCCTCCGGCTGCATCCCGATGATCTCCGAGTGCGCGTGCTGGGCGATCTGGCGGACCAGCGTCTTGCGGTACGCCTCCGGCATCCAGTCCCGCGGCTCGATCTTCTGGTCGGCGGCGACCACCGCGTCGAAGTACTCCTGGAGCTCGGCCTCTGCGCCGCCGGTGTCACCGGTGCCGCCGGCCCGCGCCGCGGCGACCCGGCGCTCGGCCGCCGCCCGCAGCGCCTGCTCGGCCGCCTCAACCTCGTCGAGCAGCGTGGCCGCGCCAGGTTGTTCGAAGTCGTTCCCGTACACACCAGAGAGTGTTACAGTCCACCTCCGCTGACGCAACGTGTTGTAACATGTGGCGCAGCGGCCCGGGGCAGCCGCGAGGTACGGGGCTACGGGGTGGCGTGGACTCGCCAGCGACGTAGACTCCAAGCGGTCGCGACCCTTGACAGCACGCCAGCGCTGGGTCGCCAAGCCCGCCCCTGGAGATGCGCCGATGCGTACCCGAGTGATCCTGATCGGAGTCGTGGTCGTCGCGACCCTGGCCGGTGCGCTCCTGCTGGCACAGGCGGTCCGCCTCGTCCGCGATGAGGCTGGCCCGTCGGCCGCCGGGGCAAAGCAGCGGACCCTGGACTCGATCCAGACCCTGATCCAGCCCCCCCCGCCACCGCCGACCCTGCGGCCCGGCCCGGTCTCGCTCCGCACCAAGCCACCGTTCTGGTCCTGGGCCCTGCTCGACCGCAACACGCTGGAGATCAACGGCTCGCCGAACCTCACGAAGACCAACACCACCGAGTCGATGATCAAGGCGTGGATCGTCTCGGACTACCTGCGCCGGGCCGCCGAGCGCAAGCAGACGCCAACCGCCGATGTCCTGCAACGGCTGAGCGTGGCGATCCGGGACAGCAACGACGATGCGGCGCAGTGGGCGTACCAGCAGGGCGGCCGGGACGCGGTGGTCACCCGCCTGATCAAGACCTGCGGCCTCACCGAGACCAAGCTCTACACCGGCTGGTGGAGCCTGACCCAGATGTCGGCGCGGGACGCGGCGCGGATGGGGCTCTGCATCGCCGACGAGCGGGCCGCCGGCCCGACCTGGACCGGGTGGGTGCTCGAGCAGATGCGCCAGGTGCGCGGCACAGTCACCTACCAGCAGAAGCACACGGGCGGCGGCCGGTGGGGGATCATCGACGGCCTGCCGCCCGCGATCGCGCCCACGGTGTCCATGAAGAACGGCTGGTGGTACCACCCGGACGGGCGCTGGCACATCAACTGCCTGGCCATCGGCGAGGACTGGGTGCTCGCCGTGCAGGCGCAGTACCCGTACGGCGCCTGGCGGAGCGGGCAGCCCATCCCGGACGGCCTGGCCCAGGGCGCGGAGATCTGTCGGAGCGTCGCCCAGCAGCTGGTGACCCGGCCAGCCGTGCCGCAGTAGCAGGCCCCTGTGGTCAGGACCTGGTCGCAGAGCGCCTGGTACGTGCGTACCGGCCTGCTCGTGATCCCTCTGCTCTGCGGCGCCGCGGTGGTGCACGTGGTGGGCTCGCCAGGCGGCACTAAGGCCGTCCCCGCGGCACCGGCCTGGGTGACGCCGGCCGGCACCCGGGCCGCGTCGCCGGGCGCACCGAGCGCGTCAGGCGCGCCCGACGCGCCCATGGCCGCTCCGGTGCTGGCGAACCCGCAGATGACCCCTCGTCGGGTGTGGGTCAACACCCCCGGCTTCTGGTCCTGGGCCCTGCTCGACCGGCGTACCAACAAGATCGTCGGCTCGCGGAACCCGACCGCGACCAGTACCACCGCCTCAATGATCAAGGTCTGGCTAGCGGCCGACTTCCTGCGCCGCGCGGCCGAGTCAGGCACCACCCCGGACAGCGCGCAGCTCCAGCGGCTGAGCACCATGATCCGGGACAGCGCGAACGACCCGGCACAAGAGATGTTCGCGCTCCTCGGCGGGGCGGCATCGACCCGCCGGCTCATCGGCGTCTGCGGCCTGACGGACTCCGCGCCGGACGAGAGGTGGAGCAACACCGTGGTGTCAGCGCGCGACACCGCGCGCCTTGCGGACTGCATCGCGGATGCCCGGGCGGCCGGCCCGCAGTGGACCCCCTGGCTGCTCACCGAGATGCTCGGCGTACGCGGCCTCGGCGACTTCGGCATCCGCGACGCGCTGCCGCCGGCCAGCGCGGCCGGTGTGGCGATCAAGAACGGGTGGGTGGTCCGCATGCAGGGGACCGAGTGGCACGTGGCCTGCCTGGCCGTTGCGGCGGGCTGGACGCTGGGCGTGCTGGCGCGCTACCCGCAGGAGCTGGGCCTCACCCACGGAGCGCAGATCTGCGAGAGGGTGGCTGCCGCGCTGCTGCGCCGCTGACCCGCGCTGCCGGTCAGGCGCCGCCGAACCATACGGCTGACCCGGCGGCCGGCGGGCGCAGCCCGGCCAGCCGGGCGAACTCACGCAGCCCGGCTAGCTGCCGCTCGCCCAGCGAGAAGTCGAGCGCCCGGAAGTACGACGCGAGCGTGGCCGCGTCGAACGGCTCCCACCGGGCCGCGGCGACGGCGACCTCGTCCAGCTCGGCCAGGCACAGGTCACGCGAGCGCAGGAAGGCCTCGTGCACGTCCTTGACCAGGCCAGGGTGGGCTGCGGCAAAGTCGCGGCGGACGGCCCAGACGGCGAAGACCATGGGCAGCCCGGTCCACTCCCGCCACGCCTGGCCGAGGTCGGTGACGTGCAGGCCCCGGCGTGGCGCGTCGTGGAGAGCGCGCAGTGCCACGTCACCGATCAGCACCGCCGCGTCGGCCTCCAGCAGCATCTCGGTCAGGTCGGGCGGGCAGGTGAAGTAGTCGGGCGTCACGCCGTACCGCCGGGCCAGCAGGAGCTGGGCGAGCAGCACACCGGTCCGGGAGGTCGAGCCGAGCGCCACCCGGCCGCCGTCCAGGTCGGCCAGCGGCCGGGTGGCCACGATGTTGACGGAGAGGACCGGCCCGTCGCTGCCCACCGCCAGGTCCGGCAGGAGCAGCAGGTCGCCGGCGTGGCGCAGGTACTCGACGACCGAGATCGGGCCGATGTCGAGGTCGCCGGCGACCAGTGCGGAGTTGAGCCGGTCCGGGGCGTCCTTGTGCAGCTCCACGTCGAGCAGTGCGCCCGAGCGCATCAGCCCCCAGTAGATCGGTAGACAGTTGAGGAACTGGATATGCCCGACCCGGGGGCGCTGCGCTGCGCTCACGTCTGCCCACGCTACCCAACCCTCGCCGGGCCAGCAGCCGCACCAGCAGTGACCGGCGCCACCGGAGCGGCCCGGCGCTCCGCCCGGGCCACCGGAGCGATGCACGCGGCCACCACGACCAGGCCGGCCACGCCACAGGCGGCGATCAGCGGGCGGGGCTGGAAGAGCGCGAGCAGGGCGCCGCCAGCTGCGTACCCGATCATGCTGGCGGCGTTCACCGCGCCGGCGAACGCGCCGAGCGCCCGGCCGCGCACCTCGGCTGGCACGCGGCGGGCCACGACAACTCCCGCGACCAGGTTCTCCCCGCCGTTGGTGGCCCCACCGACCAGCCAGAGCGGGACCAGCCACCACACGTCCGGCACCGCGGCCGCTACCAGCAGCAGCGCAGAGGTGCCGGCGAGCAGGCCGAGCATGCCTCGGGCCAGCGCCGCGTCGTCCCGGCCGCGGGCGGCGCCGGCCGCCAGCCACGACCCGGCCAGCATCGACCCGGTCCACACCGCGCCGAGCACGCCGTACATGGTGGTCGACCCGCCCAGCGTCTCGCGTACGAAGAACACGTCGATCACGTTCACCGCGCTGATCGCCGCCACCGCCGCGACGACCGCCAGCAGCAACGCGAGCAGCAGCCGGTCGCTGCGCAGGCGCCAGGCCGGTGCCGGCGGGCCATCGCCGGCCGCTGCCGGCACCGCTGCGGCAGGCCCACCCCGGCGGGTACGGATGAGCAGCCCGGCGACCGCGATCGCCAGGTAGGTGACCGCGTCGACGAGCAGCGGTACGCGCACCCCGAACTGGCCCACCAGCACCCCGGCGAGCGCCGGGCCGGCCAGTGCGCCCAGGCCGAACGCGGTCTGTGACACGGCCATGGCCCGGGGCAGGCTCTCCCGGCCGACCATGTCGGGCACGAGCGCACCGAGGGTCGGCTGGGTCACCGCGAGCCCGGCGCCCAGCACCGCGACCAGGGCCACGATCGCCACCGGGGAGGTCGAGTACGCGAGCACGGCGCACACGGCGGCCTGGACGAGCCCGGTGCCGACCAGCAGCGCCCGGCTGTCCACCCGGTCGGCCAGCCGGCCGGCCAGCGGGGCGAGCACCGTCATCGGCACGGTCGAGGCGAGCAGCACGGCCGCGACCGCGATGCCGCCCGCGCCCCGGCTCTGCAGGGCGAGCACGAGCGCGGTCGCGGCGAGGAAGTCCCCGCAGGTGGAGACGGCCCGGGCCGCAGACGACAGGTAGACGTCGCCCCAACGGGGCGGCTGCGACGGCGTGACCGCCCCAGCCGCCCCAGCCGCCTGCTCGGATGTAGACGTGAAGGACATACTTCGAAGTTTTCCCTTCACGCTTCTCGTACGCAAGAACTCCTGGTTAGTCCGTCGGGAATGCCCGGAAGATGACTCTTACCTGTCGGGAGCCGGGCGGGGCACCGGCCCGCCGGCGGGCCTTGGCGTAGGGCCGGATCAGCTCCACGATCTGGCCGCTCAGCGCGGTGAGCTCGGCGGCGTCCAGCAGGAGCGTGCCCTCGGTCAGCGCGGCCGCCTCCCGCCAGGGCGGCGGCTCGTCGGCGAGCGTGGCCAGCCAGGCCCGGGTCTGTGCGTCCTGGCGCTCGACCACCACGGTGACCAGGTCGCGCTCGGCCGCCCCCGCCTCGACGTCCCCACCCGACTCGGCGGAGAGGTCAAAGCCGCGGACCCGGCTCTGCCACACCCGCTCCCGGCCGTCGCCCCGGCTCGCCGCCTCCTCCACCAGACCCACCTTTGCCAGCGCCCGCAGGTGGTAGCTGGTCGCGCTGGGCGAGAGCCCGCACACCTGCGCGCACTCGGTGGCGGTGCCGGTATCCCCGGTCATCAGATGCTCCATGATCGCCAGCCGGGCGGGGTGGGCGAGGGCCCGCATCACCTGCGGGTCCCGGATCTCCAGTCGCTGCTGCTCCGCCATTGCCGCTCCCGTCACCGCGCCGCCCCTAAGGTTCTACCGCCGCCCGAGCTCCTACCGCGGCTCGGGCGGCGTCGAACGATACTTAACGCCCCTCTCCCCGCCCGGACGATACTTTCGGGCCTCGAAAGTATCGTCCGCGACGGACGGAAAGCCGCAGAGCGACGCATACACCCGTGGTCCCCGAGATAGTCACGCCACGTTGATCATCAACAGGGGGCTGGTCAGATCAGCTCTGGCTTCCAGCGCCACAAGGCAGGCGCGGCGTTGGACGATACTTACCGCCCCCCTTCCCGCCCGGATGATACTTTCGAGGCCTGAAAGTATCGTCCGTGGGCGGACGGAGAGCCGTGGAGCGCGACGCGTTCGCACCTGCACAGCGAAAACACGTGGTTCGGGCTGAGGGCGGCTATCTGGCGTTCGTGCCCCCGCCGCTCCCGCCGACCCTGTCCTTCAACCGTGAGCTCATCGCTGCACTGTCAGCGGCCGACCGGGCCATCGGAGAGCTAGCTGGAGTAGGGCGAACTCTACCTGACTCAGAAATTTTGACAGCCCCAATTGTCCGGCGTGAAGCCGTGCTGTCCAGCCGGATCGAGGGCACTCGCGCTTCAGTGGACCAACTCGCCCTCTTCGAGCTAGACCACCCCGACGAGGGAGACGGTGACGTTCGCGAGGTGTACAACTACCTTGCCGCGCTGAGCCGAGTGCTGGCTCCTGACCGGCGCCTGCCGTTAAGCGTCCCGCTGCTGCTGGAAGCCCACGAGACGCTGCTGAACGGCGTCCGGGGCGGCTACGCGACTCCGGGAGAGTTCCGCCGGAGCCAGAACTGGATCGGCCCACCAGGAAGCGTGATCAACAACGCGACATACGTGCCTCCGCCACCCGAGCGTCTCTGGGACTGTCTCGGCCCGTTCGAGAAGTACCTGCACGCTGAGCACGAGCTGCCGCCACTGGTGGTCATCGGCTGCCTGCACTACCAGTTTGAGGCGATCCACCCGTTTGTGGACGGTAACGGCCGGGTGGGTCGACTGCTGATCATCCTGCTCTTGATCGATTGGAACCTGCTGCCGGCACCGCTGCTCGATATCTCTGCGTACATCGAGCCACGTCGCGATGAGTACTACCAGCGCCTGCTCGCGGTCTCCACTCAGGGCGACTGGACCGGCTGGCTGCTGTTCTTCCTTCGCGCCGTGGCGGACCAAGCAACCGACGCCGTCAGTAGGGCACGGGCGCTGCAGCGACTTCGCGAGGACTACCGGTCCAGAGTCACCACCGCTCGGGCGTCCAGCCTGTTGCCTCAGCTGGTTGACGCTCTGTTCGTGACGCCTGGGCTGACCATCGGGCGGGCGCAGCGGCTGCTCAACGTGAGCCGACGATCGGCGACTCTGACGGTCGAGCGCCTCGTCACCGCCGGTTTACTGGTTGAGGTACGCATCGGCGCACGGCGCTACTTCCTGGCGAAAGAGATCATTGAGGTGGCTAACGGAGAAGCCAGCACAGGCTTGCGCTCGGGCGCAGCTTCACCCCGAGGTGGTCGCCTACGGTGACGGCGAGACCGAACAGGCCGCGGTCAACGGCCGGTGATCTGATATCCAGTGGAGCCGTTCGGCGACGGCGCGTACGCTGTCACCCCGCCGCGACGGCCGCGGGTGCTTGACCCGTAGCGGACGTCCCGCGCCGGGGGCCGACCGGCCTGCCGGGTACGCGAGCGGATCTGCTGACGCCAGAGAGGTCCGTTGGATGGCCATGCCCACCCAGACCACCCTCGACTCCGAGCTCACCGCCGAGCGGGCGCACCTCGCCGCCTCCCGTGCCGCGCTGCGCCGGATGCGCGAGCGGGCCCAGTCCCTCTTCGCCACCGGGGAGAACGTGGCCGGGGACGCGTTCGCCGCGGAGACGCTGGGCCGTACGCTGGCCCGCCGCGTCGCGGAGCTGGCCGACGACCCGTCCACGCCGCTCTTCTTCGGCCGCCTGGACCTCTCCCAGAGCCTGGACTTCGCCGGGAGCCCGGACCCGGAGCCCACCAAGAGCGCCGACAGCGGGCACGCCGGCAACCGGTACCACATCGGCCGGCGGCACGTGACCGACGACGCCGGTGAGCCGATGGTCCTCGACTGGCGCGCCCCGCTGTCCCGGGCCTTCTACCGGGCCAGCGCGCGCGACCCCCAGGGCGTACGGGTCCGGCGCCGGTTCGGCTTCTCGGCCGGCGAGCTGACCAGCTTCGAGGACGAGCACCTCGACCGCGGGGAGGAGCTCGGCACCCGGTCGGCGATCCTGACCGCCGAGATCGAGCGCCCGCGGGTGGGCCCGATGCGCGACATCGTCGCCACCATCCAGCCCGAACAGGACGAGCTGGTACGGGCCGACATCGACGCGTCGATCTGCGTGCAGGGGGCACCCGGCACCGGCAAGACGGCGGTCGGCCTGCACCGCGCGGCGTACCTGCTCTACCTGCACCGGGAGCGGCTCAAGCGGTCGGGGGTGCTGGTCGTCGGCCCGAACCATGCCTTCCTGCACTACATCTCGGCCGTCCTGCCCACCCTCGGCGAGATCGACGTGGCACAGGCCACAGTGGACGACCTGGTGGCTCGGGTGCCGGTACGGGTCCAGCACGACCCGGCCGCCGAGGTCAAGCACGACGTACGGATGGCGACGGTGATCGCCCGGGCGCTGGCCAGCCGGGTCCAGCGACCGGTCGAGCCGATCGTCGTCTCCGACGGGTCGTTCCGCTGGCGCATCTCCACCGAGGCGCTGCGCCGGGTGGTCGACGACGTACGCCGGGAGCGGCCCCCGTACGCGGTGGGTCGGGAACGGGTACGCGCCCGCGCGGTCGCGCTGCTCCAGCGCCAGGCGGAGGCCCGCCGGGCGGAGTCGCCGGGCGAGGCCTGGCTGCGCCGGATGGGGCGGGCCAAGCCGGTGACCGCCTTCCTCGACCAGGTGTGGCCCGCGGTGAGCCCCGAGCAGCTGGTGTTCGAGCTGCTGAGCGACCCGGCCGCGCTCGGCCGGGCGGCCGGCGGCATCCTCAGCGAGGCCGAGCAGGCGGCGCTGCTCTGGCCCCGGCCGCCGCGCACCGCCAGGACGGCCCGCTGGTCGGCCGCTGACGCGGTGCTGGTCGACGAGGCGGCCGGCCTGGTCGACCGGCTCCCCAGCTACGGGCACGTGGTGGTGGACGAGGCACAGGACCTCTCGCCGATGCAGTGCCGGGCCATCGCCCGGCGCAGCGAGCACTGCTCGCTCACGCTGCTCGGCGACCTCGCGCAGGGTACGGCGCCGTGGGCGGCGACCGACTGGGCGGCGACCGTGGCGCACCTCGGCAAGCCGGAGGCGACGGTGGTGCCGCTGAGCACCGGGTTCCGGGTGCCCGAGGCGGTGCTGGCGCTCGCCAACCGGCTGCTGCCGGCGCTGCGGGTCGACGTACCAGCGGCGGTCTCCCTGCGGCGGGACGGCGTGCTCGCCGTGCTCGCGGTGCCCGATGTCGCCGGCGCGGCAGTCCGCGAGGTCCGCTCGGCGCTTGCGGCCGAGGGGTCTGTCGCGGTGATCGCCGCTGACGCCGCGGTGCCCCGGCTGACCGCCGCGCTGCACGCCGCCGGTGTCCAGACTGCGACGCCCGACGAGGTCGAGGCCGGGGTGCGGGTCACCGTCGTCCCGGCGACGATGGCCAAGGGCCTCGAGTACGACTCCGTCGTGGTGGTCGAGCCGGCGGAGATCGTGTCCGCGGAGCCGCGCGGGCTGCACCGGCTCTACGTCGTGCTGACCCGCGCCGTGTCCCGGCTCTACGTGCTGCACTCCACGCCGCTGCCTACGCCTCTTGCCCTGAACCGCTAGGTCTCCTGGGCAGACGTTGGTGACCTGGTAGAGGTCGAGTGCCTATCCACCGAGGCGAACGCACGAAGAACGGTACCGCGCGGTACCGTTGTGTCCATGACAAAGGTTACGCTGCGAGAGTTTCGTGATAGCGCCGGCCGGGTGCTGGAGTTGGTTGAGCGCACCCACGAGCCAGTGGTTATTACGAAATATGAGCGCCCCGTTGCCGTGCTGATCGGCATCGACGAGTGGGAGGAGCTGGAGGCGTTCCGCGATCGTCAGGACTCCGCGGCGATCGCGCGTTCCCGCGCCGAGTGCCAGTTTGTGCCGCTGGCTGCCGCACTCGAGTCCCTCGGGGTGGATCCCCGGGAGATCGAGGCGCTACTGGCGGACGGGGCCGGTGAGGCGGCGTGAAGGTCCAGGTCGACCGGGATGTGTTGGTCTGGCTACATAAGCAGCCGCGCACGTGTTCCTGACTGTCCTGGGCGCGATCCTTAGCCTAGTGAGCGAGCCCGCTCCGCCGGGCTCCACCGAGATGCGTGACGGCTCAGGTCGTCGACTGCGCGTCGGCGACTACCGGGTGATCTACCGTGTCGACGGCGACGAGCTGACCGTACATACGGTCGGCCACCGTAAAGATGTCTACGACACCTGACTGGGTGGGGGTCACGCCGGCCCCACCGGGCGCACGGGGACGACCAGCGGGCCCTGACCACCATCCACCACCCGCACCCGGGCGCGGTAGTACCTGGCGAGCAGCTCCTCGGTGAGCACCTGGCGCGGCGGGCCGGTCGCGGCTACCCGGCCCTCGGCGAGCAGGACCAGGCGGTCTGCGTACTCTCCGGCGAGCGACAGGTCGTGCATTGTCGCCAGCACGGTCAGGCCGTCGGAGCGGCGCAGGCCGTCGACCAGCTCCAGCACGTCCTGCTGGTGCCCGATGTCCAGCGCCGACGTGGGCTCGTCGAGCAGCAGCAGGGGGGCGCCCTGGGCCAGTGCCCGGGCCAGGAAGACGCGCTGGCGCTCCCCGCCGGAGAGGGTGGCCAGCTCCCGGCCGGCGAACCGGGTGAGCTGGAGGCGGTCCAGAACCTCCCGGACGACCGCCACGTCCGTGGCCGACTCCCGCCCGAGCGGCGGGATGTAGGGGGTCCGCCCGAGTAGGACGTAGTCGAGGACCGCCATGCCGCCGGGTATCACCGGCGACTGCATCACCGCGGCGACCAGGCGCGCACGCTCCCGGCGGCGCAGCCGGGCCGCCGGCGTGCCCAGGATGGCGATGGAACCGGTGTGGGGCAGCACGCCGCCGACGGCGCGCACCAGGGTCGACTTACCGGCGCCGTTGGGTCCGATGACGGTGACCCACTCCCCGGCGGCGACCTCCAGGTCGACGCCGCGCAGCACCGGCGCCCCACCGAGCGCGACGTGGAGGTCCACTATGGACAAGGCGGCGGTCATACCGGCACCCGGCGGGTGGTTCGCAGCACGAGGATGAAGAACGGCGCACCGAAGAACGCGGTCACCACGCCGATCGGGATCTCCGCCGGCGCTACGGCGGTGCGGGCGGCCAGGTCACACAGGGTGAGGAAGGCCGCGCCGAAGAGCATGGACAGCGGCAGGACCACGCGGTAGCTGGCGCCGGCCAGCAGCCGGACCGTGTGCGGCACGATGATGCCGACGAACGCGATGAGGCCGGAGACCGCGACCGCCGCGGCGGTGCCGAGGGACGCCACGACCACCAGCAGCAGCCGCGAGCGCTGCGGGTGCACGCCGAGACCGGCGGCCTCCTCGTCGCCGACCGCGAGCACGTCCAGGCGCCGCCCGTGCAGCAGCACCACGGCGGCGGTCGCCACCGCGTACGGCAGCAGCATCAGCACGTCGTGCCAGCCGTCGGTGGCGAGCCGGCCGAGGATCCAGGAGTAGACCTCGCGGATCGTCTGGACGTTGCGCTGCAGCAGGTACGTCTGCCCGGCGGTCAGGAAGCTGGTGACGGCGACCCCGGCGAGGATCAGGGTGGCCGGGGTGCGGTCCCGGCCGCCGGCCGCGCCGAGCCCGTAGGTGAGCGCCACTGCGGTGAGCGCGCCCAGGAACGCGGCGATCGGCACGGTGGTCGGCAGGCTGGCGGTCGCGTCCCCGCCAGCGCCGCCGCGCAGCGCGATGGCGACCGTGGCGCCGAGCCCGGCACCGGCCGCCGCGCCGAGCAGGTACGGGTCGGCCAGCGGGTTGCGGAACACCCCCTGGTAGCAGCCGCCCGACAGGGCCAGCATGGCGCCCACGAGCAGGCCGAGCACGACCCGGGGCAGCCGTAGCTGGGTGACGATGGCGGTCTCGCGCTCGGTGAGCCCGGAGTCCAGATGCACCCCGGGCATGAGGTTCAGCAGCTCAGCGGCGACACCCGCCGGGGCCAGGCGTACCGGCCCCAGCGCCAGCCCGGCGAGGGCGGTGACCACCACCGCGACCACGCCGGCAACGAGCCAGCGCGGCCGCAGCCGGGCCGGGCCCCGGTGCGGAGGCGGTACGGGATCGCCGTGGGGCTCGTCCTCGACGCCCGCGGTCGGGCCGCGGTACGCGGGCGGCGCACCCTCGCCCGGGCCCGGCCGCGGGGACGCCGTCACGCAGGGGCCTTGGCCACCGCGTCCACGATGGACCGGACGAGCTCGACGACGCGGGGGCCCCACCGGGACGCGATGTCGTCGTCGAGGGTGACCACCTGGCCGGTACGGACCGCCGTGATGCCCGCCCAGCCGGCGCGCGCCCGGACCGTGGCCGCCGACTGCTGGCAGCACTTGGTGTCGGCCAGGAAGATCATGTCCGGGTTCGCCTTGACCAGCGCCTCGGCGTTGAGCTGGGGGTATCCGGTGCCGGCCCGGTCTGCGGCGTCGGCCACGTTGACCAGCCCGGCCATGGCGAACAGCGAGCCCACGAACGTCTTGGAGGTGACCGTGTAGAGGGTCGGGTCCAGCTCGTAGTAGTAGGTCAGCTTCTTCGGCCGCGGCGGCAGGTCCTTGACCAGCTTTGCGATGTCGTCGGTCAGCTGCCGGACCACCGCCGCCGCCTCGGCGCCGTGGCCGGTGAGCGCCCCGAGGTCGGCCAGCTGGCGGTACGAGTCGTCCAGGGTGCTCGCGGCGGCCCCCAGGTAGACCGGGATCTTCAGGGCCTTCAGCGCGCCCGCTATCTTGTCGATGTCGTTGGAGATGACCACGAGGTCGGGGTTGTAGGCGGCGATCGCCTCGGCGTTCGGCTTGAACCCGGACAGTGCGCTCTTCGGCGCCTCGGGCGGGAAGGTCGACTGGTCGTCGACGGCGACGACCTGCTTGCCGGCGCCGATGGCGAACAGCATCTCGGTTGCGGTCGGTGACAGCGAGATGATCCGCTCCGGCCGCTTGTCGAGCGTGACCGCACCGACCGTCACCGGGTAGGCGGCGGCGCTGGACGGTGCGGCACCCGGCGTGGCGTCGCCGCCGCCGCCACACCCGCCGAGACCGGCGAGCGCGGTCACCGCAGCCAAGATCACAAGGGTACGTCTGCGCATGAGGTCCTCCTGTCGGCCGAGGGTCTGGTGCTTCGCCGACAGGGGCCCCGGCTCGCCGGAGGTGTCCCGCCTGCGAGGCGCCCTTCCTCGAGAGCGCGGATTCGCGACCGGGTCAGCAGGCGACCTGGCTCTCCCGTACGGGACGGGATCACAGTTGCGGGACAGCGCCGGGTTCACACCGGCTTCGCTGCGGACCGGTCGGATAGACCGTAGCGCACAGTGTTGGTCCGCCCGTGAGGTGGGGCGCCGGCGCGACGGTGGCGCCCCGTCCAACGGGGCGCCACCGGGCTGCTGTCCGGGCCGGCTCCGCCCGGCGGCGGAGCCGGCTATCGGAGCTCAGACAGCCTGCGTGATCCGTACGTCGTCCACGCCCGCCTCGACGAGGCTGGCCGTGCTGGCGTCCGCCGCCTCGACCAGGATGCGCACGCTCTGGCCGGCGTACGCGGAGAGGTTGACGGTGGCCGTCGCCCACGCGCCGTCCCGGTTGGCCGCCGCGCCGAGCTGCGAGAACACCGACGTCGTGCCGGTGCTGTGCACAACGGACACCCGGAAGAAGTCGGCCGACGAGGAGTTCGAGCCGTGCGCCAGGTACCACGACAGCGACAGGGTCAGCGTGCCGGTGGTCGGCAGGGTGATCGCCGGCGACCGGACGCTGGTGGCGCCGTTGTCGATGTCGTAGTCGCCTGCGCCGACCCCGGCGAGCGGGCCGGTGACCAGGTCGTTGACGCCGCTGACCGTGGTGCCGAGCTGCTTGGTGCCGCTGGACGTGGTGCCCTGCGGGTCGGCCCGCTCCCACATGCCGGTGGTGGCGGTGTCGGTGCCGTTCGGGTTGGCCGTCCAGCCCGTCGCGGTCTCGAAGTTGTCGAAGTAGATCGTGGTCGGCGGGGTGCCGCCGCCACCGCAGTAGATGTCCTGCTTGTTGATCGCCCGGTACGGGCAGTCGGCGTACTCGGAGAGCATCAGCACCGCGCTGCGGTTGCGGGAGGTCTCCCGGGCGATGATCTCGTCACCCGGGTAGAACCCGCCGCCGAACGAGGAGGTCGGGTACATCTCGAACGTGTACGCGAAGATGCCATGCGCCGCCCACATCCAGTCGATGCTGGTGCCGTCGGCGATGTAGAGGTCACTCGCCTGCTCCGGCGTGTAGTTGTTGGTGGCCGCCATCTGGTTGCCGATGGTCTGGAAGGTGGCCTGGGCGTCCGCGTTCAGCGTCGGCGTGGTGTTGGCGGTGGTGTAGCCGTACGGCCAGAGCACCAGCTCGGAGTAGGTGTGGAAGTCGACGTTCACCTTGATCTGCTGCACACCGCCGACCACCCGGCTGTTGACGAAGTCCCGGATCCGGGCCGTCTCCGGGGCGGAGAACGGCGACGGGCCCCGGTAGGTGTCGCTCGACGTGCTGCCGGACGAGCCGCCGCAGCAGCCCCACTGGTAGGACCAGTTCCGGTTGAGGTCGGTGCCCACGTAGGTCGAGCCGCTGTTGGGCTGGCGGTTCTTGCGCCATGAGCGGTAGGAGCCGGTGGCGATGTCGTACTCGCTGCCGTCCGGGTTCACCGACGGGAGGATCCAGATCTCGCGGCTGTTCACGATGTTCGTGATCCGCGAGTCGACGCCGTAGTTGTCGGTGAAGAGGTTCAGCAGGTAGACCGCCATCTCCACGGTCAGGTGCTCACGGGCGTGCTGCTGGCTGTTGAAGAGGATCTCCGGCTCGTTCTCGTCGGTCGCGACGTTGTCGGAGATCTTGACACCCATGATGTCCCGACCCTCGTACGACGTACCGATGCTGATCCTGCGGGCGATGGACGGGTGGTCGGCGACCACCTGGTTGACCACCGCGGTCATCTCGGCGTAGTCGTGGTAGCCGGCATCGCCCGGCGGGAAGCCCTGGATGCCGACGTCGCCGGAGGTGTCCCGGGCCGGAATCGCGACGACCTGGAACCCGAGCGCGTTGATCGCCTTGACCTCGTTCGGGGTCGCGGTGATGTGCAGGACCCCGTGCTCGCTGAAGTCGATCGCCGCGCCCGTGCCGGCGACGGCGTTCCGGTCGGCGAAGGTCCGCGGACCGATCACCCGGTACTGCGCAGAGGCCCCGTCCTCGGCGGCAAGGCTCGGGTCGGCGGTCGCCGGTCCGGTCGTGGTGAGCGCCAGCCCGCACAGGGCTAACGCGGTGACGAGGACGGCGGTCCGCCGCCCGAGGCGTGGTGCGCGGAACCTCATGTCTGACCTCCCGGTGGCTGAGGGCGATTCCGCTGGTGGAGACACTGCACCACGACCACATGGTCATATCAATACCCATATCTATCTATGCAGATGGATCGACGGGACAACGCCTCAGTCCCGGGCGCCGCAGTGGGGCTGACGTCCAGATCGACCCTGCCCGGGGCTGTCCTTCCGCCTCCGGGACGGCCGGCATGGACCATCGTGCCTGGTTCGGCACTCTGGCTACGCGGATGGCGGCAGGCCGGGCGGCTAGGGCGTACCCTTCGGGTCTTCGTCACCGGCGAGCGCGGACCGCAACCGGTCCCGCTCGGCTTGGCGGCGCTGCGCGCCGTCGGCGAGGCGCTCAGCGACCTCCCGCCGCCAGGCCCGCAGCAGGAAGTACGCCAGGCCGGCCGAGACGACAACTGCGATCATGAGCTTGACCAGGACGTTCAGGTCGACCGGCCACAACGCCGCAAAGACCAGCAGGAACAGCACGATCCGGCCCAGCGTGTACTTGACGACTGTGCTCACGGCAACCTCCGAACCCCGTAGAACCACAGCACCGCGTACCCGAGCACGGCGACCGCCGCACCCACCGCGCCCGAGCCCAGGGGCGGCAGGAAGCTCGCCGCGGCGGCGGCCAGCAACCCGACCAGCAGGGCGACGAGCGCCGCCCCGACCGCCACGACCAGCCGCAACCGCGCCCCCCGCCAGGCCCGCACGTCCTCGAGGAACAGCCACGCCGGCAGGATCGCCGCGAGCCAGCCGCTGGCCCGTCCGAACGTACCCAGGCCCAGCAGGGCCAGCCCGCCGTCGATCAGGACCACGGCGGCCAGCCCGAGCAGGAGACCACCCATCGCGTACGCGAGCAGCTCGCGCGCTGACACGATGCGGCCCTGCTCGTCGCGGCGCGGGGAGCCGGTCCCATCTGGCCGCCCGCGTCCGGCCGTCCGGTCACCGCCCCGCGTCGGGCCACCGCCCCGCGTCGGGCCACCGCCCGACGGGAGCCTGCCTGACCGGTCGCCGCCCGACCGGTCGCTCCGGCCCGACCGCTTCGCCACGCCGGCCTAGGCCCAGACCTGTTGCGGCTGCGCCCGGCGCTCGGCCAGCGCTGGTGCCGGGTCGTACTCACGTACCACCTCGTACCTGGTGTTGCGCTCGACCGGGCGGAAGCCGGCGTCCCAGATCAGGTGGAGCAGATCCTCCCGGTGCATGGTCTGCGGGGTGCCGTAGTGGTCGGCGTCGTGCGTGATCTTGTACTCGACCACCGAGCCGTCCAGGTCGTCGGCGCCGAAGCTGAGCGAGAGCTGGGCCACTGACAGCCCGTGCATCACCCAGAAGCACTTGACGTGCGGCACGTTGTCGAGGAGCAGCCGGGACACGGCGAACGTCTTCAACGACTCGGCCGGCGCCGCCATCGTGGTGCGCTCCTGCAACCGGTTACGCACCACGCCGTCGGCCGAGTCGACAAAGTCGTGCTGGTAGCGCAGCGGGATGAAGACCACGAACCCGCCGGTGGAGTCCTGCAGCTCCCGCAGGCGCAGGACGTGGTCGACCCGGTGCCGCGGCTCCTCGATGTGGCCGTAGAGCATGGTGGCCGGAGTACGCAGGCCCTTGGCGTGCGCCAGGCGGTGGATGCGCGACCAGTCCTCCCAGTGGGTGGCGTGGTCGACGATGTGCTGCCGCACCTCCCAGTCGAAGATCTCCGCACCGCCGCCGGTGAGCGACGCGAGCCCGGCGTCGATCAGCTCGTCCAGGATCTCGTCGGCGGATCGGCCGGAGATCTTCTCGAACCAGTGGATCTCGGTGGCGGTGAAGCACTTGAGCGAGACCCCGGGCAGCGCCTCCTGTAGCGCCCGCAGCACCCGGGGGTAGTAGCGCCACGGCAGCGTGGGGTGCAGGCCGTTGACGATGTGCAGCTCGGTGAGCTGCTCACCCTCCATCTCGCGGGCCTTTGCCACCGCGTCCTCCACCCGCATCGTGTACGCGTCCTTCTCGCCCGGCTTGCGCTGGAAGGAGCAGTACGCGCAGCTCGCCGCGCACACGTTGGTCAGGTTGAGGTGCCGGTTGACGTTGAACATGACCCGGTCACCGTTGAGCTCGGTCCGCCGGTGGTGCGCGAGCCGGCCGAGCCAGGCCAGGTCGTCGCTGGCGTAGAGGGCCACCCCGTCCTCGCGGGTCAGCCGCTCACCGGCGTAGACCTTCTCCTCCAGCTCCCGCCTGCGCCCCGCGTCCACTCGGCCCACCTCGCCTCTCGACTCGCCCTCGCCACCCTGCGCCAGCCACGCCGCAGCAGGCGACCGGGCTCCGCGCCCGAGCGTACGTCGAGCGGTTCCGGGACGCCTCCCGTCCCCCTCGCCGCTCCCATGTGCCTTCGGCGCTCACCACGGTGCCGCTGGCGCGCACCACCTGACCGGGCCACCCAACCACCGGGACGTACCCCCGCAGGCGGGCCCACCACCTGGTCGGGCACAAGCCTTGACCTGGATGTCTAGTCTGAGCAATCGACACAAGTCGCCCTAGTGAGGTAAGACTGATGGGGCTGCATGTCGCAGCCCACGGACCTGGGGACGGCCTGCCGGACCGTGCCCGTACATGGGGACAGGTGAGATGGGACAGCGCAGACGACGGGGTCGGCGAGCACCGGACGGTTACCTACCATCCACCGTCCCGGCCACCTCACGCGGCGGGGCCACCGTCTTCGGTCGCCCCGCCGCCTGGTCTGCCATGCTCAGCGCCGCGGTCGCTGCCGTGCTCGCCGCGCCCGCCTACGCCCCGGCCTACGCCGACCCGGTCAACGTCCCCAGCACCGGTGCCCGCCCGGTGCCAGCGGGCGCGCTGCGCCTGCCCGGCACCACCCCGCCCGGCACCTCGGTCCCGGGCCCGCCGGCACCGATCGTGCTGGGCCCGCTCGCGCAGCAGATCATCGCCGCGGAGACCGCGGCGGCCCGGCTCGGCGAGCAGCTGAACGGCATCGACGAGCAGCTGGCGCGGGCGCGCAGCCGCACCGTCGAGGCGAAGGTGGCCTCCGACACCGCCGAGGCCGAGGTGCTGCGGCTGCGGGAGAAGGCCGAGGCGGCGGCGGCCGAGGCGTACAAGGCCGCCACCGAGGTTGCGCCCTACGGGTCCATCGGCTCCGACCTTTGGCGCCTGGGCAGCCTGGGCTCGGGCGGGCTGACCGCCGAGTCCGAGGCCGCCGCCCGCGAGCTGGGCCGCGCCCAGGAGGAGGCCCGGACCAGGTACGCCGGCTATACCGCTGCACTCGCCGTCGAGCAGGAGCTGACCGGCCAGCGTACGACCGTTGCGACCTCGTTCACGGCGCGGCAGGCGGCCCTGGTCGATCTGCGCCGCCGCAACGCCGACCAGCTCGCCCGGATCGAGGCGGAGCGGGAGGCGTACGAGCAGGCCCAGGCGAGCCGGTACGGCCACGCCGGCAGCAACGTGCACGGCGAGCGGTCCCACCCGGACGCGCTCAAGGCGGTGCAGTTCGCGCTGGCGCAGCTCGGCAAGCCGTACGAGTGGGGCGCCGAGGGCCCGGACCGGTTCGACTGCTCCGGCCTGGCCTGGGCGGCGTACCGGCCGTTCACGCTGCTGCCCCGGGTGGCCAAGGACCAGTTCCGGGCCACCACCCTGGTGGCGTACGACAAGCTGCTCCCGGGTGACCTGGTGTTCTTCGCCACCGACCGGGCGGACTGGACCAGCATCCACCACATGGGCATCTACATCGGCGACGACAAGATGGTCCACGCCCCGACCACCGGCGACGTCGTGAAGATCTCGTCCATCTGGCGGTCGCGCTACTTCGGCGCCACCAGGGTGCTGCCGGCCGTCCCGGCACCGGCCCCCGCGCCGAGCCCCTCGCCGACCCCGACGCCGTCGCCGACGCGGTCCCCCAGGCCGTCCCGGCCTCCGACGCCGTCACCCACCCCAACATCGCCGACACCGTCACCCACCCCGACCTCGCCGACGCCGTCACCTACCCCGTCGCCGACCGACTCGCCGTCCCCATCCCCGAGCCCGACCGGATCGTCGGGCACCGAGCCGTCGCCGGCCCCGGAACCCACCTCGCCGGCCGCGACCTCCACCTCGGCCCCGCCCGATCCCACGGCGTCCGCCAGCGCGACCGGCGAGCCGACCCCGTAGTCTCTTCGGCCGGGCACCGGTCACCGGTTGAGCCGGGAGGAGCGCGGCACGAACGACTCTCCCGGCCGGTGCGTGACCAGGCCCTGGAACGGGCATCAGACGGGTAGCCGGTTGCCGAGTGGGCGGGCGCGTCCCGATATGGCACGGTGAACGCGAGGTCTGTCCGGTCAACGTAGGCAGTCAGTCTGGAGATGGGACGGCTCCGTGGTCAGCTTGGATCGGGCACATTGGGAGGCGACGATGGACGACCAGAACGACAGTCCACGCCCGGCGGGTGAGCGGCCCGCGCCAGATGAGCTCAGCGGCTGGTCCCGTCCCTCCTGGCCGGCGAGTGGTTCGTCTATTGCGGACAGATCCGAGGACGACCTGCCACCGCTGCCCCCACCACCACCGCCCGGGGCCCCGCTCCCGGCGTGGGGGGCCGAGCGCGACGACCTGCCCGAGGCGTACGCTCCACCGCCGCCCCCGCCCGCGGGCGCCCTCTGGCCGGGCCTGGCCTCCTCGCCGGTGGAGCCGCCCCCGGCCGTACCCAGCTCACCGGCCGGGTCCCCGGACCGGCCACTCCCCCGAGGCATGGTCGACCGGAGTGTGGTCGACCGCGGTGTGGGTGTGGTCGACCGCGGTGTGGTCGGCCGGGCCAGCGTCGGCCCGGCGGGAGTCGCCCGGGACCAGGTCCCTGCCTGGCGCTCCACGGGCACGACGTACGGTACCGGTCGCGCCTCCGCCGGCAGCCCGGCATCCGAGCCGGCGCAGGAGCCGACCCCCGACCCAGCCTCCGGCTGGCCTCTGGAGCACCGGGTGAGCAGCACGCAGCCTGCCGGCGGACCGGCCGGCGAAGCCGCGCGGGCCAAGCGCGTGACCGAGCCACCGGTCGCCTCGGCAGGTGCCCTGCCGGTCCGCAAGCCGGGCCAGTTCGCACCGCGTACGGCTGAGGACTCGCCGTGGGCCGCGTTCGCCCAGCCCTGGCGGGACGGCACGCCGGGCGAACCCGGGACAGGCGAGCACCGGCCCGCCGGTCCCTCTGGGTCCCAGCCCCGCGGGTCCGAGCCCGCCGGGTCCGAGCCGCCACGGTTGACCGAACCGGGCCGCCTGGGCGACCTGCCCCGCCGCGGTGACCGGTCTGCTGTCCTGGGACGGCGGAGCCCGGTCCCGCCGCCCGGCGCCGCCGACCCACCCGTGCCGCCGGCGCCGGCCGCTCCGGCCACCGCGGGCGGACCCGCGGCCCGGCCTCCGGTTCGCGCGTCCGCGTCGGTGCCTGGCGCGGTCCAGGTCAGCGCGGACGATGTCGCCCGGGCGGTAGGGGTGAGCGGCCCGGGCCGCTCCCGGACCTACCGCGCCACCGGCCCGGACGGGCCACCGCCACAACCGGTCGACCCGCCATCGCCGCCCGGGCCACCACAGCCCCCGACACCGCCCGAGCCGCCGGCCCCACCGCAGCCACCGGAGCCACCACAGCCGGCCGAGCCGCCCCGGCCGCCGGAGCCACCGGAGCCGGCCGAGCCGCCACAGCCCCCGGGGCCGCTGCCCGGGCCACCGCCGTTCCCGGCGCCGCAGCCACCGTTCCCGGCGCCTACCCCGCCCAGCCCGCAGCCCGGGCCCCCGACACCGCCCGGCCCGCCGATGCCGCCGCAGCCGCCTGGCCCGCCGATGCCGCCAGGACCACCGAGCCCGCCGGGGCCGCCCAGCCCACCCGGGCCGCCGATGCCGCCCCCGGGGCCGTCGCCGGTCCCGCCGTCGCCGGTGCCACCGCCGCCTGGGCCGCCTCCACTGCCGCCCTACCCACCGCCTCCGCCGACGATGCTCCCGCAGGCCGGTCCCGCGGCAGCCGGCCAGTCCGCATCTTCGCTGTCGCGGTGGCCCCCACCGGGCGGGATCGAGCCGGCGTACACGTTCCCGTCCTCGACGCCGGCCACCCCGCCTACCGGGTGGGGTGCCCCCCCACTCGCGGATCGCCTGGCCGCGGGGCCCGGGACCGCTGGCGACGCGGGTGAGCCGCTCGGCCTACCGCCGTACCAGTCGGCGCATCCGACCAGCCCGGCACACCCGACCAGCCCCGCGCACCCCGGCCCGACCAGCCCCGCGCACCCGACGAGCCCGGCACATCCCGGCCCGACCAGCCCCGCCAGCCCTCCGCGCTCAACCTTCCCGGACAGCGACTGGCGCGGCACGCTGGCGCCGTCGGCGCGCAGCGGGGGTCCGCCCGGCGAACCATGGTCGTCAGCGCGGGGCGATGACCGGCCCGGCACTGTCTACAGTGGAGGAAAGGCGCCGCCGCCAGAGATGACCAGCCGGTTGACCAACCCGCTGGAGCACTCCGGCTCGCTGACCGGGCACATCCTCGCCCAGGGCGCGTCGGACGGGCCGACCCCACCGTCGCGCACCGCCAAGGTCGTCCTCATCATGGTGCTGGTCATGGTGCTCCTGGTGGCGGTCGGCGCGATCATCGCCGTCATCGCCGGGGACACCGTCACGCAGTTCTTCGACGACCTCACCGCCTCGGGCTGACCACACGCCTCACCGCCTCAGGCTGACCGCCGCGCGACCAGCGCGGTCGCCATCCGGCGGACCGCCTCGCCCAGGATCTCGGGCGACGTAGCGAAGTTCAGCCGTACGAAGCCGCGCCCCGGCCCGCCGAACGCCCGCCCGGGGTTGACCGCCACCCGGGCCCGCTCAAGAAACGGCACCGCCGGGTCGTCGCCCAGCCCGGTGGCGCGGCAGTCCAGCCACGCCAGGTAGGTCGCGTCCGGCGGCCGGTACGCCACCCCGGGCAGGTACTCGGCCACCAGGTCGGCGAGCAGCATCCGGTTCGCGTCGAGCGCGGCCAGCAGCTCGTCCAGCCACGGCCGGGCGTACCACAGCGCCGCCTCACCCGCGACCACGCCGAGCAGGCCGGCGCTGAGCGGCACGTCCGGGGAGATCGCCCGCAGGCCGGCGCCTGCCGCCGGCCCGGCGAAGACCAGCGCCGCCTTCAGCCCCGGCAGGTTCCACGACTTCGAGGTGGACCCGAAGGCGAACCCCCGGGCCGCCGCCTCAGCCTCTGTGGCCAGTGACAGCAGGGGCACCGCGGCAGTGCCCGGGTAGGTGAGCGGGGCGTGGATCTCGTCGGCGAGCAGGCGGACGCCGTACCGCTGGGCCAGCTCGGCCACGACGAGCAGGTCCTCGCGGGGAAAGACCGTGCCGGTGGGGTTGTGCGGGTTGCACAGCAGGTAGGCGCGGGCCTCGCCGGCGGCGAAGGCCGCCTCCAGCCCAGCCAGGTCCAGCCGGTACGCCCCACCGCCCGCCTCGGCCAGCGGCACCTCAACCACCCGCCGCTGGGCGTCGCGCAGGTACGAGAAGAACGGCGAGTACACCGGCGGGTTGACCACGACGCCGTCGCCGGGCTCCGTCACCACGCCCAGCACCTCCACGACCCCCCGCATCACATCCGGTACGAGCAGGCTGAGCGCAGGGTCCGGGGCCCAGCCGAGGCGGGCCGCGGCGAAGTCGGCGTACGCCTCGGCGAACGCGCCCGGCCATACGTACCCGGTGTCGTTCCTGGCCACTGCGGCGGTCAGCGCCTCGGCGACGGGCGGTGCGAGCGGGGTGTCCATCTCGGCCACCCACAGCGGCAGAACGTCCGGGTCGTAGGTGCGCCACTTCATACTCCGGCGCTCTCTCAGCTCGGGCAGCGACAACGCGGTCAGCGGGTTCATCCTGCGAATCCTGCCGTGATCCGCGACACCCCGCCGGCCGGCGGTTAGCAGCCAGCCCGTGGACCAGCTACTGTTGCCTGTTCACGCGCGTGATAGTTATCGTTGCGCGCCTCATGCGTTCCGGCGGGTCGACTGCTAGGAGACGCACCCGCTTGGAAGGTTCCCCATAACATGACGTTCTCTCGCGCCGCGGACTCCCGCGGCCGGCGCCCCCGCGCACCACATGCGCCCCGCGCGGCGCACCGGCTCCGCCGGCCGGCGAACCGCGTCGCCGCCCCGCCGCCGGAGCCAGTGGTCGACCCTGACAACGGCTTCGCCCAGCTCGCCCTGCCGGCCCGGCTGGTGCACGCCCTCGTCGAGGGAGGCATCACCGAGCCGTTCGAGATCCAGACGGCCACCGTGCCCGACGTGCTGGCAGGCCGCGACGTGCTGGGCCGGGCGCAGACCGGCTCCGGCAAGACGCTCGCGTTCGGGCTGCCCATGATCACCCGCCTGGCGGAGCTGGGCCGGTCCCGGCCGCAGCACCCGCGGGGCCTGGTCCTCGTGCCAACCCGCGAGCTGGCCATGCAGGTGGCCGACGTGCTGCGCCCGCTCGGCCGCCAGCTAGGCCTGTTCCTGGCGACCGCGGTCGGCGGCGTGCCGTACGACCGCCAGATCCAGGGGCTGCGCCGGGGCGTGGACATCCTGGTCGCCACGCCCGGCCGCCTCGGCGACCTGATCCAGCGCGGCGCCGCCAGTCTGGACGAGGTCGCCATCACCGTGCTCGACGAGGCCGACCAGATGGCGGACCTGGGCTTCCTGCCGGACGTGACGGCCCTGCTGGAGCAGACCCCGGCCACCGGCCAGCGGCTGCTCTTCTCGGCCACGCTCGACTCCGATGTGGACGCACTGGTCCGGCGCTTCCTCACCGACGCGGTCACGCACCACACCGGCAGCGCGGTGGACGCGGTGCCCAACATGGACCACCACCTGCTGCTGGTGCCGCCGCAGGAGAAGTTCGACGTGGCCGCGTCCATCGCCAACCGCCCGGGACGGACGCTGCTGTTCGCCCGTACCCAGGCCGGTGTGGACCGGCTGGTGGAGCAGCTCGCCGAGGTCGGCGTGGCAGCCGGCGGCCTACACGGGGGCAAGACCCAGCGGGTACGCACGCGCACCCTGGCCGAGTTCCGCGAGGGGTCGGTGTCCACCCTGGTCGCCACGGACGTGGCCGCCCGCGGCATCCACGTCGACGGGGTCTCCCTGGTGCTGCACGTGGACCCGCCCAACGACGCAAAGGACTACCTGCACCGGGCCGGCCGCACCGCCCGGGCCGGCGAGTCCGGCACCGTGGTCACGCTGGTAATGCCCAAGCAGCGCCGGACCGCGGTGACCATGCTGCGACAGGCCGGGGTCAGCCACACCGAGACCCGGGTACGCGCCGGCGACGAGCGGCTGTCCGAGCTGACCGGGGCCCGGGCGTTCGCCGGGGCACGGGCGTTCGCCGGGGCACGGGCGTTCGCCGGGGCCCGCACACCGCACGATGGCGAGCGCGCACCGTACCGCGGTGAGCGCGCGGCGCACGGTGGGGCGGGTCGGCCGCCGGTAGCGTCGCCATCATGGCGACCCTCCCCCGCGCACTCCTCTGGCAGCGGCTCGACACCACCGGCACCGACCTCGCGCTCGTCAACGACCGGCGGGGGCTGGTCGCGCGGGGAGTCGCGGTCGCCGCGCAGCCGGTCCCGCACTGCGTCCGCTACGACCTCGTCACCGACGAGAGCTGGGCGAGCGTACGGCTCGAGGTGAGCGCCGAGGGGGCCGGCTGGGTGCGGACCGCCCGGCTGGAGCGGGCGGCCGGCCGGTGGCGGGTGACCACCGCCGAGCAGGGCAACCTGGACTCGGCGCTGCGCGCGGCCGGTAAGCCGCTCGCCGGCCTGCCCGGCACCGAGGACCCGCACCGGCTGGACCGGGCCGCCGACCTGGACCTCGGCGCCGCGCCGCTGTTCAACACGCTGCCCATCCGGCGGCTCGGGCTGCTCGCCGCGGCGCCCGGGACCGCCGAGACGGTCACCGTGGTCTGGATGCGGGTGCCGTCGCTGGAGGTGTTACCGGCCCGGCAGACGTACACGGCGCTGGGTGGCGGGCGCGTGCGCTTCGCGTCCGAGACGTTCACGGCCGACCTCGCCGTGGACGGCGACGGCTACGTCACCCACTACCCCGGCCTGGCCAGCCTGGCCGACTGAGCTCAGCGTGTGTCACGGCACCGCCCCGTGGAGGGGCGGGACATCTAGCCTGCGTCCGCAGGCAGCAGCGTGTACGCCGTGCCGCCGCGGAGTGGGCGCAGAGCCCGGAAATGCTTGTGATCCACGGTGAGTAGCCGGGTGGTGCCGTACCGGGCGGCGGCGACCATGAGCGAGGCGTCGGTGAGCCCAAGCCGCATGTCCGCGTGATCATCGGCCACTCGGGCGGCCATGGCGAAAGTCTCGGCATCGAACGGGCTGAGGAGGATCCCACCGTCGGCCGCCAGGCGCAGCATGACTCGGCTTCGTACCGCCCCGCCGAGCCGCACGGCCAGGAGATGGTCCAGCTCCGCGAGCACCAGCGGGGTGGTGAGCAGACCTGCGGTGTTCTTGGCGAGAAACGTTGTGATCTCTTCGTGCGCCGGTTCCGCACGGTCGACGACGGCGTAGAGCACGCCGGTGTCCACGACGATCACCGGCGGCGGGTACCAAACCCGGTCTCGGCCAGCACCTCGTCAACCCGATCGGCCACGGATCCGCGCTCTGTACTGCGCGCTATGCCGGCAAGGTCGGGTAGCCACGAGTTGTCGCGCTCGTCGGCGAGCAGCCTCTCCACGGCCTGCCGGATGACCGCGGCCTCTGTGCTGGCGTGGCGTGCCGCGTACGCCTCGATGCGTTCCTTGAGTGACTCCGGTAGGTAGATCGTCGTGCGCACCATGAGGCAAGAATGCCATACGTCATATGGCGCCGACCAACCCCTACGAACGACGGGAGGGGCATGCGCGAGACTGGGCGCATGAAGGACTTCCTCGCCGCGCTGGAGAAGGCTGGTGAGCTGCACCGGGTGAACGTGCCCGTGGACCCGACGCTGGAGATCAGCGAGATCACCACCCGTACGGTCCGGGCCCGCGGCCCAGCGCTGCTCTTCGAGCAGCCCACGCGGGGCGATATGCCAGTCGCCATCAACCTCTTCGGCACGGCCCGGCGGATGGCCCTGGCGCTGGGTGTCGAGTCGGTGGAGGAGATCGGCGAGCGCATCGGCGAGCTGGTCAAGCCGGAGCTGCCGGTGGGCTGGGCCGGCATCCGCGACGGCCTGGGCAAGCTGATGCAGCTGAAGTCCGTACCCCCCAAGAAGGTCCGCACCGCACCGTGCCAGCAGGTGGTCTACCACGGCGCCGAGGTGGACCTGAACCGGCTGCCCGGCCTGCTGACCTGGCCGGACGACGGCGGCATCTTCCACAACTTCGGCCTCACCCACACCCGTCACCCCGAGACCGGCAAGCGCAACCTGGGCCTCTACCGGCTGCAGCAGCACGACTCGCGCACGCTGGGCATGCACTGGCAGATCCACAAGGACTCCACCGCCCACCACGCAGTCGCCGAGCGGCGTGGCGAGCGGCTGCCGGTCGCGGTCGCGATCGGGCCGGACCCGGCCGTCTGCTACGCCGCATCGGCGCCACTGCCCGGCGACATCGACGAGTACCTTTTCGCTGGGTTCCTCCGCGGGGAGCGGGTGGAGCTGGTGGACTGCCTGACCGTGCCGTTGCAGGTGCCCGCGGACGCGCAGGTGGTCCTGGAGGGCTACGTCGAGCCGGGCGAGCGGCACCCGGAGGGCCCGTTCGGCGACCACACCGGCTTCTACACCCCGGTCGAGCCGTTCCCGGTCCTGCATGTCGAGTGCATGACCATGCAGCGTGACCCGGTCTACCACACGATCATCACGTCAAAGCCGCCGCAGGAGGACTACGGCCTGGGCAAGGCCACCGAGCGCATCTTCCTGCCGCTGATCCGGCTGCTGATCCCGGACATCGTGGACATGGACCTGCCCGAGCCCGGCGTCTTCCACAACTGCCTGGTCGTGTCGATCCGCAAGCGCTACCCCAAGCACGCGCAGAAGGTGATGAACGCGGTCTGGGGCGCCCACCTGCTCTCGCTGACCAAGCTCATCGTCGTGGTGGATGAGGACTGCGACGTGCACGACTACCACGAGGTGGCGTTCCGGGCCTTCGGCAACGTGGACTACTCCCATGACCTGCTGCTGACCCAGGGGCCGGTGGACCACCTGGACCATGCTTCGTACCAGCAGTTCTGGGGTGGCAAGGCCGGCATCGACGCCACCCGCAAGCTGCCCACCGAGGGGTACGACCGCGGCTGGCCCGCCGAGGCGGTGATGTCTCCCGACGTGGTGTCCTTGGTGGACCGGCGGTGGAAGGAGTACGGGCTGTGACGACCGGGGCCGCCGTGGTCCACCCGGTTCGGGCCTTCCTGCGCCTGGTGGTGATCGAGCACTCGGTCTTCGCGCTGCCGTTCGCGTACCTGTCCGCGCTAGTGGCCGGGGCCAACTGGGGCGACCTGGCGCTGATCACGGTGGCTATGGTCGGGGCGCGCACGTTCGCCATGGCGGCGAACCGGATCATCGACCGGCACATCGACGCGCGCAACCCGCGTACCGCCGGCCGGGAGCTGGTCACCGGGGCGGTGAGCGTGCGGGCGGCCTGGACCGGCGCGGCGGTGGCGCTCGCCGTCTTCGTCGGCGCTGCCGCGGCGCTGAACCCGCTCTGCCTGGCACTGTCCCCGCTCGCGGTGGCGCCGCTGGTGGTCTACCCCTACGCCAAGCGCTTCACCGACTGGCCGCACGCGGTGCTGGCGCTGGCGCAGGCGGTCGGCCCGACCGGGGCGTGGCTCGCGGTCACCGGCACGCTCTCCGGCTCCGGGCCGGCGTGGCTGCTGGGGCTGGCCGTCGGGCTGTGGATCGGCGGGTTCGACCTGATCTACGCCTGCCAGGACGCCGAGGTGGACCGGCAGATCGGGGTACGGTCGGTGCCGGCGACGTTCGGCGTGGCGTTCGCACTGCGCCTGTCGGCCTGGGTGCACGTGCTGACGTTCGCGCTGTTCGTGCTGTTCGGAGCACTGGTCGGGCTGGGCTGGCTGTGGTGGGTGGGCCTGGCGCTGACCGCCGCGGCGTTCGGGTACGAGCACAGGATCGTCACGCCCGCCGACCTGTCCCGGGTGAACCGGGCGTTCTTCACCGCCAACGGCTTTGTCGGCCTGGCCCTGTTCGCCTTCGCCATCCTGGACATGGCGGTACGCGGCAGCATGCCGCTGTGAGGGAAGGGCGGCGGCGCGGTGGGCGGCACAGGCACGGGTGACCCAGGCATAGGCACAGTCGACGCAGCCCTGGGCGACCCGGGCACCGGGGGCACGGGCGCGAGGGACACGGACGCAGGCGACACGGACGTAGGCGACACGGGCGTGAGGGACACGGGCGCGGGTGGGCTGCGCCGGCCGTGGGTGGTCGGCGTCTCCGGAGCATCTGGTACGCCGTACGCCGCGGCGGTTCTGCGGGCGCTGCTGGACGCCGGGCACCCGGTCGACCTGGTGGTGTCCCGGGCGGCCCGGCTGACGCTGCTGGACGAGACTGGACGACCGTTCCGGGACGCGTACTGGGCCCAGGACCTCGCCGACTGGCTGGCGCGAGACCTGGGCCCAGCCGACGACGTACGCTACTGGACCGCTGGTGACCTGGCGGCCGGGCCGAGCAGCGGCTCCTACCCCGCCCGGGGGATGGTCGTGGTGCCAGCCAGCACCGCCGCGTGCGCCGGCATCGCGCTGGGCCTGTCCAAGGACCTGCTCCAGCGGGCCGCCGAGGTGAGCCTCAAGGAGCGCCGGCCAGTGGTGGTCGTGCCACGGGAGACGCCGGTGACCCGGGCCCACCTGGCGCACCTGATCGCGCTGTCGGACGTGGGTGCCGTGGTGTTGCCGGCCAGCCCCGGCTTCTACGGAGCCGGGGCAAAAGCCAGCGCCGAGCAGCTGGTGGACTTCGTCGCCGGCAAGGTGCTCGACGTGCTGGGTGTCGAGCACTCGCTGTTCCGGCGCTGGTCCGGTGAGCTCGGGTCAGCCGGGCGCGGATAGTCCGGCGCGCGTAGCCGGCGCGTAGTCCGGCGCAGGTCGGATGCGGGTCAGCGGTGGGCTGACCGGTGGGCGGCCGCCTCCTCCCCGGCGCCGGCGAGCGCGGCCTCCCCCTCCAACAGGGCACGGACCTCAGACTCGCGGAACCGGCGATGCCCGCCGGGCGTACGGATGCTGCCGATCCGGCCGGCCGCGGCCCACCGGGTCACGGTCTTGGGATCGACCCGGAACAACCCGGCGACCTCGCCTGGAGTCAACAGACGATCACCTGTGTCCACGGTTCCCTCCTAGTGTCCTCGAAGGGGGACGCGCCCATTACAGCACCGTGAGTGAGCCGTGTCCGGGAAACGGCGAAATCACACTGCTTAGTGGCTTGGCGGTACGATTTTTCGAATGCGGCTCACGACCGGCCTCGACCAGATCGACCGCCATCTCGTGGAGCTGCTGCGCACCAACGCCCGGCTGTCGTACGCAGAGCTCGCGCGCCAGGTCGGGCTGTCAGCACCGGCGGTGCACGAGCGGGTCGGCAAGCTCGAGGCGGCAGGGGTGATCCGGGGGTACCGGGCCGATGTCGAGCCGGAGAGCATCGGGCTGGGGGTCACCGCGGTCATCGGCATCGTCCAGGCCGGCGACACCGAGATCGACGACCTGGTGACGCGGCTGCGCGAGCTGCCCGAGATCGAGTCGTGCTACTTCCTGGCCGGACAGGAGTCGTTCCTGCTCACTGTGCGGGTCGGCACCATCGCCGAGCTGGAGGACGTGGTCATCCGGCTCAACCGGCTCAGCGGCGTGGCGGCCACCCGTACCACCATCGCCCTGTCGACGAAGTGGGAAGGGCGGCCACGCCCGCTGCACTGACCGTTGCCGGAGCGCCGTTGCGGAAACGCCGCTGCCGGACCACCTCGTGCGGACCGCTGTTCGGACCCGGCGCCTCCGGCGCGGCTCGTCCGCGGTATGGGACGCTGCGGCGATGACCGCACCCAGCCGGGGCACCGCCGTGGTCACCGGTGCCGCCCGTGGACTTGGCCTGGCCATCGCGACCGCCCTGCACGCCGACGGGTACGCCGTACTGCTGACCGATGTGGACGCTGCGGAGGTGCGGGCGGCGGCCGGGCGGCTGGGGTGTGCCGCGGCAGAGCTCGACGTGCGCGACGAGGCCGCGGTCCGCGCGGTCGCGGAGCAGGCGGCGGCCGGGCCCGGCGGCCTCGCGCTGTGGGTCAACAACGCGGGCATCCTGGCGACCGGCCCGTCCTGGAGCCACGACGCGGCCACCCGGCGGGCCATCATGGAGGTCAATGCGCTCGGCGCGATGACCGGCACGCTGGCCGCCCTGGGCCACATGCGGGCGGCCGGCCGCGGCCACGTGATCAATATCATCTCGCTGGCCGGGCTGGTGGCCGCGCCCGGTGAGACCGTGTACGGCGCGAGCAAGCACGCGCTGATCGCCTTCAGCATCGGCACGCTCGCCGAGCTGCGCGCCGAGGGCGTACGAGGGGTGCACATCTCGTGCGTCTGCCCGGACGGCACCTGGACTCCGATGCTGCAGGACCGGCTGCACGACACCGGCGCGGCCGCCTCCTTCACCGGGATCCTGCTGCGCCCGGAGCAGGTGGCCGCGCGCGTGGCCCGGCTGGCCCGCCGGCCCCGGCCGGTGCTCGCGATCCCGCGCTGGCGCGGCTGGCAGGTGCGGCTGCTCGACGCGTTCCCCGCCACGTCGATCCGGGCGGCCGGGCTGACCCTGGCCTTCGGCCGGGCGCAGCAGCGCCGCTACGCCCGCCGGATCGCCGCCGGCCGCTGGCCCTAGCGTCGACCAGCTGCCGTACCCGGGTCGGCGCCTCGCGTTCGGACGGCGTCCCTACTCCACGCCGGCGTAGGAGTGCAGCCCAGGTATATGGCGGCCGTGACGAAGCCGACCAGGAAGATGCCTGGAGCGAGCGCCGCCGCCGAGGCATGAAGCACCAACCAGCATTGAGGCGTGCGCAGCACGCCACGGCAGCACAGTAGTCACGGTTCTCGTGGGAAGCTTGACTGCTCGCAGTGAGAGGATAGGACGTGGCTGAACAAGGGGTGTGAGGGATGACGAGCAGCAACGCTGAGCCATTGCCGGAGCTGCCCAGCGCGGGCCATGTCCCAGCGGAGGAGCTGGTGCGCCGGCAGGGTGCCCGACGGATCACCTCCGTGGCTGACATGGCACGGCCTAACCTGTTCGAGACGGACGAGGAGCTGGATGTGTTCCTGGCCGAGGTTTATGCGGCCCGCCGGGTGGACGCGTGAGTCTGGTCGTCCTGGATACGGACGTCGCCTCCACCATCCTGCGCGGGCGTCAGACGGAGCGGCTTCAGGCCAGGCTGGCCGGGCGCCATTGGCTAGTCTCGTTCGTGACACTCGGTGAGCTGACGCACTGGACCATCGCGCGCAGCTGGGGGCCGCGCAAAACTCGCCGACCTGGCCCGGTGGCGACAGGACGTGGTGGTCCTGCCCGCTGACGAGGCAGTGGCGCAGATGTGGGGAGCGCTGCGAGCGCGGGCCGCGGCCCGGGGCGGCCTCGTCCGGCGAATGACATGTGGATCGCGGCGTGCCGTCTGGTCAACCGAGTGCCACTGGCGACGTTCAACGTGAAGGACTCTGAGGACTTCGCCCAGTACGACGGTCTGAAGATGCTGGACATGGCTTGACGGAGCAATGGCGGCTCGCTGGCGGAGTGGTTCGAGGGAGGCGAGGGCACCGGGCCCGCTCAGGCCGATGGGGCCTCTCAACAGAGTATGAGAACCGCATCCAGGCCACCCCGGGGCGGGGTGACCGGTTTCTACTCCACGCCGGCGTAGGAGTGCAGGCCCTCGAAGAACAGGTTCACCCCGAACAGGTTCATCAGCATGGTGAGCCAGCCGAGCACCGCGATCCACGTGGCGGTGCTGCGCCGCACGCTGGGCGTCGCGCGGGCATGCAGGTACCCCGCGTACACCACCCAGGAGATGAACGCCCACGTCTCCTTCGGGTCCCAGCCCCAGTAGCGGCCCCACGCCGCCTCCGCCCAGATCGCGCCGGCCGCCACGGCAAAGGTCCAGACCGGGAAGGCCAACGTGTGCAGCCGGAAGGTGAGCGGCTCCAGCGCGCCGGCTGTGGGCAGCCGGTGCCCGAGCGAGTACGGGAAGCCCGCCCGGCCCTGCTCGTACCCGGCCCGGACCAGGTACATGGCGGCCGTGACGAAGCCGACCAGGAAGATGCCTGAGGCCAGCGCCGCCGCCGAGACATGGATTACCAACCAGTACGAGTCCAGCGCCGGCACCAGCGGCGCCACGTCGGTGTAGAGCACCAGGCCGGCCACGCCGAGCAGCGTCATCAGCACCAGGGCGACGTAGAGCCCCAGGTGGCGTACTGCGGGCCGGCGGGCGACCAGCACCAGCCAGGCGACCACCCCGACGAAGGTCACGGTCAGCACGAACTCGTACATGTTGCCCCAGGGCATGCGGTGTGCCGCCAACCCGCGGGTGACCAGGCAACCGAGGTGCGCCAGGGCGCCGAGCACCGTGGCGCCCACCGCGGCCCGACCCGCCCAGGCGACCGTGCCACGCGGCGACGCGGCCGTGCCACGCGGCGAGATGGCCGTGCTATGCGGTGCGGTAGCCAGCGAGCTATGCGGTGCGGTAGCCGGCGACCGGTCGGGCCCGTCAGGTCCGTCGGGGTCGGTGGAGGCCGTGTCCACCCCGCCAACCCTGGCGCCGACCAGCTCGCGGGTGGCCGCCCGGGCCACCGCGCCGCGGGCGCCGAACGCGTACTCCACGGCATAGCAGAGCATCGACACCAGGTACGCCAGGATGGCGACCACGAGCAGCTGGTCGGAGAGCGCGGACATCAGCGGGGTCCTCTCGGCAGGGAGGGTTGGTCCGGCGAGACGGTGGCCACGAGCCGGGCGAGCTCGTCGGCGAAGCCGGGGTAGTCCGAGCGCGGCAGGCCGGCCGCCTCGAAGGTAGAAGCAGAGCCGGGCATCGGGCGGAACCATACCCGGCGGCGCCGGCCAGCCAGCGACGCCATCAGCCCGGCCAGCAGCAGGGCGGCGCTGGCCAGGACGACCGGCTGGCCGGGGTCGTGGCGGATGGACAGCGTCACCCACTGCCGGGTGCCGAGGAACTCGACCCGGGTGCCGTCGTCCAGCGCCATGCTCTCGCCGACCCGCAGCAGCGCCGGCTCCCCCACCTGGGCAAGCCGCCCGGCGGCCAGCTGCCCCCGGTCGAGCTGGTACACCGACTGCGGGATGCCCGCGTCCAGCCCCAGGTCCCCGCGGTACGGGAACAGCATCAGCCCCGGCGCCCGCTCAGCCGGGTAGGCCGAGCGCACGAACGGCGGCGAGTCCGGGACGGTCGGCAGGTAGAGCCCCTCGAAGGCGACCTGGGCCGTGCGGTCCCCGCCGTTGGCGTCCGGGAACGCGGCCACCCCTTCGCTGGTCAGCGCGTCATCCGCCGGCAGGAACGGGGCCACCGTGGTCTGCGCCCGCCCGGCCCGGTCGGTGTAGCGCAGCACCGGGGCGTACCCGTGCCCGAGCAGGTAGACGCTGGCCCCGGGCAGCCGCAGCGGGTCGTTGACGGAGAAGCGCCGGGCTCCGGGCGGGCCGCTGTCGGCCCCGGACACGACCGCCGTCGCCGCATAGCGTACCGGCTGCCCACTGTCCAGATAGGACGCCTGGAAGTCGCTCAGCTCAAGGCAGAACCGGGGCAGCCCGCCAGCGTCGACCCGGGCACCGAGGCCGTAGTCGTCGTACTGCTGCACGGTGTTGCAGAACGCCCCGTCCGGCCCGGCCACGAGCAGGCGGTTCGCGTGCCAGCCGTACCAGGAGCCGAGCGCGACGCCGAGCAGCACGCCGACGAGCGCAAGGTGGAACAGCAGGTTGCCGGTCTCCTTGAGGTACCCCTTCTCGCCGGCGACCGTGCCGCCGCGCACCGCCACCCGCCACCCCCGGCGCCGCAGCGCCGCAGCGACCGCGTCCGGGCCGCCGGCCACCACAACCCCGTCCGCATGCTGCGGCAGGCGGTCCAGCCGCCGCGGGGCGTCCGGCGGTACGGCGCGCAGCGCCCGCACGTGGTCGCGCAGCCGGGGCACGATGCACCCGACGAGCGAGATGAACAGCAGCACGTAGATGGCGGAGAACCAGGGCGAGGCGAACACGTCGAAGGCCCACACCCGGTCCAGCACCGGGGCGAGGTCGGGGTGGGCGGCGAAGTAGCCGGCCACCCGCTCCACGTTGACGCTGCGCTGGGGCAGCAGCGAGCCCGGGATCGCCGCGACCGCGAGCAGGAAGAGCAGCACCAGCGCGGTACGCATGCTGGTCAGCTGCCGCCACGAGTTGCGTGCCAGGGGGAGCAGCCGGGCACCCGTCACAGCGCCACCTCGCCCACGCCCACGGTGCTGCGCAGCCAGTTGACCAGCTCGGTCCAGCCGTCGGTGACCAGGGCCAGCCCGACCAGCACCAGCAGCGCGCCGCCGACCCGGGTGACCCACCGGCTGTTGCGCCGGACCGCGCCGAACACCCCGATCAGCCGGCGGAAGCCGAGCCCGAAGGCGACGAACGGCACGCCGAGGCCGAGGCAGTAGGCGATGCCGAGCACCGCGCCGCGGGTCGGCTGGCCGCCGACGGTGGCCAGGCCCAGCACGGCGCCGAGGGTCGGCCCGACGCACGGCACCCACCCGAGCGCGAACACCGCGCCGAAGAACGGCGCGCCAGCCAGGCCGGCGTTCGGCACCATCCGCAGCCGCCACTCCCGCTGCAGGCCCGGGACCAGGCCGAGGAAGGCCAGGCCGAGCACTATCGTGAGCGCGCCGACGACCACCTGCACCGCCCGCCCGTGCACCAGCAGCGCGGTACCGACCCCCGCGGCGAGCACGCCGGTCAGGGTGAAGACGGCGGTGAAGCCGGCCACGAAGAGCAGCGTGCCGGCGAGCACCCGGCCGCGGCGCCGCCCGTCGTCGAGGTCCGCGCCGGCCAGGCCGGTCACGTACGACAGGTAGCCGGGGACGAGCGGCAGCACGCAGGGCGACAGGAAGCTGACCAGCCCGGCGAGCGCCGCCACGCCGACCGCGAACAGCAGCGGCCCGCCCGCGGCGATCTCCGCGAACGCCTCACCCATCACGGCGCTCCGGGCTCGGCCGCCACGCGTTCGACGAGCGGCTGGAGGTCGCCCTGCCGCACCGGGGTACGGATCACCTCGGCGACCCGGCCCTGCCGGTCCACGATGACGGTGGCCGGGATCGTCGTCGCGCCGAAGCCGGCGAACCCGACCGACAGCCGGCCGGCCGGGTCGAACACGCTCGGGTAGCTGACCCGTCCCGCAACGAAGGCCTGTGCCTTGTCCCGGTCGGGGTCGCGGATGTTCACCCCGACGAAGCTCACACCCTGTGCGCGTACGGCCTGGTAGGTGCGCTCCAGGTCGGCTATCTCGGCCCGGCAGGGGGCGCACCAGGAGGCCCAGAAGTTGATGACCACCACCTCGCCGCGGTGCGCGGCGAGGTGGTAGGAGCCCCCGTCGAGCAGCTCACCGGTGAGCGGCGGCGCGGAGAGGCGCTGCGGCTCGGCGGCCGGGCCCCCGCTGGTCGCATACCACGCGGCCAGGGCGATGGCCACGACGAGCGCCGCGCCGGCGAGCAGGAGCGTGCGGCGGCCGCGCATCACGCGCCTCTGCCGGTCCCCGGGCCGAGATGGGCGGCCGGCTCGGTGTACGCGACGCCCTCCACGCGCTCGCCGTCGAAGTGGAACGAGGTGAGGCTGGCCAGCCCGCACTGGCGGCGGCGCGGGTCGTGCCAGAGCCGGCGCCGCTCGACGTGCCGGCGCAGGGTCCAGATCGGCAGCTGGTGCGAGATGAGTACGGCCTGGCGCCCGCTCGCCGCATCCCGGGCGGCGTGCAGCGCGGCCAGCATCCGCTGGGCGATCATGGCGTACGGCTCGCCCCAGGAGGGCGTCACCGGGTCTCGCAGCACCCACCAGTTCCGCGGGTCGCGCAGTGACCCGTCGCCGACCGAGACCTTGCGCCCCTCGAACCAGTTCGCGCTCTCGATCAGCCGCTCGTCAACGCAGACCGGCAGGCCGAACTGCGCGGCGATCGGCTCGGCGGTCTGCTGGGCGCGCTCCAGCGGGCTCGCCGCCACGTACCCGATGTCGCGGTCGGCCAGTGCCGCCGCGACCGCCTTGGCCATCTGGATGCCCAGCTCGGACAGGCGGAAGCCTGGCAGCCGGCCATAGAGGATGCGGTCCGGGTTGTACACCTCGCCGTGGCGCAGCACGTGCACGACGGTACGGCTCATCGCGCAGCCCCAGCCCCGCTGCCGGCTCCGGCGCCGCCGGTCCCGGCGCTGCCTGACCCAGTGCCGCCGGACCCGGCGCGGGCGGCGGCCTCAGCCGCGGGCCCGAGCGCCGCGGCGACCGTGTCCAGCGCCTCGTCGTCGAGGGCGGCCGAGACGAACCACGCCTCGAACGCGCTCGGCGGCAGGTACACCCCGCGGGCCAGCATGGCGTGGAAGAACGCCCGGAAGGCGGCCAGATCCTGGGTCCTGGCCGAGTCGAAGTCGGTCACGTCCACGTCGGTGAAGAAGACCGAGAACATGTTGCCCGCGTACGACAGCCGGTGCGGCACTCCGGCGGCGCTCAGCGCCTCGGCGGCGAGCTTGCCCAGCAGGTCCGCGGCCTCATCGAGCCGCCGGTAGACCTCGGGCGTGGCCAGGGTGAGCGTGGCGAGGCCAGCGGCGCAGGCCAGCGGGTTACCGGAGAGCGTGCCGGCCTGGTAGACCGGCCCGGCCGGGGCCAGGCACTGCATGATCTCAGCCCGGCCGCCGAACGCCGCCGCGGGCAGCCCGCCGCCCATCACCTTGCCGAAGGTCCACAGGTCGGCGTCGACCGGGTCGAGCTCGTGCCAGCCACCGCGGCTGACCCGGAAGCCGGTCATCACCTCGTCGAGCACCAGCAGCGCGCCGTGGGAGTGGGCGACCTCGGCCAGCCGGGCGTTGAACCCGTCCCGCGGCGCGATGACTCCCATGTTGCCCGGCGCCGCCTCGGTGACCACGGCGGCGATCTGGTCGCCACGCTCCGCGAAGGCCGCCTCGACCGCCGCGATGTCGTGGTACGGCAGCACGATCGTGTCCCCGGCCGCCGCTCCGGTGACGCCCGGTGAGTCCGGTCGCCCGCCGAGGTCGCGGTGCGACCACGCCACCTCACCGGCGGCGAGCAGGGCAGCACCTGCGCCCATCACGGCGGCGGCGCCGGAGGCGAGCATGGCGGCGCTGGAGGTGGGTTCAGCGGCCGCGGCGAGGGTGGCGACGCCCGAGCCGGCCGCGGCGAGCAGGGCGTCGACATGGCCGTGGTAGCAGCCGGCGAACTTGACGACCTTCGCCCGCCCGGTGAAGCCGCGGGCCAGCCGCAGCGCCGACATGGTCGCCTCAGTGCCCGAGCTGACCAGCCGGACCTGCTCCACGGGGGTACGCGCGACAAGCTCCTCGGCCAGCGCCACCTCACCCGGGGTGGGGGTGCCGAAGCTGGTGCCCTGGGCGGCGGCGGCCTGGACAGCGGCGACCACCTCGGGGTGGGCGTGCCCGAGCAGCAGCGGCCCCCAGGAGCAGACGAGGTCCACGTAGCGACGGCCGTCGGCATCGTAGAGCCACGGGCCGGCACCGCGGACCATGAACCGGGGAGTGCCGCCGACCGCCCGGAACGCGCGCACCGGTGAGTTCACCCCGCCCGGCACGATGGCCTGGGCGCGGTCGAAGAGGGCCTGCGAGGCCGGCGCGTCAGTAGGGTACGTGGTCACGGTTTCGCCATTCTCTCAACGCACACGGCAAGCCCCGCACCGGGGCTGCCGATAGGCTGATCCACGTGGATCGCCCGGAGCTCACCGTCGAGGTGCGGCACGCTGCCGCCGAGACCGTGGTGAGCTGCACCGGAGAGATCGACATGATGACAGTGGGCCACCTGGCCAGCGCGGTCAACGGGATCCTGGCCGACTCCCCGCCGCCCCGGATCGTGCTCGACCTGGCCAGGGTGACCTTCTGCGACTCACAGGGGCTGGGCACGCTGGTGGTGCTCAGCCGCAAGGCGGCCCGGGCGCGGAGCTGTCTCGTGCTCGTCAACGTCGCCGAGTTCCTCATGCGCGTGCTCGACATCACCGGGCTCCGCTCCGCCCTGATGATCAGCAACGAGGCCTCCGCAATGTAGCTGCCGGTCTGCTCAGCCGGGACTCCGCCGGGCGGTCTCCAGCAGCTCCACGACGCGCCCCACCGCACCGGCCGGGTCGGGCCCGTGCAGCAGCTGCAACGCCTGGTCGACGGCGACCGCCAGGCGCTGCCAGCGGGCCTCCCGGTCGAGCACCGCCCGGGACTTCAGCCACAGGTCCACGAAGACGGAGATCTTGGCGCGCAGCACCCACGGGTCGAACGGCTTGGTGAGGTAGTCGACCGCGCCGACCTGGTAGCCCCGCAGCGCCAGCTGGGAGTCCCGGTCGGCGGCGGTGAGGAAGATGATCGGGATGTGCCGGGTCCGCTCCCGCCGCTTGATGTGGCTGGCCGTCTCGAAGCCGTCCATCTCCGGCATCTGGGCGTCAAGGAGGATGACCGCGAAGTCGTCGACGAGCAGCTGCTTGAGCGCTGCCTCGCCGCTCTCCACCGGCACCGGCTCCACCGGCAGGCCCTGGAGCATCGCCTCCAGGGCGACCAGGTTGTCCCGCCGGTCATCGACGAGCAGCACCTTCGCGCGAGGGGCCGGCGCGCTCACGGCAGCACCTTTCGTTCGCGACTGCGAGGCTCGCTCCGCTCACTCCTCGCGCTCACGGCGCCACCTTTCGTTCGCGACTACGGGGCTCGCTCCGCTCACTCCTCGCGCTCACGGCAGCACCTTTCGTTCGCGACTGCGGGGCTCGCTCCGCTCACTCCTCGCGCTCACGGGGAGACCTCCCGTCCGGCGCCGGTGACCCACGCCGCCATCAGCTCGATCAGCTCGTCCAGGTCCACCGGCTTGGTGATGTAGTCGCTGGCTCCTGCCGTCAGCGCCGACTCCCGGTCACCGGGCATCGCCTTGGCGGTGAGGAAGACCACCGGCAGCGAGGCGAAGCGCTGGTTGCGGCGGATCATCCGGGTCGTCTCGTACCCGTCCTGGTCCGGCATCATCGCGTCCATCAGCACGATGCCCACCTCGGGGTGCTCGGCCAGCAGCCGGATCCCGTCGGCGCCGTTGTCGGCGTAGAGCACGGTCATCCCGTGCAGCTCCAGGGCGCTGGTCAGGGCGAAGACGTTGCGCACGTCGTCGTCGACGATGAGCACGGTGACCCCGTCGAGCTGCTGGGCGGCGGCGGTACGGCTGCGCCGGTACGGCTCCGGGTTCAGTGACGGGCGCAGCATCGGCGGGGTCGGGCGGGTGGGCGGCAGGCCGCTGGTGAAGACCGGGGTCGGTGTGGTCTCCGCCGGGATCACGTCGGGCACGTAGAGGGTGAACGACGAGCCGCGGCCGGGTGCCGAGGCGACCGTGATCGTGCCGCCCAGCAGCCGGGCCAGCTCACGGCTGATGGACAGGCCGAGCCCGGTGCCGCCGTACTTGCGGCTGGTCGTCCCGTCCGCCTGCTGGAACGCCTCGAAGATCAGGGCGAGCTTGTCGTCGGAGATGCCGATGCCGGTGTCGGCGACGGTGAACCCGACCACCTGCCGGGCGTTGTTCAGCGCCGGCTCGTCAAAGGACGTGCCCTTCGGTCCAGCGTGGATGGAGAGGGTGACCCCGCCCGAGTCGGTGAACTTCACGGCGTTGGACAGCAGGTTGCGCAGGATCTGCTGGAGCCGCTGGGCATCGGTGATGATCGGCCCGGTCAGCTCCGGGGAGACCGCCACCGACAGCTGCAGCCCCTTCTCCTCGGCGTGCGGGCTGAACGCCTGCTCCACATAGGAGCGGACCTCCTCGAAGTGCACCTCGGCCGGCTCGACGTCCATCCGGCCGGCCTCGATCTTGGACAGGTCCAGGATGTCGTCGATGAGCGCGAGCAGGTCCGAGCCGGCGCTGTAGATGGTGCGGGCGAACTCGGTCTGCTTGCGGGTCAGGTTCTGGTCGGGGTTGTCGGCGAGCAGGCGGGCGAGCAGGAGCAGGGAGTTCAACGGGGTACGCAGCTCGTGGCTCATGTTCGCCAGGAACTCCGACTTGTACTGCGACGCGGCCGCCAGCTGCTGTGCCTTCTCCTCCAGGCCCAGCCGGGCCATCTCGATCTCGCGGTTCTTGATCTCGATGTTGCGGTTCTGCTCGGACAGCAGCGCCGCCTTCTCCTCCAGCTCGGCGTTGGTGCGCTGGAGCTCGGCCGACTGCTCCTGCAGCTCGTGGGCGAGCCGCTGGGACTGGGCCAGCAGCTCCTCGGTACGGCGGTTGGCCAGGATGGTGTTCAGCGCCACGCCGGTCGTGCTCACCAGCCGCTCGAGGAAGTCCAGGTGCAGCTCTGAGAACGCGTCCACCGAGGCGAACTCGATCACGCCGAGCAGCTCGCCCTCGAAGAGGACCGGCAGCACGACCAGGTCGGTCACTGGGGTGGCGAGCAGGCCGGAGCGGACCGTCAACCGGGCGGTGTCCGTACCCACGCGGATCGTGCGGCGGGAGAGCGCGACCTGTCCGACCAGGCCCTCACCGGCGGTGAAGGTCACGTCCTCGGTGCTCTCCGGGTAGCCGTAGGAGGCGGCCAGCCGCAGCCGCCGCACCCGCTCCTCGCCTGGGTCGCCGAGGAAGAAGGCGCCGATCTGCGCCTCCACCAGCGGCGCCACCTCGGTCATGATCATGCGGCAGACCTCGTCCAGGTCCCGCTGGCCTTGCAGCAGGCCACCGGTACGGGCCAGGTTCGAGTCGAGCCAGCCCTGCTCCGCGTTCTTCTTGGTGGTCTCCCGCAGGGTGACGATCATCTGGTTGATGTTGTCCTTGAGCTCGGCCACCTCGCCCTGCGCCTCGACCGCGATGCGCTGCGTCAGGTCACCGCGGGTCACCGCGGTGGAGACCTGGGCGATGGTGCGCAGCTGGGTGGTGAGCGTCGAGGCGAGCTGGTTGACGTTCTCGGTCAGGTCCCGCCAGGTGCCGGAGACCCCCCTCACCTGGGCCTGCCCGCCGAGCTTGCCCTGCGAGCCCACCTCGCTGGCGACCCGGGTCACCTCGTCGGCGAACGACGAGAGCTGGTCCACCATCGTGTTCACGGTGTTCTTCAGCTCCAGGATCTCGCCGTGCGCGTCCACCGTGATCTTCTGCGACAGGTCACCCTTCGCCACCGCCGTGGTCACCTGGGCGATGTTGCGCACCTGCGCGGTCAGGTTGGACGCCATGAAGTTGACGTTGTCGGTCAGGTCCCGCCAGGTGCCGGCCACGCCCCGCACCTGCGCCTGACCGCCCAGCTTCCCCTCGGTGCCGACCTCGCGGGCGACCCGGGTGACCTCGTCGGCGAACGACGAGAGCTGGTCCACCATCGTGTTCACGGTGTTCTTCAGCTCCAGAATCTCGCCTTGCGCGTCAACGGTGATCTTCTGGGACAGGTCGCCCTTCGCTACCGCGGTGGTCACCTGCGCGATGTTGCGCACCTGCCCGGTGAGGTTCGAGCCCATCGAGTTGACGTTGTCGGTGAGGTCACGCCAGGTGCCGGAGACTCCG
>DASRIS010000090.1:0-3972 GCA_035649895.1 Micromonosporaceae bacterium | reverse complement strand
GGCCCTGCTGCCCGGCCTGGTCGACACGCACGTGCACGTCAACGAGCCGGGCCGCACCCACTGGGAGGGCTTCGCGACGGCCACCCGGGCCGCCGCTGCCGGTGGCGTCACCACGATCGTGGACATGCCGCTCAACTCGGTGCCGCCGACCGTCACCGTGGCGGCCCTGGCGGCCAAGCGGGAGGCCGCGGCAAGACAGTCCTTTGTGGATGTCGGCTTCTGGGGCGGTGCGGTGCCGGAGCACCTGGACGACCTTCCCGCCCTCCAGGAAGCGGGCGTCTTCGGCTTCAAGTGCTTCCTGGTCCATTCTGGAGTCGACGAGTTCGGCCACCTCGACGCCGCCGGGCTGGAACGGGCGCTGCGCGCGGTGGACGCGCTCTTCATCGTCCACGCCGAGGACCCGGCGTCGATCGGGGACGCGCCCCCGTCCCGCCGGTACGCCGACTTCCTCGCCTCCCGGCCCCCGGCGGCTGAGGAGCGTGCCATCGACCTCGTGCTCGACCTCGCCGGCCGCACCGGCGCCCGGGTGCACATCCTGCACCTCTCCTCGGCCGGCGCGCTGCCCAGCCTCGCCGCGGCACGGCAGCGGGGCGTCCAGGTGACCGCGGAGACCTGCCCGCACTACCTCACGCTCACCGCCGAGCAGGTGCCGGACGGGGCGACCATGTTCAAGTGCTGCCCGCCGGTCCGCGACGAGCGCAACCGGGAGGCGCTCTGGCAAGGGCTCGCCAGCGGCGTCATCGACTGCGTCGTCTCCGACCACTCGCCCTGCCCGCCCGACCTCAAGCGCCCGGACACCGGCGACTTTGCCGCCGCGTGGGGCGGCATCGCCTCGCTCCAGCTCGGCCTGCCGGTGGTGTGGACCCAGGCGCGCCGCCGCGGGCACCCGCTCGCCGACGTGGCACGGTGGATGGCGCAGCACCCGGCGCAGCTCGTCGGGCTCGCCGGCAAAGGCCGCATCGCCGCCGGCTGCGACGCCGACCTGGTCGCCTTCGCCCCGGACGAGGAGGTCATGGTCGACCCGGCCGCGCTGCACCACCGCCACCCCGTGACCCCGTACGCCGGGGCCCGGCTGACCGGCGCGGTCCGCGCGACCTGGCTGCGCGGCGAGCCGGTGGACGGCGTGCCCCGCGGGCGCCTGCTGACCCGGGTCACGCCGTGACGAGCGACTTCACCGCCCTTCCCGACCTCGCCTGCCGGTCGCTCGGCGGGGGCGTGGTCGTGGCCAACGACGAGCTCTTCGCCGCCGCCGACAACCTGGTCAACGACGCCCCGCCCAGCTTTACGCCGCAGACCTTCGGAGCCAAGGGCCAGGTGTACGACGGCTGGGAGACGCGCCGGCGCCGTGCTCCCGGGCACGACTTCGCGGTGGTCCGGCTCGGCGCGCCAGGGGTGGTGCGCGGGGTAGTCGTGGACACTGCCCACTTCACCGGCAACTACCCGCCGTACGCGTCGGTCGAGGGCTGCGGCGTGGCCGGCTACCCGGCGCCGGAGGAGCTGGCCGGGGCCGACTGGGTGACGCTGGTGCCCCGCTCGCCGCTGCGCGGGGACGCGCGCAACCCGTTCCAGGTGCGGCTGGAGCAGCGGCTGACCCACGTACGGCTGTCGGTCTATCCCGATGGCGGCGTGGCGCGGCTGCGGGTGCACGGCGAGGTGGTGCCCGACCCGCGGCTGCTGGCTGCCGGCCCGGTCGACCTGGTCGCGATGGAGCACGGCGGCCAGGTGGTGGGGTGCAGCAACATGTTCTACGGCTCACCGCAGCGCCTGCTGTGGCCGGGGCTGGCCCGGTCCATGGGGGAGGGGTGGGAGACCGCCCGCCGGCGCGATGACGGCAACGACTGGGTGGTGGTACGCCTCGCCGCGCCCGGCCGGGTCCACCTGGTCGAGCTGGACCTGACCCACTTCAAGGGCAACGCCCCGGGCTGGGCGCAGCTGCGCGCCGCCGGCTCTGCCGACGCGCAGGAATGGCTCCCGCTGCTGCCGCGGACTCGTCTCCAGCCCGACACCCGCCACCGGTTCCGGATCCCCAGCTCCCCGGTTGCCACCCATGTACGCCTGGACGCCTACCCCGACGGCGGCATGGCCCGGCTGCGCCTGTACGGCGTACCCGCCGAGCCGGACCTCCTGCTGCTGCGGTGGTTCAACCTGCTGCCGCCGGCGCAGGCCCGGGCGGTGCTGGTGGCGGACGGCGGCCTGGACACGGTCGCCGCGGACCGGCTCGTCTCCGCCCGGCCCGTCGATGACGTGGCCGCCCTGCCGGCACAAATCAGGGATTAGCTCGCGCCGGCTTCCTCCTACCGTCGTGGTCACAGGCGAAACGAGGAGGACCGATGAATACCGAGGCCAAGCGGTAAACATTCACCCCTTGCTCCGTGGGGCGTTCCGTGCGTAGGTTGACACGCTGGGCTGAGCTGTGGGGTGTTGTGGACCCGGGCTGGCTGTGATGGTATGCGCGGGTGCTTGATCCAGAGGCGTTGTCGCGGGCAGAGCTGGTCACGGTGGTCCGTGACCAGGCCGCGCAGCTGGCCGGTCAGGCAGTCGAGCTGGAACAGCTACGTGCGGAGTTGGAGCGGGTCAAGCGGCTGGTCTCCCGCAACAGTGGAAACTCGTCGATGCCGCCCTCGACGGATGACCTTCCCGGTCGTCAGGGGACGCGCAAGCGGGCAGCCGAAGGGCAGCCGGGCGCGCCGAAGCGGGCGCGGGGCAAACAGCCCGGTGCGCCGGGATCTGCTCTGTCCTGGTTGGACGAGGCCGACGTGCAGGTGCTCGAGCGGCGTCCACAGGGGTCGTGTGCGTGCGGGGCGGACCTGGCCGACGCGGCCGATGAGGGGGTGGCGCGGGCCTGTCAGGTCACTGATGTGGCGCCGGTGACGGCCAGCACGGTGGAGTACCGGATGCATCAGGTGCGTTGTGGGTGCGGGCGGGCGCATGTCGCGCCGCCTCCGCCGCAGGCGGGGGTGGCCAACACCCGGGTGTACGGGGTGAACCTGCGCGCGTTCGTGGTCTACCTGCTCATCGTGCAGCACGTGCCGGTGCAGCGGTGCGTCCAGCTGGTCGCAGACATGGCCGGTGCCGGTGTCTCGGCCGGGTTCGTCCACAGGATGCTGGCCGCCCTCGCGGCGGCGGTGGCCGAGGTCGTGGCCGCCATCAAGACGTTGGTCATGGTTGCGGCGGTGGTCCACTTCGACGAGACCACCGTGCGGGCGGGCAAGGCCGGGGTCACCCAGTACGTGTGGAGCGCGTGCACCGACTGGTACACCCTGTTCACGCTCGGTCGGCGCAGCGGGTGGCAGTTTCGGGCCATGGGGGTCGGGCCGGCGTTTCGGGGGGTGGCCGTGCACGACCGGTACGTCGTGTACGACCAGGCCGGCAACTTCGCCGACGGTGTCCAACATCAACTGTGCTGCGCGCACCTCCTTCGTGATCTTGCCGATGCGGCCGAGACCTACCCGCAGGCGGTCTGGCCGCAGCAGTGCATGCGGGCCCTGCGCGGGCTCATCCACGCCGCCAACCTGGCCCGCGCCGCTGGCCAGGCCGAGATCGACCCGGCGGTGCGCGAGGAGCTGGTCAGGCAGTTCCGCCAGGGCGTGCTCGTCGGGCTCACAGACGTGCCCCGCACCGGCGGACCCCGCGACAAGCAGCCACCAGCCCGTGCCCTGCTGGAGGACCTCCACTGCCGCCACGACGACGTGGTGCGGTTCTGCTACGACACCACGATCCCGCCGACAAACAACCTCGCCGAGCGCGACCTACGACCCACCAAGACCCAGCAGAAGATCTCCGGCCGGCTCACCAGCGACGACGCCACCACCAACCGGTTGACCATCCGCAGCTACCTGTCCACCGCGGCCAAACACGGCATCGATGCCATGACCGCCATCCGCGACGCCATCACCGGGAACCCGTGGATGCCGCCAGCAGCAGGCATCGTCCATCCCTGACACCCGCCCCCGCAAGGGGTGAATGTTTACG
>DASRIS010000089.1:0-28403 GCA_035649895.1 Micromonosporaceae bacterium | reverse complement strand
TCCGCGACAAAGGCGCTCTCCGGCCACGCCGACCTGCTCCTCGGGTACGCATGCACGCGCCGCGCCGACCTGGCGGCGGCGCTGCGCGCCTGGCGCGACGGCACCGGCGGCATCCCGGGGCCGTTCGACTGCTGGCTGGCGCACCGGTCACTGGCCACACTGGACCTGCGCCTGGCGCGCCAGTCAACCAACGCCGCGGCCGTCGCCGCGCTGCTGCGCGACCATCCCGCGGTGCGCGTGGTGCGCTGGCCGGGGCTGCCCACCGACCCGGCGTACCCGGTCGCCAGCCGGCAGCTGCGCCGGATGCCGGGCGTGGTCACCTTCGAGCTGTCCAGCGCGGACGAGGTACGGCGCTTCCTGACCACGGCCCGGCTGGTCTCCGCCGCCACGTCCTTCGGCGGGCTGCACACGACCGCGGACCGGCGGGCGCAGTGGGGCGACGACACACCGGCTGGGCTGGTGCGGCTCTCCTGCGGGGTCGAGGACACCGAGGACCTGCTGGACGACCTGGTGAACGCCCTGGCGGCGGTTGACGACGCCGTAGGCTGAGAGCACCTGACCTTGTCGTAGGGAGCTTCGGTGGTGCGGCGGTCCCGGCACGACACACCGGCCATCTCGCGCCGCCCGCCGCCGGCGTGGACGCCCGCCCTGCCGTCACCGGGCTCCGTGCCCGTGCCGTCGGCGCCGGGCTCCGTTCCGGCCCTGTCATCGGCAGGTTCCGTGCCCGGCCGGTCGGAGCACCTCGCCGGCCCGGTGAGCAGTCCCGCCCAGGCCGCGCATGAGCGGGTGGTGCAGGGGCCCGGCGCGCCGCTCGACCCCGCGACCCGGGACCTGGCGCGCGCCCGGTGGGGCTTTGACTTCAGCGGCGTACGGGTCCACCACGACGAGCGGGCCGACGATGCGGCGTACGGGATGTCGGCCCAGGCGTACAGCTGGGCGGACCGGATCGTCTTCCGGCAGGGGCGCTACGCCCCGCACACCGACGCCGGCCGCAGCCTGCTCCTGCACGAGCTGGGGCACGTGGTCGAGCAGGGCTGGCTGCCCAGCCGCGGGCCGGAGGCCGCGCGGGCGCCGGGCGGCGGCGTGCGGGCTCCGGGCGGGGCACGCGCTCCGGTCGTGCTGCGCCAGCCCGCTCCACCCAGCCAGAGCCCGGGGACGTACATCATCGTCTACGGCAGCGGCCGGGTGAACCCGGAGACGCCGGTCGACCACAACGTCGGCCAGGCGTTCAAGCTGGCGGCCGAGGCCAAGCGGCGGGAGATCATTGCCCGGCTGGGCAAGCAGGCCGCGCAGAACACGATCGTGTTCGAGTACACGCCGACCGAGGACGAGCTCAAGAACGTGCTCAACAAGGCGTACTCGCTGCCCGTCCAGGAGATCCATGTCTTCTCGCACGGTTGGGACGAGGGCGCCAACCTGGGCGGGCCAGAGCCGGCGCTGGGCAAGAAGGCGCCCGACACCGAGCCGCAGAAGCGCCGCCTGATAAAGGAGGACCTCGGCGACTACCAGATCCGGTTCGCGGACCAGCCGACCGTGGTGTTCTACGGCTGCAACATCGGGAACCTCAGCGGCGTCCCGTTCGGCGACCCGCCGTTCGCGCAGCAGCTCAGCGACGAGCTCGGGGTACGCGTGGTGGCGTCCACCACCTCCAGCCACTTCGCCCCCGGCCCCTTCGGGCTCTCCCAGGTGCCGGACAAGCCGGGGGTCATGCGTGAGTTCACGCCGAGCGCCGGGGCGGTGGACGCCCGGCTGAAGCAGGCCGAGAGCCTGGTGGACCAGATCGTCGCCAAGGTCAAGCAGGCCAAGGGCGGCCTGCTGAAGGTGATCAAGGCGACCCAGGAGGCGTACGCCTTGCAGGCACGCCTCGACCAGCAGCTGCGCTGGCTCAACCGGGTGCTCGCCGACCCGCGCTTCCCGGTCGCTGACCGGGCGGCCCAGCAGAGCCGGGTGGATGCTCTGGCCAAGCGGGCGCGGGCGGCGCTGAAGTAGCCCGGGTTTGCGAGCGGGTGTGGGTGTGGGGCGGGTGCGAGTCTGCGAGCGGGCGCGGGGTGGGGCGGGTACGGGCTTTCGGTAGGGTGCTGGGGTGACGGGCCCACGCAAGATCCGGGTGGCGGTCGTTTTCGGCGGTCGTAGCAGCGAGCATGCGATCTCGTGCATCAGCGGCGGGAGCATCCTGAGCGCGCTCGACCCGGACGAGTTCGAGGTTGTCCCGGTCGGCATCACCCGTGCCGGCCGCTGGGTGCTCACCAGCGGCGACCCGGCCGACCTCGCGATCAGCGGACGCCGGCTGCCGGAGGTCACCGCCGAGTCCGGAACCGGTGTGGTGCTGCCCGCAGACCCCACGGAGCGCGGCATCGTGGTCCTCGACCGGTCCGAGGGCGCCCGCGCGCTGGCCGGCGTGGACGTCGTCTTCCCCGCGCTGCACGGCGCCTACGGCGAGGACGGCACCGTCCAGGGCCTGCTGGAGATGGCCGGGATCCCGTACGTGGGCGCGAACGTGTTCGCTTCGGCCGCCGCGATGGACAAGGAGTTCACCAAGAAGCTCGCTGCCGCAGCCGGCATCCCGGTCGGCCCGTACGCGGTGCTGCGGGCGGGCGCGGTGCTGTCCCCGGCCGAGCGCGACCGGCTGGGCCTGCCCGTGTTCGTCAAGCCGTCGCGAGCCGGCTCCTCGTACGGCATCACCAAGGTCAAGGAGTGGGCGCAGCTGGACGCGGCCCTCGCCGCGGCCCGGGAGATCGACCCGAAGGTGCTGGTGGAGGCGGCGGTGGCCGGCCGGGAGATCGAGTGCGGCGTCCTGGAGGGGGAGCACGGCGGCCCGCCGGAGGCATCCCTGCTCGCCGAGGTACGGGTGGTCCGCGACCACGAGTTCTACGACTTCGAGGCGAAGTACCTGGACGACTCGTGCGAGTTCGACATCCCGGCGCGGCTGCCGGAGCGGGTGACGCGGCGCGTCCAGGAGCTCGCGTGCCGCACCTTCACCGCACTGGACTGTGCCGGCCTGGCCCGGGTGGACTTCTTTGTAACGCCCGAGCTGGAGGTCTATCTCAACGAGATCAACACCATGCCGGGCTTTACGCCGACGTCGATGTTCCCGCGCATGTGGACGGCCTCCGGGCTGGAGTACCCCAAGCTGGTCTCGCGCCTGGTCCGTACGGCCCTGCGCCGCGGCACCGGTCTGCACTAGACCGGCCAGGTGGTGGCCGCGTGGAGCAGCCGGACCAAGATCTTGAGCTTCGCGGTCTGGTCACCCATTTGTTCGCGCGCGGGAAGGCCGGGGTTGGTCCTGCGGGGTGAGCAGGACGACCGGGATTACCCGGTCGGTCTTCTGCGCGTACTCGTCGTATAGCGGGAATATGCGCGCCATCTGGGCCCAGAGGGTCTCGCGCTCGGCCGGGGACGCGACACGGGCGCGGGCGGTGAACCGGCGGGTGCCGACCTGTACGCCGACGCTCGGGTCCGCCTGGAGGTTCTTGAACCACGCCGGATCCTCGTCGTCACCGCCCTTGGAGGCGACGACGACGAGGTCGTCCCCTGAGGTGCCGTAGATCAGGCAGGTGCGGCGCGGCTGGCCGGTCCTGCGTCCGGTCGTGGCGAGCACGAGTGTGTACACGCCGTTGGACTCGTGCCCCTCGGTTCCGCCCGAGGCCAGATATGTGCGGGTGTGCTCAGCGACCCAGTCCCACTTCGAGTCGGTGGCGCGGTCGAGGTCATCGGCGACGGCCATGGCGACGGTCCTTTCTGGTGCGGATGGTACTGGTTGGTGATACTAGGCCGAGCTCGAGGAAGAACGCGGTAGCAGCCGCGAGGTCGTCGACAACGACGCCGGCGCTCTCCATTCTGGCTCCGTCCCAGGGACACCAGTGGCCATGATGGGCTGCTTGACGAAGAAGGAGAATGACCGTGAAGTACCTGCTGCTCAAGCACTACCGTGGTGCGCCGGCTGCGGTCAACGACGTGCCGATGGACCAGTGGGCGCCGGAGGAGGTCGACGCGCACGTGCAGTTCATGCGCGACTTCGCGGCCCGCTTGGAGGAGACGGGTGAGCTCGTCGACGTCCAGGCACTGGCGCCTGATGGCGCGTTCGTGCGGTATGACGGCCCGGGGCGGCCACCGGTGACCGATGGTCCGTTCGCTGAGACCAAGGACCTCGTCGCCGGTTGGTACGTCATCGACGTGGAGTCCTGGGACCGCGCGGTCCAGCTGGCTGGGGAGCTGTCCGCCGCTCCTGGGGCCGGCGGACAGCCGATCCACGAGTGGCTCGAGGTTCGACCGTTCATGACCCAGGCGCCCACGGCCGGCGAGTGAACGAGTCGCTGCTGCGGGAGCTCGTGCCTGCGGTGATCGGTGTCCTCGTCCGGCGCGGAGCTGACTTCGCCTCGGCTGAGGATGCCGTGCAGGAGGCCCTGGTCCGGGCGCTGGGGACCTGGCCGCAGGATCCACCGCGCGATCCGAAGGCATGGCTCGTCGCGGTCGCGTGGCGTAAGTTCCTCGACGCCGCCCGTGCTGAGACGTCGCGGCGGGGGCGGGAGCTCGAGCCTTCCGCTGGTCCGGTGACGGACTGGGTGCAGATCGTGGAGTGGTACGACGAGCTGCTGCTCCTCATCCGCAGCCCGGTGGTGGGATCCTGGTAGGCGCCCTCCACCACGGGTATCTGGCTGGATGACCCGGTGCCGCGAGGCTCGGTCAGCGGACGCAGCCGCTCGGGACCGCGGTCTTGGGGCGGACCGCGGCGAGCACGGCCGGGACGAGCTCGGTGACGACCTGGCCGGGCTCGTCGTACGCGCGGGGCACCGTCACGGTCACCGGGACCTCGCGGTCCACTGTGGTCCACGCAGTCTCTGCCGGCAGCTCCACCGCCTGCCAGCAGACCCCGGAGAGCTGGTACACCACGTCCTGCGGGGCTAGCCGGGTGACCGGGCCGAAGCCGCAGGCGAGGACCACGGGCGGGTCGCCGTACGCGGCGTTCTGCTCCGCGCCGCTGGTGACCGGCCGGCGGGGGCCGGCGCCGAGGGCCTCCGGCAGCCGGGACAGCAGTGCCCTGCACGCTGCGGCCGTTCCGGCGGCCAGCGGTGGCGCCGCTACAGCGACCGCCCCGGCGGCGGCGGGCCGCACCGGCGCGGCGAACGCCGACGGAGCTGAGGCTGATGTTGCCGAGGCTGAGGGTGCTGAGACTGAGGACCGGTCGAAGCCGCCGAACGCGGCGAAGGCGCCGAACCCGGCGAGCACCGCCACCGGGACGGCGACGAGGGTCGCCACCCGCCGGGCCGAGCGGAGGGTCGGGTCGGTCACTACAGATGTACCACCGAGCAGGTCAGCGTACGGGTGATGCCGGGCACCAGCTGCACCTTGCTGACGATCATCTTGCCGAGCTCGTCCACGCTGCGCGCCTCGGTGAGCACCACCACGTCGTACGGGCCGGTGACCGCGTCCACCCGGACCACGCCGGAGATGTCGCGGATCGCGGCGGCCACGTCACGCGCCTTGCCGACCTCGGTCTGGATGAGGATGTAGGCCTGGACCACGACACGACTCCTTCTGCGCCACCAGCGGGCGTCGCCCGTGAAACTACCGCACGGCAGGAGACGCAGTGTTCACCGCAGGGAGGGGAGGGCCGGACGGATGAGCCTCGCCGAGACCGGTGAGTTCGGCCTGATCGCCCGGGTGGTCGCCCGGCTCGGCACGGGCCCGGCCTGCCTGGTCGGGCCCGGTGACGACGCGGCGGTGGTGGCCGCGCCGGACGGGCGGGTGGTGGCCTCGACGGACGTGCTTGTGGAGGGCCGGCACTTCCGGCGGGACTGGTCCACCGCGACCGATGTCGGGCATCGGGCGGCCGCGGCCAACCTCGCCGACATCGCCGCTCTCGGTGCCGCGCCGACCGCGCTGCTGGTCGTGCTCTGCGCCCCGGCCGACACCGAGGTGCGCTGGGCGGAGGAGCTGGCCGGGGGCCTGTCCGCGGAGGCGGCCTCGGCTGGGGCGGTGGTGGTCGGCGGGGACATGTCCGCGAGCCCGACCCTGACCGTGGCGGTCACCGCCCTCGGCGACCTGGGCGGGCTACCACCGGTGCTGCGCTGCGGCGCCCGGCCGGGGGACACGGTCGCGCTGGCCGGGCGCCTCGGGCACGCCGCGGGCGGGTACACCGTGCTCTCCCGTGGCTTCCGCTCACCAAAGCTGCTGGTGGAGGCGTACCGGCGACCGGACGTGCCGTACCGGGCCGGGCCAGTGGCGGCCCGGGCCGGCGCCACCTCCATGATCGACGTGTCGGACGGGCTGGTCGCCGATGTCGGGCACGTGGCGGCCGCCAGCGGCGTCGCCATCGACCTGTTCCGGGACGCGCTGGTGATACCTCCGGCGATGCGGGACGCCGCGGCTGCGCTCGGCGCCGACCCGTACTCCTGGGTGCTGGCCGGCGGCGACGACCACGCCCTGGTCGCGACGTTCCCGCCGGGCGTGGCTCTACCTGAGCCGTGGCGCGAGGTCGGCCGGGTGCGCGAGGGGGCTGGGGTGACTGTGGACGGCGAGCCGCAGCAGGACGTCGGAGGATGGGACCACTTTCGTTAGTCCATACCACGTATCCTCTACCCTCGTGGCGCAAATCATGATTAAACCGGTCCGGTTCGGTGCTCCGGTGGCACAGACGCTGGTGGCCGCGGCAATGCGCGACCTCGCCGAGCGGTACGGCAGCGAGGACGAGACCCCCATCGACCCGACATCGTTCGATCCCCCCGAGGGCGGGTTCGTGATCGCGTACCTGGATGGCGTGCCGGTGGGCTGCGGCGGCTGGCGGTCACACGGCGACACGGACGACATCGCCGAGGTCAAGCGGATGTATACGGCGCCGCGGGCCCGGGGCCAGGGCGTGGCGCGGGCCGTGCTCGCCGCCGTGGAGGAGTCGGCGCGCACCTTCGGGCGCAAGCGCATGATCCTGGAGACGGGTAGCGCACAGCCGGAGGCGATCGCCTTCTACGAGTGCGAGGGCTACGAGCGGATCCCCAACTTCGGCTACTACCGCGACGAAGAGGAGTGCGTCTCGTTCGGCCGGAACCTCTGACCGACGAACCCGGCCGACCCCTGGCCGTCGAACGCCTGGCCGCCGAGCCTCTGAACCAGATTCTCCCGGGCGACCCCGACCCGAGCCTGCGGAACCCGACCGGAGCCTCCGGCCAGCAGGGTGGCCGGCCGGGGCGGAGGAAGGTCGGACTGGCCCGGCTGACCAGAGCTGGTCAGCCGTCGGTGCCAGCCAGGCATCGGTCAGGCGCGGACGACCTTGCCGGCCTTGATGCACGAGGTGCAGACCTTCATCTTGCGGGTGGTGCCGCCGCCGGCCGGGGTGCGCACCGTCTGGATGTTCGGGTTCCAGCGGCGGTTGGTCCGCCGGTGCGAGTGGGACACGTTGTGGCCGAAGCCCGGCCCCTTGCCACAGACGTCGCACACGCTAGCCACGGCTTACTCCTGGGTAGTTCTGGACAACCTGGCCAGGGTACCCGATCGAGGCGGACAGCTGCGAACCGCACCCGGCGTACCCGAGCCGGCCGGCTGGCCGGCCGCGGATGTCGTACGCCGCCAGTAGGCTTTCGGAACGTGCTGGACAGTCTCGACGCGACCGCGGTGCGCCGCTGGTGCGCGGCCGGGCTCGACGCGCTGCGCCGGCACCAGCGCGAGATCGACGAGCTGAACGTCTACCCCGTGCCCGACGGTGACACCGGCACCAACCTCGTGCTCACGTTCACCTCGGCGTTGCAGGCGCTCGGGCTCGACCAGGGCGGGCCGGCTGCGGGGGAGACCCCGCACGGGCGGGCGCTGCGGGTGATGGCGCGCGGGGCGCTGCTGGGCGCCCGGGGCAACTCCGGCGTGATCGTGTCGCAGCTGCTCAAGGGCATGGCGGACACCCTGGTCGACCGGCCCGTGGTGCGTGGGCGGGAGCTGGCCCAGGCGCTGCGCCGGGCGTCCGTCGCCGCGTACGGGGCGGTCGCGCAGCCGGTGGAGGGGACCGTGCTCACGGTGGCGTCGGCGTGCGCGTCCGGGGCGGAGAACGCCGGCTCCGACGACCTGGCCGTGGTCACCCGGGCAGCGTGGGCTGCCGCGGCCGACGCGCTCGCCCGTACGCCGGAGCAGCTGCCGGCGCTGGCCCGGGCCGGTGTGGTCGACGCGGGCGGCCGGGGCCTGCTCGTGCTCATCGGCGCGTTGCTGGAGACGATCACCGGTGAGGCGCCCGAGCCGGAGCCGGCCACCGACCGCCGCCGCGCCCACCCGCCGGCGACCGCCGCGCGCGAGACCGGCTCCGACGAGTACGCGTACGAGGTGCAGTACCTGCTCGAGGCGACCGAGGCGGCGGTCGGCCGGCTGCGGGCGCAGCTGGCCGGGCTGGGTGACTCGCTGGTGGTGGTCGGCGCCGGTGACACCGACCCCAACGGGCGCCAGACGTGGAACGTGCACGTGCACGTCAACGACGTCGGCGCGGCGGTCGAGGCCGGGGTCGAGGCGGGCCGGCCGTACCGGATCGCGGTCACCCGCTTCGCGGACGCGCCGGAGCCGGGGGGCTGCCCGGCCGACCCGGACGGGCGCGCCGTGGTCGTGGTCGCCCCGGGCGACGGCCTGGCCGAGCTGTTCCGCAGCGAGGGCGCCACGGTGGTGGGTGGCAACCCGTCCACTGCGGAGATCCTGCGCGCGGCCCGCGGCAGCGGCGCCGCCCAGGTCGTGTTGCTCCCCAACGACCCCAACAGCCACGCGGTCGCGGTCGCGGCGGCGGCGGAGGCGCGGCAGGACGGGCTGCTGGTGCGGGTGGTGCCGACCCGGTGCCCGGTGCAGGCGCTGGCCGCGCTGGCAGTACGCGACCTGGAGCGGCCCTTCGACGACGACGTGATCGCCATGGCCGAGGCCGCCGGGGCATGCCGGTACGCGGAGGTGACCACGGCCAGCCGGGAGGCGCTGACGGTGGCCGGCCGGTGCCACCCCGGCGACGTCCTGGCACTGGTTGACGGGGAGGTCAACCTCATCGGCAGCGATCTCACCGGCACCTGCCGTGACCTGCTGGACCGGATGCTCGCCGCCGGCGGCGAGCTGGTCACGCTGCTGCTCGGCGCGCAGGCGCCGGAGGGCCTCGCCGACGACCTGACCGCGCATGTCGGCGCGGCGTGGCCGTTCGTCGAGGTCACCGTCTTCCGCGGCGGGCAGCCGCACTACCCGCTGCTGGTCGGGGTCGAATGACCACCTTGGACACCCCGCTGCGCAAGCTGGTCGGGGACAAGACCGCCAAGGCCCTGGCCCAGCACCTCGACCTGCACACCGCCGGCGACCTCGTCTACCACTTCCCCCGCCGGTACGACGAGCGGGGCGAGCACACCGACATCAGCTCCCTCGCCGTCGGCGAGCAGGTGACCGTCCTGGCCCAGGTGCTGCGCAGCACGGTACGGCCGATGCGCGCCCGCTCCGACTCGATGCTCGAGGTGGTCGTCGGCGACGACGCCGGCGGGATGCTCAACCTGACCTACTTCGGCCGCCGGCAGGTGTGGCGGGAGCGGGACCTGCGGCCGGGCCGGTGGGGCCTGTTCGCCGGCAAGGTCACCGAGTTCCGGGGCAAGCGGCAGCTGAACAGCCCGGAGTACCTGCTCCTCGGGGTCGAGGGCGACCCGGTGGAGGAGATCGAGGAGTTCGCGGGCGCGCTGATCCCGGTCTACCCGGCCGCGGCGGCGGTGCCTACCTGGGTGATCGCCCGGTGCGTGCGGGTCGTGCTGGACACCCTCGCGCCGCCGCCCGACCCGCTGCCGTCCGCCATGCGCGCCACCCGGCGGCTGATGGACCTGCCCACCGCCCTGCGCGAGGTGCACCGGCCGTCCACCCGGGAGGCGCTGGCCGTGGCGCGGCGGCGGCTCAAGTGGGACGAGGCGTTCGCCGTACAGCTGACCCTGGTGCAGCGCAAGCTGCGCGCCGCCGCCTGGCCGGCCCACCCGCGCCCGTGCCGGGCGGACGGCCTGCTGGCGGCGTTCGACGCCGCGCTGCCGTTCCCCCTCACCGACGGGCAGGTGGCGGTCGGCGAGGACATCGCGACCGAGCTGGCCACCCCGCACCCGATGCACCGCCTGCTCCAGGGCGAGGTGGGCAGCGGCAAGACCCTGGTCGCGCTGCGCGCGATGCTCCAGGTGGTCGACGCCGGCGGCCAGGCCGCCCTGCTCGCGCCGACCGAGGTGCTCGCCGCGCAGCACCACCGCACCGTGGTCGACCTGCTCGGCCCGCTGGGGCGGGCGGGCGAGCTGGACGGCGCGGCGCAGGGCACCCGGGTGGCGCTGGTCACCGGCTCGCTCGGCGCCGCCGCCCGCCGCGAGGCCCTGGCGCACATCGCCTCCGGCGCCGCGGGCGTCGTGGTCGGCACGCACGCCCTGCTCTACGAGGGCGTGGACTTTGCCGACCTGGGCCTGCTCGTGGTCGACGAGCAGCACCGCTTCGGCGTCGAGCAGCGGGACGCGCTGCGGGCAAAGGCCGACCAGCCGCCGCACGTGCTGGTCATGACGGCCACCCCGATCCCGCGTACGGTCGCCATGACCGTCTACGGCGACCTCGAGGTCTCCACCCTCACCGAGCTGCCCCGGGGCCGGTCCCCGATCGCCTCGCACGTGGTGCCCGCCGCGGAGAAGCCCGCCCACTTCGACCGGGCCTGGCAGCGGCTGCGCGAGGAGGTGGCCGCCGGCCACCAGGCGTACGTGGTGTGCCCGCGGATCGGCGACGGAGCGGGGGCGGAGGACGTGGCCGGCGCTAGCGGCGAGGCTGGCGCTGGTAGCGGTGGGGCTGGCGCTAGCGGTGGGGCTGGAGCCAGCGGTGGGGCCGCCGGGGACGGCCCCGGGCAGCGGCCGCCGGTCGCCGTACTCGATGTGGCGCCGGCGCTGGCAGAGGGGCCGCTGCGGGGGCTGCGGATCGGCGTCCTGCACGGGCGGCTGCCCGCGGACGAGAAGGACGCGGTGATGCGTGCCTTCGGGACCGGCGGCCTCGACGTGCTGGTCGCGACCACCGTGGTCGAGGTCGGGGTGGACGTACCCAACGCCACGATGATGGTGGTGCTCGACGCGGACCGGTTCGGCGTGTCCCAGCTGCACCAGCTGCGCGGGCGGGTGGGCCGCGGCTGCGCCGCCGGGCTCTGCCTGCTCGTGACCGAGCAGCCGGAGGGCTCCCCGGCCCGGGAGCGGCTCACCGCGGTCGCCTCCACCGTGGACGGGTTCCGGCTCGCCGAGCTCGACCTGGAGCAGCGCCGCGAGGGAGACGTGCTCGGCGCGGCGCAGTCCGGCCGCCGTTCCCACCTGCGCATGCTGTCGCTGCTGCGGGACGCGGACCTCATCCGGGACGCCCGCGCCGAGGCTGTCGACCTGCTCACCGAGGACCCCGAGCTGGCCGGCCACCCTGACCTGGCCGCGGCCGTGGCGAACCTGGTCGACGAGGAGCGGGCCGAGTACCTCGAGAAGGGCTGAGCGCCTGGAGAGCGGCTGAGTGCCTGGAGAGTGGCTGTGCGTACCTGGAGAAGGTCCGACGTGCCTGCGGAAAGGCCTGCTGCGCCGCTCGGTTCGCTGGCTACGTCGGGTCACCGGTAGCGTCGAGGCTGTGACGCGTATCGTCGCCGGGGCGCTGGGTGGCCGCCGCATCGCGGCCCCGGCCGGGCTGCACACCCGGCCCACCTCTGACCGGGTACGCGAGGCGCTGTTCAGCACGCTGACGAGCCTGGTCCCGCTGCGTGGTGCCCGGTTCGCCGATCTTTATGCTGGGTCCGGCGCGGTCGGCCTCGAAGCCGTCTCCCGCGGCGCCGCGCACGTGCTGCTGGTCGAGTCGGACCCCAAGGCGGCACGGGTGATCCGGGAGAACGTGGCGCTGCTCGGCGCCGCCCGGGTCGCCCGGCCGGTGACCGGCAAGGTGTCCACAGTGCTCGCCGCCGGCCCGCCGGACGGGCAGCCGTACGACGTGGTCTTCGCCGACCCGCCGTACGCCGTACCGGAGCAGGAGCTCACCGCGATGCTGGCCGCGCTGGTGGACGGCGGCTGGCCGGCCGCGGACGCCGTGGTCGTGGTCGAGCGGTCGAGCCGTGCCCAGCCACCCGCCTGGGCGGACGGTCTGGTAGCGGAGCGCGGCCGGCGCTATGGGGAGACCACGCTTTGGTACGGTCGCCGGGTCTACCGCGGTGCGCGGGGACCCGGCTTGCGGGGCGCGGACGAACACGAGGAGCGGGCATGAGGCGGGCGGTGTGTCCAGGCTCGTTCGACCCGGCGACAAATGGCCACCTCGACATCATCGGGCGGGCCTGCCGGCTCTACGACGAGGTGATCGTCGCGGTCCTGGTCAACCCGGCAAAGGCCGGGCTGTTCACGATCGATGAGCGGATCGAGATGCTACGCGAGGTGACGGCGAGCTACCCCAACGTGCGGCTGGAGTCGTTCCACGGGCTGCTCGTCGACTTCTGCCGGGCGCAGGGCGCCGATGTGGTGGTCAAGGGGCTGCGGGCGGTCAGCGACTTCGACTACGAGCTGCAGATGGCCCAGATGAACGTCGGGCTGGCCGGTGTGGAGACGCTGTTCATGGCGACCAACCCGCTCTACTCGTTCCTGTCGTCGAGCCTGGTCAAGGACGTGGCGAAGTGGGGCGGGGACGTCTCGCCGCACGTGCCGGACACGATCGCGCGGCGGCTGGCCGAGCGGCTGCGCGGAGTCGCGGTCGCCGGCGCAACGCCAGACGGGCGTGGGGCGCCGGAGCACCGTCACGATGGAGAGCGCCAGCCGGCCGGAGAGCGCCGTCCCGCTGTGGACGGAGCCTGAGCTTTCCCGGTACGTCGGAGCCCTGTTCCGTCGGAGTCCTGGTCCGCCAAGGTCTTGGGGATCCGTCGGAGTCTTGAGCTCCTTGGGTCTTTGGACTGCCGGGGCCTTCCTCGGTCCGTCGGGCAGGTCTGCCCGAGGCTCGCCGCGGTCTGGCCGATGCTCGCGCCGCCATGGCCGATGCTCGCCGCAGTAGTGCCCGATCGGGCCAGCTGTCTGGAGCCGGTCGCATCATTGAGAGCAGCATCATGAAGCTGAGCAGTGTCGTGGGTTGCGGCGCATGATGTAGTCGGCTCACAACAGGACAGGAGTAACCACCGGTGGACCCGCTCGAGCGCATCGACGAGATGCTCGCCATGGTGGAGGCTGCGCGCTCGGTACCCATGTCGCGCAACAACTGCATGCTGGACCGCGGCGAGATGATCGCAGCGCTCGAGCAGCTGCGCGGTGACCTGCCGGCCGAGCTGCGGCGGGCCGGAGCCCTGCTGGGGGAGCGGGACAAGATCATCGACGCCGGGCGGCGTGAGGCAGAGCGGATCATCACCGAGGGCGAGGCGGAGCACGCCCGGCTGGTCTCCGTGAACGAGATCACAGTCTCCGCAGAGCACGAGGCGGCCCGCATCGTCGGCGAGGCGCGGGCCGAGGCACAGCGGCTGCGCGACGAGGTCGACGACTATGTGGACACTGCGCTGGCGAACTTCGAGCAGTTCCTCACCCGGGCCCTCGCCTCCATCGAGCGCGGGCGCGACAAGATGCACGCGCTGCGCGAGATAGGGTCGTTCGTGCCCGACGGGGGGGACCGACCCCTGCCCTTCTGACGACACTGCCTTCTAGCCGACACTGCCCTTCCGGCGACGCTGACCTGCCAACGGTGCCGACCTTTCTGGCGATGCTGACCTGCGGGGGTTGGTTCGACGGTACGGGCGGCGCTCGGGTAGCCTGTTTCGTCGGCCTCTCCTGGCCGGAGTCCAAGGATGCATGACCACTCGCCGATCCACCTCGATCCCCGGGCGCCCCTGGTCCTCGACACGCGGGACCTGCCACGCCGCCCGGGCGCGATGCGTACGGTCGAACGGACGGTCCCTGCCCCCGCGGACCTCGGCCTCGAGCTGATCGGGGTGCCGCAAGGCGCCGCGATCCGCCTCGACCTGCGGCTGGAGTCGGTCTCCGAGGGCGTGCTCGTCAGCGGGACCGTCACCGGGCCGGTCGAGGGGGAGTGCGGGCGCTGCCTGCGCCCGGTCACCGACACGCTGGTGGTCGACCTCCAGGAGCTGTACGCGTACGCGCACAGCACCACGGACGAGACCACCGACACCGACGAGGTCGGTCGGCTGCAGGGCGACCTGGTCAACCTGGAGCCGGTGCTGCGCGACGCCGTAGTGCTGGCGCTGCCGAACCACCCGCTGTGCCGGCAGGACTGCCCCGGCCTGTGCCCCGACTGCGGGGTGCCAAGGGACGACCTGCCCCCCGACCACAGCCACCAGCAGCTCGACCCCCGCTGGTCGGCGCTGACCCAGCTCACCAGGCCCGCTGAGTGAGCCTGAGCCGAGGAGTACGAGAGCCGTGGCCGTCCCCAAGCGCAGGATGTCGCGCAGCAACACCCGGTCCCGCCGGGCCCAGTGGAAGACCACCGCGGTCGCGACCGTCGCGTGCCCGCAGTGCCGCTCGCCGAAGCTGCCGCACGCGGCGTGCTCGGTCTGCGGCACGTACAACGGGCGCCAGGTCATCGAGGTCTGACCGGTCTGGACCAGGTGACGCGACCCCCGCGGCCGCTGCCGGGCCCGGCGCGGATCGCCGTCGACCTCCTCGGCGGGGAGGACGCACCCGCCGTCGTGGTTGACGGCGCTCTGCGGGCCAGCAGCGTCGACCCTGAGCTACGCCTGCTCCTCGTCGGCCCCCGGGAGGTGGCCGACGAGGTGGTCTCCGCGCTCCCGCCGGCCGCCCGGGACCGGGTCGACCTGCTGCTGGCCGCCCACGCGGTCGGCGCCACCGACGAGCCGGTGCGCGCGGTCCGCCCGGGCACGACCGTGCTGGCCGGAGCCAGCGCGGTCAGCCGCGGTGCGGCCGACGGGCTGGTCTCCGCCGGGCCGAGCGGGGCCACCGTCACCGCTGCGGTGCTCGCCCTCGGGCGCGGCGTGCGCCGCCCGCCGCTCGCCGCGATGCTGCCGGGGCGCGCCGGCCCGGTGGTACTGCTGGACGTGGGAGGCTCGGTTGACCCGGCGCCGCCGGTGCTGCTCGCCAACGCGCTGCTCGGTTCGGCGTACGCCCGGGTCGTGCTCGGCGTGGATGCGCCGCGGATCGGGCTGCTGTCCATCGGAGCCGAGCCGGGCAAGGGCGACCGGTGGCGCCGGGCCGCGTACGGCCGGCTCGGCCTGCACCCCCTGCCGGAGGGCGCGCGCTTCGTGGGCAACGTGGAAGGGTACGACGTGTCGCTCGGTGACCGGGCGGACGTGGTCGTCACCGACGGGTTCACCGGAAACGTCCTGCTCAAAGGCATCGAAGGCGCGTACGCCCTGGCCGGTGGCGAGATGCCGCCGGAGACCGCGCCACGGGCCGCGGCGCTGCTCGGGGTCGGCGGCACGGTGGTGGTGTGCCACAGCGCGGCCGGCGGCCAGGACCTGGCATCGGCCATCATGCTCGCTGCCTTCCTGCACCGGGTCGGCGCCGCGGCCCAGCTCAAGACCGCGGTCGGGCACGTGCGGGCGGTCAGCGCCCAGATCGGCGCGGTCCTGCGCAGTGAGGTGATGTCATGACGGCCCGGCCCGCCCTCACCCATCTGGAGGCCGCGTTCGGCGTGGGTCTCGACCGGGAGCTGATGAACCGGGCGCTGACCCACCGGTCGTACGCGTACGAGAACGGCAACCTGCCCACCAACGAGCGCCTGGAGTTCCTCGGCGACTCAGTGCTCGGCCTGGTCATCACGACCGCGCTGTTCCGCAACCATCCGGACCTGGCCGAAGGGCAGCTGGCCAAGCTGCGGGCGAGCGTGGTGAACATGCGGGCGCTCGCCGACGTGGCCCGCCGGCTGGGCCCGTTCGGCCTCGGCCCGTACCTGCTGCTGGGCAAGGGTGAGGAGGCCACGGGCGGCCGGGACAAGGCGAGCATCCTCGCCGACACGCTCGAGGCGCTGCTCGGCGCGATCTACCTCCAGTACGGCCTGGACACCGCGACCACGGTGATCCACCGGCTCTTCGACGGCCTGATGACCGAGTCGGCCAGCCGCGGCGCCGGTCTGGACTGGAAGACCAGCCTGCAGGAGCTGACCGCCATGCTCGGGCTCGGCGTGCCGGAGTACCGCATCGAGGAGACCGGCCCGGACCACGCGAAGACGTTCACCGCCTGGGCGGTGGTGGCCGGCGAGCACTACGGCGGCGTGGACGGGCGCAGCAAGAAGGAGGCTGAGCAGCGGGCGGCCGAGGCGGCCTGGCGCGACCTCGCCCAGGCCGATGACCAGGACGCCGCCACCGGCGCTGCGGCGCCGCAGGCCTGCGCCGGGAAGGGGTGAGCGGTGCCGGAGCTGCCTGAGGTGGAGACCGTCCGGCGGGGCCTGTCCAGCTGGGTCACCGGGCGCCGGATCGCCACGGTCGACGTGCTGCACCCCCGGGCGGTACGGCGCCACCCCGCGGGCGAGGCGGACTTCGCCGCGGTCCTGGCCGGCCGCACCGTGCTCGACGTGCTGCGCCGGGGTAAGTACCTGTGGCTCCCGCTCGACAGCGGGGACGCCCTGGTCGGGCACCTCGGCATGTCCGGGCAGCTGCTGGTGCAGCCGGAGACCGCGGCGGACGAGACCCACCTGCGGGTGCGGTTCCGCTTCACCGACGAGGGGCCGCAGCTGCGCTTCGTGGACCAGCGGACGTTCGGCGGGCTGGCCGTGTCACCCGGCGGCGCCGCGTTGCCCGGTGAGATTTCTCACATCGCTCTCGACCCGCTCGATCCGTCGTTCGTGGACGAGGCGTTCGTGGCCGCCCTGCGCCGGCGCCGTACCGGGGTCAAACGGGCGCTGCTGGACCAGACCCTCGTCTCCGGCGTGGGCAACATCTACGCCGACGAGGCGCTGTGGCGGGCCGGGCTGCACGGCACGCGCCCCGCCGACGCGCTCACCCGGCCCGCGGCGCGCCGGCTGCTCGGGCACGTCCGCCAGGTGCTGGTGGAGGCGATCGGGTCGGGCGGCACCAGCTTCGACGCGCTCTACGTCAACGTGAACGGCGAGAGCGGGTACTTCGACCGGTCGCTCAACGTCTACGGGCGTGAGGGCGAGCCGTGCCCCCGGTGCGGGGCGCCGATCCGGCGGGAGCCGTTCATGAACCGCTCGTCGTACTCGTGCCCGCGGTGCCAGGTGCGGCCCCGGGCCACAACCCCAGGCTGACCAGCGCCGGAGCCGGTCGCCTGCGCCTACCGGCTGCCGAACATCTGCGTCCAGTACGCCGTGCCGCCCCTGCTGTACGCCAGGCCCACGCCGACCGCCCGGGCGTCGCAGTCGAGGATGTTGGTCCGGTGCCCGGGGCTGGCCATCCATCCGCGCATCACCTCGGCCGCGGTCCGGTAGCCGTACGCGACGTTCTCGCTCATCGCGTAGGCGTACCCGGCCCGCCGGGCCCGGTCCCAGGGGCTGCTGCCGTCGCTGCCGGTGTGGCTCATCCGCTCGTGGGCCGCCATGTCCGCGCTGTGCGCCCCGGCGGCGGCCCGGAGCCGGTCGTCGATGCGGACCGGGCCGCAGCCGCGGGCCTGCCGTTCCCGGTTGACGACCACGACGACCTCGTCCTCGACCACCTCGACCCGGCTGCGGCTACGGGTCGCCGCGGGTGCCCCAGCGCCGCCCGCGGCCGGGACCCCGGTCGGGACATTGTTCGGCGTGGCGGTCGGGGTGGCGGTGGCCGGGGTAGAGGTGGCCGGCGCCGGCGCCCCAGGAGGCTGGGCCACTCGAGCCGGGCTGGAGGCGGACGGGCCGGCGTACCCGTCGGGTGAGCCGGCCGCACCGCGGCCGGGCGCCTCGCCGCCGCCGTCGAGCAGGGTCGTGCCGCGTACCGCCGCGCCCGCGCCACCGACGGCCAAGGCCGCCACGAGCAGCCCAAGTGCCGCGTACGCCCGGACGGGTGCGGTGCTTCGGCGCCGGCTGGCCGCACCTGGCTCCATCGCCCCTCCCGTTGTCGGGTCGCGGGAACTACCGCCGAGCGACGCTACGCTATAGGTTGAAACCGGACAACCCGTACGTGAGTTGAGCGAAGTCGGCTCAGGTCGTCCTCGTCCGCAACTTGACTATGGACACGCGGCGACGGAGTATGGATATGTCGCCAGTCGCGCCCGACCAAGCATCTGTGCCTTATGTGCTGGATCCTGGTTGTCGCGATCCACTGGGCGCGCGTTGGCCGGCTCTCCGGCGACGCATCACGAGGAGACGATATGGCGAAGGCCCTCTACGGCCACGTCGGGAGCGCGCCAGACCGGCGCCTCCTCGACGAGGTGACAAAACTACGTGCCAAGGTGCAGGCACTGGAGTTCGAGGTCACCCGGTTGCGTGCCGAGAATGATCGGCTCGCAGCGGCGGCGGCAGATACGGAGCAGCTGCTCCGTATCGCCGAACCGGCTCTGACCTGACGTCCTGGGCGCCGGTGCCCCTGGTGCCGGCGCCACAGCCCCGACCTCGTCGGCCTCGCCCCCGTCCACGTAGTAGCGATCCCGTCACTCCGTACCGATCGCGCGCCGACACGCCGAGGTCGGCGCGTACGTTTTTTCTCCCGGGTCCGTTGGGTACCGGGCGGTTGGCGCCCGCCGATGGCAGCTCCTCACCTCGCGTCTCCGCGGGCTGGACGTGACGTCCCGCGGGTCCGGCACGTGGCGTTCCACGAGCGGCGGCGGGTGCCGGGGTAGCCTGCGCAGGAGCAGCGCCGCCGTAAGACCCGCCATGACCAACGAGGACCGAGTGACGACCGGAGGAGCGTGCATCTCAAGACGCTGACGGTGAAGGGGTTCAAGTCCTTCGCCTCCGCCACGACGTTGAAGTTCGAGCCGGGGATCACCTGCGTGGTGGGGCCCAACGGCTCGGGCAAGTCGAACGTGGTCGACGCGATCGCGTGGGTGCTCGGTGAGCAGGGAGCCAAGGCCCTTCGCGGCGGCAAGATGGAGGACGTGATCTTCGCCGGCACGACGGGCCGGCCGCCGCTGGGCCGGGCCGAGGTCACCCTCACCGTCGACAACACCGACGGCGCCCTGCCGATCGAGTACACCGAGGTCTCGATCACCCGCCGGATGTTCCGCTCCGGCGAGAGCGACTACGAGATCAACGGCAGCACCTGCCGCCTGCTCGACATCCAGGAGCTGCTCTCCGACTCCGGCATCGGCCGCGAGGTGCATGTGATCGTCGGCCAGGGTCAGCTCGACACCGTGTTGCACGCCAAGCCGGAGGACCGGCGCGCCTTCATCGAGGAGGCCGCGGGCGTGCTCAAGCACCGCAAGCGCAAGGAGAAGGCGCTGCGCAAGCTCGACGCCATGCAGACCAACCTCAACCGGCTCACCGACCTCACCGCCGAGCTGCGCCGCCAGCTCAAGCCGCTGGGCAGGCAGGCCGAGGTGGCCCGGCGCGCCGCGGGCATCCAGGCCGACCTGCGCGACGCCCGGCTGCGGCTGCTCGCCGACGACCTGGCCACCCTGCGCGCCACGCTCGACAAGGAGATCGCCGACGAGACGGCGCTGCGGCTGCGGCGCGAGCAGGTCGAGCGGGAGTACGGCAGCGTGCAGGCCCGGCTGGCCGAGCTGGAGGCGGCGCTCGCCGAGGACGCGCCGATGCTCACGGCCGCCCAGGACACGTGGTACAAGCTCTCCGCCCTACAGGAGCGGTTCCGCTCCACCGCCCAGCTCGCCGCCGAGCGGCTGCGCCACCTGACCACTCCGGCCGAGGACGAGCGGCCGGGGCGCGACCCCGATGCGCTCGCCGCCGAGGCGGAGAAGGTCCGCGGGCAGGAGGCGGCGCTGCGCTCCGCGCTCCAGGCCGACCAGGCGCGGCTGGCCGAGGCGGTCAGCGGGCGCCAGCGGCTGGAGCGCGACTTCGCCGAAGCCGAGAAGGCCCTGGTAGCGGCGGTAAAGGCGGTCGCCGACCGGCGGGAGGGGCTGGCCACGCTGGCCGGCGAGGTCAACGCCCTGCGTACCCGGTCCACCGCCGCGGCCGACGAGATCGCCCGCCTGGCTGAGGCGCTGGCTGAGGCCCGGGCCCGGGCGGAGACCGCGCAGGAGGCGTACGAGGCGGCGGCCGAGGGCGCGGACGCCCAGGACCGGGACACGGCCGACCTGGACATCCGGCACCGCGAGGCGACCGCCCGGCACGACGCGGCCGCCACCACCCTCAAGCACCTGTCCGACGCCGAGCGGGCCGCGGAGAAGGACGCCACCGGGTGGCGGGCACGCGAGGAGGCCCTGGCGATGGGGCTGCGCCGCAAGGACGGCGCCGGTGCCCTGCTCGCCAACGCCGACCGGGTGCCCGGCCTGGTCGGCAGCGTCGCCGCCCTGCTCACCGTGGCACCCGGCCACGAGGCCGCGCTGGCCGCCGCGCTCGGTGGCCTGGCCGACGCCGTTGCCGTCGCCGACGTGGACGGCGCCGTGGCAGCCGTCGAGCTGCTGAAGTGGGAGGACGCCGGCCGCGCCACGCTGCTGGTGGGCTCCGCCGCGACCGCGCAGGACCCCGCCCCGCCCCGCCCGGCCCTGCCGGACGGCGCCCGGTGGGCGGTCGACCTGGTCCGCGCCCCGGACCAGCTGCGCCCGGCCCTGGAGCGGGCGCTGCGCGACGTGGTGTTCGTAACCGACCTTGCGACGGCCCGGCGCATCGTGGGCTACGCCCCGACGCTGCGTGCGGTCACCCCCGAGGGCGACGTCATCGGCGCGTACGCGGCCGCGGGCGGCTCGGCCAAGCAGCAGAGCTACCTGGAGGTGCAGTCCGCGGTCGAGGAGGCCCGCCAGCGCCGCGGCGAGGCCGAGGCCAAGCTGGCCGGCCTGCGGGAGCAGATCGAGCAGGCCCGCGAGCAGGTGGGCGACCTCAAGGAGCTGGTCGCCGAGGCCGCCAACGCCAAGCGCGCGGCCGAGGGCGAGCGCAACGCCGCCGCCCGCCGGCTGGCCGAGCTGGGCGCGGCGGCGAAGTCCGCGATGGCCGAGGCCGACCGGCTCGCCGAGGCGCGGGACCGGGCCGAGACCGCCCGGGAGGAGGGCCTGGCCGGGCTGGCGGGGCTGGAGGAGCGGCTCCGGCTGGCCGAGGCCACACCGGTCGACGAGGACCCGTCCACTGCCGAGCGGGACCGCTTGGCCGTGGCCGTGTCCCAGGCCCGGCAGAACGAGATGGAGGTGCGGCTGGCCGTACGCACCTCGGAGGAGCGGGTCTCGGCCCTGGCCGGGCGGGCGGACTCGCTGGCCCGGCAGGCCGCGGCCGAGCGGGCCGCCCGGGAGCGCGCCGCCGGGCGGCGGGCCGCCCGGGAGCGTGGCGCGGGCATCGCGCACGCCGTCGAGCTGGGCGCCCAGGCAGCGCTGGAGCGGATCGCGGTGTCGCTGGCGACGGCCGCCGCCACCCGCGACGCCGTGGCGCGGTCCCGCTCCGCGCGCGAGGCGGAGCTGTCCGAGGTACGGGTGTCCGCCAAGCGGCTCGGCGCCGACCTGGAGCGGCTCACCAGCGAGGTGCACCGGGACGAGGTGGCCCGCGCCGAGCAGCGGCTGCGCATCGAGCAGCTTGAGGCGAAGGCGGCCGAGGACTTCAGCCTGGACGTGGAGACGCTGCTCGGCGAGTACGGCCCGGCGCAGCCGGTCCCGCCCACCCAGGCAGAGCTGGCCGCGGCCGAGACGGCCGGCCGGCCGGCGCCCGAGCCGGTGCCGTTCGAGCGGGCTGTGCAGGAGAAGCGGGCCGCCAAGGCCGAGCGGGAGCTGACCCTGCTCGGCAAGGTCAACCCGCTGGCCCTGGAGGAGTTCGCCGCGCTGGAGGAGCGGTTCAAGTTCCTCTCCGACCAGCTGGAGGACCTCAAGGCCACCCGCCGGGACCTGCTCACCGTGGTCAAGGAGGTGGACGAGCGCATCCTCGACGTGTTCTCCAGCGCGTACGCCGACACCGCCCGGGAGTTCGAGGAGGTGTTCCGGGTGCTCTTCCCGGGCGGGGAGGGGCGGCTGGTGCTCACCGACCCGGAGGACCTGCTGACCACGGGGGTGGAGGTCGAGGCGCGCCCGCCGGGTAAGAAGATCAAGCGGCTGTCGCTGCTGTCTGGCGGGGAGCGGTCACTGACCGCGGTGGCGCTGCTGTGCGCGATCTTCCGGGCGCGGCCCAGCCCGTTCTACATCCTGGACGAGGTGGAGGCGGCGCTCGACGACGTCAACCTCGGCCGGCTGCTGACCTTGCTGGGGCAGCTGCGGGAGCGCAGCCAGCTGATCGTCATCACGCACCAGAAGCGGACGATGGAGATCGCTGACGCGCTGTACGGGGTGACGATGCGCAGCGGCATCACCGAGGTGATCAGCCAGCGGCTGTCCGCCGAGGACCGCGAGCCGGTCGCCGCATAGGACCCGGGCAGCCTACGTGTGTCGTAAGGGGAACGCCCGTACGATTGAGTCATGATGGTCCCGGATGATGGTACGACGCCTCCAAGCCCTGTGCCCGCCGCCACAGAACAGGAGCGGGCTGAGGCTCGCGACCGGATGCGCCGCAAGCTCGCGGAGGCCCGAGAACGCCACGACGACGCCTACTGGAACCGCCTACGTGACCAGTTCGGCCTGCCGGCGCGTACCGCGTGAACATCCGTTCGGTTCACCTTGTTCTTGACACGTCCGCCATCGTCGCGTATGCCAAGACCATCGATGTCGGCGAAACGATCGAGGAAGTGCGTGGCAACCACGGCGAGTTCGCGCTACCTGTTGCGTGCCTAGCCGAGGCGGCTCACCTCATGCCTACTGACGTGCTGGACCTGCTTGTTGGCAACAAGTCTGCAATCTTGGTCGGCTTAGCTTCCGACGAATGGCGCGCCTTGGCCGCCATGCGGACTCTGCTTGGCCGGCTGGACGTCGCTGCGGCGTTCGCTGCAGCTGAGGCCCACGCCTGCGACATCCTCACCGCCGAACCAGACCTGTACAAGCCACTTGGCGACGACCCGCCGATCATCTCCATTGCCTGACCGTGCTCTGCACAGGCGGGATGAGGTGGCCGAGGCTCCTCCGAGCCGCTACGTAGCATGCGCGGCCATTCCGGAGGACCAAGCGCAGCTGGAGGAAACAGTCGAGCTGCTCCGCAATCCGCAGGCGTTAGCCGACATCCGCGAGGCCGACGAGGCATACAGTCGTGGCGATGTCGTTCGGGGGGCGGACGCGGTACGCAGCTTACGGAGCTGAGCGACCGCTACCCGGTCGCGTCGTACCTGCCAGACGGATATCATCAAGATCCTGCCGTAAGTTGTGACCGGTCGCGGCTGCTGCGACTCAGTTCCCCGAGTCGCAGAGCCGCTCGTTCCACGCCTCCAGGTGGTGCACGCCCGGTGCCATCAGCCACGGCAGCGACGTACTGACAACCAGGTGGTCCACGCCACCCAGGACGGTCAGAGCCGGGCAGCTGGTCGAGGAACCACTGCCACTCGCCGGCCGGCAGCACCGCGCGGTGCGCCGGGTCGAGCACCCGGCTCGCCCGCGTGTCCAGGACCACCAGCCTGGTACGCCCGATGTCAAGGGCGAAGCTCCACCGGTACTCGGCCGCCCGCCAGAGCAGCGGGTCGTGCCCCACGTCCGGCTCCACCTCCACCCGGGAGGCGAAGTCGTGCAGCAGCCCGGTGGCGTCCCCGGCGGACGCGACCTTGGCGTAGACCGGGTCCGCCGCCAGCTCGTCCGGGTCGAGGTTGCCCAGGTGCTGGTAGACCCAGTAGGACGCGAGCCCGCCCGCGATCCGCTCGCGCCACCAGGGCTGGCGGCGCATCTCCGCCCGCCACGAGGCCGACGTGTTCCAGTCGTCGATGATCTCGTGGTCGTCGAAGATCATGACGCTGGGCACGGTGGACAGCAGCCACCGGATCTCCGGGTCGGTCCAGGACTCCAGGTAGAGCTGGGTGTACTCCTCGAAGGAGACCACCTGCGTGGACGGCACCTGCCGGGGCCGGCGCCGTCGGCGCAGCCACCGGCGCACCCGGGGCGACGTCTCGTCGGCGTAGACCTGGTCCCCGAGCAGCAGCAGGCTGTCCGGCCAGTCGCGCAGCGGGTCGGCCGACCGGGCCAGCCGCATGGCGTACTCGTCCAGGGCGTCCGGCGGTAGCTGCGCTTCGAGGCGCGGCTGGTGGCCTCGCGGCAGGAGCCGAAGACCAGCCGTACCGGCGCCTCAGGCGGCCGGGTCCGGATCACGCTCGGCGGGTACGGCGAGCCAGCCGGCGGCCACACCGCCCGCCCGTCAAGGAGCACCTGGTACGGCGTTACCGAGGCCGGCGGTAGCCCGTCGACCACGACCAACGCGTAGTGGTGGCCGAACGCGGTGAAGGTGCGGGCCGCTCCGCCCGGGGCGTCGGCCGCCTCGCCCGCGGCACCGGTCCGGATCTCCACTGTGGCTGGCTCGCTGGTCTCCACCCAGATGGTCGCGCGGTCCCCAGAGACTCGGCGCAGCAGCGGGCCGACCAGCAGCCGCACGGCGGTCCTCCTCTCACAGACATGCCTCGCGGCAGGCCCCTCAGGGGCGGGCCCCCGGGCAGGCCGCTCATGGGCAGGGCGCGGGGCAGGGCGCGCGCCGGTGGCGGCCAGCGCGGCATCTGCCAGGATCTGGACATGGATTACCTCGTCCTCGCGATCGTTATTCTCGCCGTCGCGCTGCTGGGCGGGCTCGCGCTGGTAGTACCCCGGCTGCGCCGCCCACCCGTACCGCCGGCCGGGCCGGGCGCGCGCGCGGACACCCGTACCCAGGATGTCCTGGCGCCGCCCCGACCGGGGGCGCAGGCGCCCCCCGAGGTCGCGCCTGCGCCGCCGGTTATCCCAGGGCCGGTCGTTCCCGAGCTGGTCATCCCTGAGCTGGAGCGGCCGGAGCCGACCGCGGGGCGGCTGACGCGGCTGCGGGCCCGGCTGGCCAGGTCCCAGAGCACCCTCGGCAAGGGCCTGCTCACCCTGCTCGCCCGCGACCGGCTGGACGACGACGCCTGGGAGGAGGTGGAGGACAGCCTGATCACCGCGGACGTCGGGGTGGACGCGACCCGCGAGATCGTGCAGCGGCTGCGCGAGCGGACCCGGGTGCTCGGCACCCGCACCCCGGACGAGCTGCGGGCGCTGCTCACCGAGGAGCTGGTCGGTGCCCTGGAGCCGGAGCTGGACCGCAGCCTGAAGGCGACCCCGACCGACGGCAAGCCGGCCGTGCTGCTCGTGGTCGGGGTCAACGGGTCGGGCAAGACCACCACTTGTGGCAAGATCGCCCGGGTGCTGGTTGCAGACGGGCACAGCGTGGTGCTCGGCGCCGCGGACACGTTCCGGGCCGCCGCCGCCGACCAGCTCGCCACCTGGGCGGGGCGGGTCGGCGCCGAGGTCGTGCGGGGCAAGGAGGGCGGCGACCCGGCCGCCGTCGCGTTCGACGCGGTACGGCGGGGAGTGGAGTCGGGCGTCGACACGGTCCTGATCGACACGGCCGGCCGGCTGCAGAACAAGGTCGGGCTGATGGACGAGCTGAGCAAGGTCAAGCGGGTGGTGGAGCGGCAGGGTCCGGTGGCTGAGACGCTGCTGGTGCTCGACGCCACCACCGGGCAGAACGGGCTGGAACAGGCCCGCGTCTTCACCGAGGTGGTGGACGTCACCGGGGTGGTGCTGACCAAGCTGGACGGCACCGCAAAGGGCGGCATCGTCATCGCCGTCCAGCGCCGGCTCGGGATCCCGGTCAAGCTCGTCGGGCTCGGCGAGGGCCCGGACGACCTGGCTCCGTTCGAGGCACGAGCCTTTGTTGACGCGCTGCTTGGCTGAGACCGGTTAGCCTCGGGGGCTTGAGACCCTGCGCCCGAGACAGACCTCCGCCCTCAAGACGAGACCTCTGCCCTCAAGACAGATCCCTGCCCCTGAGACCGGTGACCTGAGAACCGTGACCGCTGACCTGAGACGTGACCCGAGACCACCACCCGGAAGGCCCCGCGTGACCCAGCAGGAGATCCCCCTCCACGGGGGGAACGTCAGCACGGTGGTGCGGGTGGGCGACACGGTGCGCCGCAACGCCGGGCCATGGACGCCCGCGGTGCACGCGCTGCTGCGCCATCTGGAGTACGTCGGCTTCACCGGCGCCCCGCGGGCGCTCGGCATCGACGAGCGCGGCCGGGAGGTCCTGTCCTACCTACAGGGGGAGTGCGGGGAGTACCCGCTGGCCCCGCACTGGACCACCGACGAGGCGCTGGTGACCGTCGCCACCATGCTGCGGATGTTCCACGACGCGCAGTTCGGCTTCCAGCCGGCACCCGGGGCGGTATGGCGCTCGTTCGGGCCGCCACCGCCCGACGCCGAGGTGGTGTGCCACCACGACGCCGCACCGCACAACGTGATCTGGCGGCCGGACGGCACGCTCGCGCTCATCGACTTCGACCTCGCCTCGCCGGGCGCGCGCATCTACGACGTGGCGTACGCCGCCTGGACGTGGGTGCCGCTCTTCTCCGACCGCGACTCCTACACGCTGGGCTGGAAGCGCCCGCACCGCCCGCGCCGGCTGCGGCTGTTCGCCGACGCGTACGGGCTGATCCCGCGGGACCGGCACCGGCTGGTGCGCACCGTACGCAAGCGCATCGTGGACCACATCGAGGGCATCCGGCGGATGGCCGCAGCCGGCGACCCCGCCTTCGTCCGTATCGTCCACAAGGGACACCTGCGCCGGCCAATGCGGGACCTGCGGCTGATCGACCACGAGCGGCACGTCCTGGAGTACGCGCTGCGCTGAGCGCGCGCGGGTGGGCTAGGCCGAGCCGCCCTCGACCGGGTCCAGCCGGAAGAGCCGCAGGTGCCGGCCTGCCGCCCGCCGCTCGTACGTGGCATAGGCCGGCCAGCGCTCCAGCATCAGCTGGCGCAGGCGCTCGCGCTCGGCGCCCTCGACCAGCGTGGCGCGCACCGGCACCCGACGGCCCTTGACCAGGACCTCAGCCTGCGGGTTGGCGAGCAGGTTGCCGGACCAGGCCGGCTGGTGTGCCTGCCCGTAGTTGGAGCCCAGGACGATGAACGCGTCGCCGTCCTCGGCGTAGAGCAGGGGACTGGTGCGCGGCTGTCCAGACCTGCGCCCGGTCGTGGTGAGCAGCAGGCACGGAGCCAGGTTGAGCGCGATCAGCCGCCCTCCGGTGAGCCGGCCGACGAACCGGTCCAGCGGCGTCATGACCACTCCCAGCCGGGCGAACAGCCGCGAATGACCGAACCGCTGGACCCGGGAACTCTCAGACATCCGTCCATTGTGGGCCTGCAGCCATCAGGCCGGAGGCCCGACCCCGCCAGGCTGGCCGACCCACCAGGCCAGGAACCCAACCCCACCAGGCCAGGAACCCGGCCCTACCAGCCAGGAACCCAACCCCACCGGGCCAGGAACCCGGCCCTACCAGCCAGGAGCCCGACCTACCAGGTCAGGGCGTACCGGGCAGGGCAACGGTCGCCGGTGAGACCCCCGCCACCCGGCGCCACCGGGTGGCGCGTACCGCGCAGTCGACCAACGCGTCCAGCGCCAGCCGGCGGGTCGGCCCGGTCGTCGCGACCAGCGCTCGGCGCCAGACCGCCGCCGCCCGCTCCTCGAGGTGTACGCCGAGCCGCGCCGCCGCGACCGGGCCGGTGACCGGGAACGGCAGTGCGTACGCGGGCTCGGCCGGCGGCGCGGAAGCCCCGTCGGCGGTCAGCCGGACCAGGAGCGCATCGCGCCGGGTCCGGTGCGCCGCCTCCGCCTGCCGGGCCGCCTCCTGGGTCGCTCCGGTCAGCTGGGCGCCGGCGACGCCGTACCCGTAGATGGCGGCGTGCTCCGCGGCGAGCGCGGCGACCAGCTCGCCGGTCACCGGTGGGCTCCGCGTGCGCGAGCCGGCAGCACGACCGGTACGGGCGCCCGTACGGTCATCGCAGCACCTCTGCGTGGGTGGCCCGGCACGCCGCGATCGTGCCCAGCAGCCCTGCCCGCCGGGCCGGCGCGGCCAGGCACGCCTCGGCGGCGGCGCGCTGGGCCGCCAGCTCGGCGCCGCGCAGCTCGGCGACGGCCCCTGGCACGGTGGCCGGGTCAGCAGCTGCCGGGTTAGCAGTTGTCGGGTTGGCGGTGGCCGGGGCGGCGGTGGCCGGGTTAGGCGGCGCTGAGCCGGCGGTGGCCGGGTTAGCCGCGGCTCCGGTCACCGGCGGTGGACGGCCGATCAGCGCCGCCAGCTCGGACACGTGGACCAGGTGCGCGTCGCGCAGCGGCGCGAGCCGCCCGGCCAGCTGCGGCAGGCGCGCGATCACCGCCTCGTACCGCGTGACGAGCGCCACTGCCCCGGCGAGCAGCGGCTCCAGCGGGTCCGGGCTGGGCGTGGGGGTCGGGTCGGGTCGCAGCAGGCCGCAGCCGGACACGCCGGCGAGCGCTGTCACCGCCGCGCCGGCACCGGCGGCCAGCAGCCGGCGCCGGCCCGCGCCCGCGGCGCTCTGGTCGTGGTCCCTGGTCTGCATCGCCGACCAGTGAACACCATG
>DASRIS010000088.1:0-52754 GCA_035649895.1 Micromonosporaceae bacterium | reverse complement strand
GGCGAAGATCATCGAGCTGGACAAGAACCGCAACAACGTGGTGCTGTCCCGGCGGGCGTGGCTCGAGCAGACCCAGTCCGAGGTGCGCACCGAGTTCCTGCACAAGCTGCAGAAGGGCCAGGTCCGCAAGGGCGTCGTGTCCTCGATCGTCAACTTCGGCGCGTTCGTCGACCTGGGCGGCGTGGACGGTCTGGTGCACGTCTCGGAGCTGTCCTGGAAGCACATTGACCACCCGTCCGAGGTGGTCGAGGTGGGCCAGGAGGTCGAGGTCGAGGTGTTCGACGTCGATCTCAACCGGGAGCGGGTCTCGCTGTCGCTGAAGGCGACCCAGGAAGACCCGTGGCGGCAGTTCGCCCGTACCCACGCGATCCAGCAGATCGTGCCGGGCAAGGTCACCAAGCTGGTGCCGTTCGGCGCGTTCGTGCGGGTCGACGACGGCATCGAGGGCCTGGTGCACATCTCCGAGCTGGCCGAGCGGCACGTGGAGATCCCGGAGCAGGTGGTACAGGTCGGCTCCGAGGTCATGGTCAAGGTCATCGACATCGACCTGGAACGGCGGCGGATCTCGCTCTCGCTCAAGCAGGCCAACGAGGGCTTTGTCGAGGGCGAGGAGCACTTCGACACGACGCTGTACGGCATGGCGGCGACGTACGACACCGAGGGCAACTACATCTACCCCGAGGGCTTCGACTCGGAGACCGGTGAGTGGCTCGAGGGCTTCGACAAGCAGCGCGAGGAGTGGGAGCGGCAGTACGCCGAGGCCCGCACCCGCTGGGAGGCGCACACCAAGCAGGTCCAGACGGCCCGCGCGGCGGACGCGGCGGCCGAGCCGGGGGCCGGCGGCGGCGGTGCCTCGGGCGGAGGAGCCTCGGCGGCACCGGCCGCCCCGCGGGCGGAGGAGCCGTCGGGCACGCTCGCCACGGACGAGGCGCTCGCCGCACTGCGGGAGAAGCTCGCCGGCAACAAGTAGCACCAGGACAGCCAGGAGGCCCCGGTACGCGCAGCGCACCGGGGCCTCCTGCCGTGAGCCGTGCCTCGCGCTGCCGTGAGCCGCCTGGGGAAAGGCGCCCTGGGCACCCGCCGATCTTGGTGGCCGGCGCGCCGTCTGGGCGCGCCGGCTGGCGTGCGGTTGACTGTCGTGATGCTTCGAGTCGGACTCACCGGTGGCATCGGCTCCGGCAAGAGCGAGGCGGCCGCCCGCTTCGCCGAGCTGGGCGCCGTGGTCATCGACTCCGACCGCCTGGCGCGCGAGGTGGTCGCCCCGGGTACGGATGGGCTGGCGGAGGTGGTCTCGGTCTTCGGGGCCGGCGTGCTGACCGCCGACGGCTCGCTGGACCGGCCGGCGCTCGGCCGGCTCGTCTTCGGTGACGAGACCGCCCGGCGCCGGCTGGAGGGCATCATCCACCCGCGGGTGCGGGCCCGGGCCGAGGAGCTGACGCTGGCCGCACCGGCCGACGCGGTCGTCGTCAACGACGTGCCGCTGCTCGTCGAGGCGGGGCTCGGGCCCGCGTACCACCTGGTGGTCGTCGTGCAGGCGGTCGAGCGGATGCGGGTGGAGTGGCTGGCGCGGGGCCGTGGTATGGGCACGGCCGAGGCCATGGCCCGGATCCGTGCCCAGGCCAGCGACCTGCAGCGGGCCGAGGCCGCGGACGTGGTGCTGACCAACTACGGCCCGCTGGCGGAGCTGGCCGGCCAGGTGCGTGCACTGTGGACCGGCCGGCTGGTCCGCTACGAGGAGAACGTACGGCTGCGCCGGCGTGACCCACCGGGCGAGCTTGCGGTGGTGCCGTACGACCCGACCTGGCCGGCGCAGTTCGCCCGGGTGGGCGCGCGGGTGGCGCGGGCCGCCGGGCCGGCCGGGCTGCGCGTGGACCACATCGGCTCGACGGCAGTGCCTGGCCTGCCCGCCAAGGACGTGATCGACGCGCAGCTGGTCGTGGCGAGCCTGGCCGACGCCGACGCGCTGGCCGACGCGCTCGCCGAGGCCGGCTTCCCGCGGCTGCCCGGGCAGTGGCAGGACAGCCCCAAGCCGGACGAGCCCGACCCGCAGGCATGGGCCAAGCGGCTGCACGTGGGCGCCGACCCGGGCCGCGCCGTCAACCTGCACGTCCGGGTCGCCGGCTCGCCCGCCGCGCGGTACGCGCTGCTGATGCGTGACTACCTGCGGGCGGTCCCGGCTGAGCGGGACGGGTACGCAGAGGTGAAGCACCAGCTGGCGGCCAGCGTTCGTGACCGGTCGGAGTATGCCGAGGCCAAGGAGCCGTGGTTCGACGAGGTGTGGCCACGGATGACCGGGTGGGCGCGCCGGACCGGGTGGACCGCACCGGCGTGACAGGAAACGAGAGGGCGCTCGCGGCGACCGGTCAGCGCGAGTGCGCGCCGCCCGCGGGGGTGCGCTCACCGGCGAGCCGCCGGGCGCTGCAACCCCTGCGCCGGGTGAGACCGGCCGGTGTGGAAGCCCGGTCGCAGACCCGGTCGGCCGCCGCGAGCGGCCTACCCCTTGACGGTAGCGCGGTGACCTGAGGCACACAATCATTATGTAGCAGCTGATCGTTGACCCACCGTCGCGCCCGGCGCCGGTGGCCGCCCGGCGCCCGGCGGAAGTGTCCGACCCCCGGCGTACGGTAGGTCCGTGAGCTTGGACATCCCTCGGGTGGACGGCCGGTTCGAGGTCGTCAGCGACTTCCAGCCCTCCGGCGACCAGCCGACGGCCATCGATGAGCTTGAGTGCCGGGTGCGCCGTGGCGACCGGCACGTCGTGCTCCTCGGCGCCACCGGCACCGGCAAGAGCGCGACAACCGCCTGGCTGGTCGAGCGGCTGCAACGCCCCGCCCTGGTGCTCGCCCCCAACAAGACGCTCTGCGCCCAGCTGGCCAAGGAGTTCCGCGAGCTCCTACCGCACAACGCGGTGGAGTACTTCGTGTCCTACTACGACTACTACCAGCCCGAGGCCTACATCCCGCAGACCGATACCTACATCGAGAAGGACTCCTCGATCAACGAGGAGGTGGAGCGCCTGCGGCACTCCGCCACGATGTCCCTGCTGACCCGCCGCGACGTGGTCGTCGTCGCGACGGTGAGCGCGATCTACGGCCTCGGCACCCCCCAGGAGTATCTGGACCGGTCGGTGAAGATCGTCGCCGGCCAGGAGACCGACCGGGACAAGCTGCTCCGCCGGCTCGTGGACATCCAGTACACCCGCAACGACCTGGCGTTCAACCGGGGCACGTTCCGGGTCCGCGGCGACACGCTCGAGATCATCCCGGCGTACGAGGAGCTGGCGGTCCGGGTCGAGCTCTTCGGCGACGAGGTGGAGAAGCTCTACTACCTGCACCCGCTCACCGGCGACGTGATGCGCGAGGTCGACCAGCTGCTCATCTTCCCGGCCACCCACTACGCGGCCGGCCCGGAGCGGATGGAGTGGGCGATCCGCGGCATCGAGGCCGAGCTGGCCGAGCGGCTGGCCGAGCTGGAGCGCCAGAACAAGCTGCTGGAGGCGCAGCGGCTGCGCATGCGTACGACGTACGACGTGGAGATGATGCGCCAGGTCGGCTTCTGCTCCGGCATCGAGAACTACTCGATGCACATCGACGGCCGCGAGCGGGGCAGCCCGCCGCACTGCCTGCTCGACTACTTCCCGGACGACTTCCTCACCGTGATCGACGAGTCGCACGTCACCGTCCCCCAGATCGGCGGGATGTACGAAGGCGACGCGTCGCGCAAGCGGGTCCTCGTGGAGCACGGCTTCCGGCTGCCCAGCGCCCAGGACAACCGGCCGCTGCGGTTCGACGAGTTCCTGGAGCGGGTGGGGCAGATGGTGTTCCTTTCCGCCACGCCCGGCCCGTGGGAGCTGCAGCACGCCGGTGGCGAGGTGGTCGAGCAGGTTATCCGCCCGACCGGGCTGGTGGACCCGGAGGTCGTGGTCAAGCCGACCAAGGGCCAGATCGACGACCTGATGCACGAGATCCGGGTGCGCACCGAGCGCGACGAGCGGGTCCTGGTCACCACCCTGACCAAGAAGATGGCCGAGGACCTGACCGACTACCTGCTCGAGCACGGCATCCGGGTGCGTTACCTGCACTCCGAGGTGGACACGCTGCGCAGGGTGGAGCTGCTGCGCGAGCTGCGTAAGGGCGACTTCGACGTGCTCGTCGGCATCAACCTGCTCCGGGAGGGCCTGGACCTGCCCGAGGTCTCGCTCGTGGCGATCCTCGACGCCGACAAGGAGGGCTTCCTGCGCTCCGGCACCTCGCTCATCCAGACCATCGGGCGGGCGGCCCGCAACGTCTCCGGTCAGGTCCACATGTATGCGGACCGGGTGACCCCCTCGATGGGGGCGGCGATCGAGGAGACCAACCGCCGGCGGGCCAAGCAGGCCGCCCACAACAAGGCGAACGGCGTCGACCCCCAGCCGCTGCGCAAGAAGATCCACGACATCCTGGACGACATCTACCGCGAGGCCGAGGACACCGAGGGAGCCCTGGGCGGTCACGGTCCCGGTGGCGCGCTGGTCGGCGGAGCCGGGCGGCAGATGTCGCGCGGGAAGGCCCCGGTGCCCGAGACGCGGTCCCGTTCCCGGGGCGCCCAGCCGTCCCGGGCGGGCATGGCCCGGGCCGACCTGGCCCAGCTCATCCAGGATCTCAACGAGCAGATGCTGGGCGCGGCCCGGGAGCTGCAGTTCGAGCTGGCCGCGCGGATCCGGGACGAGATCGCCGAGCTGAAGAAGGAGCTGCGCGCCATGGACCTGGCCGGTGTGCAGTAGCCGCGCCATGCGGGACGAGGCAGCGGACGAGCTGGCGGGCGAAGCGACGGACGAGCTGACGTGGCGCGATCTCGCCGCGGACGACGTAGCCGAGGTCGCCGCGCTCACCGGCCGGTGCCTGGTGGCCCATGGCGGCCTGCCGCTCGCCGCCGACGAGGCGTTCGCGGCCTCCCGGTACACTGGCGCGGCGGTCGCCACGCGCGGCGTGCTCGACCGCCATGGCCGCCTGGTGGCCTCCGCCGCGGTGCGGCCGGGGGCGGTGCCAGTGCCGGGGGCGGTGCCAGTGCCGGGGGCGGACGGGGCGCCACCGCGGGCCATGGCGACCGGCCAGGTCGACCCGGCGTACGAGGGGCGCGGCCTCGGGGCGCGGCTGCTGGACTGGTGCCTGCGCACGGCGGCGGAGCGCGGTGCGCAGGTGACGGTGGAGACCGAGTCGCTGACCGACGCTGCGGAGCGGCTGTTCACCAGCCGGGGGCTCATCCAGGTGTTCGGTGAGATCGTCATGCGCTTCGACCTGGCCGGCACCGAGCCGCCACCGGTACGGCCGCCGGCCGGGGTCCAGCTGGTCGAGTGGTCGGCCCGGCACGCGCCGCGGTTCTTCAAGGTGTACGACGCGGCGTTCCGCGAGCGTCCCGGCTTTCCCGGGTGGTCGGAGCAGCAGTGGGTCGACTGGGTCACGGCAGAGGGGGACCTCCGTCCGGAGTGGAGCCTGCTGGCCGACGCCGGCGCTGACGGGGATGTCGGCTTTGTCGTCTTTGCTGACTGCTGGGTCGTCCAGGTCGGCGTACGCCCGGACTGGCGGGGACGGGCTGTGGGGGCCGCTCTGGTGGCCGAGGCGCTGCGCCGGATGCGCGCCGACGGCGCGACCGAGGCGTTCCTCGACGTCAACGTCGACAACCCGGCTCGGCTCCTCTACCCGCGGCTGGGCTTCGCGGTGCTCGGGCGGCGGGCCCGGTTCGCCCGCGCCAGCGCCTGACCAACCCCGCTTGCCCGACCCGCCCGACCCGCCCAACCGACCCGCCCGCCGACCGACCCCGCCTGCGCTACCCGGCCTGCACGACCCGGTCGGTCCAGCGCGGCGGGCGGCCCGGCCCGACCTGCTCGGAGCACGGCCCGCTGGGAGCCAGGTCACCAAAAGCCGGGACCGCCTCCCCCTGCAAGCCGGAATGCCGGACAATACTGATCGAGGAGGGGAGTATTCCCTCGCGACGGTGTCGTCAGCACGGTTGCTGCCGTACCCCGGTCCGACCCGGCGCCGTCGGTCGCCCGCACCTGCGGGCGACGGGAGAGACCTCCGCCAGTCACCTGGTGCCTGCCGGAGGTTGCTCGGATGGACGTCTCCACGACCGCATGGGTGGTCACCCTGGTCGCCCTCACCGTCCTGCTCCTGGGCGACCTGCTGATAGTGGGTCGCCGCCCGCATGAGCCGTCCATGCGCGAGTCGCTGGCCTGGGTGGCTTTCTACGTCACACTCGCCGCCGCGTTCGGAGTGTGGATCTTCATAGGGTACGGCGCCACGCCGGCCGCGCAGTTCTTTACCGGCTGGGTAACCGAGTACAGCCTCTCCGTTGACAACCTGTTCGTCTTCGTGATCATCATGAGCCGGTTCGCGGTGCCGCGGCAGTACCAGCAGAAGGTCCTGCTCATCGGCATCGTGCTGGCGCTGCTCATGCGCGGTGCGTTCATCGCCGCCGGCGCCGCGCTGGTCCGCGAGTTCGACTGGGTCTTCTACATCTTCGGCGCGTTCCTCGTCTACACCGCCGTCAAGCTGGCCCGGCACGGTGAGGACGACGTGAGCGACTTCAAGGAGAACGCGCTGATCCGGTGGAGCCGCCGGGCGCTGCCGATCACCCGGACCTACAACGGTGCCAAGATGACCGCGACGGTGAACGGACGGCGCCTGTTCACGCCGATGCTCATCGTCATGATCGCAATCGGCACCACCGACCTGATCTTCGCGCTCGACTCCATCCCGGCGATCTTCGGCATCACCAGCGAGCCGTACCTCGTGTTCACCGCCAACGTCTTCGCCCTGATGGGCCTGCGCCAGCTCTACTTCCTGCTGGGTGGCCTGCTCGACCGGCTGGTGTACCTGTCCATGGGGCTCGCCGTCGTGCTCGGCTTCATCGGCGTCAAGCTGGTGCTGGAGGCGCTGCACGGCAACAACCTGCCGTTCGTCAACGGTGGCCAGCCGGTGAGCTGGGCCCCTGAGGTCCCCATCTGGCTCTCGCTCACCGTGATCCTCAGCACCCTCATCCTCGCCACCCTGGCCAGCGTGCTGAAGACGAACCGGGACAACCGGCGCATCACCGTGCCTGAGCCCAAGACCGGGCCTGATGGCAAGGTCGTGGTGGAGAAGGGGCTGACCGGGCGCTAGCCGCCGGCCGGAGCCGGCCGGACCCGACCCGCGCCGACCAGCGTGTCCGCGCGCTCGCCCGCCACCGGCTCGGCGACGACCCGCCGGCTCGTGTAGCACGCGTGCACCATCTCCCGGCGGTCGCCGCTGGGCGGCGCCGCGACGTACCCGACGTGGTGCACCGCCCGGTCCGGCCGGGCGAAGAAGTACAGGTCGCCGGGGCGCTCCTCGCCCAGCGGTACAGGCTCGGTCGCAGCCCGCTGGTCGTCGGCGTCGCGCGGCACGGACACACCGAACCGCCGCCACGCCAGGTGCACCAGGCCGGAGCAGTCGACCCCGTACGCGGAGAGGCCGCCCCACACGTACCCGACGTCGAGCAGCCGGCGGGCGACGTTGAGCGCCTCAGCCGGCTCGGGCGTGCCAGCCGGCGCGGGCACCAGGTCCCGGGCGAGCGCCCACAGCGGCACGTCAATGCCTGGTACGCGGACCGGCAGCCAACCCCGGCTGGCGGCCCCGACAACGGTCAGCCTGGTGCCGACCGCCACCCCGGTCAGCGCCGGGTCGCCGGCCGGCTCGTCCCGCAGCGCGGTCGCGGTGGCGTCCACGACGTACCGCTGGCCGTCCGTGGGGGAGGCCTTGGCGAGCTGCTCCGCGGGAAGCCAGCCGGGGTAGCCGCGCAGGTCCAGCTTGGCGGCCGGCTGCTCCAGGGCGACCACGCGCACCCAGCCGTCCCGGGCCTGCTCGACCAGCACCCGCTCGCCCAGCAGCAGCTGGGTCAGCACGCCCTGGTGGATCCGCTCATCCGGGCTCATCCCGGCGACCCAGCCCCGGACATCGGACGGGACGCCCAGCGTCCGCGCGTCGACCGGACGCGGCGCGGTCGGGTCGGACCACAGGGTCGCCACGGCCACCCGGACCTCGGCATGGTCGCCCGGCTCGACACTCACGCCAGCACCTCGCTCTCTGCTCGGTAACGACAGTTACTCAGCGGTCCACCCTAGACGCCGCCGCCCGCCGGGCTCAGGCCGACTCGTCGGCGCCGGGGCCAGCGCCGGCGGGGCCAGCATCAGCGGCGGGGCCGGTGGTGCGGATGCTGGCGATCCCGAGCCCTGGCGCGTCCGGCAGCACGACCGTGGCGCCCTCGTACCGCAGCCCGCCCACGACCGGGTTGCCGGCCAGCCACCACGCGGCGTCGAGGTCGGACACTGCGCTGGTGCCGTACGCGGCCACCAGGCTCGCCGCCGCCCCGACGCCGACCGGGCTCTCCATCATCGAGCCGACGACCGTGCCGAGGCCGTGCTCGGCCGCGAGCTCCAGCAGCGTACGGGCCGGCCGCAGCCCGCCGCACTTGGCCAGCTTGACGTTGACCATGTCGGCCGCCCGGCGCCGGATCACCTCGACCAGGTCGCGCACGCCGAACACGGCCTCGTCGGCGAGGACCGGCGTGCCGACCCGGTCGCTCACCCACGCCAGTCCGGCAAGGTCCCAGCTGGGCACCGGCTGCTCGACCAGCTCCACATCGAGGCCGGCGTCCTCGATGCCGCGGATCACCCGTACCGCCTCGCGGGGGGACCAGCCCTGGTTGGCGTCGAGCCGGATCCCCACCCCTGGGCCGGCCGCGGCCCGCACCGCGCGTACCCGGGCCAGGTCGCCCGCCGCGTCCGTACCCACCTTGACCTTGAGCACCGGGAAGCCCTCGGCGGCCCGGTCACGGGCCGCGGCGGAGAGCGCCGCCGGGTCGCCCGCGGAGAGCGTGACGTCCGTGGGCACCCGCAGGCCCGCGCCACCCAGGAGCCGGACCAGCGGTACGCCGAGCCGCCGCGCGGCCAGGTCGTGCAGTGCCACGTCCACGGCCGCCTTGGCGGCCTCGTTGCCGGCGGCCGCACCCGCCACCTCCCGGCACCGGGCCACCAGGTCGTCCGGGTCCCGGCCGGCCAGCAGCGGCCCGAGCAGCTCCTGTACGCAGGCTGCGGAGCCGGCCAGCGAAGCCCCGGTCACCTGCCACACCTGGGGCGCCTCCCCGAAGCCGGACCGGCCGTCGGCGTCGGTCACCTCGACGACCAGCGTCTCGACGTGGGTGGCCCGGCGCAGCGCGGTGACGAACGGCGTGTGCAGCGGCGCCCTGACCCGATGGGTCCGGACCTCGGCGATGGTCACGAGGACGCAGCGTAGCCGGCCTGGCTGGCGCTTTCAGGAGATGGCGACCGGGCCGGTGGTGCCTTTGACCTCCCACCCGGAGGAACCCCGCTGCGCGACATAGGTCATCCAGGTCGCGGCGAGACAGGCCATGAAGCCGTAGACGCCCACCTCCACGCGGTCGCCCTGGGCCGGCACCGGGCCGAGGGTGACCAGCACGGCCTCGCCGCGTACGCGCTCGCAGCCGTTCGCGTTCTCCACCACCTCGTCCCGGTCGGCCACGAACTCCACCGCGCCGACGTCTGCCAGGGCCTGCACGATGGCGTGCTGGCTGTCCGGTGAGATCGGCTCCCGCTGCCCGGACTGCGTGGTGCGCATCGGGTCGGCCGCACCGGCCACCGCGTGGTCGAGCACGTAGACCGTGCCGAACCGGTGCTCGTCCCCGTACGAGTGGTCGCTGGTGGTGAGGTAGCGCCGCAGGACCGCCGAGTAGACGGCGGCGGACCGGTCCACGCCCGGCTCCGGCTGGGCCGAGGGGCCGCCGGACCCCGGACCCGGCCCGCTCGGGGGCGTGACGGCACAGGCGGCAACGCCGGCGAGTAGGACGGGCAGCACGGCGGCGAGCGGGCGGATGCGCATGGGAACCTCCAGTCTCCTGGCTAGGACGCGACCCGGCGGGTTACGGTTCCCCGGCCGCCGCGCGCCGGTGCCGGCTCCGCTTCCGGTCGCGTGACGCACTGGTACGAGCCGCGTGACGCACTGGTACGACGAAGCGTGACGCACTGGTACGACGAAGGGAGGCGGTCGGGTTGGAGCGCGGCCTGGGCCTGTTCGGCGCACCGAACACCCGCGACCTGGGCGGCCTACCGACCATCGACGGCCGCCGGGTCCGTCGCGGGCGGGTGGTGCGCGCCAGCGCGCTGGGCCGGCTCACCGACGACGACGTCGCGGTCCTCGGCGCGCTGCGGCTAGCCCGCGTGGTCGACCTGCGCGACGTCAGCGAGGTCGCGCTCGCCCCGCCGGACCGCCTACCCACCGACCCGGCGCCGGCGGTGACCACCCTGCCGATCTACGACCCGGCACACCCGGTGTTCACCTACGTCTCAGCGGTCATGCTCGGCCACCAGCTCGACGGGTACGAGGCGCTGGCTGAGGAGGGCACACCGGGCGCGATGACCGCCATCTACCGCTGGTTCGTCACCGGCGAGTCGGCCCGGGACAGCCTGGCGGCGGCGGTCCGCGTGCTCGCCGACCCGGTCGCGCTGCCGGTCCTCGTGCACTGCTCGGCAGGCAAGGACCGCACCGGCTGGCTCTCGGCGATCGTGCTCACCGCGCTCGGCGTGGACCGGGTCGAGATCACCGTGGACTACCTGGCGACCAACCACGCGGCGGCCGAGGTGAACGGGGCCATCCTGGCCGCGATGCGCGAGCGCCGGCCGGAGCTGGACGAGGACGCGATCCGGCCGGTCCTCGAGGCCCGCACCGACTACCTCGACGCGGCCTACGCCGAGGTCGACCGGGTGTACGGCGGGTTCGACGCGTACCTGCGCGAGGGGCTTGGCATGGATGAGGCGCTGTGCCAGGCGCTACGCGCCAACCTGCTGGAGTGAGCCCGTTCGGCTCAGGTGGGGCTCAGCCGGCCAGAGCGTGCCGATCCGCCCAGCTGGCGGCGGCCACCCTCGCGACCAGCCGGCACGCCTCGTCGCCCGCGTCGTTGGTGGCCAGCGGGGTGGTGGTGCAGCAGACGATGGCGTACGGCGGCGTGTCGGCGGGGTAGACCACCCCGGCCCCGTGCCGGACGCCGCGGACCCAGCCGTTCTTGTGCGCCACCGGCACGCCTGGTGGCAGGCCGGCGGCGAGGTCGTCGAGGTGCTCCTGCGCCAGCAGCACCTCAGTCATCTCCCGGCAGGACGCCGGCCCGGCAACGGCATCCGGCCCGGTGATGGCATCCGGCCCGGTGGCGCGCCCGGCTACCGCGCCGAGCAGCGCGGCGAGGTCGGCGGCGGTGACCTGGTTGGTGATGCCCGCCTCGCTCGCTGCGGCGTCCTCGATGCAGCGGCCGACCGCACTGTTGCCGGCGCCGGCCCGCCGCCAGACCTCCGCCACCGCGTCGAGCCCGACCGAGGTGAGGCAGATGTTCGTAGCCAGGTTGCTCGAGCGCACGATCATGCGGCGAGCCAGCCAGCGCAGCGGAGCACGCCCGCCCAGCCGCTGCCACACCGCCTCGTCGTTGTCGTACCCGCGCTCGCAGCCGAACGGCGGCGCGCCCGGTGCCGCGGACGGGAACTCGTTACGCACCTCGACCGGCGCGTCAAGGTCGAGCCGGCCGGTCTCGGCGGCCCGGTACACCGCGGCGAGCACCGCCACCTTCATCGTGCTGGCGGCGTAGTGCGCCACGTCAGGCAGCCGGGCGTACGCCGCCGGCCGGCCCAGGCGCCCACACCACACCGAGACCGTGCCCGGGACGGTGGCCAGCTCGGCGTCGAGCGCCGGCAGATGCCGCAGGGGCATCCCCATGGGGGTGACCGTACCGGGCGGATGACCATACCGGTTCGGTGGGCTGGCCCACGACGGCGGGTGGCGTTAGCGTGAGCCGATTTCCTTTCAACGGAGAGAGGGGCCTGTCACATGGCTGACCTTGACCGACGGAGCGTGCTGCGCGGTGCCGCGGCGGTGGCCGGAGGTGCGCTGCTCGGCGGGCCGTTCGCCGGCTTCGTCGCCCGCAGCGCGGTGCACGCCGACCCCGACAGTGCCGGGTTCCGGCAGCTGCGCCCGATCCCTGACCTGCGTGACGGGAACGTGCGGCTCTGGCTGCCCGAGGGTTTCCAGTACCGCTCCTTCCACGACACCGAGCTCACCGTCGTGCTCGACGACGGCACGGTCCTGCCCGGCCGGCATGACGGCATGGCCGCCTTTCCCGGCCCCAACGGCAACGTGCTGCTCGTACGCAACCACGAGGTCAACGGCCCGGGTACGCCGTTCGGCAACCCCGCACTGGCCTACGACACGGCCACCGCGGGCGGCACCACGACCGTCGAGGTGACCCGGTTCGGGGCGGTCGTACGCTCCTTCACCAGCCTCAACGGCACCCAGATGAACTGCTCCGGCGGCCCGATGCCGTGGGGCAGCTGGGTCACCTGCGAGGAGACGGTCAACGGGCCGGACGTCATGCCGGACTTCACCGGCGCGCCCAACGTCGGGCTGCAGCAGCGGCACGGGTTCATCTTCGAGGTCCCGAAGGACGGCCAGTCGGACCGGCAGCCGATCCGCTCCGCCGGCCGGTTCGCGCACGAGGCGGTCGCGTTCGACCCGGTCGAGGGCTGGCTCTACCTGACCGAGGACGACTTCGGCTTCGCCTCCGGCTTCTACCGGTACCGCCCCCCGCGCGACCCGCGCGAGGCGGGCCGGCTGGTCGACGGCGGCCGGCTCCAGATGCTCGCGGTGCGGGGCCAGCCCAATGCCAACCTCGCCGCGTCCCAGCCAATGCGGGCCACGTACCAGGTCGAGTGGGTGGACATCGACGACCCGGCACCGGAGTTCCCCTACACCCCGGGCGTGCCGGCGACGACACGGCAGGAGACCGCGCTGCCCTACGTGGCGCGGCAGGGCTGGGAGCAGGGGGCGGCCTACTTCTCCCGGCTGGAGGGCTCGGCGTACGACAACGGCGTCGTCTACTTCACCTCCACCCAGGGCGGTGGTCCGGCCGAGACCAGCACCGGCCCGATCCTGGACGGGTACGGCAACGGCAGCGGCCAGGTCTGGGGGTACCACGTCGCGGCGGGCATGCTCCAGCTGGTCTACGAGTCGCCCGGCCCGGACGTGCTGGACCTGCCGGACAACGTCACCACGAGCCCGCGGGGCACGCTCGTGCTCTGCGAGGACAACGTCAACGACAACTACCTGCGCGGGCTGACCCAGGGCGGGCAGCTCTTCGACATCGCGCTGAACCGGCTGGTCAGCCGGACCGGCGTGCCGCGCTTCAACGACGAGTTCGCCGGCTCGACGTTCTCGCCGGACGGGCACACCCTGTTCGTCAACATCCAGGCCAGCCGCGGCATGACGTTCGCGATCTGGGGCCCCTGGACAACCCTCGGCGTGTAGCCAGCGGGCGGTCGCGGCCAGCGCGGGCTGGCCGCCTGCGCGCGGTCGCGGACCCGGGGCTGGTACCCGGTTGGCGGCCCTTATGCTCTGCTCGCTCTGGCGGTGCAGAGCATAAGGGCCGCGCCACCAGCATCGGCCGTCGCCGGACGGCTGGCCCTGTCCCGGACGGCTGGCCCTGTCGCCGGACGGCAGGGCCTTACGGCGGCTTGGTCAGCTCGTTCGACCCGGTCAGGCCGTCGGGCGTGCGGCGCGGCGGCTGGACCGGGCGCGTTCGGCCGCGCTGAGGATGACCTTGCGCAGCCGTACGGCGTCCGGGGTCACCTCCGCGCACTCGTCCTCGCGGCAGAACTCCAGGGCCTGCTCCAGCGACAGCCGCCGGGGCGGGACCAGCCGCTCCAGCTCCTCAGCCGCTGACGAGCGGATGTTCGTCAGCTTCTTCTCCTTAGTCACGTTGACGTCCATGTCGTCGGCTCGGGAGCTCTCCCCGACGATCATGCCTTCGTAGACCTCGGTGCCGGGCTCGACAAAGAGCGACCCGCGCTCCTGGAGGTTGTACATGGCGTACGCGGTCGCGGCGCCGCTGCGGTCGGCGACGAGCGAGCCGGTGGGCCGAGTGCGCAGCTCACCGACCCACGGCTCGTACGCCTCGAACACGTGGTGCAGGATGCCGGTGCCCCGGGTCTCGGTCAGGAACTCGGTGCGGAAGCCGATGAGCGCCCGGGCCGGCACCAGCCACTCCATGCGTACCCAGCCGGTGCCGTGGTTGACCAGCTGCTCCATCCGCCCCTTGCGGCTGGCCAGCAGCTGGGTGACCGCGCCGAGGTAGTCCTCGGGCACGTCGATGGTGAGCCGCTCCACCGGCTCGCACAGCCGGCCGTCGACGTGGCGCGTGACGACCTGCGGCTTGCCGACCGTCAGCTCGTAGCGCTCCCGGCGCATCTGCTCGACGAGGATCGCCAGCGCCAGCTCGCCGCGGCCCTGCACCTCCCAGGTGTCCGGCCGCTCGGTCGGCAGCACCCGCAGCGAGACGTTGCCGACCAGCTCCCGGTCGAGCCGGTCCTTGACCAGCCGGGCGGTCACCTTGGCGCCCTTGGCGCGGCCGGCCAGCGGGGAGGTGTTGGTGCCGATCGTCACCGAGATCGCCGGCTCGTCCACGGTGATCCGCGGCAGCGGGCGCGGGTCGTCCGCGTCCGCCAGGGTGTCCCCGATCATGATCTCCGGGATGCCGGCCACGGCGATGATGTCGCCGGGTCCGGCCTGCTCGGCCGGCTTGCGCTCCAGCGCGTCGGTCATCAGCAGCTCCGAGATGCGCACCCGCTCGACCGTGCCGTCAGCCCGGCACCACGCGACGGTCTGGCCCTTGCGGATGCGCCCGGCGCGGACCCGGCACAGCGCCAGCCGGCCGAGGAACGGGGACGCGTCGAGGTTGGTCACGTGCGCCTGCAACGGGGCGCCTTCCTCGTACGCGGGCGCGGGCACCGTGTCCAGCAGGGTGCGGAACAGCGGCTCCAGCGAGCTGCTGTCGGCCGGCGCCGCCCCGCCCGGCGGCCGGGTCAGCGAGGCTGCGCCGTCCCGGGCGCACGCGTACACGATGGGGAAGTCGATCTGCGACTCGTCCGCGTCCAGGTCGAGGAAGAGCTCGTAGACCTCGTCCACGACCTCCTTGATCCGGGCGTCCGGGCGGTCCACCTTGTTGATGACGAGGACCAGCGGCAGCCGCCGCTGAAGGGCCTTGCGCAGTACGAAGCGGGTCTGCGGCAGCGGGCCTTCGCTGGCGTCGACGAGCAGCAGCGCACCGTCCACCATGGTCAGGCCCCGCTCGACCTCGCCGCCGAAGTCCGCGTGGCCAGGCGTGTCGATGATGTTGATGGTGACCGGCTCGCCGGCGGGCGGCGCGTAGCGTACCGCCGTGTTCTTGGCCAGGATCGTGATGCCCTTCTCCCGCTCCAGGTCCATCGAGTCCAGCACCCGGTCGGTCACCTCGGCCCGGGCCCGGAACGCCCCGGCCTGGCGCAGCATGGCGTCGACCAGGGTCGTCTTGCCGTGGTCGACGTGGGCGATGATCGCGACGTTGCGCAGGTCGGTACGCGTGGGCATCCGCCTATCCTCGTCGGTCACCGGCTACCCGCCAGGCGCGGGGTTCACCCGTGACGCACGCTGGTGCGGCCACCAGCGGCGCACCGGCTGCGCTAGCCTCGGCAGCCGACGCAGGCAGGTGGTAGCCGTGGGAGACCAGCACGCGGACGCACTGGACCGTCTGCGCGGTATCTGCGGCGCCTTCCCGGAGGTCGCCGAGCGGCCCAGCCACGGCGCGCCGACCTGGTTCGTGCGCGGCAAGAGCGCCTTCGTGACATTTGGGGGTACGGTCACCACGATAACCAGGTCGCGCCGAAGCGACTGGTCAAGCTGCTCGACGAGCGCGACGGCGGATAAGGACGATGGCGAGCTAGGCAGATACCGGGATCGGGGGAGAGCGATGGCGCTTCGTTGGTACACGGTGGTCGTCGACTGCCGTGATGTGCGCAAGCAGGCTCGATGGTGGGCGGAGGCCCTCGACTGGAAGCTCGTCTACGACACGGCGGACGAGTGCGTGATCATCCCCTCGTGGGCGGACGAAGCCACCCTCCAGGACACCCCCTGGGAGCGGATCGGGCCGGGAATGGTCTTCGTGCCGGTCCCGGAGGGCAAGTCGGTCAAGAACCGGCTGCACATCGACCTGGCCCCGCACACCAGCCAGGACCGCGACGCAGAGATCGCGCGCCTGGAGCGGCTCGGTGCGAAGCGGGTGGACGTGGGCCAGTCCGCCGAGGTTACCTGGACGGTGCTGAGTGACCCGGAGGGGAACGAGTTCTGCGTCCTGAGCTCACGGGACATGTGACCCTGGGTGCAGGTGCCGTGCGCCGTAGGGCAGGGCCGCATGGCCACCGGGCCGGATCTGCTCACTCGCTGGCGAGCCGCGCTGCCAGCGGGTGTCGACGGTGCCGCCGCCGAGCACGCAGGCTCCGACCTGTTGCGCCGCTGGGCCGAGCCGCACCGGCGCTACCACGACGTCGCGCACCTGACGGCCGTACTCTCCATAGTGGACGCTCACGCCGCCCGGGCCGCCGATGCCGACGCGGTACGGCTGGCGGCGTGGTTCCACGACGCGGTGTACGACCCAGCTGTACCGGATCGTGCCCGACCGCGCCGAGCGCACCCGCCGCGCGCACGACAACCTGCGCCGCGAGCTGGACGGTCTGACCCTGGCGGGTCACTAGCGGCGGGCGCTACCGGGCGGGGTGACGGCAGGGCGGCGGCGCAGGAACACCCAGATCAGCAGCGGTACGACGAGCGGCGCCAGGCACAGGGCTGTGGTCACCGTCCGGCCGAGCACCTCAGACATGTTCACGCCGGTCTCGGGCGACCCGGTCGGCCGCAGCGTGTCGACATAGTCGGTCGCGACGCCCATGGAGGTGGTCCCCGGTGGAGCGGTCAGCACGGTCTGCGGTTCGGCGGCCCCAGGCACCAGCCGGACCAGCTCGATCCCCCCGGCGCTGGCGTCCCCGCTGGCGGAACGGCTGGTGGAGTACGTGACGATGGCGTACGCGGTGTCCCCCCGCCAGGCCACGACTCCCGCACCGAGCGCCGACCGCAGGACCGGGTAGCCGGTGGCGGGGAGCGGTTCCCCCGTCGATCCATTGAGGAACGTCAGCCGCCAGGTGCTGGGATAAGGGGTGACCCGCTCCGGGCAGGCGGGGCAGGACACGTCGCTGCGCTCCCACACGGCCAGCGCTCTGTCCGCGCGCCAGGCGGCCCTGCCGGCGATCGGGTTCTGGCCGGTGATCCGCGACCATCCGGGTGCGCCGCCACGGCGGTACACGCTCAGCCGGCCGTCCAGCTGCACTGCGGACACCGAGCCGTCAGCGGAAAGCGCCAGACCGGAAGGGTAGGTGTAGCTTAAAGCCCCAGGGGTACGCGCACCGCGGGCGCGTCCTTCGCGACCCCCTCGAGCACGCCACGCAGCTGACGGGGGAGTTGCGTGGACAGGACCCGGCGTACGTACGGCTCCGGGTCGTCGAGCCTGGTCCAGCGCACGGCGGCGCGGGCGAGCGCGGTCTGCACCAGATCCTCGGCGTGGTCCCGGTCGTCCGTGAGCAGGTACGCGGTACGAGCCAGCGCGCCCGTCCGCGTACGCGCGAACTCCTCAGACGACGCCTCGCCAGCAGCTGTGGTCACCGCCTGAGTCTCCCCATACAGTTGATGACGCTCGCCGCCTGCCCGGCAGATCGACCCCGGACCGCTCCAGTACAGGCAGCCACCGGCTCCATGCGAGACCTGTCGATGAGATCTTTGCCCATCCCAACGATGTCGGCCGTCCGCACCTGCCGATTGAGTGCGCGAGCCGGGACCGGCTCGGTGCCGAACCAGCACGTTGTGCTCGAACGACGGCTCCGATCTGTGGCGGGCCGATGAGTTTGGGATGCTGTGCCGGTCTACCTACTGAAACCGCCTGATGCGAGGGGACCACCGCGATGGCAAAGGTCATCTCCACCCTGTTCATATCGGCCGACGGTGTGGCCGAGATCGACCCTGGTTGGCACTTCCCGTACTTCGACGAGAACATGGGCCGCGCCGTCAGCGAGGACTATGACACCGCTGACGTGCTGCTCATCGGCCGGAAGACCTACGACAGCTTCGCCGGCGCCTGGCCCGGCCGCGAGGCAGCAGGTGGGGACGACGCACTGTTCGCCAAGCAGCTCGGGGACATACGCAAGGTCGTTGTCTCACGTCAACCGCTGGAGCTCTCCTGGCGCAGCTCGGAGCTGATCAATGGCGATCTCCTCGACGCCGTGACATCGCTCAAGGCTGATGCCGGCATCAGGGGCATTCTCATCCCCGGCTCGATCTCCGTGGTGCAGCAGCTGCTCGCCGCGAACCTGGTCGATGAGCTGCGTCTGCTCGTCCATCCGGTCGCGGCGCGTAAGGGCCGCAGGCTGTTCGACGACGGCGACGCTCCGTACCACCTGCGGGTGGCGGCGACGGAGGTGTTTCCGACGGGCGTGATCCGCGTGATCTACGCGCCGGCCGAGGCACCCGCCAAGGTTGGCTACGACGACGTCAAGGACCAGGTGCCCAGCGGAAGGTAGCGGACTTCGCGGTGAGGACCGCCCCGTCGACAGCGGTCAGCCAGCAATCGGGGATGTGCACACAATGACCTGTCAACTGTTCGCCATCTGCTTCGATGCGCGCCAACCCCTGCGCTTGGCGCAGTTCTGGGCTGGCGTGCTCGGCCGGGAGGTCGTCGAGGAAGCTGGTGGCGCGCTTCTGCCCGGCGACGACACCCAGCTCAGCCTCAGGTTCGTCGCGAGCCGGGCGGAGAGGCCGCGGCGGGACTACCTGCACCTGCACCTGACCAGCACCAGCCTCGCTGACCAGCAGCACACGGTGGCGAAGGCGCTGGAGCTCGGCGCCAGCCATCTCGACATCGGGCAGCGCCCCGAGGAGGGGCACGTCGTGTTGGCCGACCCCGAAGGCAACGCGTTCGACGTGATCGAGCCGGGCAACAACTTCCTCGCCGGGTGCGGCTTCCTGGGGGAGATCGCCTGCGACGGTACCCGCGACGTCGGCCTCTTCTGGAGCGAGGCGCTGGGCTGGCCGCTGGTGTGGGACCAGGACCAGGAGACCGCGGTCCAGTCACCGCACGGCGGCACGAAGGTCGCCTGGGGAGGACTGCCCCTGGACCCCAAAGAGGCAAGGAACCGGCAGCGCTTCGACCTCGCTCCACCCGTCCACGGTGACCAGCAGGCGGAGGCCGACCGGCTGGTCGCTCTCGGCGCCACCCAACTCGAGGTCGGCGAGGATGGCGCCGTCGTGCTGGCCGATCCCGACGGCAACGAGTTCCGTGTGTTGCCGCCCCGATAGCTCGGCCAAGGGCCAGGTCGGTGACTCGGAGCCCGAGGTGCAGCATGCGCATGCTCGGCACACTAGTGCCGTCCGGGCGAGGGCACGACGCCCTGCGCGCTGGGCGGTTACTGTCCGGCGAGCCGTTCCACGATCGGGATGGCGGCGTCGATGTCTCCGAGCATGAAGGAGCTGACTCCGAGCTGTGCCCGTAGCGACTGGATCTTGTCGACGATGTCCGCGACCGATCCGATGAAGATGTGTGGCGACTGAAGGATCTCGGTCGTGGTGAGCTGGACCCCGGTGAGCCGGTGCAAGGCGTCGGCGCGTTCGCGTGCCGGCGCGGTGGCGTTGGCGGTGACGAGCAGGGGCCCGCCACTGGGGTAGAGGTTCAGCTCGATCCGGTCGAAGCGGTCGCCTGCCGCGGCGCGGATCCAGGCGACCTTCTCCTGGGCGCCGGCGAGGGTGAGGCTGTGCGGGTCCGGCGGCGGGAGTCCGTTGCCGCCCGGTAGCACGCGCGGCGCCAGCCCAACGGTGTCGGCGTGCCGGGCCGCCAAGGCGAGCACCCGCCGGCCGCCGCCACCGATGAACAGCGGGGGATGTGGCTGCTGCACCGGCTTGGGATACCCGTCGTGCCGGTCCAAGCTGTAGAACGCCCCTCGGTAGGAGAAGGGGCCGGGGGCGAGACAGCCCTTCAGGACGTCAACGGCCTCGGCCAACCGGTCGATGCGTCGCCGGGCCGGATCGAACGGTAAGCCGATAGCGTCGTGTTCCCTGCGGTTCCAGCCAGCGCCCAGACCGATCTCCAGCCGGCCGCCGGAAAGTACGTCGAGGCTGGCCAGATCCTGGGCCACCACGGCCGGGTGGCGCAGGCCGGCGTTGAGCACGAACGGCATGATCCGCAGCCGTTGGGTCACGGCGGCAACCGTGGCCAGCACCGGTACCGGGGCATGCTGCTCAAGCAGGTGGTCCGGCAGGACCAGCCCAGTGAAACCGGCCGCCTCTGCCCGGCGCGCGGTGTCAACGATCACGTGAACGCCGACCGGCCCGGCGGCCGCAGTACCAAAGAAGCGGAAGGGGCGCACCCGACCATCCTGCGCCAACGACACGGGCAGGTCATCCACTGTCGGTACCGGACCCCGAGGCTCATAGTGCCTGAGGCAAGGGCGCTGACCTGCACCGGTCCGGTCCAGCGCCGGAGTACGCCAGCACTGCGTGGCTGCGCTGGACCCAGGAGACGGCCTTGTTGGAAGGCACGTCAGCTGCGGTCGTCGAGGACCTCGCGTAGCTTGCGTGCGAAGGCCTCCGGCTGGCCGGCGTATCCGAACTCGCCGCCGAGGAAGCCGCCATGGTGGCTCGGGAACACCGTCGCCTGCTGGCCGAGCAGCTCGGCGGTGGCCACCGCTGTGCGTCCGGTGAGCGTGTCCAGGGACTCCTCGCCGACAGCGATCACGATGCGGGTCGGCGCCGCGGCCAGCTTGGCAACGTCGGGGCGGTAGCTGGTGACCGCCCAGGAGCGGTCGGAGAGCAACGGGTCGTCACGCGAGCCGTCGTCCTCGCTCGGCATCCCGAACTGGACCGGATCAGGTGGAGACTGGGCGAAGTACTCATCGGTGAACTGGCCTCGCCACGACGTCATTGCGATGAAAGCCGCCATGCCGGCATTGGACCCCTTTGCCTCGTACGCGTCCCGAACGCCGCCCTGGGCACGCTCGGCCGCCTCCGCGTCGGGGAGCACCGCGATCAGCGGCGGCTCGTGGGCCACCAGGGCGGTCACGTCGCTGGGGTACGCCGCCACAAGGGCTAGTGCGGTCACCGCGCCGCCGCTGCTCGCGAACATCTCGACCGGGCCCACGCCGAGCGCCTCGACCACGGCGTGCACGTCCTCCGCCTGGACGGCCGGCGCATTGTCGACCCGGCCGTCCTTGCGCCTGCTGCGGCCCAGGCCGCGCGGGTCATAGGTGACCACGGTGCGGTCGGGGAGGTACGACGCCAAGGTGGCGAACCCGCCAGCGTCCATGGGCTGGCCGATCATGAACAGAGGTGGGCGTCCGTCGGCCGTAGGCAGCGGCCCGTGGATGTCGTAGACGATGTCGACCTCGGCGGTCCTGAGCACATGCGTCGTCGTCATGCCAGTGTCGACCTCCCCGTTGAGCGCTCATCGCCACCCTACGCCCGAGCCACCGGTACCGGCCCAGCGAAGGGCTGCCGAGCAGCCCCGACACCCCATCCCGGCACGCGTAGAAGCTCTGGCAGAAACCGTCGCCGCAGCAGCGAGCCCACGGACTGGACGGCTTCGCCGTGATCGATACTGCTCGTGGCTGAGCTCGCCGGTATCCGCTGTCGCCACGGGGCGCGCGCCGCTGGCCGGGTCGGTGCAATCATGCGCGTATGACGGCATGGCAGGACGTCGAACAGGCAGCGCCGGAGTTTGCTCAGCGCGTGCGGGCGCTGTTCGACGCTCACCGGCACAAGACCATTGCCACCGTGCGAGCCAACGGGGCGCCGCGGATCAGCGGGATCGAGGCGGCCTTCGAGGACGGTGAGCTGGTCTTCGGCTCGATGGCGAGCTCGCGCAAGGGCGCGGATCTGCATCGGGACCCACGGTTCGCCCTGCACAGCGCCACGGTCGACCCGGTCGAGGGCGGCGAGGCGCAGTGGCCGGGCGAGGCGAAGATCTCCGGCCGGGCGACCGCGGCCGGACCCGTCACCCAAGGACCGGACGGCGACCGCTTCCACGCTGACATCGCCGAGGTTGTGCACACCCACCTCAACGAGCAGGCCACGATGCTCGTCGTCGAGTGGTGGACGCCCACGCACGGGCTGCGGAGGATCGAGCGCGAGTGACCCTCTGCTGCGCTACGCGAGCCGGTCAGCATCTGACAACCCGACGGGCCATCTTGGGTGTCGCCGGGCGTGCGGATCACCACGTGGTCGACGCTGCGGTGCGGGTGCCGTACGGTGCGGGCGTGGCACGGCCGGAGATCTATGTCAGCACGGACGTTGAGACGGACGGTCCGATCCCCGGACCCCACTCGATGCTGAGCTTCGCATCGGCGGCGTACACCGCCGGCAAGGACCTGCTGGCTACCTTCAGCGCAAACCTCGTCCCGCTGCCCGGTGCGCGCGGTGATGCGGCCACCATGGCGTGGTGGGCGACCCAGCCGCAGGCCTGGGCGGCGTGCCGGGCCGACCAGCAGGACCCGGCGGTCGCGATGGCCCGCTACAAGACCTGGCTCGAGCAGCTACCGGGGCGGCCGGTGTTCGTCGGCTACCCCGCCGCGTTCGACTTCATGTTCGTGTACTGGTACCTGGTCCGGTTCACCGGGTCGAGCCCGTTCTCCCACTCGGCACTGGACATCAAGACGTACGCCATGGCCTTGCTGGGCACCGGGTACCGGGCGACATCGAAGCGCACCATGCCTCGCAGCTGGTTCGACGACTCCCCGCACAGCCATGTGGCGCTGGATGACGCGATCGAGCAGGGTGCCCTGTTCTGCGCCATGCTCGCCGCCAACCCGCAGGCACGCGGTCGCCGTGGGAGCGGGTTACCCGGCGTGGCCGCGTATGGGTCAGGCCCATGCGATGAAGTGCGCCGAGCGCCCGATGGGCTCGACCTCGTACCGCGTGAAGTGGGCCCCTAGCGCGGCATGCAGCCCGACGAGGTCGTCCTCCCGGTTGCTCCAGATGCCCCGGCGGTTCCACGCGTCGACCAGGATCCGGCCGAGCAGGTTGTGCCGGACCCCCTTGACCAGCACGGTGCTCCCGAACAGGGGTGCACCCGGGCGCATCAACGCCTTGACGTTGCCCAGCGCCGCAGCCTTGTCCGCGAGCGTGCCGGGCAGGCAGTGCAGCAGGCAGTTCATGCCCACCGAGCCGAAGCTGCGTGCCGGCAGGGCGATCGGCTCCAGCACGTTGGCCTGGTGGGTGGTGACCTGGTAGCGAGCCAGCCGCCGGGCGGCCACGGCCAGGCAGTTGGCGTTCATGTCGAGCAGGGTGATCCGCGGTGCCGGCACCGGGAACCGGCACCGGTTGAGGAAGTACCCGGTGCCGATCCCGACGTCGAGGTGGTCCGCTGAGGCGTACGTGTCGTACAGCGCCTGGATCCGGCTGCTCGGGCAGCGCCACGCCAAGGGCTGGGCGATGCGTATGATGCCGGTGTCGTAGATGGCGAGGATGCGCCTGCTGTAGACGGCCTGGCCCGGTCCGGCGTCCAACCGGTCGGCCGGTGGGTCACCGGTCATCGCGTCCTTCCCCTGGCTGTCCGTCGTCGAGGCGGCCGAGCAGTGTGTCGAGCCGCCGGAAGCTCTCCGGCAGTAGCAACCGCCGGCTGGCTCATCGCAAGCGGGGCGGCCAGTTCAGCTACGGTAGCGTCGCCGGACGCCGGCCGGGCCAGGATCGTCCGCCGGGCCGGATCGGCCAGTGCAGCGAACGTCGTGTCCAGCGCATCGGGCGCATAGCTCCATAACCTCTTAGTTTATAACCCTTTGGGTTCTATCGGCTCCGTGCCGTCGCCGTCAAGGTCTACCGCCGTCAAGCCGTTGGCGCTGCCCATGGGCTCGGGTCGGAGGCCGCCTGTCATCATGACCGGATGCGTGGGACGGCTGAGGAGAGCCTGCCGTTTCGGTGGGACCTGGTCACGCCCGACCAGCTGGGATCGCTGCTGGATGCGACCATGCCACCGGACCTGTGGTTCCTCGATGACCTGGTCACATGCGCCGGCAAGGTGCTCGCCCGCAGCGGCAACGGCGACCTGGTCTTCGTCGGCAGGTCGTTGGACTCGATGTTCGACCTGCTCAGCGGTGCCCTTGCTGGGCACGGCGACCAGCGGTGGCTGCGTCGGCTACCGCTGTCCTTCCAGCGGCCCGGAGTGGGGTCCTGGCGCCGGTGGCGGCGGCGCCCGCTGACCCCGGCTGAGCAGGCTCAGGCCCGGCGCATCCTGGCCGCCGTTGGGCTCGCCCCGTCCGCCCTGGCCCGGCGCGGTCGGCCGGTCACGTTCGTGGACGTGGTGTATCGCGGCGCGACCTTCACCGAGCTGTTCGAGCTGCTGCGGACCTGGGTCGACGAGGCTCGGCAGCCCTGGCCGGTCATCCGGCGCAAGATGCGGTTCGTCGGGGTGACGAGCCGGACGAGGACCAGCCCGAACACGTACCGCTGGCAGCAGCACGCGGCGTGGACGCGTCAGCTGCCGGCCCGTGCGGTCGTCAACGTGTCGCTGCATCCATGGGTCTGGTCGTACCTCGGTGACCAGCAGACCAAGCTGACCAGGTCGTTCCGACCCGAGCGGTGGCTGGCCGAGGCGGCGGGGCCCGACCGCGACCAGCGCACCCGTCAGGCGCTCGCCGAAGCTGCGGCACTCGTCGCCTACGGCCGCAGCCGGTCCGGCCGTCAGGCCTTGGCCCGGGCCATCGGCCACGAGCCCACGCTGGCCCAGTCCTGGCTGCGTACCCTCGTCACCGACCTCAACAGCGGCGGCTGAGCCGTCCTCCTCCGCCGCGGACCAGACCTCCTCGGCCCGGCCAGCGCCGGACCGGTCTCACTCCGCGAGGCGTACGCTCGTGCCGTTGGTGGGGTGTTGTGGACCCTCAGGCGTCGGAGCCGACCAGCTCGGCACGGCCCTCGGCGGCCACCCATTCCCAACCGACCCGGGCGACCACAGTCGCCTGGGGCCGGACCCGCAAGTTGGCCAGCTTGCGGCTGCCGCCCATCGCCACGGACGCCACCACGGGTCGTCCGGCCAGCGGATGGTCGAGCACTCCGGCATTCACCACCGTGGCCTGGATCGTGCCGTCCGGTCGCAGGGTCGACACGACGCACAGGCCGTGGTCGCCCGTGACCAGGCGAGCGAAGTCACCGACGTCAGTCATGTCCTCACGGTAGGCATGCCCCCTGATGTTCACTGTGGCGGTGGACCGTCAACGGCTCAGCAGCATCGCGCACGCGCACCACCCGATCGCGGCCCCGATCCTGGGTGTCAACGTCAACCGGCTGCTGCGCCGGGCGGACCGGCAGCCGGCGGCCCGTATCCTCGACCTCGGCTGCGGGCAGGCAGCCTGGGCGCTGCAGGCCCTGGCCCACTACCCGGACGGCCACGCGGACGCGGTAGACGTCAGCCGGTACGCCCTGGACCGCGCCGCGGAAGCCGCCGCCGAGCGCGGTCTGGCCGACCGGCTCACCCTGCACGAGCGTGACGTCCGCACGTACGTGCCCGACGGCGACTACGACCTGGTGCTGTGCGTCGGGTCGACACACGCGTTCGGCGGCTTCGCCGCGGCGCTGCGGCTGGCCGGCCGGCACGTGCGCGCTGACGGCGTCCTGCTGGTCGGTGAGGGTTTCTGGCAGGCTCCGCCGACGCCGCAGGCGCTGGCCGCGCTCAACGTGACGCCGCAGGACCTCACCGACCTCGCCGGCCTGGTCGCCGCCGCCGAACAAGCCGGTTGGACACCGGTGTACGCCCACGTCAGCGACGCCGCCGAGTGGCACAACTACGAGTGGTCGTGGGTCGGTTCGCTCACCGGGTGGGCGCTGGACAACCCCGGTCATCCGGACTCCGCCGAGGCGCTCACCGTCGCCCGGGAGCACCGTGACCAGTGGCTGTGCGGGTACCGCAACGTGCTGGGCTTTGTGACGCTGGTGCTACGCCGTACCTGACCGCCGGCGGCATGATGGTCCCCGTGGCCGGGACCTTATCGACATTTCTAGTTATCTATACGTACGTGGCGGGCATGGAGCAACGACGAATGCCGTACCGGCAGGACCATCTCGCGTGGTTGCGCGATCTGGCCGACGGGGGGACGTTGCTCCTGGCCGGGGCGACACGAGAACCAGTGGACACCGGTGTGCTGGTCCTGCGCGGCACGGACGTCCGTGAGGTGCGCCGGCTGCTGCTGGACGACCCATACGCCGCCGCCGATCTCATCGTCGGGGTCGTCGTGCGACCGTTCGGGCTCGCCGTGGGCGGCTGACCCCACACCCGGTACGGGACTACCGGCTTCCCCCTACGCCTCGCTGGGCTCGTGGTCCTCCTCGTCGGCCCAGCGGCCGGTGATGAGGTCCCAACCCTTGCGCGCCGACCAGCCGGCGACGAGGAGTGTCACGCTCGGCACGACCGCCACGGCGAGGATGCCCAGCGCGTGCCACAGCCTGCCCCACTCGGGGGTGCCGAACAGGGCATCCGTCAGCAGATCCAGGATGGCGAAGAGGAGGTTCACCAAGGCCAGCAGCCCCCATGGGATCCCGACGACCGCGCCGTACCACAGCGCACCGCCGAGGAAGAGCTCTATGTCCTTCTTGTACGCCCAGGCGACGAGGACGACACCGCCGGTCCCGTACGCCAGCGCCGCCAGGTTGACCGCGTTGGGCGCGATACCGACCTGTCCATCGTGGAACGCTGCCCAGACTCCGCATCCCAGCAGATACGACATCACCACAATGGCCAACGGCACGAGGAAGAACGGCAACGCGACCGCGGCGCGGAACGCGTACAGGCGCAGCCTCGGCCCATCCTCCAGCAGGACGAGGAACCGCCGCGCCCAGTCCCGGCCCAGCCGCTGCGCTCGCCGCCACCACGCCACCGTCGCCATCCACGCGGTGATGGTGGTGTAGACCGGAATGACCCACCAGTCGGGCAGCAGGTACCGGTAGATGAGATCCCAGATGCCGTAGCTCTGCACCGGTACCCTCCCCTCGACTCGCCGTCCTGGTTCGCCTCGGAAACCTGATGACCCGGGTCAAGCACGCAGGGCCCTTGGCGACCTCGCCGACGCCGTCGATGAAGCAGGCTGCCGCGGTGAAGCCCGGCCCGGTGGGCCCGACGAGGCGACCCGGGCTGGACCTCGCCGGCCGGAGCCACCACGGGGGTAGGCCGCCGAGCGTCGCCGACAGCGCCGCGGCCAGGTCCCGACCATGCTGGGCTGCCCTAGGCGACATTGAGATGCCCATTCACGGGTGACGGTTGTGCTCCCCGCGCCGTATACCAATCTCACGATAACGTTGGGCGGCCCGATGCGGCGGATATGCCGCAGCCGGGTCCGGGCTCATCGGTACCTCGGGACATTGGCTGAATGCGATGATCGTGGAGATGGGGAGGGATGAGCGAGCAGCCGAAGACCACAGAGGAGGAGCTCGACGTCCCGCTGCACGACGGCAGCACCGTCGGCGGGCTGCTGGTCCGGCGGGACCAGCCTGGCGCCGCCGACCCGCTCTTTGTCGTGTGGCCGGCCCTGGGGGTGTGGGCCAGGTACTACCGGCCGCAGACGCTCGCCGCCGTCCGCGAACGCCTGCCCGCCAGACCGGTCTTCCTGCTCGGCCACAGTCTCGGCGGTCAGCTTTCGACGCTGTACCTGGCACTGGAGCCGACCGCCGTCACTGGCCTGGTCCTGGTCGCCACCTCCACGCCGTACTTTCCGCGCTACGGGCTGCTGGGCGGGGCGCGGGTGCTGGTCGGCTCGCAGCTGATGGTGGCGGTGAGCCGCCTGCTCGGGTACCTGCCCGCGGCCGGCTTCGGCGCCCGGCAGGCGGCTGGGCTGGTCGCCGACTGGGGACGCCAGGCGCGGACCGGACGGTACGCCGTGGCAGGCCTGCCGGAGCTGGAGCCGCGCCTGCGTCAGGTCCGGCTTCCGGTGCTCAGCGTGGGCGTCGACGGTGACCGGCAGGCGCCGCCACAGGCCGTGGAGCACCTGCTGGAGAAGCTGCCTAACGCATCGGTCACCCGGTGCCGCTACGGGCCGGCGGAGGCCGGAGCCGCCCACCTGACCCACCTGTCGTGGGTACGCCACAGCGGTCCGCTCGCGGCACACATCGTGCGGTGGGCCGCCGGTGTAGCGGGCTCCCCGAGGCCCGGTTCGCAGATAACCGCTTGGGCTTCACCGTGCCGATGGTGGCGCTGCACCTGGCCGACCCAGTGGGTCGGGGTGCGTACGGTGTCCGGATGCTGCCGGTCCAGTGGGTGCCAGGCGTGCCCAGCTTCGCTCGTCGCACCATCGCGATGTCGGGTCGACGTACGGCCGGAGCCATCCGCCCAGCTCCCCGGCGCCAGGGCCGCGGAGCTCGTCAGCGGCTACCCTGCGGGCGACTCCGGCCAGCACGTCGGCAACCTGCACCCGAGCATCCGAGCGCGAGTCGACCTGCCGGAACGCGAGAGGCTGTCCGTACGGCAGGAGCTGACGCTCCAGCCGCCGCACGCGTCGCTCGGTCAGCGCGGACTGCTCGTCGTGGACGATCGAGATGGGATGACCCGCCCGGGCCCAGTGGAGGATCGTGCTGGCCAGCGCGGGGATCAAGGGCTCCAGCGCCGGTTGCACGACCCGGTTGTCGAGGAGCCGAGCGCGCGCAGCGTAGGCATTGGGCCGCGCCTGCCGGAGCTCGTCGAGGATCGCGTTGACCCGGTCGTCGTCGCCGAGCTGCCGGAGCGCCTCGACGAGACCGGCAAAGTCGTCGACCGGCTCGCGCACGTTCCGTGGCTTCCACGTACGCAGGACCGCGTTGGCCGCCACAAGGAAGGCCCGCCACCGGTCATCGCCGAACGCCGCCGGACCTTGCCGGCAGATGGTGAGCGCCATTGCGGCGAGCCGCTGGTCCACGACCAGACCCGCGCTCGCCGCGTCGGTGGAGTGCCCGAGGAAGAGGTCGATGGCCCTGCCGACGACGAAGTAGGCCTTCTCCGTGAGATGGACCGAGGCGTTGCCGTAGAGGGGTCCGTCCGGGCCGAGCAGCCACCTTACGGTAGACCGTCGACCCGCCCGAAGCACATGAGACGCCTTGCACTCCCGGGCCCGCTGATGACCGGAGTGTCCTGGTCGGACGCTGAGCTTGTGCATGCACTCCGCGGCGGTCTCGGCGCTGAGCCGCACACTGGCGTACGCGACGACGTCCGAGCTTCCCGCGACGAGGTTGGCGCCCTCCCAGCCCGACTCGTCGCAGGCGATCTCGCGGGCAGGCTGGGTAGCGAGATGTTCCGTATCCACGATTGTCTACTCCTGGGTGCACTGAACCGATGGGGTCGACCGACTACGGATCGACGCCCACATCGGCGGAGCACTCAGGAGACACGGGACCATCATCGGCGCTGGGGCTCTGCTCCCGCCACCGCTTTCCGGCCAGACAGTCCAACGTGGCCAGGCCGGGAGCGTGCGTCGGGGGCGAGGCGGTGCCGGCGGATACGCTGGCGCAGTGAAGGTCGTCATCGCGGGTGGGTCCGGTGCGTTGGGTAGACGGCTATGCGACGACCTCGGCAGACGAGGGCACCAGGTCGTCGTCCTGACCCGGCGGGTACGTCCAGACCGCCCGTACCGCCAGGTCGAGTGGGACGGCAGAACGGTTGGTGCGTGGGGCGCTGAGCTCGACGGCAGTGCGGTGGTCAACCTGGCCGGTGAGCTGGTCGACCGGCGGCCGACCCCGGCGAACGTGCAGCTGCTGACCCGCTCCCGGGTCGAGCCGACCCGCGCGCTGGTCGCGGCGATGGCGGGCCTGCCGGCCCCCGTACCAGTGTTGGTGCAGGTCAGCACCCTTGCCATCTACGGCGACGCGGGTGACCGGGTGCTGGACGAGTCGGTCACACCGGCGGACGGCCCGCCTCAGATGGCGGGCGTGGCCCGAGCCTGGGAGGCCGCCGCTGCTGGTGCCCGCGCCGACCGTCTCGTGGTCCTGCGGACCGGTGTCGTGCTCGACAACGACACGCCGGCACTGGACCGGCTGTCCTCGCTGGTGCGCTGGGGGCTGGGCGGCCGTGTCGCCTCCGGCCGGCAGTGGGTCAGCTGGGTTCACGTCGATGACTGGTTGGCCATCGTGCGGGAAGCGCTCGCCCCGGCGACCGGCGCGGGTGAGGGCCTCATCCACGCCACCAGCCCGCACCCGGTACGCAACAGCGAGCTGATGGCCGCCCTGCGCAAGATCCTGCGCCGGCCGCCGGCTCCACCCACGCCAGCGGCGCTGGTCCGCCTCGGGGCGGTCCTTCTCCGCACCGATCCTGCCCTGGCTCTCACGGGTCGTCGCGCCATACCCGCGCGGCTGCTTGCCGCAGGGTTCCGCTTCACGCACCCGCACCTGGACGAGGCACTGGCCAACCTTTTGGTGGACAAGAGCGGCTAACCCCCTCGACCAGGCCGGGTCGGCTCCCGGGGCGGCTAACCCAAGGTGTCGGTCACGTGCCGTCGAGGCCGCAGTCCGCCAGCCAACGTCGCTGTTGCCCGGTTTCCGGCACCGCACACCCTCGCGCCTGGGCGATCACCGGCCACGCCTGGTCGGCCGGCAGGCCGAGGCGGATGAGCAGGGCGGCGGCGACCACGGACGAGCGGCCCACTCCGCCGCGGCAGTGCACCGCCACGTGCCGGCCGGCCGCCAGGTCAGCCGCGAGGCTGGCGAGCAGCGGTTCGGCGGCCACCCGGTCGGGCACCCCGAAGTCCGGGACCGGGAGCTCGTGGAAGCGGAGGCCGGCGCGTGCCGCCGCGGCAGGCTCGCCAGCCAGGCCCAGCTGCTCGCGCTCTGCCCCGGGCTGAAGGCATACGAGCACGTCGACTCCTGCCCGGCGCAGCGCGGCCATCTCGCCGTCGAGCGCGTCATCACCGCGTGGACACGGCATGATGCTCAACCTCCCCGGGGATGGTGCCGGGATCGCGTAGAGGGGTGGCCGCATAGTGGTCATCCATATCCTCCGTCATGATCATCCTGTGTCGCAGGGCCGCGGACGTACGGGCTGGGTGGCCTTACGCGGTGTCTGACCCGTCGGCCGCCCAGGTGCAGGAGCGCCGCGCAGCAGCAGAAGGCCGCCCAACCAGCCACGGTGGCGACGGGACGGGAGACGTCCTGGGCCAGGTAGTACGCGGTGAAGAACGCGAGCAGGGCCAGGCTGTTGCGAGCGAAATGAGCACGGAACTCAACCAGCTCTTTCCGGGCCTCAACCACGACGAGGACACCGGAGTAGGGGAATGTGACGACCATGCCGTGCAGCTGCTGGCTGAGCCAGACCATGAGCAGCGCACCGGCGGCGAGCACCAGGAGCTTGGCTGGCATACGCAGGCCGTTGCGGCCGGGCCGGTTGTCGGCCGGCGGGTGACCGGTGGCTCTGGCCGGTGAGATCCTTGCCCGCCGGGTGAGGATGACCGCCAGCGTCCACAAGGCAAAGGTGGAGGCCAGGACCGGGATGAACGGAAGGTCGCCGGCTCGCAGCAGCGCCCAGCTGCCGGTGACGTAGACGATGACACCCGCCAGATCCGCGAGCAGGATGGGCCAGCGCCGCCCGTGGTGTGCCCAGGCTACGGCCGCGATGAAGACGTTGAGCAGCACCACTCCCACCAGCTGTTGGGCGTCTACGGCCAGGCCGGTTGTGAGCAGTACCAGGGTGATCGGCAGCGGAAAGCTGTAGATCAAGGCACGCAGGCGTACGGAGCGGATCAGGCTGATCGACCAGACGACCAGCGTGACGACGGCGGCAGTGAGCAGTGTCATCGAGAAATGACTATGTCATGTGGCCTGCGCGCCGCGTCTGCGGCCAGCGACGCCGGCTGTGGCCCAGCACCGTTCGAACGCGTTACCCAGCCGTCTCAGGTCGGTACCGTTCACAGTCACCAGCGTGCCGATGATCTCGCCACCGGCGTTCAGCTTGGCCTCCCAGGCGCTGGTGCCATCCCAGATCGCGAGGTTGAACTGCAGCTCTGGATCGAGCGCAGTGGCCTGCACCTCCGCGACCTGCACGCCCGCGCGGCGCTGCTCGTCCATCAGGCTGCGTAGCTCGGCTGTCCTGTCCGCCAGCAGGGTGGCGGACAACGAGCACAGCTCCAGCAGCTGATGCCAGTCCTGGCCGGTGCGCGCCAGCCGGGACATCTCGGTCCCCAGCACCAGCCCGACCCGACCCATCGTCACCTGTGTGACCAGCCGCGCGAAACCCGGGCGGGAGTCCGCCGTCGCCGCCGAGCGGCCCAGGTCGTCATCGATCACCAGTACCCGGGACCGGGCCCAGCCCAGTCCCACCGCCCGTTCCAGCAGCGCGTACTGCAACCGTGTGGACTCCGTGTGCTCCAGTACCTGCTGGCGGCTCGACTGGCGCACATACACCACCGCCAGCCGGTCGCGATACTCCGCCCGGATCTTGCTGTCTGCCTGCCCCCACGCCCGGTACTGGGCCAGCCCGGTCATGGCCGTTGTCCCCGCAGCTCAACGCGGCTCGGCTGGCCATGGCGCCCAGCAGCCGCACCACCGCCGTCCGAGCTGCTTGCGGCAGTACCGGCCATACCGGGCTCTGGGGGGCGGCCGATCGACATCCGACATCCAGCCTCACCCCGATCCGCGGCCAGACGATCGATCAATGACACCAAGAGCAACAACGCCTCACGGTCGATCACTACCGGAACCGAGAGGAATCACCCGATTGGGGTACATCACGGGTGGCGCACTGAGACCGCGAACGACCAGCTCAAGACCCACTTACGGGGGCCTGGCAGGGTGCTGCGCTCGCGGCTGCCGGACCTCGCCCGGCAGGAGATCTGGGCCTGGCTGAGCGTGCACTACGCCCTGGCCGTGCTCGTCGCCCGCGCCGCCGAGGCCGCCAGCCTGGACCCTGACCGGATCAGCTACACCCGCGCCCTGCGCCTAGTGTCGCGTAATTGATCTGACTTTCCTCGCGGAGACCGCGTTTTCGCAGGTCAACGCAGTTTCGCTGGTCGAATTAGCGGTAAACGAGACATCATTACGCGACATCTAGTCCGCCGTACCGCCACCGGGACGGCGGCTTTCCCCCCTGAGGACTGGGATATGGCGATGCCCCAGGTCCTGGCCGAGATCGCGGACCGGCCCAACCCGCCACGCCGGGACCGCAGCTGCCCCCGCGCGGTCAAACGCGCCCGCCATAACAGCTATCCCGTCAAGAGACCCGGCCAGGCCGCCAGCATCCGTCACCGCGGGCCGGCGACCATCCGCTTCTGGCCCCTGACGCCCCCACCACCGGCGCCCGTCCAGGCGGATACCCCCGCACCAGCTCCCACCGGGCACCATAAGAACATCCTCAAAGGACAAAAGCGGACGCCCGGCAGCCACACCCGGCCACCGGTCAAACGTCACCAGCCCGGCCCGGTACCCGCCAGCCCACCACACCGCACCCGCCGATGCGGCCGTGACTCAGAAGCGCCACAAACTCGCACCTAAACACCATGATCGGCTTAGGCTGCGTGGCATTGCCTCTTCGGCGCGGAAGGTAAGGCACCCGTTGCTCCATCGGTATGGAATCGTCGGCAATACGTCTCGACGGCCGCGATATGCTTTGTCAGCGGCCCGGTTGCCGTCATGGACCGAAAGAGGCTGGACCCGCCCGGGCTCAGTTCCGAGGGACCGAGGTACCCGGCACAGTTGCCATTTGATTGCTCTCGGTCCGCTGGCGGGTGCATCTTGGAGGCAGTGTTGCCCATCATGAAGGGACGGAAGCTGTGGGCGACGAGTTGCGACTTCATTTATCTGAGGACGGCGCGGACGCGGATCGGCTCGACGCGCTGACCAGCTTTCTCCGCCGGGAGTTGCTGCAGCTTGACGTGGAGGACGTGCGTGCGGTGCCGGCCGGTGCACCTCCGCCGGGCACTCGAGGGTTCGATGTGGTGGCGGTTGGTGGGCTGCTGGTCACCCTGAGCCGTTCCGCCGAGGGCCTGCGGGAGGTCGTTCTCGCCGTCCGGAAGTGGCTGGCGCGCGGGCAGGGCGTCCGCCGAACGGTGCGGCTGGAGATCGACGGCGACGTGCTGGAGCTTTCCGAGGCGACCGTGGCGGACCAGCAACGGTTGGTCGACCTGTTCGTCAGCCGGCACGCCGCACGGGATGGCACCTAGTGGCCGGCCTGCGCAAGGCTTTGATCGTCGCCAACGACGAGTACGAACACGAGGGGCTCAGGCACCTGCTGGCGCCCGCGGCGGACGCTGAGGCGCTGGCGAGAGTCCTCGGTGATCCCCAGATCGGCGACTTTGCCGTGCACGTGATGCGCAACGAGCCTGCCCACGTCATCCAGGCACAGATCGAGGACCTGTTCTCCGAAAGCCGGGCCGAGGACCTGCTCCTGCTGCACTTTTCCTGTCATGGGCTGAAGAGCGAGTCCGGGGAGCTGTTCTTCGCCGCCTGCAACACCCGCCCGAACCGGCTCGCCTCATCGGCGATCTCCGCGGACTTCGTCCAGCGCTGCATGCGTGTGAGCCGGTCACGGCGCATCGTGCTGTTGCTGGACTGCTGCTATGGCGGCGCGTTCAGCCAGGGCGTGACGGTGCGGGCGACCGCAGACGTCAATGTGCTGGACAGCTTCCCCGGCGGGGGGCTGGGCGGCGGGCGGGGGCGGGCGGTCATTACTGCATCCAGCGCGATGGAGTACGCCTTCGAGGGAGACCAGCTCGCCGACGACCATAGCCCGCGGCCGTCGGTGTTCACCTCCGCCCTTGTTGAGGGCCTGGCCACGGGTGACGCAGACCGTGACCAGGACGGCTGGGTCTCGCTCAACGAACTCTACGACTATGTCTTCGACCGGGTACGGGCACAGAACCCAAACCAGACGCCCAGCCGCGACGTGGAGATGCAGGGCGAGCTCTACCTGGCCCGTCGCAGCTGCCCCGTCGTCACGCCCTCGCCGTTGCCGCCCGAGCTGCAGGAAGTGATCGACCACCCGCTCGCCCACATCCGCTCGGGCGCGGTGCGGGAGCTCGCACGCCTACAGCGGGGCAGGCACGCCGGGCTGGCGCTGGCCGCCACGCTCGCCCTGGAACGCCTCGCCAACGACGACAGCCGCGCGGTGGCGGCGGCAGCGGCGGCTGCCCTCGTGGCCGTCGACCAGGACCAGGGCACTTCGAGCGATGCGCCGACGCCCGTCGGAGCCGAACCGACGCCTGCTGTTGCGGGCCAGGCGCCGCCAGCTGACCAATCTGCGGGGACCAGACCTACGGAAGCGGTGTCCCAGGTGCCGCAGGCCGCACGGCCGAACGCTGACTCGGAGGAGATCTTCGCGGCGGACAGCCTGAGTGGTCTTAGGGCCGCTCGTCGACAGCGACCGCCAACCCGTCGCTGGGGTACACAGGCGCTCCTTCAGCGCCGCCGGTTGGTCTACGCCTCCGGAGCCGTGGCGGTGCTCGTGGTTGCCGCTATGGCCGTCCTTTTGATTGCGGACAGCGACACGGCCAGAAAAGGGGGAGTTCGGGGACAGGGCGAGTTCACAGCGACTTCCCCGTGGCGGCTTGTCATCCGCGACAACATCTCGGGTATGGACAATGGTTGTGACGTCACTGTGGCAAGAACCGACGGTGGTGGGCAGAAGAGGATATTAGATGATATCTACGGAGCGAAGTCGTTCCAAGTGCATGAGTCGGGCGATTTCAGGTGGGAAGCGAGTGACCCGGGGTGCCTGGTGACTCAGCGTCCCGGCCCAGGAAAGGCAGTGCTGCCGTTTGCTCAGGACTCAGGTGGCGACACCGATGCCTTCGAAGTCGGAGGGCCCATCGCCGTACAGGTCGTGGACTTCAACGGCAACAGTGAATGTAAGTTCGTACTGCACGACGCTACCGATGGACGGCAGCTGGACTTCGGCTCGGTACGTCAGGGCGACGGCCCCCATCTCCTCGACCCGGGCGGACGACCCCAGGTCTACGTCGCCAACCTCTACTGTGGGGTACGCATATCAGCCGGATAACGGCCAGAGCAGCCCAACGCCCCGCGGACCGCCGCGACGAAAGCGGCGTACGCGGCGTCGGCGTCGTCCGGGTCGTCGACGTATCAGTCACACTGACCACACGTTGGCGACCCGCGGCGGGTTGTCAAGCAGGCGTCGTGCCGTGCCGCACGTCGCCAGCCGCAGTCAGTTACCGCACGGGGCCACGTTGCGCCAGGCCTCCACGGTGCCGTTGACGGTCTGGACGCCGCTGCCGCCGTAGGCCAGGGTGAGCTGGCGGTTGGGCAGCTCCGCGCACGCGGGTGGCGGGCCCTTCTCGACGTGGTCCCAGTCGCCGAGCGTGTACTTGTACTCGATCTGCGTTGACTCCTTGCCGGTCAGGCTGATCCGCCAGTGCGTCGCGTCGACCCGGATGAGCACCACACCGCCCGGGTCCCACTGCGGCAGGTCGCCGTCGAGGCGGTCGAGGAAACCGGCGACGTAGACCGAGCGGCCGGTGCCGTCGGTCGAGTCCGGCACGGTGACGGTGAAGACCACGGTGACCGTACGCAGCTGCGCGGTCGCGCTGACCTCGTTCGAGGGCACTGACCGGTTCCACGACGTGTCGACCGACCGGACCACGTAGAAGTACGTGCCGCCTTCGGTGACCGTCGTGTCCACGTACTCGGTGCCGGTCACCAGGGCGACGGTCTGGTACGGCCCACCGGACACGCCGGCCCGGCGTACCTCGTAGCCGTGCAGAGTGGGGTCGGCCGCCGCGTCCCAGCGCAGCCCGACCCCTGCCGGCGAGGCGGTGGTGACCGCCAGCCCGGCCGGGGCCGGAGGTGGGGTCGTGTCGCCGCTCGGCACGACGGTGAGCGAGCCCGCCTGGGCCGGCGAGTAGCCGTCGCCGGTGCCGTTGAGGTCGGCGTACACCCAGTCCCGGCCGCCGGTGACGGTGTAGCGGTACGCGTAGTCGTAGCTGCCCACCGACTCGGGCAGCAGGGACGCCCGGAACTCGTCGTTGTTGCCGGCGTCGGTGTTGAACTGCGCCTCGACCCAGGTCCACGCGGCCGGGTCGCCGGCCGGGTCCGAGCCGTCCGGGCCGAACCCGAGCTGGGCCCGCAGGGACGGGGTGGGTCCGGGCTGGTTGGTGACCCCGTCGACCAGACCTGGCCGTAGATCGGGCTGGTGCGGTTGGTGGTGGAGATCGGGTGGGTCAGGCTCGGTGGCCACTGCAGGTTCGCCCAGCCGATGGGGTGGTGCGGGACCCCACTGACCTCATTGGACCAACCGCTGGCGTTGCCGGGGCCGTCCACGGCCCGCACCACGAAGAAGTACGTGCGGGCGTTGTCCAGGCCGGTGACGGTGAAGCTCGTGCCGTGGACCGGTGCGGTGTTGGCCTTGACATAGCCCCCGCCGGTCAGTGGGCTGGCGTAGACCTCGTAGCCGGCCGCACCCGCCACCGGGCTCCACGCCAGGGACACCTGCCCGGCCGCCTCAGCGGTGACGCGCAGCCCGCCCGGCGCGGCCGGCGGGGCCAGGTCGGTGCGGCCGGAGGCGAGCAGGAGCGCGCCGTTCGCCGGGACCTCGACCCGGACCGTCCCGCCGCTCATCAACGCCGCGGTAGAACCACGACCGGTACGGCGAACGGGGCGACTCGCACGCGCCCTCGGTCGCGTAGTGGTGGTAGCGGTCGAAGATCGGGCTGTCCGACGACAGGTGGTTGAAGACGCCGTCCAGGATGAGCCGGATGCCCCGCTCTCCGGCGTGCTTGGCCAGGTTGTCGAAGTCCGCCTGGGTGCCGAAGTAGGGATCGATCCTGGTGTAGTCCTGGGTGTCGTAGGCGTGGTTCGAGCCGGCGTCGAAGACCGGGTTGAGGTAGATCGCCGTCACGCCGAGGTTCGCCAGGTAGTCCAGGTACTGGTCAATACCCTTGAGGTCGCCGCCGAAGTAGTCGCGCCCGCGCGGCTGCTCCTTCGCCGGGCTCGTGCTCGGCGGTGTGTCGTCAAAGCGCCACGGGCAGTTCGTCGCGGCGTCGGCGTAGTTCCGGCAGAAGCCCTCGGGCCGTACACCCCAGGACAGGTCGATGACCGGGTCGTCGTACCGGATGTCGCCCGTCTCAGGGTCGTTGTCGGCCCGGCCGTTGCGGAAGCGGTCGGGGAAGATCTGGTAGATGAACGCCTGGCGGGCCCAGGCGGGGGCGGTGAAGTCCGGGTCGAAGACGGACAGCGCATAGCTGCGGTCGACCGCCTCGTCCGACGCCGCGCCCGGGCCGCCGTCGAGTGCCGCCGTGTCGTCGCCGTAGTAGTCGGTGTCCGCGCCGTCGCTGACGATGAAGCGGTACCACAGCACGTCGACGTCGTTGACGACGTCGTCGGGCAGCCTCAGCTGCCAGAAGTCGCAGGACTCCGGCTCCAGCCCGGACTGGTAGCAGGGCACGCCGGCAGCTGCGAGCTCCATCGGCACGACCTGCTGACCGGCCCTCTCGACGCTGTAGAGGCGGGTCCTCACCGCGGTCATGTCGTCGTGGAACGTGCGCAGCCGCAGGATGACGTTGGTAGCGGAAGACCACCCTGGCGCCGCCGGCCGGCACGGTGAACGGGATGTTCGCCCCGTCCCGCACGCCGCCCTGTCCGTAGTTCTCGGCCCAGCTCTCGCCGATGGCGACCTTCGCCTCATACCCGCCCGCGGGCAACGCGCTGGTCTCGAACGTGTAGACGTTGTCACCGTCGGGATCCTGTAGCCAGGAGCGCAGGCAGCCCGGATCCCAGTCGGCGGCGCAGCCGAGCTCGGACTGGAAGCTTCCCGGCGCGACCGCGATCGTCGCGTTCCGGTCGCTGGTGACCCAGTGGCTCTTGTGGTCGTAGTAGAACTTGACGGTCGTCGTGGCGTCCAGGGGCAGCGGAATGTTCGGGCCGTTGGGCGCCGCTCGGATGGTCGCCAGGCGAGAAGCTTCAGCACAGCGAGGGAAAGACGCGCGAAAGCCCCCAAGCCGCCCGCTCCCGGCGCACGGACGCCAGGATGCGTTACGACAACGTCACTGTCAATGATCTGGTCATCCGGCCAGCCACCGTCGCTGTGTGGTGGTTAGGCGGCTTCCTGGGTCAGTGAGGCCGCGGCCTGGCGGGCCGCATCGAGATGGCGTACCAGCTCGCCTAGCTGGTTGGGGCGGGTGCGCCGCGATGTGCGGCAACCCACTCCTCGATGATCTGCCGCATCAACGTTGATGAGCCTATTCCCCGAGCGTGCGCTGCTGCCTCCAGCTCGGCCTGGATGCCAAGATCGATGCGTAGTGTAGTGACCATCTTCGCTGGCCGCCGTTCCCGCACTACTTCGGCCTTGTCGAGCATCTCGCCGAGATCGTGGTTCAGCGCGAACTGCACTGCCTCATCCGGCGGCATGCCGGCAAAGTCATCTCGCTTCCCGGTCATGACGTGTGCTTCCTCCACATCTGCCGCTCGTTCATGCTGGCGTCGCGTGCTCCGACGATGGTCCACGCCTCATCGTCATCGGCGTGGGCGCATACGACGACGATCAGCCGCTGCTCATCAGTCGGTGCGCAAACGGCTAGGAACGTCGGTTCCCGTCGCGGTAGGCGGTTATCCATGCGGAGGGTCGCAGGCGCGTGTAAGGCTTCGACCACATCCCGCGGGGTCAAGCCGTCACGCAGGTCGGTTGGACCTCCGGTGGGCCAGCGATAGGCGTCGCGCACGTCATGGAGTATAACGCCTCGTATTACGTTTCCTCTGTCGCCTGTCCGGGCTGCGTGCAAGCACATCGATGGGCATGGTCCGCCCTGATCCGTCATGCTGGCATGGTGAGCGAGCGCAGCGGTCGCAGCGAGGAGAAGACGTTACTGGGAGCCAACCTGAGGCCCGACGTCGGCTTCCGGCCGGGCGTGCCGTCCCGACTGCTGGAAAGCGTTCTGGGCCTGCCGCCGGCGGTCGCTCGCCGGGTGCGGGTGACTCGCGACGTCGCGGTCCGCACCCGCGACGGCGTGCCGCTGCTGACCGACGTCTACAACCCCGCGGTCGGGCCGGCGCCGGCGGTGCTGATCCGCACGCCGTACGGCCGCCGCGGCGCCACCAGCCTGCTCGGCCGGCTCTTCGCCGAGCGTGGCCTCCACACCGTCGTGCAGTCCTGCCGCGGCACCAACGGCTCGGGCGGCGCGTTCGAGCCGCTGGTGCACGAGCGCGCCGACGGGCTGGACACGCTCGCCTGGCTGCGACGCCAGCCCTGGTACGGGGGCCGGTTCGGCCTGTTCGGCGCCAGCTACCAGGGTTTCGTGCAGTGGGCCATCGCCGCCGACGCAGGCGACGAGCTGGGCGCGATGGTGGCGGTGGTGAGCGCGTCCCAGACCCGCGACTCGACGTACGCCGGTGGGGCCTTCTCGCTCGACACGGTGCTCACCTGGACCGAGCTGGTGCGGGCCCAGGACGTGCCGTGGTGGTCCCGGCAGGTGGAGCTCAAGCGTGGCCAGCCGCGCCTGCGCCGCGGGCTGGACCACCTGCCACTGGCCGAGGCCGACGCCGTGGCCACCGGTGACACGGTCGGCTTCTTCCAGGAGTGGCTGCGCCACACTGACCGGACCGGTGACTACTGGCGCCAGCGCGTCCACGACGAGCGGATCGGCCAGGTCCGGGCCCCGGTCGCCCTGGTGGGTGGCTGGCACGACATCTTCCTGCCCTGGCAGCTGGCCGACTACGCGGTGCTGCGGGAGGCCGGCGTTCAGCCGTACCTCACCGTCGGGGGATGGAGCCATGGCAGCGTGGGGCTCTACCTGGCCGCGCTGCGGGAGGGGCTGAGCTTCCTGACCGCGCACCTCAACGGCGGTAGCCGCCGGCTGTCCCGGGCGCGGGTACGGGTGCAGGTCGGCGGTGGCGGCGGCTGGCGCGCCCTGCCGGACTGGCCGCCGCCGGGCTGGACCGCCCAGCCCTGGTACCTGACCGCCGGGGGTGGGCTCTCCCCGGCCGCGCCGGCACCGTCCACACCCGACACCCACCGGTACGACCCGGCGGACCCGACCCCGTCCCTGGGCGGGCCGCTGCTGGTGGGCAAGTTCGCCGGGCCGGTCGACAACGCACCGGTGGAGGCGCGGCCGGATGTGCTCACCTACACCAGCCCAGAGCTGGCGGCCGACATTGAGGTGGTCGGGCCGGTCGAGGCCCTCGTACACGTCCGCTCCACGCTGCCGTACTTCGATGTCTTTGTGAGGCTGTGCGACGTGGACCCGCGCGGCCGGTCGTGGAACGTGTGCGACGGGCTCACCCGGGTGGCGCCCGGGCTGCCGGCCGCGGATGCCGAGGGCGTACAGCCGGTGCGGGTCGAGCTGTGGCCGACCGCGTACCGGTTCGCCCGCGGGCACCGGATCCGCGTGCAGGTCAGCGGGGGAGCGCACCCCCGGTACGCGCGCAACCCGGGCACCGGTGAGCCGCTGGGTACGGCGACCGAGCTGCGGGCCGGGGAGCGGGAGGTCTTCCACGACCCCCGGCGCGCCTCGGCCGTGCTGCTCCCCGTCCTGCATCAGCGTTGACAAGCCACCCGCAGCGTTGACAAGCCACCCGCGACCGGCGTGCCCCTACCGCTCCTCCGTCGAGCCCTGCGTCGCCCGGCGCAGCTCGGCGAACGCGGCGGCGAGGTCGTCGAGGCGGTAGTGCGCGTTCAGCCCGCTCGGGTTGGGCAGCACCCAGACCCGGACACCCCCGATGGGGTCCGGCTGCGCGCCGGCGCGCAGGCTGCGTGCACCAAAAGCCATCTGGTACGCACCAACGCCGAGCACGGCCAGCCACCCGGGCCGGTGCCGGCGCAGCTTGGCGACGAGCCGGCGACCACCAGCCTGAAGCTCGGGCCGGGTCAGCTCGTCGGCGCGGGCCGTGCCACGGTCCACCAGGTTGGTCAGGCCGAGCCCGAGGTCGAGCAGCTCGCGCTGCTGGTGCGGCCGCAGCAGCCGGGGCGTGAACCCGCCGCGGTGCAGCGCCGGCCAGAACCGGTTGCCCGGGCGCGCGAAGTGGAACCCGGTCGCGGCCGACCACAGGCCCGGGTTGATGCCGCAGAACAGCACCGTGAGCCCCGGCCCGATCACGTCCGGGATGCCGCGCCCGTGCGCGGCTGCCAGCTCCTGCGGTGTGGGCCTGTGCATGCCGTCGATCGTGCCTGGCTCCCGTGACGGTTCGGCCCAGGCCCGGCGCGTGTCGCGGGTCAGGTCAGCCGGGCCAGCAGCGCTCTGGCGTGGTCGGCGTGGTCCATCTCGACGACCAGGGCGTACTCCTCGGCCTCCAGCGCGCTCAGTGACGTGAAGTCACGTCGCCCGCCGGTCATGGCGTGGGCGACCCCGCCGAAGACCGCACCCCAGAATGCGCCGATGACGAGCCCGACGAGGATCACCAGCCACCAGGTGGAGTCGGTGAAGAACGACAGCAGCAGCCCGATCAGCAGCCCGAACCAGGCGCCGCTGGCCGCCCCGAGCAGCGCTGCGCGTCCCACTGTCATCCGGCCCAGAACCTTCTCCACCAGGTGCAGGTTGCTGCCCACGATCGCTGTCCGCTCAACCGGGAACCCGTTGTCCGACAGGTGGTCCACCGCAGCCTGGGCAGAGGCGTAGTCCGTGAAGGTGGAGACGACCACGCCTCGGCCGGGGGTGAGCGCGCCCGTCCCGGTCCGGGTGGTCCCATCGGCCGTCTGGGCCGGGGTCTGTGCTCGTTGCCCACCCGGAGAGGTGAATGACGAGCTCATGCTGTGCCTCCTTCGTCCAGGTCTGTCCGGCCAGCCCTGCCGCCGGCTAGCGGGCTGTTACCCGCGGCACGCCAGCCACACACCGTGGTGCTCACAGTTGACATCCGTACCGAGCTGGACGGCTGATGCTCGTCACAACAAGGTCGATCTTGAGGAGTCGGTGCAGGGCGTTGTACGCCCCGCGAGGTCTGCGGTTCGCAGCGTCGGATCGGCGATCTGCTGTAACGAAGAGCCGCTATCTCGGTGCCGGCCGCGGGTCGCGGATGTGCAGGCGTAGCTCGCTGGTGTAGCGGCTGCCCTCGCCGTCCACCAGCCAGGCGTGCTCGGTGGTCGGCAGCATCTCCGTCACCACCACCCCGACCCCGTCGCCGGCCCGGGCGCGGGCGCCGCGCAGCAGGTTACAGAGGAAGCGGACGTAGACCAGGCTGGTCAGGTCGACGAAGCAGGGCTTGAGCTCGGTGGCCACCCGTACGAAGATCCGTTCCGGCAGGCCGAGCGCCGCGCGCCAGCGGCGGGCGGCGAGGTAGCGGTCGCGTTCGCCGGTCACCCCGGCCAGGCCCGTCTCACCGACCGTGGTACGCCAGGTCTCGCGCACCAGGACCAGGTCGTCGACGACGACGCGGGGCGTGTGGCCGTGCGCCCCGGCCAGCTTCCACGTGTCCACGGTGTGGATGCCGAGCAGGTCGGCGAACGCGTCGAGCAGCGGCCAGGTACGGCCGTCGTCGGCGCGTACCACGAGCTGCCCGTCGGGGTTGGGGGCGACGGTGAGCGCGGTGACCGGCAGCAGCCGGTCGCGGTCGGCGCCGGGTGCCGGCGTATGACCGAGCTGCAGGTCTGTCCGGGCGTACATCCACTGGGCGGTGCGGGCGGTGTTCCGGGGGAAGTCCTCGGGCAGCAGCACCTGGACCCGGCTGTCGGGCAGGTCGTGGTGCATGGCGGCGAGCAGCGACCCAGGATCGGGGTGGTTGAGCCGGAAGTAGTCCGAGTCGAACGCGGCGAAGCCGATGTGCAGCTCGCCGAGGACGACGGTGAAGTCGCCGCGGGCCATGGCGTCCCAGTCGGTGGCGCACAGGTGCAGGTCCGGGCTGTGGATGCGGGAGTGGGTCCAGCCAGGTGCCTTGGCCGGGAACGTGGCGGCTACCCGGTCGACCAGCTCTGCCGTGGTGAACCGCAGCTCGCGCACCTCAGCCGGGACGTCGGGCAGGCCGAGGACCTTCTCCCACCGTCGCAGGAAGTCGGCCACCACCGGGTCGGCAGGTCGCTGCGCACCGAGGACCATGCCGAGGGCGAGGTACCACAGCTGGTCGAGCGGCACGTCCGGGGAGCCGCGTTCAGCGGCGAGGTCGCGGTGCAGCTCGGCAAGGGCGTCGCGGTACGCCGCGGCGACCGCGCTGGTCAGCCAGCGCCCCGACAGCAGCAGCGGCTCCAGCGCCGCAAGCCGGGCCAGCACCGGGCCGCCGAAGGCGATGTCCAGGTCGCGCACTGTGTCGAGGTGACAGAGGGTACGCCCGGCGTACGCCTCACCGGGGCGTTGCTGCGCCGGGCGCCCGGTGAGCTGCGCGAACGTGCTCGCCAGCTCGGTCATCGCGGCGCTCAGCTGCTCCGGCCCGGCAGCGGCGGCGGTGGCGTCGCGGGCCGCGCAGAGCCGGTCGAGCATGCCGACCGCCCACTGGCGCACGGCCGGGTCGCCGATGCCGTCCAGCTGTGCCCGCAGCACCTGCTCGGCGGACAGGTCGACCGGCAGGTCGAAACCGACCCGCAGCACGCCACGCCCGGCCAGCTCGGCGATCTGGGCGTACACGTCCGCCTCGGTGCGGAACCCGCCGTGCGGCAGGGCAACCACCTCGCGGGCAACCTCGCCGGCACGCCGCCCGTCGCAGCGGGCCAGCAGCTCGGCAACGGGCACGGTCAGCTGCTGCGGCGGGCGGTTGGGCAGGCGGAGCTCGCGGCCTCGTACCGACAGGTGAGGCTGCACGTTGACCGGCAGCCACGGCCGGGACTGCGGGTCCGCTGCGATGCGCTCGGCCAGCGCGACCAGCGCCCACCGTTCCAGGTAGACGGTGCGGGCACGCACCAGCCCGGGGCCGGGCCGCCCGGTCATCGCCGGGCTGTCACTGTCCAGTGTGGTCCAGCAGGCCGGGCCGAAGAAGCCGATGGAGTCGTTCTTGACGCAGTAGCGCTGCCAGTACTTCGCCACGATGTCCTCGCGCTCGCGGCGGCGGTAGTTGCGCCGCGCGTGCGGGCCGCCGCGCAGCACCTCCTCGACCGAGCCGAGAGCGCCAGGGTTCTGCCAGGTCACCGCCTGCCGGAAGAGCGGGTCGGCCGCCGCGGCGTACACCGCCTCGCCCAGCGCGCGGCCCGCGTCCTGGTACGCCGACTCCAGCTCCGTCTCACCCGCGCCACCTTCGAGGTACGCGTCGGCGACGGCCGCGAGCTTCGGGGCGGCGAAGCTGTCGATGCCATCGGCCGGGAAGCCGGCCGAGCGCAGCAGCGCATCCCGCCAGACGTGCCACGGCGTGCCGGGCAGTGGCACCAGGTGGCCGCTCACCCGAGGTCCTTGGCTGTCCCGTGGAGCGTGGCGGCCCGTCCTTGGCAGCTATAGATCGTGGCGTATGGCACGAGCGCCAGCCTAGCCTCGGGCGGTCGGCTCCTCCCCGTCGCGACTTGACGAAAAGTCGCTGCTCGGTGGCTGGTTGCGACGCCCCCCGCCCGGAGCGGTCACTCCCGGTCGGCGGTGGCGGGCGGTGGCGGTGCGCCGGCGGGGCGCCGGCGGGCGGTGGGCCGGCCGGCGGTGGCAGGATCGGGTTATGGCCGTGATCGAGGTGGTCCTCGGCGACATCACCGGTGAGCACGTGGACGCGATCGTCACCGCGGCGAACGAGTCGCTGCTCGGCGGGGGAGGGGTGGATGGTGCGATCCACCGGGCCGCCGGTCCGCGCCTGGCCCGGGCGGGCGCCGCCCTCGCGCCGTGCCACCCCGGGGATGCCGTGGCGACGCCCGCGTTCAACCTCGACCCTCCGGTACGGCACGTGATCCATACCGTCGGCCCGGTCTGGGAGGGTGGCGGCCACGGCGAGCCCGAGGTGCTCGCCTCCTGCTACCGCCGCAGCCTTGAGGTGGCCGACGAGGTGGGCGCCCGTAGCATCGCGTTCCCGGCTGTCGCCACGGGCGTCTACGGGTTCCCGGCGGACCGGGCGGCCCGCATCGCGGTGGCGACCCTGCGCGCCACGCCCACGAAGGTCGAACAGATCAGGCTCGTCGCGTTCGACGAGGCAACCCGGGACCTCCTCACCGCCGCCCTCGCCAGATAGCGCCTCGACAGGCCAGGTCTCTCAAGATCGCGACCTGGTACGCGGGATGTGAAGCCGCGCTGCACGGATGCTGTCTGAGATCGTGGTCATGGAGCGGGCCGTGGTTGAGGATGCCGGCTGACCCGGCACCGCGGGACTGCTCAGGTGGTGGCGGGTCAGGCGTTGACTGGCCGGAGCAGGGTGGAGCCCTGTTCGCTCACCAGCCCGCCCTGCTGGGCCAGCAGGGCATTGGAGTCCTCGTCGCTCTGGGCCACCACGACCGCCGAGGAGCTGGTGTTGGTGCCCAGCGCGTCGATCTGCGGGGCGACCTCGTTGACCCGGGGCTGCCAAACGTCGCGGTAGCGGGCCAGCGCCGCGGCCACCACGGGGTGGCGGACCGTGTCGTGGGCGGTCGCCAGGCTGGCCAGGTACTGACCGGCCAGGGTGGTCGCCGCGGTCGCCTGCCCGGCGACCCGCTGTCCCGCGGCGTAGACCTCGGCGGTCCCCATCTCATAGAAGGCCATGCCGTCTCCTCGGGCTGCGCGACCATCGGAGCACGATCACTAGGGGTAGACGCACGTATATCAAAGCACTAGAAAGGCTACATGACATTCAGGGCCGCCAGTGGAAGCGGTTCCGGGCCGTTCGAGCGCTACCCGGTGTCATCGGGAACGGTCTGGTCGGCCGGCGACGCGGTCCAGGCGTACGGAGCACAGGTTGACGGCGTACAGGACGGCGTGACGGCCGCGCACCGCCCGGCACAGCTGGCGGTGGCGGGCCTGCTGGCCGGGCCGATGGCCGCCGCACCCCAGCCGGTCAGGGCCCGGGCGGTCGGGTGGATGCAGTCGGCGGTCTTCGGCGGGGCCGCGGTCCGCCTCTTCGGCGACGGCGTGCAGACGTACGACCGGGGGATCGACGACCTCAACGCGCGCTACTGGGCCGCCAAGTCCAGCGACTTCGGGGTGAGCCGCCCGTCGCTGCCGGCGGGCGCTACCGACGCGGACCGCCGCGCGGCCGAGGACGGCTACCGCGGCGCGGTTGCGGCGGCGGACGCGGCCCTGCTCGCGGCGCTGCGCCGGGAGCGGGACCTCGTGCTGGAGCCGGCGCTGGACGACTCGGCGACCCAGGTGGCCGGGCTGCTGGACCGGGGCCCGGGCGACGCCGGCGCGGTGCTCGCCCTCTACCAGGCCGGCGCGCTGCCGTGGACCGCGCCCGCGCTCTTCCCGGCCTTCGACTTCGGCCCGGTCCCGCCCCCGCTGGGCGGGGCGGACGGCGAGCGGGCCGCGGAGCTGGTCCGCAAGGCACTTTCCGGCGACGCTTCTCCCGAAGAGCTCCGCGAGGCCATGCTGATGCTCCAGTCGGTCACCGAGCACGCGCGGTACGTGCAGGAGCACGGTGGCTACCTGACCGAGGACACCGTCGCCTTCCTGAGCGCGTTCTACAATGGACTCGGCGACCGGATCTGGGACGTGCCGGGCTACGTCAAGGCGGACGAGCACCACTGGGACGCCGCTGCGGTCAACCCGTTCGGCTGGTTCGACAAGGACGCCGACGGCTACGACGACGCGACCCAGGCGTGGATGCTCGGCGCGATGGGCACCGGGCTGCTCGCGCTGTCGAACAACCAGCTCTGGGACCCGGCCCTGCGCGCCAGCGACCCGATGGACACCGGCGCGCGCTACCACCTGCCTCAGACAGTGGTCGACCTGGTCCGCGACCCGGCCGTCCACTATGACATCCAGGTCATCGGCACGCAGGCGTACCAGGTGTTCGACCTGCCGCGGCGCGACGACCTCCTGGCTCTGGCCGGGATGATGCGGGCCACCGACGACAGCATGGTCGGCGGCCGCGACTTCTCCGCCCAGCTCACCCTGCGGATGGCGGAGATCGCCGTGCCGGTGCAGCACTTCACGGACTGGTCGCCGAGCACCCGCGGCGTCCCGCCGCTGGTGGGCGACGACGGGCTGTTCCTCGACGACGCCGACGGCCTGATGCGCACCCTGCTGGACGTGTCGACCCGCAACGACGAGGCCAACTACGACATCCTCACCAACCGGGTCCAGCACCCGCTCTACGGTGACCAGACCAACCGCCAGGTGCTCTCGGCGCTGTACCACTTCGACTGGTCGGATGGGGGCCGCGAGGCGGCCGGGCTCACCGACTGGATCGGCGAGCGGGCCGACACCGCGCACCAGCGCAACCAGGAGGACCGGATGGCCAACGAGGCCGCCGCCGCCCTGGTCGACGTGGTCACCACCACCCAGCGCGGCGAGGGCCACGAGCGCCCGGACGAGTACCGCGCCGACATGTACGACGACCTGATGCGTACGCTCGCCGACAAGAACCCGGAGGTCGCCCGCAGCTTCAGCCGCATCGCCGCGTCGTACCTGACCGATCTCAGCGAGCCCTCGGGGTCGGTGACCATGGTCGAGCCGGACGGCTCGCTGAGCCTCAGCGACCACGACAAGATCCGCTTTCTCGACCTGGTCGCAACGGACGACCGGGCGGTCAACGGGCTGAGCTACGCCGCCGGCCAGTACGAGCAGCGGCTGCTCACCGCGGGCCTGGACAACATTGTGCCGATGACCGAGGTCGGGCAGCGCTCCGAGCGGCTGGACGGCCTGCTGGCCGCGGCCCGGGTCAACGCGACCACGGTCGGCAGCTCGCAGGAGCTCGCCGACGCGAACGCCGCCTACGCTGAGCACATGCGCTACGCCGAGCTCGGCAAGTCCGCGGTCACCACGGTCGTGGGCGAGGGCCTCAACGCCACCCCGCTCAGGCCGGTCGCGCCGTACCTCAACGCCGGGCTCGGCGCCGCCGCGGACCAGATCATCGACGGGCTGCTGCCGGAGCCCACACCGGACCACGGCTTCCACCCGGGCGACATCAACGACCAGGGCCGCGACGACACGTACGCCGCGTACGACTACCTCACCGCGCTCAACGCGACCGGACGGGTCCCGGCCAGCCAGATCCCGGACTTCATGATCGAGACGGCGCCGGTCTACCCGGGCGGCCCGTCCGGCCCCGTCTACCACGACGGCCATCCGGTGCTGCGGCCGGTCCACGCGCTCACCGGTGGCGAGCGGCAGGCCCTGGTGAACCTGCTGGGCAACGAGGACACCGGCATCGGCGGCCCGGAGTTCGAGGCGTACCGGGACAACTACAACGCCTACACCAGCTACTCGCAGGCCGCGGCGGAGAGCCTGGACGAGGCCGAGGCGCACCGTCAGGGCGGCGATGACTGAGCCGGCGCGGCGGGCTGGGGCCGCCCGGCGCAGCATTGTCGCCCGGCGGGACGGCGTCGCCCGGCGGGGTGTTGTCGCCTGGCGGGGTGCTGTTGCCTGGTGGGTCGCTGGCGCGCTGGCGGTGGTGCTCGCCGGCTGCACCGCCGACGACCCACCGAGCTCCGGCCCAGAGGCGGGCGGTGGCCCGGGCCGGACCGAGCAGCGGATGCACTTCGTGTGGGGCGAGGCGGTCGAGGTGGCGCCGCAGGCGCGGGCAGTGGCCGACGCGGCGCGGGAATGGGAGCACGCCTACCACCTGTGGGTCAGTGAGCCGACCAGCATGCCGCCCTACCTGGCCAAGCACACCGGAGCGGTGCTGTTCCACCAGATCGAGGAGGCTGCCGAGGGCGCACCCCGCGGGGCCGGAACCATCCGGGTCACGCTGGTCGAGGTCGGCCTGAGCGGCTCGGTGGGCACCCTCGGCGTATGCGTGGACACGCGGGACTACGGCATCCTCGGCCTGGACGGGCGGCGCAAGCCCGGCTCCAGCGGCACGGTCAACGGGTACCGGCTCCGCCTGGCCAACGTATCCGGACGCTGGACCGCCGAGGACAACTCCTGGGCGTCGGACCTGCGTGCCCGGTGCGCCGGCCTGGCATCCGTCCGCCCGTCCGCCACGACCGCGGGCTGAGCTCTGGGCCGGGATCCGGGCTGAGCTCTGGGCCGGGATCCGGGCTGAGCTCGACCGTGCGAGAGCAGGCTGTGAGACGCCGGCAAATTGCCCGAAGGGCGCCGCAAACCCGCAGGTAGGGCGGTACGCCGCCGCTTTAGTGGCGCATAAGCAGCACCTTAGCGGCCAGCTCGCGGCGCGTGGCACCTTGAGTGCGCGGGGGACCAACGGCGGCAAAGCCCGGTCTGACGGCCCTACGGCGTCCCGTCCACGGCGCGCACAGTGAGGCATGTCGATCCAGGGAGCACACCGGGAGGGTTGGGATGAAAGCCGCTTGGCCCGTACTCAGCAGCTTGGACGTTGATGCCGCGGTGGGTGCGCCGCGTGCGCGCGAGGCCGGTGCCACCTCGGAGGCTCCGGTGTCGGCACCGGCGGGACCGCCTCCCGGCGGTGCCCTGCCCGCCCAACCTATAGACGACATTCAAGGTACGGCGGCGGCCGTGGTCGCCGGCATTCTCGCCGCGCTGCGGCGTCGCCGCGAGCGCCTGTCCGACCAGCGCATCGTCGTGGTGGGCGCCGGCGCGGCCGGCATCGGCATCGCGCGGCTGCTGCGGACCGCCGTCCGCGCGGAGGGCGGCTCGGAGCACACGGTTCACCGCGTCGTGGTCATGCTCGACCCCCAGGGGCTCGTCTTCGACGGCCGGGAAGGGGTCGAGGACGACCAGCGCCCCTTCGCGATGCCAGGCCGGGAGCTGGTGCGGCTCGGCTTCGCCTCAGCCGGCCGGTACGACCTGATGCGGCTGGGCATCGCCGGCGTCGGCCCGTATGACCTGGAGACCGTGGTACGCCACGTGCACCCGACGGTCCTGGTCGGCACGACCGGCGTACCAGGGGTTTTTACGGAGGCCGTGATCCGGGAGATGGCCGCGCGGGTGCCGCGGCCGATCGTGCTGCCGCCGTCCAACCCGGCGGCGAGATGCGGGGCGGCCTCCCCCGACGTGCTGGCCTGGACCGGGTGGGCGGGCGGTGGTGGCTACCGGTAGCCCGAGGCGTTCAGCCAGAGGCAGAACGGGTGGCCGGCCGGGTCGAGGCACACCCGGACGTCCTGCTGGGGCTGGAAGTCGGCCACGGTCGCGCCGAGCGACACGGCGTGCGCGACGGCCGACTCCAGGTCGTCCACCATGACCTCCAGGTGCATCATCATCTGCTGGTCGCCGGGGCTGGCCGGCCAGGTGGGCCGCTCGTACCCGGCCTCACGCTGGAACGACAGGCCCCGGCCGCCGTCGGGCGGGCGCAGCCAGACGTCGTTCTCCTCTTCCCGTCCGATCTCCCAGCCGAGCAGCCCGGCGTAGAACGCCGCGAGCGCGTGCGGGTCCGGTGCACCGATGTTGACACCGGTGAGGGTCAGCTGCGCCATGCGCACTCCCTGCCGTCATGAGCCGTTGGCATCCCGGCCGTAACCGACCGCCTAGCCGGCCAGGTCGTCACTGCGCGCACGTTAGCAGGGGCTGGCGTACCGGAGCCGAGCACCTCAACAGGGGCGTTGAGGTACCGGTTCGGTTCCTCGGGCCAAGTCATTAGTTTACATTCTTTAATAAGAGGTAACCGGAGGTGGACACCGGAGAGGATGTCGCCATGCGTCGACCAGCTGGTCTTGTCGCTGTACTCATGCTTCTTTCGCTACTGCCCGCTGCGCCGGCACGGGCGGCGGCGCTCACGCCCGTGCAGGTCTATGGCGCCTGGCACTGCAGCGACGACGCCTGCATCTGGGGTACGGTCCGCAGCGTCGCCGAGTTCGACAGCAAGAACCACTGGCTGGTCGACCGCGGCGACGGGCGGCCAAGCGTCAACCTGGTCATCCTCAGCTTCGTACACCCGCTGCGGCTGCTGCACAAGACCACCGACGCGACCACGCTCGACGGCGTACCGCGGGGGATGACGGCGGAGATCGTCAACTACTTCAAGAGCCGGGGCATCCGGGTGATGCTGTCGATCGGTGGCATCACCTACGTCGACCCGTGGAACCAGGCGCTGGCCGAGAACCCGGCACAGTTCGCCCGCAACGCCGCCGAGGTGGCCCAGCGGCTCGGCGTGGGCATCGAGATCGACTACGAGGAGAACAGCAGCCCGAACCTTGCCGCGCTGCAGGTCTTCATCGACACGTACCGGTCGATCCTGCCCTACGACGCGAGCGGGGCCAACCACGCGGCGCGGCTGACGATCGACACCGCCGCGGGCGACCGCTGGCTCATCGCCCTCAACCGCAAGGCGACCGCCGACTGGCTGCGCACGGACGTGCGGGTGCTCGACTACGCCAACGCGATGGTGCCGGCGCGGCAGCCGCGCTCGGCCAGCGACGCGATCGCCAACTGGCAGGAGCATATCGACGGTAAGGCCCAGTACTCGCCGCCCGTGCCGCCGCTGGCTCCGGCCAAGTTCACCGTCGGGCTCTACATCGCCGAGGGCAGCAAGGTGCTGCCGGAGTGTGTCAACTTCGCCAGCTCGCTGCAGAGCTCGACCGGCTCGTGGGTGCAGTCGGTCGCCCCGAACGGCGCCGGCACCACACCCGGTGTGCTGGGGTACATGTTCTGGGCGGCCGAGCGGCCCTCCACCCGCGGCGTGACCACGCAGCCGCCGAACACCTGCGAGGGCGGGGTGGGCGGGGGTGCCACGGCGTACGGCATCCCGGTCCCGATGGGCGGGCTGCGGCAGAGCTGACTATCGCCCCGGTCATCAGACGTGGGTCCGGGCTTCCAGCCGGCATAGGCGGCGGAAGCCCGGATCACGTGGTTGCTAGAGGTTGACAGTCCAGGAGTTGATGTAGCCGGTGTCCGCTGACGCGGCGTCCTGCACCCGCAGGGTCCAGGTGCCGTTGCGCAGCTCGCTGGAGAGGTTGACGGTGTAGGTCTGGTTGATGTTGTCGGCGCTGCCGCCCGTGCGGTTGTGCAGGGTGTAGACGGTGCCGTCCGGTGCGACCAGGCTGACGACGAGGTCACCGAT
>DASRIS010000087.1:0-8740 GCA_035649895.1 Micromonosporaceae bacterium | reverse complement strand
GCTTGGCGTCGTGCAGCACCTTGGGGCGCGCCGCGTCGCCGAGCCAGGCGCCCACTGCGGCGTCGCCGTCCGGGTCCAGGTCGGCGGGGTCGAACCACGCCGCCGGGCCGTCCTCGGTCGCCACCGCCACCGCCGCGAGCGACCCGGTGCCCCGGCCGAAGGTGCCGGACACGGCCACCCCGACGGCACGGCCGGGGGTGGCGTGGCTGGCGAGCCAGCCGGCCACCTCGGCGCCGGGCAGCATCTGGCCGGCGAGGTCGAAGCCGGCCTCCGCCTCCGGCTCGACCGCGTCCAGATATTGATAGAGGCGGTCGCGCAGGATGCGGAACTCGAGCGCGTCGAAGACCTGGTGCACGGCCTCCCGGTCCCACCCGCGCCAGTGCAGGTCGGCCGGGGCCAGCGGCAGCTCGAGGTCGCTGACGAGCCGGTTGAGCTCGTAGTTGCGCAGCACGTCGGCGAGGTGGGCGCGCAGGCTCTCGCCGGCCTTGCCCTTGATCTCGTCCGCGTGCGCGACCAGGCCGTCCAGGTTGCCGTACTGCGTGATCCACTTGGCCGCCGTCTTGTCCCCGACGCCGGGCACGCCGATCAGGTTGTCGCTGGTCTCGCCGACGACCGCGGCCCGGTCGCGGTAGCACTCCGGGCCCACGCCATACCGCTGGGCGACCGCCTGCGGGGTCATCCGGTCCATCTCGGAGACCCCGCGCTTGAGGTAGAGCACGGTGATGTGCTCGTCGACGAGCTGGAACGCGTCCCGGTCGCCGGTCACCACGAACACGTCCATGCCGGCGTCGCGCGCCTGGCAGGCGAGGGTCGCGATCACGTCGTCCGCCTCGTACCCGGGCTTCTCCACGGCCTTGATGCCGAGCGCGTCGAGCACCTCGCGGATGAGGCTGACCTGCGGGGTGAAGGCCTCCGGCGCCTTGGACCGGCCGGCCTTGTACTCCGCGTATCGCTCGGTGCGGAACGACTCGCGGGACACGTCGAACGCGACACCTACGTGCGTCGGCTGCTCGTCGCGGAGCATGTTGATCAACATGGAGGTGAAGCCGTAGACGGCGTTGGTCGGATGGCCGGTGGTGGTCGAGAAGTTCTCCACGGGCAGGGCGAAGAACGCGCGGTACGCCAGCGAGTGTCCGTCGAGCAGGAGCAGCCGCCCCCCGGAAGAGTCCGTCACGCTACGCGACTCTAGTCGCCGGGTCCGACACTCCGGCAAGCCATGCCTGACGGTCTGGCAGCCTGGCGGCGGCTACGGGTTGATGGCCGGGTCCTTGATGGCGCCGTTCTCAACGCCCCACCGGGTCAGCAGCTCGGCGTAGGTGCCCTCGGCGATCAGCGCCTTCAGCGCGTCGCGCAGCGCCTCGGCGAGCGGCTGCTGGGTCTTGGCCACCACATAGCCGTACGGCACGGCGTTGTAGACCCCGGCCAGCAGCTGCAGCGCGCCGCCCGCGCGCTTGACCGCGTACGCCACGATGGCCGAGTCGGCGAGCATGGCGTCGTCCTTGCCGGACACCACCGCCTCGGTCACCTCCTCCTGGGTGGGGTACGGGTGCACCACGATGGGCGGCTTGCGCGCCTCGCCGCAGAGCCGGGAGCGGCCCACCACGTCCCCCTCGGGCACCGTGGCCGCCTGCACCGCCACCTTCGCCCCGCACGGGGCCTTGAGGTCCAGGCCGGTCGGGTTGCCGGTGCGCACCGCCCACTGGGTGCCGGCCCGGAAGTAGCTGACCATCAAGGCCTGCTGCTTGCGGGTGGGGCTGACGGTGATCGAGGAGACGCCGGCCTCGTACCGGCCCGCGCCCACGCCCACGATGATCGTGTCGAACCGCGCCGGCCGGTACTCCGCGGTGAGGCCGAGCTTTGCCGCGACCGCGTTGAACAGGTCGACGTCGAAGCCGATGACCGTGCGCCCGTCGTCGTCGAAGAACTCAGCCGGCGGGTAGGCGGCGTCGACGGCCACGATGATCTTCCCGTCGGCCTTCACCGCCGCGGGCACCCGGGCGGCCAGGGCCGGGTCCAGCTCCACCCGCGGCAGGGCGGCGAGCTCACGGCCCTCCTCCTCGTCGGGCGCGGCGCAGCCGGCGAGCACGGTAGCGAGGGCCAGGGCAATCGCCGCGGCGAGTACGCGGGCCGGCGCCCCAGCGGGCTCAGCCGCTCGGGCTGGCCCAGCCGCTCGGGCTGGCCCAGCCGCTCGGGCAGGCCCAGCCGCTCGGGCAGGCCCAGCCGCTCCGGTCGAGCCCGCCTGGGCCTGGCGGCTGTCGGGGGACACCAAGATATGCCTCTTTCACCGCGGTTCGCTGCCGGGTCGGGCAGCAGCTCGTGTGCCGTCCCAGACCTTACGACACGGCCGGTCCCCAGCGTCTACGCCTGGTGCGCCCACCTGTCAGTGCCGTCGCACAGCCGTACCAGGCTCCAGGACGCCCGACCCGCCACTACCAAGGGCATTTCTGACATATTCCCTCCACCCACGCCTTCCCTTACCCCAAGATCGCGATGTGGGTGTCGGATGTGCAGTAGAACTGCACATCCAGCGCAGCGATCGCGATCTTGAGAAGGCTGGCGCGAGTAGAACGCGAGTAACGCGGGGAGAGCCCGGCGCGGCCGGCGGGAGCCAAGGTCGCCGGGTACCGGACAGGGCGCTTGACCAGGCAGGCCGGACAGGTCGTGCAGATCAACGACCGTCCGTCGAGTCGACCACGCCCGTTCGCCCCGTTCCACCGCCCCGACCCGTCAAGATCCGCGATCGCGGACGGCAGATGCTCGGTGCGCGACCGCACGTCCGACGTACGCAATCTCGATCTTGGTGGTGATGCGGCCATGACAGCCGGAGATACATCGCCCAATGCGATGGTGGCTGGAGTCGCTGGCTTCCGCGGTCTCCGTGCCCGGGTACGAGGCGTAGGGCTCGAGATGCTGCCAGGCCCCTTACCTGGCCGGTGCCGTGCTGTCAGGCGACACCAAGATATGCCTCTTTCACTGCTGGGTCGTGCAGGAGCTCGTCTGCCGTACCAGACCTTACGATGCGCCCAGTCTCCAGCACGTACGCCCGGTGCGCCCGGCGCAGGGCCTGCTGCGCGTTCTGCTCGACCAGCAGGATCGTCGTACCCTGCTCGTTGATCTCGGTGATGATGCCGAAGATCTGCTGGATGAGCATTGGCGCCAGCCCCATCGAGGGCTCGTCCAGCAGCAGCAGCCGCGGCCGGCTCATCAGCGCCCGGCCGATGGTCAGCATCTGCTGCTCGCCCCCGGAGAGGGTGCCGCCGGCCTGGCGGCGCCGCTCGGCCAGGCGCGGGAAGAGCCCGAAGACCCGGTCCAGGTCGGCCACGATGGCCGGCCGGTCCCGGCGGGTGTACGCGCCCATCTCGAGGTTCTCCAGCACGCTCATGCCCGGGAAGATGCCCCGGCCCTCCGGCGCCTGGCACAGGCCCCGGACCACGCGCAGGTCGGCGCGCAGCCGGGTGATGTCCTCCCCGGCGAAGACGACCCGCCCGGTGGAGACCGGCCGGATGCCGGAGATGGCCCGCATGGTGGTGGTCTTGCCGGCGCCGTTGGCGCCGATCAGCGCCACGATCTCACCCTCGTCGACGCGCAGGCTGACCTCGTGCAGCGCCTGGATGCGCCCGTAGAGCAGGGAGACTCCCGCGACGTCAAGCAGCATCGGCGGGCTCCCCCAGGTAGGCGGCGACCACCCTCGGGTCGTCGCGCACCTGCGCCGGCGTACCGTCGGCGATCTTCTTGCCGAACTCCAGTACCACGATCCGGTCGGTGACCCCCATCACCAGCCGCATGTCGTGGTCGATGAGCAGCACCGTGACGCCCCGGTCGCGGATGTCGCGGATGAGGCGCAGCAGCTGCGCCTTCTCGGCCGGGTTGAAGCCGGCGGCCGGCTCGTCCAGGCAGAGCAGGGTCGGCTCGGTGGCCAGCGCCCGGGCGATCTCCAGCCGCCGCTGCTCGCCGTAGGAGAGGTTGCGGGCCAGCTCCCCGGCGCGCCCCCGGATGCCGGTGAAGCGCAGCAGCTCGTACGCCTTGGCCCGGGCGGCCCGCTCCTCCAGCGTGTGCCGGGACAGGCCGAAGAACCGCTGGCCCCCCCGGCGCACCTGCTGGACCAGCCGGCGCATGCCACCCGGCGCGGTGACCGCGGCCAGCTCGTGCGGCTTGGGCCGGACCCGGTAGGTGCGCAGCAGCACCCCGACCACGCTGCTGTGGTGCCGGGCGTCGGCGCCGACGAGGACGTTCTCCAGCGCGGTCATCTCCGGGAAGAGCCGGATGTTCTGGAACGTGCGGGCGATGCCGGCCCGGGTGACCTGGTACTTCTTCATTCCGGTGATGACCTGGCCGCGGAGTCGCACTTCGCCGGAGCTGGGCCGGTAGACGCCGGTGACGGCGTTGAAGCAGGTCGTCTTGCCGGCCCCGTTCGGGCCGATCAGGCCCAGGATCTCGCCGGGGTGCACGGCGAAGCTGACCGAGTCCAGCGCGACCAGGCCGCCGAAGCGCAGCGTCAGGCCGCTCACCTCAAGCAGCGGCTCCGCATTACTCACCGACCGTCACCTCCTTCTCCCGGTCCTTCAGCTCCAGCGAGCGCCGCCGGCTCGGCACCAGCCCCTGCGGCCGGAACACCATGATGGTGATCAGCACCAGGCCGAAGAACAGGTACCGGTACTCGAAGAGGTCCTGCCCGCCCAGCGCCTCCGGCGCCTTGACCCCGCGGAAGCGCTCCGGCAGGTAGGCGATGAGCGCGCCGCCCAGGATCACGCCCGCGATGTTGCCGGCGCCGCCCATCACCACGCCGGCCAGCACGAGGATCGAGAAGAGCAGGTCGAAGTTGCCGGAGTTGATGAAGCCCTGCTCGCCGGCGAAGAACGCGCCGGACAGGCCGCCGATGGCCGCCCCGATGGCGAACGCCCAGAGCTTGAACCGGAAGGTCGGCACGCCCATCGCCTGGGCGGCGTCCTCGTCCTCGCGGATCGCCACCCAGGCCCGGCCCACCCGGCTGCGGTCCAGGGTGCGCACCCCGATGATGACCAGGATGACCAGGGTGAGGCCGAGCCAGTAGTACGGCCGGGCGTCGACCACCCCGAACAGCGGCGTGCCGTCGGCCTTCTCTCCCGGCGGGTGCGGGATGCTGCCGATCCCCCGCTGCCCGCGCAGCAGCGCCGAGTTCTGCGCGATGAGGCGGATGATCTCGGCGAAGCCGAGGGTCACGATGGCCAGGTAGTCCCCGCGCAGCCGCAGCGTCGGCCAGCCCAGCAGCACGCCGGAGAGCATCACCGCGACGATCGCGACGGGCACGGCCGCGAGCCACGGCCACATCGTGGCCAGGTCGCTGTCGGGCGAGGTGAGCACGGCCACGGTGTACGCGCCGACCGCGAAGAAGCCCACGTAGCCCAGGTCCAGCAGGCCGGCCTGGCCGACCACCACGTTGAGGCCGAGCGCCAGCAGCACGTAGTAGGAGACCGTGAACAGTGTGGTGGCCCAGTCCGTGTCCGGCGTGGTGAGCACGGGCACGTTGAGGTTGGGCAGGGCGTAGCAGAACACCACGAGCGCGGCGACGGCGAGCCAGCGTGCCGGCCGGGGGGCGGCCGACCACCACCCGCGCAGTGCGTCCTGGCCCCAGCGGAGCCGGCCGCGCATCGACCCCATAGCGCCGCTCATGCCCGGGCCCGCCCGAGCGACTCGCCCAGCAGCCCGGTCGGGCGGAAGAGCAGGATCACCACGAGTACGACGAACGCCACCACCCCGATCCACTCGGTGCCGAACAGCCCGGAGCCCCACGTCTCCAGCACCCCGAGCAGCAGCCCGCCGAGCAGCGCGCCGCGCAGGTTGCCGATGCCGCCGAGCACCGCCGCGGCGAACGCCTTGATGCCGATGTCGAAGCCGGCCGTGTTGTTGGTACCGGTGATCTTGAGGTCGTACATCACCGCGGCGGCACCGGCCATCAAGCCGCCGAGCAGGAAGATGAGCGCGATCACCCGGTCCTTGTTCACCCCCATCAGGGCGGCGGTGTTGGGGTCCTGGGCCACCGCCCGTACGCCCCGGCCGAGCCGGCTGCGGTTGATGAAGATGTCCAGGGCGAACATCAGCACCAGGGCGAGCACGAAGATGCCGATCTCCAGGTTGGAGATGGTGGTGTTGCCGATCGTGATGACGTCCTTCTGCCGTACCAGCGGCGGGGCGCCGACCGGCCGGCGGCGGGTCCACACACCGACCGCCTCGGAGATCACCACCGACGCGCCGATGGCGGTGATCAGGAACGCCAGCGTCGGCGCGTTGCGCCGGCGCAGCGGCCGGTAGGCGACCCGCTCGATCAGCAGCGCCGTTGCCGCGGACACCAGGCACGCCGCGACAAAGCCCACCAGCAGGTAGAAGAGGACCATCGCCAGCCCCGGCGGGGCCGAGTTCTGGTCGAGGCCGAACCATCCCCAGACCACGATGGCCGCGAACGTGCCCACCATGAAGACCTCGGAGTGGGCGAAGTTGATCAGCCGGAGCACGCCGTACACGAGTGTGTAGCCGAGCGCGAACAAGGCATAGATGGCACCCTGCGCGAGCCCCTGCGTGGTGAGCTCCCCGAAGTTGGAGAGCAGGGCATCGATATTCAAAATGCGCGCTCCGGTTCTCGACACGAGGTGCGGCTGGGAAGGCATTCCCGGCCGCACCTCGTCGCACCGGCCCGACCGCGACGCGGCCGGGCCGGGTCGGTCACAGCTTCGGTGCTGCCTGGTCGGGCACGACCTCCCCGCCCTCGACCTTGAACACCCACACGATGAACAGGGACGCGTCCAGCTCTCCCTTGTCGGTGAACTTGTAGGTGTTGGCGATGCCGGTGTAGCTCACCGTCTTGAGGTACTCCTGCATCTTGGCCTTGGTGGTGTTGCCGGCCTTGATGCCCTCCAGGAAGATGTTCGCCACGTCGTAGGCGACGTCGCTGTAGGTGCCGGCGTCCTGGTTCCACTTGGCCTTGTAGTCGGTGACGAAGGTGCCCTTGGCCGCGGTGGTCGGGGCGCACGGGCAGGTCATCCGGGTGCCCTCGGCGTTCTCCTTGCCGGCCGTGCTGACGTAGCCAGGGTCCTTGACCCCGTCGCCACCGACCAGCACCGCCGTCGAGCCCTGCTGGCGCATCTGCTTGATCAGCAGGCCGGCCTCCTGGTAGTAGCCGCCGTAGAAGACCGCGGTCGCGCCGCTCGTCTTGAGCTTGGTGATCACCGGGGTGAAGTCCTTGGTGACGTTGCGCTGGACCTTGTCGCTGTCCACCACCAGGCTGCCCAGGCTGCTCTTGACCACGTCCGCGAGGCCGGTGCCGTAGGCCGACTGGTCGTCCAGGACGAAGACCTTCTGCGCCTTCAGCACGTTCTTGATGTAAGCGGCCGCGGCCGGGCCCTGCGAGTCGTCGTTGGCGACCGCGCGGTGGAACACCGCCCAGCCCTTGGTGCCCAGGCTGGGGCGGGTGGCCGACGGCGTGACGATCGGGACGCCCGCCTCTTGGAAGATGGGGGCCGCCGCCTCGGTCTCGCCGGAGAAGGCGGGGCCGACCACGCCGACCAGCTTGGCGTCGCCCACCAGGCCGCGGGCCAGGCCCGGGGCCTGCTTCTCGTCGCCCTGGGAGTCCTTCTCCATCAGCTCGACCTTGCAGTCGGGGTTCTTCTCGTTGTACTGCTCCACGGCGAGCTTGGAGCCGTTCTTGATGTTGATGCCGAGGTTGGCCGCGTCGCCGGTGAGCGCGCCGAAGAAGGCGATCTTCAGGCCGCACTTGTCCCCGTCGCCGCCCGCGCCGCCGTCGTCGTCGCCGCCACACGCGGCCGCGCCCGCAACCAGGGCCACGGCGAGCGCGGCCCCACCTATTGCACGTACGATTCGCTGCCTCACCGCTGCGAACCCCTCCTCTATGGCCAATGGCACCGCCACCGGCCGTCGGGTAGAGGGGCGGCGGCGGGACCCTGGGGTCGGACCGCGTGATCCCGGTCTGGCCGGGGACGTTATCCCACCGCCGCGGTGCTCCGTAAGTACCTGGGGGGTGGGTTTGACCTAACCGTTACTAGGCGTGGCGGTCAGGGCCCCGGGCGAGATCACCGGGTCTGGCCCGGAGGCGTCTCCGGAGCCTCGACGAGGATCCGCTCGGCCACCTCGCGCATGCCCATCCGGTGGTCCATGGCGGTGCGCTGGATCCACTTGAAGGCCTGCGGCTCGGTCATCCCGTACGCCGTCATCAGCCGGCCCTTGGCCCGCTCCACCACCTTGCGCGTCTCCAGCCGCTCGCCGAGCGCCGCGACCTCGTGCTCCAGTGCCGAGATCTCGGCGAAACGGGACAGCGCGATCTCGATCGCCGGGACCAGGTCGCTCTTCTGGAACGGCTTTACGAGGTACGCCATCGCGCCGGCCGCCCGGGCCCGCTCCACGAGATCGCGCTGGGAGAACGCGGTGAGGATCACGACCGGTGCGATCCGGGCGTTGGCCACCTTCTCGGCCGCCGCGATCCCGTCCATGATCGGCATTTTGATGTCGAAGATGCACAGATCCGGCCGCAGGTCCTCGGCCAGCTTGACCGCGGCCTCGCCGTCGCCGGCCTCACCGCAGACGTCGTAGCCCTCTTCCACGAGCATCTCGCGCAGGTCCAGCCGGATCAGCGCCTCGTCCTCGGCGATGAGGACCCGGCGGCTCTGCCCCTCGGTCACGGCCAACCCCTCAAGATGATCATGTCCTAATACGAAGCCTGCGCGGATAGAGTAAACGTGTACGCTCTTGCGCG
>DASRIS010000086.1:0-61951 GCA_035649895.1 Micromonosporaceae bacterium | reverse complement strand
TGGGCATCAACGGGCAGGTCGACCTTGACGTCGACGACCTCCTCGGGTGCCTCGCCCTTGAACTGCTGGACCGCCTCGCCGACCATCCGCACGTACAGGTCGAAGCCGACGCCCTCGATGTGGCCCGACTGCTCCCCCCCGAGCAGGTTGCCGGCGCCCCGGATCTCCAGATCCTTCATCGCCACGTACATGCCGGCCCCGAGCTCGGTGTGCTGCGCGATCGTGGCCAGGCGCTCGTGCGCGTGCTCGGTGAGCGGGCGGTCCGGCGGGAAGAGGAAGTACGCGTAGGCGCGCTCGCGGGCCCGGCCCACGCGGCCGCGGATCTGGTGCAGCTGGGCGAGGCCGAGCAGGTCGGCCCGCTCGACGATGAGCGTGTTCGCGTTGGGGATGTCGATGCCCGACTCCACGATCGTGGTGCAGACCAGGACGTCGTACTCCTTCTCCCAGAAGGCGACCATGACCTTCTCCAGCGCGTCCTCACCGAGCTGGCCGTGGGCCACCCCGATGCGCGCCTCCGGCACCAGGTCGCGCAGCTTACGCGCCGCCCGCTCGATCGACTCGACCCGGTTGTGCAGGTAGAAGACCTGGCCGTCGCGGAGCAGCTCGCGGTGGACCGCGGCGGCGACCTGCTTGCTGTCGTACGCCCCGACGTAGGTCAGCACCGGGTGGCGCTCCTCCGGCGGAGTGGCGATGGTGGACATCTCCCGGATCCCGGTGATCGCCATCTCCAGCGTGCGCGGGATCGGCGTGGCCGACATGGTGAGCACGTCCACGTGGGTGCGCAGGCGCTTCAGGTGCTCCTTGTGCTCCACCCCGAAGCGCTGCTCCTCATCGACCACGACGAGGCCGAGGCGCTTGAACCGGGTGGTCGACTGGAGCAGGCGGTGGGTGCCGATGACGATGTCCGCGCTCCCGTCCGCGATCATCCCGGCGGTCTGCTCCGCCTCCTTCGGCGTGGCGAACCGGGACAGCTGGCGGATCTGCACCGGGAACTGGCCCATCCGCTCGACGAACGTGTTGTGGTGCTGCTGGGCGAGCAGCGTGGTCGGCACCAGCACGGCCACCTGCCGGCCGTCCTGCACCGCCTTGAACGCCGCGCGTACCGCGATCTCGGTCTTGCCGTACCCGACGTCCCCGCAGATCAGCCGGTCCATCGGCACCGGCTTCTCCATGTCCGTCTTGACCTCCTCGATCGCGGCGAACTGGTCCGGCGTCTCGGTGTAGGGGAACGCGTCCTCCAGCTCGCGCTGCCACGGGGTGTCCGGGGCGAACGCGTGCCCGGTGGCCGACTGCCGGGCGGCGTAGAGCTGGATCAGCTGGGCGGCGATCTCGCGTACCGCCTTGCGGGCCCGGGCCTTGGCCTTCTGCCAGTCGGAGCCGCCGAGCTTGTGCAGGGTCGGCGACTCGCCGCCGACGTAGCGGGAGAGCTGGTCCAGCTGGTCGGTGGGGACGTAGAGCCGGTCGCCCGGCTGGCCACGCTTGCTCGGCCCGTACTCGATGACCAGGTACTCGCGGTCGGCGCCGTTGACCGTGCGCTGCACCATCTCCACGTACCGGCCAATGCCGTGCTGCTCGTGCACGATGTAGTCGCCGGTGGCCAGCTCCAGCGGGTCGATCATGTTGCGCCGCCGGCTCGGCATCTTGCGCATGTCTTTTGTGGACGATCCTCGGCCACCGGTGATGTCGTCCCCGGTCAGCACGACCAGACGGGACGCCTCGTCCAGGAAGCCGTGGCCGAGCGCGCCGGTGGTGACCACCGGGACGCCGGGCTGCGGTGCCTCGCACACCGCCTCGGCCAGCGACACCCCGAAGTCGGCCTCCCGCAGCACCTCCACCGCCCGCTGCGCCGGGCCGGGCCCGGCGAACACCAGCGCCACCCGCCAGCCGTCGCCGACCCAGCGCTTGAGGTCGTCGATGACCCGGCCGGTCTCGCCGTGGTAGAGCGGTGTGGGCTGGGCGGCGGCGGTGAGCGCCTCGCCCGGGTCGTCGGCGACCGCCGGGAGCAGGTCCGGCTCGTCCTCCCGCCACGGCTCTTTCTCTACTGTGGACAGCTTCGGTCCACTCAGGCCGAACGGGGAGACGGTCCACCATGGACAGCCCAGGGCGCGGGCGGTGGCCCGTACGTCGGCGAGGGTCTTGAAGGCGGCGGCGCCGAGGTCGACCGGGGCCTTGCCCCCGACGGCCGCCGCGGCCCAGCTCGCCTCCAGGAACTCCGCGGAGGTACGGACCAGGTCGTGCGCGCGGGTGCGGATCCGCTCCGGGTCGCAGAGAATGACCACAGTAGACGGTGGCATCGTGTGCAGCACCAGCTCCATGGTTGCGGTGCCGTCCAGCAGCGCCGGGGCCAGCGACTCCATGCCCTCGACCGGGATGCCCTCGGCCAGCTTGCCGGCGATCTCGGCCAGCTCCGGATGCTCCTGCGCGAGCTGGGCGGCCCGTTCCCGCACCTCGGGAGTGAGCAGCAGCTCCCGGCACGGCGGGGCCCACAGCCGCTCCACCGGCTCGATGGTGCGCTGGTCGGCGACGGCGAACGAGCGCAGCTCCTCCACCTCGTCGCCCCAGAACTCAACCCGGATGGGATGCTCCTCGGTGGGCGGGAACACGTCGAGGATCCCGCCGCGTACGGCGAACTCGCCGCGCTTGGTCACCAGATCGGTGCGGGCGTACGCGATGTCGGTCAGCCGGGTGGCCACCTCGGCGAGGTCGGCGCTGTCGCCCGGGCGCAGCTCCAGCGGGAGCAGGTCGCCGAGGCCGCGCAGCTGGGGTTGCAGGACCGAGCGGACCGGTGCCACGACGACCCGCAGCGGGCCGTTCTCGGCCGGGTGGGCCAGGCGCCGCAGCACCGCCAGCCGCCGGCCAACCGTGTCGGAGCGGGGCGAGAGCCGCTCGTGCGGCAGCGTCTCCCAGGCCGGGTAGACGGCGACCTGGTCAGCGGGGAGCAGGCAGCCGAGCGCGTCGGCGAGGTCCTCGGCCTCGCGGCTGGTGGCGGTGACGGCGAGCACGGCCCGGGTGGCGCCGGCCGCTCCCCTGCCGGCCTCGCTCATGCTGGCGGTGCGCGTGCCGGCTTCCGGCTCGGCCGCGCCGGTGAGCGCGTCGGCCACCGCGGCGACCACGAACGGCCGCAGCGCCGGCGGCGCGGTGAGGTCGAGCTGGTCCGCTTCCGGGCCGCCGGCCCAGGCCAGGGCGTGCGCCCGGGCCAGTGCGGGGTCGGCGAGGGCGGCTTGGAGGAGGCCGGCGAGCTTCACAACAGTCACATCCCACATCGCGCGCATGCGGCGACGCCCCCGCGCCGCGAGCCGGCGGGGGGTGGTCCTAGCAGGTCCAGCCTACCGGCTCCGCCCAGTAGCAGACGTGGATCTCGTACGTAACGCCGACGACGTCGCGGATGGGGGTGGCTCATGGTGCTTTCCCAGCTCCGCGGCGGCCCGGTGTTCGCTCGCTACAGCGTCAAGACATCGATCCCAGCCTTGGCATACCGGTCTGGGGCGACGGTCAAGACCGGAAGACCAGTGGCCATCGCGCGGACCGCGGCGTGAGTTGCTGGCCAGCCAAGTGCTGGGGCCCATGAAAGCAGCGCATCCAGGTGGGCGGTGCGGATCAGCCCGCTGATGGTGACAGCGCCAGGTGGGGCTGCGGCAACGATGTCGGCCACGTGGTCCGCGACTGCCGGCCGCGCCAGCGTGGCCGTGGTCAGACACAACGCAGGAAGGTCAAGCGTGGGGCCGCCATCAACTGCGCCATGAAACAGACGGGACAGCTCGCGGCGATGGTGTTCGCTGCCTGCGTTGGCCAGGCCCGCAGCCAGCGCCAGATCGTCGAGGATGTATCCGCTCACGCGGCACTGGTCGCCCGGTAAGCGGCCGTAGCATCTATAGCGGCCTGTACAAGAGCCGGCACCGGATCGCGCCCATCCTCTCCGGAGCGCAGCCGTTCGGCTGCGCTATCCAAAAGGGCGGCCACACTTGCCGGAGCCGGGTAGCTGCCTGTCGTGTCGCGTACCCAGGCCAGCGCGGCGGCGTGGGCCGCAAGGACCGCGACCGCCCGGTCGGCGGCGGCGTCCGGTGGGCCGAGCAGGTCGTCTACCAGCGCGTGGGCGCGAGCGCGATCAACGGTGCTCGTCATGGCCTCATCTTATGTGGGGGGCGGCCCGGACTCCTTCGCCACGCTGGTTGGCTACGGCGTGGCGCCGTCAGCCGGTCTCGCCGGCGACGCTGAACGAGCGCAGCCGGTCGACCGCGAGCACCGTCGCGCCGACTGCGAACACCGCCGACATCACCAGCGACACCGGCACGGACACCAGCCCGGTCAGCAGGGGCGTGCCCGCGACCCGGTCGGCGACCGCGACGACGTACTGCTGGATCGACAGCACCCGGGTGCCGGACAGCAGGTTGCCCAGCAGGCCCTCCCAGATCAGCACGTAGAGCAGCCCGAGCAGCACCGGGCGCCGAGTGACCAGGCTCAGGGCAAGGAACAGCGCGCAGTACGCGAGCGCGCCCAGCACCGCGCCGACGGTGACGCCAACCGCGAGGCGTACCGGGCCGGCGACCAGGCCCGCGGCGAACATGGCGGCGCCCACGGTGACCGCGGTGACGCCGACCGCGACGGCCAGCTTGGCCAGGACGATGTCCCGTCGGGGCAGAGGCTTGGCGAGGATGTGCACGAGCGTGCCGTCGTCGATCTCGGCGCCGAGCACCCCGGTGCCGACGATCAGCGCCATGACCGGCAGGACCACGGCGAAGCCGAGGCCGACCAGCACCGGCGGGCCCCAGTCGGATGGCACGGCGCCGAGCGCGTCGGCGAGCAGCGCTAGGCCGACCAGCAGCAACGGCAGCGGGAGCAGCAACAGGAACCGCCGCCGGCCGAACAGGCCCCGGGCGGTGATCCGCGCGATCGTGAGGTTCATGACTCCACCAGGTAGGAGAAGACGCTCTCCAGCGACTCGTCAGCCGGCAGCAGGCGGCGTACCCGGACCTGCTGGTCCCGCGCGATCTTCGGCAGCGCGCGGGTGAACGTGCCGTAGTCGCCGGCGCGGACGGTGAGGCCGGCCCGGTCGAGCTCCACCCCGTTGACCGACGCCTCGCCCATCAGCGCCACCGCCAGCCGCCGGTCATCGCTGGAGTGCACGGTGAACACGTGCGGCCGGTTGGTCATCAGGCGGCGGATCGTGCGGTAGTCGCCCGAGGCGGCGAGCCGCCCGGCCACGATCACCTGCACCGTGCCGGAGACCTGCTCGACCTCCTCGAGGATGTGCGAGCTGAACAGCACGGTGCGGCCCTGCTCGCCCATGTCGTGCAGCAGGTCCATCATCTGCAGCCGCTGCCGCGGGTCCATGCCGTTGAACGGCTCGTCCAGCAGCAGCACGGACGGGGAGTGTACGAGCGCCGCAGCCACCCGGGCGCGCTGGCGCATGCCCTTGGAGTAGGTGTCCATCCGGCGGTGCTGGGCATCGGCCAAGCCAACCAGGTCGATCGCCCAGCGGGCGGCCGGCTCGGGCTGGGCCAGCCGGTGCAGCTTGGCGCTGGCCAGCACGAAGTCCCAGGCGGACAGGAACCCGTGCACGGCCTCCCGCTCGCTGACCAGCCCGAGCTGGGCGTAGATCGCCGGGTTGCGCCAGGCCGGCCGCCCGTCGACGAGCACCTCGCCGCGGGAGGGCGCCAGGAAGCCGGCCATCATGTGCAGCACCGTGGTCTTGCCAGCTCCGTTCGGCCCGAGCAGGCCCGTCACGCCGGGGCCAAGCGTCATGGTCACGTCGTTGACCGCAACCACGTTGCCGTACCAGCGGGAGACGCCCTTGCACTCGACGGAGCCGGCGGCCTCGCTCCGACGCTCGGGACTCATGAGGCCACCTTCCGGTAGCGGAGCAGCAGCGCGACCGTGCAGGCGAAGACGAGAGCGAGGACGGTCACGCCGTAGAGCGGGCCGAAGGCGCCGAGGCCGGCTCCCTCCACGTCGAACAGCCACTCCCCGACCCCGTGGACCACCGTCATCGGGCTCACCAGGCCGGCCAGGTGCTGCGCGGTCTCGCTGCCGGTCAGCGACAGCACCCCGACCACCGGCGTGGGCACCAGGAACGCCGCGACGACCACCGCGGCGGCGACCGCCCGCCGGCTCGCGAGCGACGCGACGAGCAGCGAGAGCGAGCCGAAGACCGCGGCGTAGATGGCCGAGTAGGCCAGGGCCGGCAGCAGGTCGAGCAGCTCGTCCCCTACCGCGCCCAGCCGGTCGACCGAGAACGCGGCGCCGGCGAAGATCAGCGTCTGCGCCCCGGCGAGCAGCAGCCAGAGCGCGGTGACCAGGGCCGCGAGCTTGGCGAGCGGGTAGTCCTCGCGCTCGATCGGCCGGGAGAAGTAGAGCGCGAGCACGCCGCTGCGCAGGTCCCGGGAGACCAGCTCCGGCGCGACGGTGGCACAGAACATGATCAGCAGCAGCCCGTTGCCGTCGGCGAACTCCTCGTACGAGCCCACGGCCTCGCCGGTCTGGGTGCGGATCACGATGAACACCGCGGCGAAGATGGTGATCACCCCGGCCACGAACCAGGGGAAGATCTTCGCCAGCACGCCGCGACCGAGCCCGAACGCGGTGCGCAGGGAGTGCCCGTAGAGCGCGCGGAACGCGTACCCCCGACCGAGCCGGACCCCGGCGTAGCGCTGGTAGCCGATGTCATGGATGACCGACTGCTCAGTGGACACCCGCCACCTCCTGACCTGTCTGCTCCGGCGCTGGCCGTGCCTCGCGGAACAGCTCGGAGATGCGGTGCCGGCGCTGGTCCAGCCGGTGCAGCGGCAGGTCCAGGTCGGCCACTGCGGCGAGGACCACGTCGTAGGTCTCCTCGCCGGCGAGCGGCACGAGCAGCGCCCGGCCGTCCGGCTGCGGGTCCAGGCCCAGCTCACGCAGGCGGGCGGCGAGCCCGTCGACGCCTTCGGTCACCTCGACCGCGAGCACGTCGCGAGCGGTGGTCATGGCGGAGACCTCGGCGGCGCGCAGCAGCCGGCCTGCGTCGATGGCGACGAGCGAGTCGCAGATCCGCTCGACCTCGCCCAGCAGGTGCGAGCAGACCAGGACGGAGATGCCGAACTCGGTGCCGATCCGGTGGATCAGCGCCAGCATCGCCTCCCGGCCGGCCGGGTCCAGCCCGTTGGTCGGCTCGTCGAGCATCAGCAGGTCCGGGTCGTGCACCAGGGCCTGGGCCAGCTTCACCCGCTGCCGCATGCCGGTGGAGTAGCCGCCGATCTGCCGGTACCGCTCCTCGTAGAGGCCGACGTGGCGAAGTGCCTCGGAGGCCCGTTCCCGGGCGGCGGTCCTCGGCAGGCCGCTGATGCGGGCCAGGTGGGTGACGAGCTCGGCGGCGACGAGGTCCGGCGGCAGGCAGTCGTGCTCGGGCATGTAGCCGACCCGCGAGCGGACCTGCTCGGTCTGGGCCACCGGGTCCAGGCCCAGCACCGTGGCCCGGCCGCTGGTGGGCGGCAGCAGGCCCAGCAGGATCTTGATGAGCGTCGACTTACCGGCGCCGTTGGCGCCGACCAGCCCCACGATGCCGGGGGCCACGCCGACCGTCAGCTCGGACAGCGCGGTCACGCCGTTGGCGTAGCGCATGGTGAGCGACTCGGTCGCGATCAGGGTCACCTGTTCACCGTACGGAGGCCGCACCAGGACGGGCATCCGGGTACGCCCCGCAGCAGACCCTGATCTGCGGAGCCTTAATGGGTGCGTAACCCGGCGCCGGCTGCCTGCGCGGACGGTGCTGCGGTTGACTGGTGGCGTGGTTCGACGACTGTTGCGTACCCCGGTCACCTGGGTTGCCCTCGCCCTCCTCGCCGTGGCCGGGGTCTTCGGGCTCTACTGGTTCCAGCCATGGAAGCTGTTCACCAGCAACCAGGTCAGCGACACGGTGCCGATCGTGGCACCGGCGCCCGGAACCGCCGCCCCGTCCGGTCCGGCCGTCCCGAGCGGGCCGGCCACCTCCGCTGTCCCGGCCGGCAACCGCCTGCTCGCCCAGGGCAGCTTCATCACGCACGAGCACGCCACCAGCGGGGACGTCCAGCTGGTGCAGCTCGCCGACGGCCGCCGGCAGCTGGTGCTGCGCAACCTCAGCACCTCTGATGGGCCTGACCTGCGAGTCTGGCTGAGCGACCAGGCGGTGGTCGAGGGGGTCGCCGGCTGGCGGGTCTTTGACGACGGCGCCTGGGTCGAGCTGGCTCGGCTGCGGGGAAACAAGGGCAACCAGGTGTACGACGTACCGGCGGGCGTGGACCTGAGCCGCTACCGAAGCGTGTCGATCTGGTGCAAACGCTTCGCCGTCTCCTTCGGTGCCGCGCCGCTCTCCCCCGCGTGAGGTGGATCCTCCCCCGCGTGGTGGCTCCTCCCCGGGTGAGGTGGCTCCTCCCCGGGTGAGGGCGGCTCCTCCCCGGGTGAGGGCGGCTCCGCACGCGTGCGGCGAGCGCACCGAGGCGCGCCGCCCCGACCGGTCTCGACCGGAGGACACCCGGCTGTAACACTGTGGGCCTGGTTTTCGGTCGAGGGGGTGTCAGTGGTGAACGGCTGGGTGCTGCCGGACGACGTGCTCAAGGAGGCGCCGGTCTACACCCCGCGAGCCCGCGAGCTGGCCGACCTGGAGCTGCTGCTCTCCGGGGCGTACACGCCGCTGACCGGGTTCCTGACCCGCGACGACCTGACCAGCCTGAGCCGGCGGGGACGGCTGACCGACGGCACCAGCTGGTCGGTGCCGGTGACGCTGGAGGCGCCCACCGCCCTGGTGGACCGGCTCGACCTCGACAACCCGCTGCGGCGGGCGCTCATCCTCGCCGATGACGAGGGCGCCCCGATCGCGGCGGTGGACGCGACCGCGGTATGGCCCACCCGGGAGGGGCTGTCCGGGGTCGGCGGCCCGGTCCGCCGCATCGGCGACGGCGGGCAGGGCCCGTTCCAGTGGCTGCGCCGCTCCCCGGCGGAGGTGCGCGAGCTGCTGCCCGCCGGCCGGGTGCTCGGCGTGCTGGCCGACCGGCCCCTGCACCGCCCGCAGCTGGCCCAGATCGCGCACGCCGCCCGTACCCTCGCCGCACATGTGGTGGTGCTGGTCCCGGTCACCGAACCCGGCCCCACCGGCCTGCCCCCGGAGGTGCTGGTCCGGTGCGTCCTCGCGGCGCGGGACCGGATGCCCCCGGCCGTTGTGGTCACGGTGCCGATCGCGCCGCGCGGTGACGAGATCCGCGACGCCCTGATCCGGGCTCGCATCGCCGCCGCGTACGGCGTGACGCACCTGCTCTCCACCGAGGGCACCTTCTCCGGCGGTGGCCTGCGCGTGCTGGTGCCCCGGGAGCTGGCCTACGACGGTCGGGACGGGCAGTGGCGGTGGCGGGACGACATCCCGCCCCGCAACCGGCGCAACGCGCTGACCTCGCAGGAAATTGAGGACCTGCTCGACCGGGGCGCTGCGCTGCCGGAGTGGCACACGCCCCCGGCGGTCGCCCGCGAGCTGGCCCGGGCCCGCCCACCCAGGCGGCACCGCGGCCTCGTGGTGTTCTTCACCGGGCTCTCCGGCTCGGGCAAGTCGACGGTGGCCCGCGGCGTGGCGGACGCGCTGCGGGAGACCGGCGAGCGGAGCATCACGCTGCTCGACGGGGACATTGTCCGGCGCGAGCTGTCGGCCGGCCTCACCTTCTCAAAGGCCGACCGCGACCTGAACATCCGCCGGATCGGCTGGGTGGCCGCGGAGGTCGCCCGGCACGGCGGTGTGGCGATCTGCTGCCCGATCGCCCCCTACGCCCAGGCCCGGGCCACCGCCCGGCAGCTGGCCAGGACTGCTGGCGCTGGCTTCATCCTGGTGTACGTCTCAACGCCGCTCGACGTCTGCGAGCAGCGCGACCGCAAGGGGCTCTACGCCAGGGCGCGCGCCGGGCAGCTCACCGGGATGACCGGCGTGGACGACCCGTACGAGGCGCCCACCGACGCCGAGGTCACGATCGACGGCGCCGCCATGTCGATCCCGGACGCGGTCCACAGTGTGCTCGACCACCTGGCGCACGAGGGCTGGGTCGAGCCGAGACGCGCGGGCTGAGCCGGTCGTGCGACCCGGGCGGGCTGGGCCGGGCGGGGGCCGCGGGCGAGCTGGACCGGGCGGGGGCCGCGGGGGCCGCGGGGGCCGCCGCGGCCTGCGGCGCGGCACCTTGCGCGGGCCAAGGTCTGCGACGATGAGCGGGTGAGCCTTACCCCTCCAGCCGCCGTGACCGAGCGCCCCCGGTGGCAGGTTCTCGTCTCCGTCGCCGTGGCCGTTGTCCTGCTCGCGGTCGTCGGCGCTGTTGTCGGCTGGTACCTGGGCGGCCGGGCCGACCAGGACGACGGGCGCGACACCGGGACCGGGGGCTTCGGCTCGCCAACGCCGAGCGACCCGGCCGCGGCCTGCGGCGGTTTCACCGACGACTTCACCGGCGACGGGGTGGCCACGCAGTGGGAGCGGGTGCGCGACGGCGGGTTCCTGGTCGCCGGCGGCGCGGTCGAGATCGCCGCCGTTGACGGGGCGGACATCTACGAGACCGAGCTGCGCGCGCCGATGCTGCTGCGGGTACCGAAGGGCGACTTCGTCGTGGAGACCGACGTGACTGTCGAGCCCGGGTACTTCTACCAGGGCGCCGGGCTCGTGCTGTGGAACGGCTCGCAGAGCTACGTACGGCTGGAGCGCGGGTACGGCAACGTCGGCGCGATCGTGTTCGAGTACAAGCACGGCGGGCAGCACGTCAAGGTGCGCCCGCCGGACCGCAACAAGCCCGAGGTCATCACCACCGACGCGTCCCGGGTGCAGCTCCAGCTGAGCAAGACGGCGACGTCGGTCACCGCCCGCTGGCGCCCGTACGGCGAGCCCGAGTGGCGCGACGCCGGCACGGTGCAGGTGGCCCTGCCCGACTACACCAAGGTCGGGGTGGCCGCGCTCAACCGGGCCCAGGGCCGGCCGAAGCCGACCCCGCGCACGTTGAGAGCGCGCTTCGAGTACGTGCGGGTCACCTGCCCGCCGGTCTGACCGCGTGACCGCCGGCTCCGGCAACCGGACGCCGAGCCGCCGACCGTGCAGCTGGACCTGGTCGAACATGCTGCCGTGCCGGGTCGTCCCGCTCGGTCGTCGACCGCTCGACCGGCGCAGCCAGGGTCGAGCACATCGACGCCGGTGGCGCCGGCCGCCGGCTCCTGTCGTACCTCGGGGCTACAGTCGCGGGATGACCCACCCGGTGGCTGAAGGGGTGCGGCTCAATGTCCGGCGGTGGCCGGGCGGGCGGCCGGAGTTCCTGCTCGTGCACGGGCTCGCATCAAACGCCCGGCTGTGGGACGAGGTGGCTGCCCGGCTGGCCGCCGCCGGGCACGCGGTGCACGCGCCAGACCTGCGCGGGCATGGGGAGTCCGACGCTCCGCCGGCCGGCTACGACACCGCCACGGCAGCCGCCGACCTGGCCGCGCTCGCCGACGCCGCCGGCCTGTCCCGGTTGGTGGTGGCGGGTCAGTCCTGGGGTGCCAGCGTCGCCGTACACCTTGCCGGGCGCCGCCCCGACCTGGTGGGCGCGCTGGCGCTGGTTGACGGTGGGTGGGGCGACCTTCGCGCCGAGCTCGGCTCGTGGGAGGCGTGCGAGGCCGCGCTGCGCCCACCCGAGCTTGACGGCCTGCCAGTGGCGCGGCTGCGCCGGCAGCTCGCCGAGGCGCACCCCGACTGGTCCGCCGCCGCGGTCGAGGCGACCATAGCCAACCTGCGGGTGCGCCCGGACGGACGGCTGGAGCGCCGCCTCGCGATCCCCCGGCACATGGCGATCGTCCGCAGCATGTGGGAGGACCCGCCGCTGCCCCGGCTGGCCCGGGTCAGGGCGCCCACGCTGCTGGTGCCGGCGCTGCCCGCCGACGCGGAGCGGGCCGCGCGCAAGCGGCGGCAGGTGACCGCCGCAGCAGCGGCACTGGGCGCCCGGGCGACCGTGCGGGAGTATGCCGCCGCAGACCACGACCTGCACGCCCAGCACCCGGTCGAGCTGACCGAGGACCTTCTCGGGCTGGCCGGGCAGGTGAGCACACCGGAGGCCAGGTCATGACCCGGCTGTTGGCCATCATGGGGTCCGGGGAGACGGCCCCGACGATGATCAAGCCACACCGGACGATCTTCGACCGGGCCGGCGGCGGGCAGGCGGTGCTGCTCGACACGCCGTACGGCTTCCAGACCAACGCCGCGGACATCACGGCGTGGGCGGTGGGCTACTTCCGGGCGAGCGTCGGCCGGCGGGTCGAGGTGGTCTCGTGGCGCACGGCTCCGCCGCCAGGGCTCGACCGGGAGCGGGCGCTGGCCACCCTGTACGAGGCGAGCTGGGTGTTCGCCGGCCCCGGCAGCCCGACGTACGCGCTGCGGCAGTGGCATGGCACGCCCGTCCCGGGGCTCCTCGCCGGCAAGCTCAGCCGCGGCGGCGTGGTGGTGTTCGCCAGCGCCGCGGCGCTCACGCTCGGCTCACACACGATCCCTGTCTATGAGATCTACAAGGCAGGGGCCGACCTGCACTGGGCTCCCGGCCTCGATCTCGTCGCTGCTGTGACGGGGCTGCCGGCCGTGGTCATCCCCCACTTCGACAATGCCGAGGGCGGGCACCACGACACCCGCTTCTGCTACCTGGGCGAGACCCGCCTGGCCGCGATGGAGCGGGAGCTGCCCGAGGAGGCGTTCGTGCTCGGGGTCGACGAGCACACCGCGGTGCTGCTCGACCTGGACGCACGCACCGCTTCGGTGGTCGGCAACGGCGGGATGACGATCCGCCGGCGCGGCCGGGCCGCTGCCTACCCGGCCGGCTCCACATTGGACTTCGCGGCCATCGTCGCCAGTGCCCGGTTGCCGGCTGCGGCACCGGCCGCCACGGGGACAGTTCTCACCGGCTCGGGTGCCGGCATGTCGTTGACCGCGTCGCCGCCAGCGGCGGCACCATCCACCCCGCTGGCCGCGGCTTCTCCAGAGGCGCCGGCCACCTCGTTACGCGCCGCAGCTGACCAGTGGGGCGACGAGTTCGCAGCGGCACTCGCCAGGCGGGACGTGCCCGGATGCATCACCGCAGTGCTCGGTCTTGAGCAGACCCTCGTCGACTGGGCGGCCGACACGCTCACCTCAGACGAGGGCGACCATGCCCGGGCGGTTCTGCGGTCGATGGTGGTCCGGCTCGGCGAGCTGGCCGAGCGCGGCGCACGGGACCCGCGTGAGGCGGTCGACCCGTTCGTGACCGCGCTGCTGGAGCTGCGCCGCCGGTCCCGTGCCGCCCGTGACTACCCGACCTCCGACTGGGTCCGGCAGCAGCTCACCGCGGCCGGGGTGGAGGTTCGGGACACGCCTGACGGCACAGTGTGGCGGCTCTCCTCCCCGCCCATTTCGCCCTTGTAGTCATGATCTTGCCATGCTATCGCTGGTGGCAATGTGGATGGCTGGTCGTCCCACAATGTCGAGCCGCCGACGGGAGGTAAGCCCGCCGAGCGGTGAGGTCGGCGGGCTTACTCGTGTGCTACGGGCCGGACAGGCTCAGCAGGCGGTGGTGGCCACGTCAGGCGTTCAGCTTCTTGGCCAGGTTGTCGTCGAGCGCGGCCATGAACTCGTCCGTGGTCAGCCACGGCGCATCCCGGGAGATGAGCAGCGCCAGGTCCTTGGTCATCTGACCGCTCTCCACAGTGGACACGCAGACCTGTTCCAGCGTCTCCGCGAAGTGGGTCACCTCGGGCGTGCCGTCCAGCTTGCCGCGGTGCGCCAGCCCCCTGGTCCAGGCGAAGATCGAGGCGATCGGGTTCGTGGACGTCTTCTCCCCGCGCTGCCAGGCCCGGTAGTGCCGGGTGACTGTGCCGTGCGCCGCCTCGGCCTCGACCGTACGGCCGTCCGGCGTCATCAGCACCGAGGTCATCAGGCCGAGCGAGCCGAAGCCCTGGGCAACCGTGTCCGACTGCACGTCACCGTCGTAGTTCTTGCACGCCCAGACGAAGCCGCCCTCCCACTTGAGGGCCTGGGCCACCATGTCGTCGATCAGCCGGTGCTCGTAGGTGAGCCCGGCCTTGTCGAACTCCCCGGCGAACTCGTTCTCAAAGACCTCCGCGAAGAGATCCTTGAACCGCCCGTCGTACGCCTTGAGGATCGTGTTCTTGGTGGACAGGTAGACCGGGTAGCCGCGGTCCAGGGCGTACCGGAACGAGGCGCGCGCGAAGTCGCGGATCGAGTCGTCGAAGTTGTACATGCCCATAGCGATGCCGCCGGCCGGGAACTTGGCGACCTCCAGCTCCATCGGCGCACCGCCGTCGTCCGGGGTGTACGAGATGGTCACCGTGCCCGGCCCGGGCACCACGAAGTCGGTCGCCTTGTACTGGTCGCCGTGGGCGTGACGGCCGATGACGATCGGCTTGACCCAGCCGGGGACGAGCCGCGGCACGTTCGCCATGATGATCGGCTCGCGGAAGACGACGCCGCCGAGGATGTTACGGATCGTCCCGTTCGGCGACCGCCACATCTTCTTCAGGCCGAACTCGGCGACGCGCGCCTCGTCCGGCGTGATCGTGGCGCACTTGACGCCGACCCCATGGCGCTTGATCGCGTTGGCCGCGTCGACGGTCACCTGGTCGTCGGTGGCGTCCCGGTGCTCTATCGACAGGTCGTAGTGCTCCAGCACGACATCGAGGTACGGCAGGACGAGCTGCTCGCGGATCTGCTTCCAGATGATCCGCGTCATCTCGTCGCCGTCGAGCTCGACGACCGGGTTCGCTACCTTGATCTTCGCCATCTGCCCCGGCGCTCCTTTCAGTTGACCCCGCCAACAGGCCTCGCCAAACAGTACGAGCGTACTGACGGAAGCGGAAGAGGGTGCACTCCCTTCCTACCCACGTCACAGTTGGGCGATGTCCGCCGTGCTCGCCCACCTAGCGGTGGGCCGTGTCCGCCGTGCTCGCCCGCCTCAAAGTTGGGCGATGTCCGCCTGCTTGGCCCGGACCGCCTCGGCAGCCTCCCGCAGGGCGGCCAGCTCCGGCTCGGTCAGGTCGGTCTGCACCACCTCGCGCACCCCCTCGGCGCCGATGGCGGCCTCGACGCCCAGGTAGACGCCTGAGATGCCGTACTCGCCGTCGACCCAGGCGCAGACCGGCATGACGGCGCCGGCGTCCTCGGCGACCGCGCGGGCCATCCGGGCCGCGGCGGCCGACGGCGCGTAGTACGCCGAACCGGTCTTCAGCAGCGCGACCACCTCGGCGCCGCCGTTGCGGGTACGGGTGACCAGCTCCTCGATCTTGTCCGCCGGCAGCAGCTCGGCCAGCGGCTTGCCGTTGACGGTGCACCGCGACGGCACCGGGACCATGGTGTCGCCGTGCGAGCCCAGGGTGAGCGTGCGCACCGAGCGCACCGGCACCGCCAGCATCTCGGCGACGAAGTGGGTGAACCGGGCGGTGTCCAGCATGCCGGCCTGCCCCATGACCCGCTGCCGCGGCAGGCCGGAGGCGAGCTGGGTGAGCGCGGTCATCTCGTCCAGCGGGTTGGACACGACGATGACGACGGCGTTCGGGGCGTACTTGGCGACGTTCTCGGCAATGCTTCGCACGATCTTGGCGTTGACCTCGAGCAGGTCCATCCGGCTCATGCCCGGCTTGCGAGGCAGGCCGGCGGTGATGACCACGACGTCGGAGCCGGCGATGACCTCGTACCCCTCGCCGTTCGTCCCGGTGGTGCGGCCCACCACCTTGGTCTCGAAGCCCTCGATGGGGCGGGACTGGTTGATGTCGAGCGCGATGCCCTCGGGCTTGCCCTCGATGATGTCGGTCAGCACGACGGTCTCGAAGATGTCGTACTCGGCCAGGCGCTGCGCGGTCGTCGAGCCGTAGAAGCCGGCGCCGACGACGGTGACCTTCTTGCCCATGAGAAAGAGACTCCCCGGACGACTGCGGGTGACGACCGCACCTTAGCCTGGCCGCCACCCGCGTCCTTACCCGAGGGTCGCTCGAGGTCAGCACCAGCCGTTGATGGGCCCGTTCACGCCGGTCCACATGAACGCGTCGGTCACCCAGGTGCCGTCGGTCAGCCTGTTCCACAGTGCGGTGGTGCCCCACCGCCCGGTGTGCGTGGTGCCGTTGGCGGAGCAGGCGACGTTGACCGTGGTGCCGTCGTTGACGGTACCGACGACCCCGTAGCCGGTGCCTGGGCCGCTGCGCTTGTTGACGTAGCCGCCGCCGTTGGCGTCGATGATGCCCTGGGTGAAGCCGAGCGCGCCGTAGTTGTAGAGCGCGCCGCCCACGTTCACCCAGGTGGAGCCGTGCAGCGCGTAGCCCTGGTAGGCGGCGCCGCCGTTCATCGGCACCCACTTGCCGAAGTTGTGCCCGGCGATGCCGACGTAGGCGTTGTTCTGCCGCAGCGCGAAGTGCACGTGCCGGCCGTTGGCCGAGCCGCCGCAGGTGACGTCGGTGCCGGTGTAGCCCAGGAACGCGCCCTCACCGACCGGCGCGCCGTTGACGTTGATGTTGCTCCAGAGGTGGTAGTAGTCGGTGGCGTAGCCACGGTCGTGGATGACCCGTAGCCACCCCCGGCACATCGTGTACGCCGTGCCGCCACGCGCCGCGACCACGACCTGGTCGCCACCGGAGAGGTCCAGCGAGCTCCACGGCGTGTTGTAGCCGGACCAGCCGTGCGGGCCACCCCACATGGACCAGCTCTGGCCGACGCCGAACGGCAGCCGCATGCCGGTGCGGTAGTCGCCGAAGGCGAGCGGGGCCACCGGGGCGAACAGCTCCCGCTCCTGGCCCGAGACCAGCGGGGCCGCCGTGGCGAGGCTGGCGAAGCCGGAGTCGCCGTGGAAGGCAAGGCGCCAGCTGCGCCCGTCCCACTGCGCGAGGAAAAGGTCGCCGTGCGGGAAGGCGCCGCGGAACCGTGGGGCTACCACCACGGCGGTGCCGAAGGCCCAGTCGCCGGACCGGCGCGAGACCGTCACCCGGGTGTCGTCCGCCGTAGCTCCGGCGAGGGCCCGGTCGTCACGGGCACGGTCCAGAACCTGAGCCGTGACCATCTCCCGCAGGGCGACTTCGGGATCGACCGGTGCAGATGCGGCGGGGGCGGCCACGACGGGCGGGAGCACGAGGAGCGCTCCAGCGCCGGCAGCCACGAGGATCCTGCTGAGCGCAGACATGTACCGCTCTCCCTTCAGCTGAGAGATAGAGCGATATAACTGTATGCTGCGCCCGCAGGCCTACGCCAGCTGGGAGAACTAGCCGCCGGACAGACCGCCGTCGGCGAGCTGCTCGGCGCGCTCAACCACGTTGGACAGCAGCATCGCCCGGGTCATCGGGCCCACGCCGCCGGGGATCGGGGCGAGGAACCCGGCCACCTCGGCCACCTCCGCGGCCACGTCGCCGGTGTAGCGGCCCTTGCCGTCCTCCCCCACCACGCGGGTGATCCCGACATCGACCACAACGGCGCCCGGCCGGACCATCTCCGGCCCGAGCAGGCCGGGCACGCCAGCGGCGGCCACCACCACGTCAGCGGCGCGGGTGTGCCTGCCAAGATCCCGGGTACGGGTGTGGCACAGCGTGACCGTGGCGTTCTCGGTACGCCGGGTGAACAGCAGGCCGAGCGGGCGGCCGACCGTGGTGCCCCGGCCGATCACCACCACCTCGGCCCCGGCGAGCGGTACGCCGTAGCGGCGCAGCAGCTCCACGATGCCCCGCGGGGTGCACGGCAGCGGGCCCGGGTAGCCGAGCACCAGCCGGCCGAGGTTGACCGGGTGCAGCCCGTCCGCGTCCTTGTCCGGGTCGACCCGCTCCAGCACCCGCTGGGTGTCCAGGTGCCCAGGCAGCGGCAGCTGCACCAGGTAGCCGCGGCAGGCCGGGTCGGCGTTCAGCTCAGCGACGACATCCTCCACCGCGGCCTGGCTCGCGGTGGCGGGCAGCTCCCGCCGGATGGAGGCGATGCCCACCTCGGCGCAGTCGCGGTGCTTGCCGTTGACGTAGGCGCGCGAGGCGGGGTCGTCGCCGACGAGGACCGTGCCGAGCCCCGGCACCAGGCCTCGGTTGGACAGTGCCTTCACCCGCGCCCGCAGGTCATCCTTTATCGCCGCCGCGGTCGCCTTGCCGTCCAGAGTCGTCGCCGTCACGCTACCGATCCTGCCACGCCTCCGGCCGCTACCCGCGGTGAGATCACTGGCGGTCCCGCTCCAGTGCAGGGGGTACGTGTTGGAGCCTTATGCTCTGCACCATCTAACCGAGCAGAGCGCACGGCGCCGACCAGCTCGTTGCTGGACGGTGGCAGGTCACCGGACCGGGCTCTGCTCGCGCAGATGGAGCAGAGCATAAGGTTCGACAACCCCACCCCTGGCCTGGCTGGAAGCCGCCGGCGTACGACGAGGCGGCTACCTGGGCGACGCGCGTCAGGGCTCGACGCGGGCGCCGTACGCGGACGCGAGCAGCACGGCCTGCGCCAGGTCGATGCGGACCCCGGTGACGTCGAGCCCGCGCAGGCCGACGCCCTCCAGGTTGGCACCGCGCAGGTCGGCGTCGCGCAGCTTGGTGTTGTGCAGCCGGGCGTAGCCCAGGTCCGCCCGGGTGAGGTCGGCGCGGCGCAGGTCGGCCTCTGTCAGGTCGGCCTCCCGCAGCCGCAGCCCGGACAGGTCGCAGCCGGTGAGGTCCTGCCCGCGCAGGACCACGTACGACCAGTCGCCGCCGGTGACGTGCAGCGGGCGCAGCTCGCACTCGACGAACTGGCTCCCGGTCAGCTTGCAGTCGTCGAACCGGGCATCGAAGAACACGCAGCGCCGGAACAGGCAGTGCAGGAAGGCGCAGCGGGTGAGCGTGGCCGCGTTGAACCGGCACCCGCTGAGCTCGCAGGAGGTGAACCGGGCGCCGGTGAGCGTCGCCTCGGTCAGGTCCACCTCGACCAGCTCGGTCCGCTCGTACTCCACCCTGGACAGCTCGGCGAGCGACCAGTCCTCGTACGCGATCCGCTCGTCCATCTGCAGCAGGAGTCTCAGTGGAAGAAGTGCCGGGAGCCGGTGAGGTACATGGTGACCCCGGCCTGCGCAGCCGCGGCGACGACCTGCTCGTCGCGCATTGAGCCGCCGGGCTGGACCACGGCCCGCACGCCCGCGTCGGTGAGCACCGCAAGGCCGTCGGCGAAGGGGAAGAACGCGTCGCTCGCCGCGACCGCCCCGGCCGCGCGCTCCGCCCCGGCCCGGGCCACCGCCAGCCGGGCCGAGTCGACCCGGTTCACCTGGCCCATGCCGATGCCGACCGTCGCGCCGTCCGCGGCGAGCAGGATCGCGTTGGACTTGACCGCCCGCACCGCCCGCCAGGCGAACTCGAGGTCGGCGAGGGTGGCCGGGTCCGCCGCCGGCCCGGTCGCCAGCCGCCACCGGGCCGGGTCGTCGCCTTGCGCGCCCAGCCGGTCACTGGTCTGCGTGAGCAGGCCGCCGGAGACCTGCCGCCACTCCACAATGGACGGCTCCCGCGGCGGCGCCTCGATCAGGCGCAGGTTCTTCTTCGCCGCCAGCACGTCCAGCGCGCCATCGGCGAAGGAGGGTGCCACCACGACCTCGGTGAAGATCTCGGCGATCTGCTCGGCGAGCAGCACGGTCACCGGGGCGTTGACGGCGATCACCCCACCGAACGCGGAGACCGGGTCGCAGGCGTGCGCCTTGCGGTGCGCCTGCGCCACGTCCGCGCCGACCGCGATGCCGCACGGGTTGGCGTGCTTGACGATCGCCACGCACGGGGCGGTGAGGTCATGGCAGGCGCGCCAGGCGGCGTCAGCGTCGACGTAGTTGTTGTAGGACATCTCCTTGCCGCCGAGCTGGCGGGCCTGGGCCAGCCCGGCCGGCGCGTGCGGGTCGGCGTAGAGCGCGGCTCGCTGGTGCGGGTTCTCGCCGTAGCGCAGGCTCGCCACCTTGCGCACGGCGAGCCCGCCGAACTCTGGCCACCAGTCCTCCGCCGGCGCCAGCCGCTGGGCGCACCATTCGGCGACGGCCACGTCGTACCCTGCGACGTCCGCGAAGGCACGGGCCGCGAGCGCTCGCCGCTGCGCCAGCGTGCAGCCGCCGGCGGCCACGGCCTCAACAACCACCGGGTACGCCGACGGCGAGGTGACCACGGTGACGCTGGCGTGGTTCTTCGCGGCCGAGCGGACCATCGCCGGACCACCGATGTCGATCTGCTCGACGCACCCGGCATCGGAGGCGCCGGAGCGGACCGTCTCGCGGAACGGGTAGAGGTTGCAGACCAGCAGGTCGAACGGCTCGATGCCGAGCTCGCGCAGCTGGGCGGAGTGGCCCTCGCGGGCGGTGTCGGCGAGCAGGCCGGCGTGCACCGCCGGGTGCAGCGTCTTGACCCGGCCGTCCAGGCACTCCGGGAACCCGGTGACCTCCTCGACCGGCGTGACCGGCAGGCCGTACGACCGGATCGTGGCCGCGGTCGAGCCGGTGGACACCATCGTCACGCCGCCCCGGTGCAGCGCCTGGGCCAGCTCGTCCAGTCCGGTCTTGTCGTGCACGCTGACCAGTGCCCGCCGGATCGGGCGGCGACCAGAGCTGGAGCCTGGGGTGCTCATGGGATCGTGACCTTCCGTCCGGTGATGGTCCAGCCCTCACGGACCAGGCGGCCGACGTACTCGACCAGCTGGCGCCGCTCGGCCTCCTTGATGCGTTCGGTGAGCGAGCCCTCGGTGTCGTCGGCGAGCACCGGTACGGCGACCTGGGCGATGATCGGCCCGGTGTCGACACCGGCGTCCACAAAGAACAGCGTCGCCCCGGCGACCTTCACGCCGTACGCCAGCGCGTCGCGCGGCCCGTGGATGCCGGGAAACGCCGGCAGCAGCGAGTTGTGCGTGTTGACGTAGCGGTCGCCGAACCGGTCCAGGAAGACCTTGCCGACCAGCTTGAGGAAGCCGGCGGAGACCACCAGGTCGGGTTCGTGCGCGGCGACGTGACGGGTGAGCGCGCGGTCCCACTCCTCACGTGTCGGGTAGTCGGCCAGCACGTCGACGAAGGTCGGCACGCCCGCGCGAGCGGCGCGGTCCAGCCCGGCGACGCCGGGCCGGTCGGCCCCGACCGCCACCACCCGCGCGCCGTAGGCGGGATCGGCGCCCGCGTCGAGCAGCGCCTGAAGGTTGGTGCCGGAGCCGGAGACCAGCACGACCAGGCGGGCGGGGCCCGCGGGTTGGCTCACCCGCACACGATAGCCAGGCCGCCGCGCCGGCCGCCGCCGCGCCCGCCCCGGTGCCGGGCGCGCCCATCCGGTGCCGGGCGCGCCCATCCGGTGACGGGCACGCCCACCCGGTATAGGCGCCCACCCCGGAGATGGGCAAGATCAGCCGTTCGGGCAGCAGCGTGTCGCGCATCAGACGCTGACAGAGCTCTACCGGCGTGATTACGCTCCCGGGCGGCCTGCGCCTCCTGCGCCCGGGAGCCTGCACCTGTCGTACGGGAGCTTGCGCCTGTCGCACCATCCCGCATCAGCACCATCTCGCATCAGCACCATCTCGCATCAGACCCGCACCCGCATCAGACCCACCTCAGAAAGGATCCGGTATGCATCCTGGATACCCGCCCCAGCAACCGCCGCAGGTCGACAACAACATGACGATGTCGATCGTTGCGATCTTCTTCTTCTGGCCGCTGGCGATCCCCGCGATCATCAACGCGTCAAAGGTCACCCCACTGCTTCAGCAGGGAAACTACGCCGGCGCGCAGCAGGCGGCGGCCGAGTCCAAGCGGTGGTCCAAGCTTGCGCTCATCATCGGCATCGTGCTCTGGGTGCTGAGCCTGCTCTGCTGCGTCGGGTATGCCGTTGTCGTCGCCGGGTCGACCGCCACATCCTCCTAGTCGATAGGGTGCTCGGGTCGAGGGAGACGGGTGCCGGGCGTACCCGGCCCTCGCCCAGTACCGCAGCGCACGCTGGCCTGGCGTGTCAGCCCCGCCACCTGCGCGGCGCAAGACGACCGCAGAAGGAGTGAGCATGCAGCCCGGCTACCCACCCCCGGGGCAGGACCCGTACGGCCAACCGCCGCAGAACCCGTACGGCCAACCGCCGCCCGGCTATGACCCGTACGCCCAGCCACAGCACCCGCAGTACGGCGACCCGTACGCCCAGCCACAGCAGCCCCAGTACCCCCAGCAGCCCCAGTACGGCGACCCGTACGGCGCGCCAGGCCAGCAGCCTCACTACGGAGCTCCGCAGTACCCGCAGTACGGCGACCCGTACGCCCAGCAGCCCGTCTCTGGCGACCCGTACGCCCAGCAGCCGGTCTCCGGCGACCCGTACGCCCATGCGGCACCCGGCTACCCGCCCCAGCAGTACGGCGGCGGCTACGGCGCCCCGGCTACGCCGTCGAACAACAACTTCGGCATGCTCACCTTGATCTTTGGCGCGCTAGGTTTCCTGCTGGCACTCTGCTGCACGCCACTCGGCCTGCTCAGCTCCATCGTCGGGGTGGTGCTCGGTGTCCTGGGCATGAGGAAGGCACCCGAAGGCTCGACGACCAACCGCAGTATGGTGCTCGCCGGTCTCATCGCTGGCGGGCTCGGCGCCTTCATTGCGATTATCAGATTGGCGTTCTTCGACTCGATGGGCCTGCCCGGATAGCTCAACGGGCCCGCCCGGGCAGTCGATGCCGGTGAGCGCGTCACGGCTCATCCAGGACGGGGCTCCTGGTAGGTGGCCCTGGCCGTCTCCCGAGGAGCCTCGTACGCTGCCCTACCCCGCGGTCAGGGAGGAAGGCGTACCGGTCAGGAACGCAGGAGCGTACGGGCGGCCGCGGCACCGAGGACGGCACCCGCGGCGACCACGCCGGAGCTGATCAGCGCGACCTGCCAGCCGACCGGGCCGACGACCGCCAGCCGACCGGCCCCCAACGGGCCGCCGGAGGCCTGCGCGGCGAGCCCCAGCAGGACCCCGGCGACCGGGCCGGCCAGCCCCGCACCACCGAGCAGCGCCTGCCACGACCCACCATCCGCCGGCCCCGAGCCGCCACCCGCCTGCCCTGACCCGCCCGCCTGCCACCACCTACCTACCTGCCCCGAGCCGCCCCGCTGCCACAGGCCGCCGGCCCGCGACGAGCCACCGGTACCGGAGGGGCCACCGGCCTGCCGCCCGCCGCTAACCCGTCGGATGGCTTCCCGCCGGCCGCCCGCCAGGCGGATGGCGCGCAGCCGCTCACGGGCCAGCAGGGCGCCCGCGGCCAGGCCGGCCAGCAGCGGCGTGCCGAGCAGGACCGCACCGGCTCCCCCGGTCGGCCCGGACGGCAGGGCGGCGACCAGCGGCAGCGCGGGCAGGGCGCCGACCGAGACCTCACTCGTACGCACCATCGAGTCGACACCCAGCGCGAACCCGGGGCCGACCAGGTAGCTGGCTCCCCAGGCGGCCACGTTCGGCGCGTACGCCAGGCAGACCAGGGTCAGCCCGGCCTGCCCGGCCACGCCGGTCCGGTACGACGCCAGCGTCTCCCCGGCGTCCCCGCCGCCAACCGCGACCGCGGTGCCGGCCAGCGCCGCACCCGCGGCCAGCACCAGCAGCGCAGCCACCGCTCCGGTACGCAACCCGTTGCGCACGACCGCCGGCAGCCTGCGGGCGAGCGGCACCCAGGCGCCGGTGGCCCAGAGCGCTCCCGCACCCGCCGCGACGCTGCCGAACGCCCCGAGGACCAGCCCGGCACGCACCGGCGACACATGCAGCGACGGTCCGCCGATGACCGCCGCAACCACCGCTCCGAGCAGGCCGTACCCGCTGCCGACGGCGAGCGCTGCCCGCGCGGCGATGCGTGGTGACCGGCTGTGCCGGGCGCCGATCGCCCGGGTGACGTGCACTCCCGCCCGGACAACCCGCCACACGGCGAGCGCGGCGACGGCCAGCGGGGCGAGGCCCAGCGTGCCGACCGCCGTACGCAGCGGCACGCCGTGGCTGAGCAGCCACGCGGCAAGACCGTACCGGGTGATGTCACCGACCCGGATCGACGGATCCTCGGCCAGCTGGGCGAGGCCTACCGCTCCGGCGACCGGCAGGGCAGAGAGCAGCGCCGCCCACAGCGTGGCGACGGCGGCGGCCACCAGCAGCGGGGCCCGGGCTGGACGGGTAGGCCGGTGGAGCTCCCCCCGCGGCCGAACGGCACCCCTCGGCGCCGCGCTGGCGGGGCGGCGTTGCTCATCCGGGCTGGCAGCCATCGCGCCTACTTTTCCACGGTGTGGCTGCCGCCCGGTGCCGCCACACCAGGACACCTTCGCTAGGATCCGCCCCGCTCGCTCAGCTGCGGGTCATCACCTCACGCATGAGCTGGGCCGTCTCGCTCGGCGTACGCCCCACGCGGACCCCGGCGGCCTCGAGCGCGACCTTCTTCGCCTCGGCCGTGCCCGACGAGCCGGAGATGATGGCGCCCGCGTGCCCCATGGTCCGGCCCGGCGGCGCGGTGAACCCGGCGATGTAGCCGACCACCGGCTTGGTCACCTTGGCCTGGATGAACTCGGCTGCCCGCTCCTCGGCGTCGCCGCCGATCTCGCCGATCATCACGACCGCGTCGGTCTCCGGGTCGTCCTGGAACGCCGCGAGAGCGTCGATGTGCGTCGTCCCGACCACCGGGTCGCCGCCGATGCCGACGCAGGTGGAGAAGCCGATGTCGGAGAGCTCGTACATCATCTGGTAGGTCAGCGTGCCGCTCTTGCTGACCAGGCCGATGCGCCCCGGGCCGGTGATGTCCGCTGGGATGATCCCGGCGTTGGAGGCGGCCGGCGAGGCGATGCCGGGGCAGTTCGGCCCGATGATGCGGGTACGACCGCCGGTCGCGACCGCGTGCGCCCAGAAGCCGGCCGTGTCGTGGACCGGGATGCCCTCGGTGATCACGACGGCCAGGCCGATGCCCGCGTCGACCGCCTCCACAACGGCGGACTTGGCGAACCTCGGCGGTACGAAGACAACAGTGGTGTCGGCGCCGGTCGCGGCCATGGCCTCGGCGACCGAGTTGAAGACGGGCACCGCCGTACCCTCGAAGTCCACCTGCCGGCCGCCCTTGCCGGGGGTGACCCCGCCGACCACGTGCGTGCCCGCGCGCAGCATCCGCCGGGTGTGCTTCGACCCCTCCGACCCGGTCATGCCCTGCACGATGACCTTCGAGTCCTTGGTGAGCCAGATCGCCATCGTCAGACCCCCGCCGCCAGCTCCGCCGCCCGCCGCGCGGCACCGTCCATTGTGTCCACGTGCTCAAGGCGGGCCAGCTCCGGGCGCCCGCGTGCCGCGTCGAGGATCCGCAGGCCCTCTTCGGCGTTGTTGCCGTCGAGGCGCACCACGAGTGGCCGGTCGACGGTCTCCCCGCGCTCGGCGAGCAGGCCGAGCGCCTTCACGATGCCGTTGGCCACCTCGTCGCACGCGGTGATGCCGCCGAACACGTTGACGAAGACGCTCTTCACCGCCGGGTCGGAGAGCACGATCTCCAGCCCGTCCGCCATCACCGCCGCGGACGCGCCGCCGCCGATGTCGAGGAAGTTCGCCGGGCGTACGCCGCCGTACTGCTCGCCCGCGTACGCCACCACGTCGAGCGTTGACATGACCAGGCCCGCGCCGTTGCCGATGATGCCGACCTCGCCGTCGAGCTTGACGTAGTTGAGGTCCTTCTCCTTGGCCAGCTGCTCCAGCGGGTCGACCGCTGCGGTGTCCTCGAACGCCTCGTGGTCGGGGTGGCGGAAGTCGGCGTTGCCGTCGAGCGTCACCTTGGCGTCCAGGCACAGCACGGTGCCGTCGGTCGTCTTGGCGAGCGGGTTCACCTCGACCAGGGTCGCGTCCTCGGCCACGAACGCCTGCCACAGCCGTACCGCGATGTCGACCACCTGGTCGGCCACCTCCGCGGGGAACCCGGCCTGGGCGACGATCTCCCGCGCGGTCGCCTCGTCCACGCCCCGGCCGGCGTCGATCGGCATCCGCGCCACCTTCTCCGGGGTCTGCGCGGCCACCTGCTCGATGTCCATGCCGCCCGCGACGCTGGCGATGGCGAGGAACGTCCGGTTGGCCCGGTCCAGCAGGTAGGAGAAGTAGTACTCCTCCGTGATGTCCGCCGTGACGGTGAGCATGACCCGGTGGACGGTGTGGCCCTTGATGTCCATGCCGAGGATGTCCGCGGCCCGCGCCTGCGCCTCCTCGGGGCGCTCGGCCAGCTTCACCCCGCCGGCTTTGCCCCGGCCACCCGTCTTCACCTGAGCCTTGACAACCACCCGCCCGCCCAGCCGCTCCGCGATCGCGCGGGCCTCCTCCGGGGTGGTGGCGACGCCCCCGCCGAGCACGGGCAGACCGTGCCGGGCGAACAGCTCGCGCCCCTGGTACTCGTACAGGTCCACGTATTACCTCTTAGGTCTGACCGCCGTCCGCGGATGGACGGCCTCGGCCGCAGCCTAGCGAGGCCGGCACCGGCGGCAACCGACCGGGTGCACCGGGTTGCCGAACCGGCGCGGACGGTCAGGCCCAGGCGGTCAGCCGCGAGATCTCAGGAGACGGGTGTCGCGACGTTGCCCTGGACCCAGTCGACGATCGAGCGCGTGGTCGCGCCGGGCGTGAAGATCTTGGCGACGCCGAGGCGCTCCAGCTCCGGGATGTCCGCATCCGGGATGATCCCGCCACCGAAGACCACGACGTCGGCCGCACCCCGCTCGCGGAGCAGCTCGATGACGCGCCGGAAGAGCGTCATGTGCGCACCGGAGAGCACGGAGAGCCCCACCGCGTCCGCGTCCTCCTGGATCGCGGTCTCGACGATCTGCTCGGGGGTCTGGTGCAGGCCGGTATAGATGACTTCCATCCCGGCGTCGCGCAGCGCCCGCGCCACGACCTTGGCGCCGCGGTCGTGGCCGTCCAGACCGGGTTTTGCCACGACGACCCGGATTCGAGAGCTCATCGCTGCCGTCCCCTCCTGTGGCCATATGGATGCCAGACGAAACGTTAGCTCCTTTCCCCGGTGCGACACAGCAGCCCCGATCCATGACGGAAACAGTCACAAGAAACTACTCCAGGTGATCATATCGACCACCATTTGGCCGACAAAAGGTGTCGAACACGGACACTACACAACGGACGCTCGCACTCTGCGTCCGATTATTTGACGAGGCGGCTTGTGAGATCAGCTGGAAGTTGGCTACCGTGTCCCCGCGGTTGTTTGCCGTGCACCAGAAGGACGACAACCCCCAGTCCTGACTACGGAGGGTGTGCGTGGAACACCGACCCCCCACCGGCCGCTATCGCGGGCGTCGCAGGGTCTGTACCCCGCCCCGCAGCCGGTACGCCGCGGTTGTGACGACTGCGGTCGTCGGCGCGGGCGTGGTTGCCCTCGGTGCCGGCGCCGCGGTGCCGGACGCGAAGGTCGGCCCGACGCCGTACGCGCTGGACTCCGCCGACCTGAGGCGCGCGCTCGACGCCGACCGGGCATCGCGCGACCACCGCAGCGGACCCGCCACGTCCATGGGGCAGCCCGCCCCGGACGTGTGGCTGCTCCCGGTCCGGGACTACAACCTGGCCTCGACGTTCGGTCCCCGTTGGGGGCGCCTGCACGCCGGTGTCGACTTAGGCAAGCCAGAGGGCGCGCCCTACTACGCCGCACACGCGGGCACCGTCGTGCTCGCCCGCTGGAACAGCGGGTACGGCTACTGCATCATCATCGACCACGGCAACGGCGTCGAGACGGTCTACGGCCACTCCTCCAGGATCCTTGTCCGGGAGGGCCAGCAGGTGCAGGCCGGCGACCTGATCGGCCTGATCGGCAACACCGGCTACTCCTTCGGTCCGCACCTGCACTTCGAGGTCCACATCAACGGCTCCCCCACGGATCCGGTGACCTGGCTGCGCCAGCGCGGCGTGGACATCCGCCGCCAGACAGACGCGATCTACAGCTAGCGGACATTCCGCCGCCCCCTCCAACCGCCCGCGACGTGCCCGTCCGGGCGGTTTCTGTTGGTCTCCAGCGCCCGATTGTGGAGCGCCTCACAGTCCTGCTTGAGATCTGCATCACAGCCGGTCCCCGTCGCGTTACCGGTCGGTAGCTCATAATCCGGGCGAACCAGAGGTCCCCGGCAGTGCCACACGCGGCTCACCTGCCCCCCGTGAAACACCCGCACGCTGCTGACACGCCAGCATGAACGGTCCGTGTCAACCAGCCGACGGGGGTCCATCCGTGCAGGAGAGCACGTCGAACGACAACCATCCAGCCGGCCGCGTCCGGGAGGCCGGGAGCCGTACCAGGCTCTCGGCCCGCCTCACCGGACGCGGCCGGTACATATCGTGCGGGGCCGCCGCCTTCCTCGGCGTCAGCCTCGCCACCGGGGCACTGCTCACCGCAGACCAGCCACGGTCTGCCACCTCAGCGCAGGCCGGGCAGGGGGTCGCGGCCAACGCCGCCGACCTCGACCTCACCGGCCTTGCCGAACAGGCCGAACGCGCCGAACGGGAAGAGCTGGCCGAGCGCGCCGAGCGCTCAGCCCGCACCGCGCCAGGGCCGCTGGCACCGGCTCCAGCCATACCGCCTCCAGCCGTCCCGAAGCCGAAGGCGACCACCAGCCGGGCGCCGGCACCCGTACCACCGAAGCCCAGGCCGCCGGCGTGGGCCCACCCGATGCCCGGGGCCGAGGTCACCTCGTGCTACGGCATACGGTGGGGCTCGATGCACGAGGGGGTCGACCTGTCCATGCCGTACGGGACGCCGATCCGTGCCGTTGGCGCCGGGACCGTGGTGAGCAGCGGCTGGAACGGTGGCTACGGCATCTCCGTGGTCGTCGACCACGGCAACGGCTACCTCAGCCACTACGCGCACATGTCCGACGCCGCCGTGTGGCAGGGACGCCGGGTCGGGCCCGGCCAGGTGCTGGGCTACGAGGGCAGCACCGGCAGCTCGACCGGCCCGCACCTGCACTTCGAGGTGCACCGCGGCCTGTGGAACGCGGTCGAGCCGGTGCGTTGGCTACGCGCCCGAGGCGTCGAGATCGGCGGCTGCTGAGCAGACCCCGCCCGACGGAGGAACGCGGCCGGCCCGCAGCTCTTGCGGGCCGGCCGACTCACCACAGGGGCCGCCTCGCCGGCGCGGCTGAGGGACGTCAGGACGATGGATGGGGCCGCGGTCGCGCGGGCGCCAGCGTCATGCGGGCCGCGGTAGGACCTCAGCGTCACCTGAGGGTGAATGCCCGCTTGTCCTCACTGACGGAGATATCGAAGGCGTCCGTGCTCGCGTAGGTCGGCTGCTGACCGAATGTCGCCTGGCTCATTCCCCACCTCCATCGCCCCTGCAGTCTCAGTCCAGGGTGACCGGCGCGGTCCAGGCGGCGGTCCAGTCGGCCCGGCCGACCTCACCGTTGACCGGCAGGTCCTTCTGCGCCTGGAACTTGCGGCACACATCGGCGGAGAGCACGCCGTACTCGCCGTCCACCCCGAGCATGTCGCCGTTCCTGTCCTTCCAGCCACGGTCGCGCATCCGCTGCTGCCAGCGTCTGATGTCCTCGCCCTGCATCTCCCGCGCGCCTGGCGTGTACCGGAAGATCCGGCCGGGCCACGGGGGCGCCACCGGCGGGCCGCCGAGCGGTGCGCCGGTGATGTCCCGGTACCGGTAGGCGGCGAAGCTGGGGCGGCCCCAGTACCCGTACGTGATGACCCGGTGGACCGGACCGTACGTGGTCGGGTTGGTCGGGCCGTGCTGCTCGTAGGCCCAGTACCTGGTCCTGCCGGCGTCCGTCCAGCCGGCGAAGAGCACTACGTGCCCGTTCGGACCGTCGCTCCCCTCGCCGAGGAAGCCAACCGCGTCGCCGGGCTCCAGCTGGTCCTTTGGGATCTTCAACGCCAGGCCGGAGGAGACCAGGGTCACCGTGGACAGCCCACCCCAGAACCCGTGGCCGACCGAGTCAGGGACGTTCCAGCACATCGAGACAAACCCAGAACAGTCGGTACGCCAGCCGTTGTGCAGTCTCCCCATGTTGTATGGCACCGTGCGTTCACGCCAGAGAGTGGCGGCCCGGCGCAGCACCTCATCGCGCCCAATCCTCATGACGGGAAGGTACGCCGCCATACCACCCGCAGTGCCGCCCTGTTGGAAATCCGTCACCGAAAGTAAGAACACCGCTAGCGCGAGTGGGGCGCTCCAGCTCAGAGCTTCTCGATGGGGGCGTGCCGGAGCACGATCCAGATCACCTGGTCGCCGAAGTCGACCTGGGCCTGTGCCCGGGCGCCGTACCCCTCGACGGAGAGCACCCGGCCCATGCCGTACCGCTGGTGGTTGACCCGGTCTCCAGGGGACAGGCTGGGCACCTGCTTCAGCTCGCTGGCGGTGGTCAGCCCGGTCGCCGGCACGCCGAGCCGCTCGGCCAGGCGCGCGGCGCGCGGCGTACCCCCGGATGCCTTGCCACCGACCCCGCCGCCACTGCCCGACCAGGAGGTGTACGCCGTCTCGGTGCGCTCCCACCGGACCAGGTCCGGGGGCAGCTCCTCCAGGAACCGGGACGGGGGGTTGTACTGCGGCTGCCCCCAGGCGCCCCGGGTGACCGCCCGGGAGATGTAGAGCCGCTGCCGGGCGCGGGTGATGCCGACGTAGGCCAGCCGGCGCTCCTCCTCCAGCTCGCGCTTGTCACCGAGCGAGCGCAGGTGCGGAAAGACCCCGTCCTCCAGGCCGGTCAGGAAGACGACCGGGAACTCCAGCCCCTTGGCGGTGTGCAGGGTCATCAGCGTGACCACGCCCTGCGGCTCGGCGTCCGCCCCGTCCAGGCCAGGTCCCGCGGTGCCGGGTGCGTCCGGCACCTCGTCCGCGTCGGCGACGAGGGCCACTTGCTCCAGGAAGCCGGCGAGGGTGGCGGTCTCGTCCAGGCTCGCCGCCCGTTCGGTGTACTCCCGGGCCACGCTGACCAGCTCCTGAAGGTTCTCCACCCGGCCGGCGTCCTGCGGGTCCAGGCTCTCCTCCAGCTCGACCAGGTAGCCCGAGCGCTGCAGCGCGGCCTCCAGCACCTCCTCGGGCGCGGCGGTCCCGGCCAGCTCGCGCACCCCGTCCAGCAGGGCTACGAAGTCCGCGATGGCGTTCGCCGCCCGGCTCGAGATGCCCGGTGCGTCCACCGCCCGGCGCAGGGCCGCGCTGAACGAGATGCGGTCCCGGGCGGACAGCGCCTCCACGCACGCCTGGGCCCGGTCCCCGATGCCGCGGCGCGGGGTGTTGAGGATGCGCCGGATGCTCACCGTGTCGTCGGGGTTGGCCACGGCCCGCAGGTACGCCAGCGCGTCGCGGACCTCCTTGCGCTCGTAGAACCGCACCCCGCCGACCACCTTGTAGGGCAGCCCGACCCGGATGAACACCTCCTCGAAGACCCGGGACTGGGCGTTGGTGCGGTAGAACACCGCCACGTCGCACGGGCGCGCCTCGCCCGTGTCGCCCAGCCGGTCGATCTCCCGGGCCACCCAGTCCGCCTCGGCGTGCTCGGTGTCGGCGACGTACCCCACGATCTGCTCGCCGAGGCCGGCGTCGGTCCACAGCCGCTTGGGCTTGCGCTCGGTGTTGCGGTCGATGACCTGGTTGGCGGCGGTGAGGATGGTCTGGGTGGAGCGGTAGTTCTGCTCCAGCAGGATGGTCTTCGCGTTCGGGTAGTCGCGCTCGAACTCCATGATGTTGCGGATGGTCGCGCCGCGGAACGCGTAGATCGACTGGTCGGCGTCGCCGACCACGCACAGCTCGGCCGGTGGCGGCTCGGTCGCCGTTGGCGGGCCCACCAGCTCCTTGATCAGGGCGTACTGCGCGTGGTTGGTGTCCTGGTACTCGTCGACGAGCACGTGCCGGAAGCGGCGCCGGTAGGTTTCGGCGACCTCCGGCTTGGCCTGGAGCAGGTGGACCGTCGCCATGATCAGGTCGTCGAAGTCGAGCGCCTGCGACTCGCGCAGCCGCCGCTGGTAGAGCGGGTACGCCTCGGCGACCACCCGTTCGTTCGGGCCCTTTGCCCGGCCGGCGAAGTCCTCCGGGTCGACCAGCTCGTTCTTGAGGTTCGACACCTGCGCCGTGAGCCACCGCGCCGGGTAGCGCTTGGGGTCGAGGTCCAGCTCCCGGGCGATGAGCTGCATGAGCCGGCGGGAGTCGTCCTGGTCGTAGATCGAGAACGTCGACCTCAGGCCGGCCTGCTCGTGCTCGGCGCGCAGGATCCGGACGCAGGCGGAGTGGAACGTGGACACCCACATGAACCGGGCCCGCCCGCCCACCAGGTGGACGACCCGCTCCTTCATCTCCCCGGCGGCCTTGTTCGTGAAGGTGATCGCGATGATCTCGCCGGGGTGCACCTCCCTAGCCGCGAGCAGGTAGGCGATGCGGTGCGTGAGCACCCGCGTCTTGCCCGAGCCGGCCCCCGCGACGATCAGCAACGGCGGCCCGGCGTGCGTGACCGCCGCGCGCTGCGGGTCGTTGAGGCCGCGCAGCAGCTCCTCCGGGTCGGTGGTCAGGCGCCGCCCGCCGGGGTGCCGGGCTGGCGCCTCCTTCAGCGGTGGCGGTTCGAACAGAGCGTGCATGGCACGGCGAGTCTATGTCCCGGGCACCGGTGCGGCACCGACCCCAGCCCCGCGCGCCGCAGGCCGCCGCGCGCCGGAGGGGTTCCTGACCGCCGGGGATCATCTTTCCCGCCGCGTGGGTCTGGCGCGATGCGGATCGTAGGTGAACGATGACGGAAGTTCGCATTCGCATGGGCCAAAGGAGGACCCTTCGAATGACCCGTAACCGGTTGAAGATCCTGCGCCATCTCGCCGTACCTGCGCTGGCGGTCGCGGTCGTGGCCGCGCTGCCCATCGGCGGCGGCCCGAGCTCGGGCCCGGCCGCCCCGCAGGCGTGGACGCCGATGACGCCAGTCTCCGTGACATATGACGCCAGCGTGCCGGCCAGCGCCGTCGCCCGCGGGCACCTGCTCGGCTTCAACGACTTCCACGGCGCGATCGACGCACCCGTCGGCAGCGGCGGGCTGGTCAACGGCACCCCGGCCGGCGGGGTGGAGTTCCTGACCACATGGGTAAAGCGCCTGCGCACGCAGGCGCAGGGCACCGGCGCCGAGGTGCTCACCGTCGGGGCAGGCGACCTGATCGGGGCCACCCCCCTGGTCAGCGCCGCGTTCCACGACGAGCCCACGATCGAGGCGATGAACCTGCTCGGCATGAACATCTCCTCCGTGGGCAACCACGAGTTCGACGAGGGTACGGGCGAGCTGCGGCGGATGCAGAACGGCGGCTGCCACCCGGTGGACGGCTGCCAGGACGGCGACGGGTTCGCGGGGGCCGACTTCCGCTACCTGGCGGCCAACGTGGTGCGCAAGAGTGACGGCCTGCCCATGCTGGCGCCGTTCGACGTCAGGATCATCAACGGCGTGCCGGTCGGCTTCGTCGGCATGACGCTGGAGGGCACGCCGACGATCGTGAACCCGGCCGGCATCTCGACGGTGACCTTCAAGGACGAGATCGAGACCGCCAACAAGTGGGCCGGCTTCCTGCGCGTCTTCGGCGTCAGGTCCCTGGTGCTGCTGATCCACGAGGGCGGCAGCCAGCAGGCCACGCCGCCCGCGGTGCCGGACATCTCGTCCTGCGCCAACTTCGCCGGTGCGATCACCGACATCGTGGCCGGCCTGCGGCCCGAGTACGGCGTCGTGGTCTCCGGCCACACGCACCGCTTCTACTCCTGCGCCCTGCCCAACTCCTCGGGGGCCAGCTCGGTCGTCACCAGCGCCGGGTCCAACGGCACCCTGGTGACCGACCTGTCGTTCACGCTCGACAAGCGGACCAGGACGTTTGCCAGCGTCAGCGCCCGCAACGTGATCGTGGAGAACGGCGTACGGCTGCCGGACGGCTCCTGGGCGCGCGACGCGAGCGGCAACTTCATCCGCAACCCGGACCTGGTCGACCCGGCGGCGAAGGCGCTGGCCGACAAGTACCGGACCGCCGTGGCGCCGATCGCCAACCGGGTCGTCGGCACGATCACGACGGACATCGTGCGCGACGCCCGGCCCAACGGGGAAAGCCCGCTCGGTGACGTGATCGCCGACGCGCAGCTGGCGTACACCGGGTCGGCCGGGGCGCAGATCGCACTGATGAACCCGGGTGGCATCCGGGCGTCGCTGTCCTACGCGTTCTCCCCGGGCGGGGAGGCGCCGGGCCAGGTCACCTACGGCGAGTGCTTCACCGTGCAGCCGTTCAACAACCTGGTGGTGACACAGACCCTGACCGGTGCCCAGCTCAAGGAGGTGCTCGAGCAGCAGTTCCCGGGCTTCGCCGGGCAGTTCGCGCAGCGGATCCTGCAGCCGTCGGCGGGCTTCACCTACTCCTACGACACCACCCAGCCGGCCGGCTCCCGGGTGTCCAACATGGCGCTGCACGGCACGCCGATCGACCCGGCGGGCACGTACCGGGTCACCACGAACGACTTCCTCGCCAACGGCGGGGACGGGTTCACCAAGCTCATCGCCGGCACGGCGCGGGTGACCGCGCCCGGGTTCGACGTTGACGCGCTCGTCGCACACCTCGGCGCCGGCCCGGTCAGCCCGGGCCCTGCCGACCGCATCACCAAGATCGCATAAAGCACCTCAGCGGGCGCCACGACGGCCGGCCAGTGGGTTGGCCGTCGTGGCGACCGCCGCTAAGGTGAGAGCCGTGGCGTGTGCGTACTTCTTCTACGGCTCCGGGAGTCCCGCAGCCGTAGGTCGCGCCTGATCTTCGACCTATCGCCCCGGGGCTCTCGAGAGCCCGGGGCTTTCGCGCTCCCCGGACCCCTCGAAAGACCCGCGGTGAACCACCCCCCGAGGAGTTTCCGATGACCACACCCACCGCAACCGTGACCGCGACTGACACGGACCCGGACACGGCGGCGCACATCGCCGCCCTGCGGGCCCGCATCGACGAGATCGACGCCACCCTGATCGCGCTGTGGCAGGAGCGCGCGGCGCTCTCCAAGCAGGTGGGCGCGACCCGGGTAGCCACCGGCGGCACCCGGCTCGTCCTCTCCCGGGAACGGGAGATCCTGGACCGGTTCCGGGCCCAGCTCGGAGCCGACGGCACCCAGCTGGCCCTGCTGCTGCTGCGGGCCGGTCGCGGCCCGCTCTAGCCCATCCGCCCCGTCGCCCTACGCCCATCCCCTTACGCCCATCCCCTTACGCCCATCGCCTTACGCATCCGCCCGTCGCCTTGTCCCACCTCGCCTTACTTCGCCCACCAGCCCACCGCAGCCAGCACCGCACGCTGAAGGCGGCCGGCCGGCTCACCCGCGCCATACCGGGTACGAGCCGGCCGGCCGCCGCGCCGGGACCGGCCGGCCGTCGCGCCGGGACCGGCCAGCCGTCGCGCCACGGGTACGGGAGCAGCGGCGCGCCCGGTAGTCTCGGTCGGCGTGAGCTTCCCGCCCTCCGCGCCACCGTTGGCGGATGTGGCGCGCGTGCTCTGCGTCTTCGCCCACCCGGATGACGTGGACTTCGGCTCCGCGGGCACCGTCGCCCGATGGGTCGCCGAGGGGCTGGACGTGGCGTACCTGCTGGTCACCCGGGGTGAGGCGGGCGGCTTCGACGACACCCCTCGCGAGCAGGTCCCGATCATCCGGGAGGCCGAGCAGCGCGCGGCCGCGGCGGCCATCGGCGTCGAGCAGGTGCAGTTCCTCAACGGGTACGCCGACGGCACGCTCGCGCCGACCCTGACCCTGCGCCGGGACATCGCCGGGGCGATCCGCCGGTTCCGGCCGGACCGGGTGCTCACCAACTCGCCGCTGCGCCGGTGGGAGCGCCTGGCCGGCCCGAGCCACCCGGACCACCTCGCGGTCGGGGAGGCCACCACGTGCGCGGTCTACCCCGACTCGCGCAACCCGTTCGCCTTCCCCGAGCTGGGCGCGGCCGGTCTTGCCCCCTGGCAGGTCCGGGAGGTCTGGTACTCCGGCGGGCCCAGCCCGGACCACGCCGTCGACGTCACCGGCACGTACCCGCGCAAGCTGGCCGCCCTGCGCGCGCACGCCTCGCAGACGTCGCACTTCGACCTCGAAGGCGTGCTGCGGCCCCGGATGGAGGAGGCCGCCGTTGCGGCCGGGCTGCCCGCCGGCCTGGTCGCCGAGGCGTTCACGGTCATCCGTACCGGGTGACCCCATGCCGGATCGACCAGACCGGTGAGACCAGGCAGGGTCAGACCAGGCGGCGGTCGGCGGCCCAGCGGGAGAGCTCGTACCGGTTGGACATCTGGAGCTTGCGCAGCACGTTGGACACGTGGGTCTCGACCGTCTTGATCGAGATGAACAGCTCCTTCGCGATCTCCTTGTACGCGTACCCACGCGCCAGCAGCCGCAGCACCTCCCGCTCCCGGTTGGTCAGCTGGTCCAGCTCAGGGTCGGTGACCGGCGTGTCCGGGCGGGCCGCGAACGCGTCCAGCACGAACCCGGCCAGCCGCGGGCTGAACACGGCATCCCCGTCGGCCACCCGGCGGATCGCCTCGACCAGCTCGTCCGGGGAGATGGTCTTGGTCACGTAGCCCCGGGCACCGGCGCGGATCAGCCCGATCACGTCCTCGGCGGCGTCGGAGACGGACAGCGCGAGGAACCGGACCTGGGGGTGGGTACGGCGGACCGCGTCCAGCACCGCGCGCCCTCCGCCGTCCGGCATGTGCACGTCCAGCAGCACCACGTCCGGCTCGCGCAGGGCGATCTGGGTTATCGCCTCGGCCACGGTGCTCGCCTCACCGACCACGTCGACCTGCGTGCCTGGTCCCTCCGCACCAGGCGCCGCTGTGCCGGGCATGGCCGCGCCCCGGCGGGACAGCTCGGCCCGCACGCCCGCCCGGAACATCGCATGGTCGTCGACGAGAAAGACCCGCAGGCGGCGCTCGTCACTCATGTCGTTCCTCCATCTCCGAGCCGTTCCTCCGTGCCGGCGCGGACCGGCAGGGACAACCGGACCTCCGTGCCGGCACCCGGCTCGCTGCGGATCTCCGCGCTGCCACCGTGCCGGCGCATACGGCCAAGTATCGAACCTCGTACGCCGTGCCGGTGCCCGTCCACGGTGGACGGGTCGAACCCCACGCCGCGGTCCCGTACGAAGACGCTGACCTGCTCCGGCTCGACCTCGGCGTAGAGCGACACCGTTCGCACCTTCGCGTGCCGGGCGGCGTTCACCATGGCCTCCCGGGCCGCCGCCACCAGCGCCGCGACGCGCGCGTCGACCGCGTGGTCGCCGACCATGACCGTCTCCACCGTGATGGCGTACGTGTCCTCGACCTCCGCCGCGGCCTCCTCGAGCGCGGCGGCGAGCCGCTCGGCCGGCGACCCGGTCGGCTTGTAGAGCCAGTTCCGCAGGCTGCGCTCCTGGCCGCGGGCCAGCCGCTGCACCGCCTTGGCGTCGGCCGCGTTGCGCTGGATCAGCGCGAGCGTGTGCAGCACCTGGTCGTGCACCATGGCGGCGAGCTCGGCCCGCTCCTGCTCCCGGATGCGCGCCTCCCGCTCGGTGCGCAGCTGGCCGAAGATCCGCCAGAGCATGGGCGAGACGACCAGGCCGACGCCGGTCAGCGCGGCGAGCGCGACCAGCGCGCCGGTCAGGATCGCGGGGACTCCGGCGTCGCGGACCGGCGAGAAGACCACGATCAGCCCGATGGTGCCGACCGCGACCAGCAGCCCACCGCCGATGAAGCGCAGCAGGTAACCGCGCCGGTCACTCTCCGCGAGCACCCGACCGAGCCAGGGCGGCTGTGGAAGCGCCTCGCTCCACCGCTGCCGGCGCGCCGGGTGGGCCTGGTGCCAGATGATGCCGGCGCCGGCCGCGATGAGCGCGACCAGCCAGCCCTGCACCGCGTTGAACCCGCCCCAGCCGGCCAGCGACTGGACCAGCAGGACCCCGGCGCCGATAGCGGCGAACGGCAGCAGCTCGGCCAGGTCCCGCCGGGGTGGCTTGGCCAGCAGGCCCGGCGGCTGCTGCACCGGCAGGACGGCCCAGAACGCCGCGTAGATCAGCGCGCCGAGCCCGTTGAACGCCAGCAGGACGACGAACCCGATCCGCACCGCGACCGTGGACAGGTCGAGGTGCGCCGCGATGCCGGAGGCGACGCCGGCGAGGAACCGGTCGTCGAGCCTGCGGTAGAGGCGGCGTGGCAGGGCCGGCGGCGGGGTGGTGATGATCTCTCCTGACGTCATGGGCGCCCGTACCGCAGGCGGCCAACCCGATCGTCACACGCTGCCCGCACCAGCGGCCACGGGGACGACCCGGAGTTTGCGGAGCGGAATATCAGGGACCGGTCAGGGTGCCTGCCTGAGGCAGATCGCGCAGCTCACGGCGAGGATTTGGATATGACGAACGACGCCGGGCAGGCCAACGACGCCAGGCGGGACCCGGCCGTCGCCGGCCAGGACGGTCCCGTCCGCGACGCTGCGCCCCCGCCCCCGCCCCCGCCCGAGGAGCCTCTCGCGGACACCCTGGGGCGGCCCACCGGGCCCCTCCAGGACGACGAACCACCCACCGAGCCGATCGACACCACACCGCCGCCGGTCACCGCACCACCGTTCACGACGCCCCCCGGCTGGGAGCCACCACCCATGGCATCTCCCGGCACGGCCTCGCCTGGCACGGCCCCACCCGGAATGGAACCACCAGGCACAGCGCCGCCGTTCGCAACCGCCGGCCAGCCGCCCTGGACGGAGCCGCCGGTCACGCCCCTGGGCACGTTCACCGCCCGGTATGGCCTGGTACGGCCGGCAGCGGGCCGCCAGCTCGCCGGGGTGTGCGCCGCGGTCGGGCGAGCCACGAACACCGACCCCGTGCTGTGGCGGGTGCTGTTCGCCGTGCTCACCCTCTTCGGCGGCATCGGCCTGCTCGCCTACCTCGTCGGCTGGCTGGTGATCCCGGCCGAGGGGGACACCGGGTCTCCGGTGGAGGCGCTGGCCGGACGGGGCCGGTCGGGCACCTCTCCGGTGACGGTGATCCTGGTCGGGCTGCTCGCGGTCGTGGTGCTGGCCTTCATCGTCTCCGACGGCTTCCGCGTCGCCGTGCTGGCCGCGGCCGTGCTGCTGGGGGGCGCGCTGCTGCTCAACCGCGGCGGGCGGGCGCAGGTCGGGCCGTACCACCCCGAGGGGTACGCGCCCTTCCCGGGCGCTCCCGGCTCCGGAACGGCGGCCTCCGGCGCGTCTCCCTTCGGCGCGTCTCCTTCCGGCACACCTCCCTTCGGCACGCCGGCCTCAGGGCCAGCCGCCTTCACCGCCCCGGCCCCTGGCCCAGGGGGCTTCGGCCCCCCCACCTCGGGCGCGCCTGCCTGGGGCACCGCCGGCCCCGCCGCGGCAGGCGGCTACCCCAGGTCCACATCGGTCCCGTACCCTCCGGGGGCGTACTGGGCTCCAGGGTCGACCACGCCGGCGCCGCCCGGCACCCCAGCCACCGGCTTCCCGCCGCCGCCAGCCGCCCCGGTCCTCCCGCCGCAGGGTGGCGCCCTGCCAGGCACACCACCGGAGGGTGCCCCGGCGCAGGCAACCGGTTTCCCGCCTCCGCCAGCCCCGCCCGGTGGCTACCGGCCCCCCTTCGCACCGCACGGGCCGTACGCCGGCGGTGGCGCGTACCCGGCGCCAGGGCCGCCGCCCCCGGCGCCGGCCGTACCGGTGCCACCGCGGCGGCCGCGGCCGCCCCGCGAGCCGTCCCGCCTGATCCGGGTCGTGCTGTCGCTGGCGTGCGTGGCGCTCGGGGTCCTCGCCGTCGTGGACCTCACCGGCGCCCGGGTGCGCCCCTCGGCGTACTTCGCGACCGGGCTCGGCATCATCGGCCTCGGCCTGCTCGCCGGCGCGTGGGTCGGCCGGGCGCGCTGGCTCATCCCGCTCGGCCTCGCGACAACCGTGGCGCTCGGCATCAGCAGCGGAGTCGAAGGCTTCGGCCATGTCCGGCCCAGCGCCGGCGACATCGAGTGGCGCCCCCGGACCTTCGAGCAGCTGGACCCGCGCTATGAGCTAGGCACCGGGGACGCCACCCTGGACCTGCGCGAGCTTGACTTCACCGGACGGAACGAGACGGTCGTGGCCACGGTCCGCTTCGGCTCGCTCCGGGTGATCCTGCCGCCAGCCGTGGACGTGGACGTGCGGGCGGACATAAACGCCGGCGATGCGCGGGTCTTCGACGTCAGCTGGGGCGGCATCAACCAGGCGGCGCGGGAGCTCAGCGACGACGGCGACGACGGGTCCGGCGGCGGCCAGCTGCGCCTGATCGTGCATGTCAACGCGGGTGACCTGGAGGTGGACCGATGAAGGCGCAGCGCACCGACGGGCTTTCGCTCACCTTCGGCGTGGTCTTCCTGGTGATCGTGGCGTGGTGGGCGGTAGCGGTGACGGTCGATCTGACCCTGCCCAACGTCGGCTGGTTCGTCGCTGCCGCGCTGATCCTGCTCGGCGTGCTCGGCCTGGTCGGCGTGCTGCGCTCGGGCAGGCCGGCGGCGCAGCACCCGCTCGCATCCCACTCCGACGAGGCCGCCGGCAACCTGACCGGCCACCAGGACGACCTCACCAGCCCCGCCGATAACCTGACCGGCCCCGGCGCCGACCTGCCCCGTCCCGACCTGACCGGTCCCGATCCCGACCTGGCCGGTCCCGATCCCGACCTGGCCGATCCCGACCTGGCGCCGGGCGCACGGCACCGGGCACCCGGTCCCGACCCGACCTGAGTGTGTCGAATAAGCTGGCCGGCGATGGGGTAGTCAGCCATCACCGGCCAGCGCCGTGCAAGGAGCGTGCTCCCGAATGACCCAGCCCCCCGCAGTGCCCGCTGGCGTGCCCGGGCAGCTGCCCGTCGGCGACCGGGTGGCCCGCGCTCTCACCGCCGACCTCACCCGGCAGCGCGGACCCAAGACCGCGCTCATCGTGGGGGTCGAGCCTGAGTCTCCGGTGCTCACCGCTGCGCTGGACGCGCTGCTCCCGGACGACAAGAGCTTCCTTGTGGGTACGGCCGCACCGCTGCGCGCCCACCTCACCGCGCTCGGCCCCTGGGTCGCCGACCGGGTACAGGTCCTCGACTCGGTCTCCGAGGCGGACCCGGTCGACTTCGTGGTCGTCGCCACGCCGTTGCACGGCAGCGCCGAGGAGGTCCGGGCGGTCCTCGACGACCTCGGTAAGCGGCTCGACCAGGGTGGCCTGTTGAGCGTGTCCGCACCAGCGGCGCTGCCGGGCCTGCCCGACGCCGGTGCCGAGGAGCTGGAGCGGCAGGCCACCCTCTTCGGCGTGGGCAGCGACCTGGTGCTGCGCAACCGGCCACCGCTGCGGGTGCACCGGCTGCGCTTCACGCCAGCGGAGCTGGCGACCACGACCCGGCTGGCCCCGGCCTACCGGCCGTCGAGCGTGCCGGTGACCCGCAGCATGCACATCGACTCCAACGGCGTGGCCGCCGCCGGGATCGCGCTGGGGCTCGCCGCCTTCGCCCGGGTGGCCCGGCCGTCGTCCCGGCTGTGGCTGCTGCCGGCGCTCGCCGCAGCCCCCGTGGCCGCGTTCTTCCGCGACCCGGAGCGGGACATCCCGGACGACGAGACCGCGGTCGTCGCGGCCAGCGACGGGGTGGTGCTCTCCGTCGAGCGGCTGCGGGACGAACGCTTCGGCGACGACGAGCTGCTGCGCGTCGCGGTCTTCCTGTCAGTGCTGGACGTGCACGTCAACCGGGCACCGGTCGCCGGCAAGGTGGTGGACTTCTTCGTGGCCGACGGCGGGTTCGCGGCGGCCATGCGGCCCGCGGCCGAGCACAACGTCGCGGCCTACACGGTCCTGGAGACCGTACGCGGCACCGTGGTGGTGGCGCAGCGCACCGGCCTGGTGGCCCGCCGGATCGTGCACCGGGCGCCGGTCGGCGCCTTGCTGGCCAAGGGCGAACGGTTCGGGTTGATCCGGTTCGGCTCGCGCACCGATGTCTACCTGCCCGCTGACCGGGCCCAGCCGGCGGTCGCCCCGGGCGACCGGGTGCTCGGCGGCACCACCGTGATCGCTACCTGGGACTGAGGCGTCACCCCCGTTACCCCAGGGGCTGAGGCGTCACCGGGAGGATGCGTCGCCTGGAGCTGGGCTCCTCACGCCCCTGGCCTCAGCGCGCCGCGCTGGCGCAGCCAGAGCAGCGGCCCGCTGGCGAGGTACGCCGCGACGATCAGGCCAAAGGTGAGCCTGATGTCCACCAGCGTCCCGAGCACGGGCACAGCGAGCAGCCACGGCGGCAGCTTGACCAGCCGGGCCAGCTTCGCGTACGGGAAGCTGGACACCATCGCGAAGGCCAGCAGGGCCACCCCGGCCAGCTGCCACGCGCCCGAGATGGGCAGGCCGATCAGCACCGCGAGGGCGAGCACGGCCGCCGCCATGGTGGTCGGCACCCCGCAGAAGAACCGGCCGTCCTTTGGGGAGACGTTGAACCGGGCGAGCCGGATCGCCGCACACCCGGCGACCAGCGCGCACGCCACGCCGGCCGCGCCCGCGGGCACCGTGCCGGCGAGGGATGCGTAGACGACCACCGGCGCGGCGAGACCGAACGAGCACATGTCGGCGAGCGAGTCCATCTGCGCGCCGAACGGGCTGGCCACGCCGAGCCGCCGGGCAAGCGCCCCGTCGAGCCCGTCAAACACCACGCAGGCGATCAGGCACACCGCGGCCCACCGGACATCTGCCTGCATGGCCAGGAAGATGGCGGTGATGCCGAGCGTGAGGCTGCCCAGCGTGCAGGCGTTGACCAGGGAGAACTTCAGCTGGCGGACGGCCGTACGCTCGCCGGGCAGCAGCGGGATGGTCATCGGGCCGGTCGGCGCCGACCCCGGCGGGGCCGGGACCGCCGGGCTGACCGGCACGATCCCGCCCACGGCCGTCAGCGCGGCGAGGTCGGCGAAGTCGGGCCGCGCCTCGGGCAGCAGGGTGGTGGTCCCCAACGGGCCACGGCGGCGGATGATCCGGCCGCCGAGGCGGCGGGCCACCGAGCCACCACGTCGCAGCCGGCCGGTCCACCGGTATGCAGGGCGAGGACTCTCCGTCGTACGGCGCCGACGCCAGGGGGCTCTCGGCACTGTGTCCCTCCATCACCGGATCGGTTGCTCCGCCGCCTCGGCGGCCGTCCGGCCCTCTCGTACTCGCGGCCTACACCATCGCATACCCGCGCTCGGCTTGGCGATAGCCCGCGAGGGTACTTTCTTCGCAAGCAGGAACATGCACGGGCAGAACAAGCAAATCGCCGATCACCGGCGGTGATCGGCTGCGTTGGCTCCCGCCATTCTACTCGGCGGTTCCCACGCCGGTATCGGCGGGCCGTGGCGGGGCCGGTCGGCCCAGCCGGGAACCGGCCAGAAACCAGCCCGGAACCGGCCGCGGCGTCGGACAGTCGAGGTTACCGTGGGTAGCCGGCGTGGTAGCCGTCCAGCGCGATGACCGCCACCTCGCTGAGCGCCAGCCGGGCCGCCTCCTCGGCGGTGAACCAGGCGGCGTCCGCCGTTGAGCCGCTCGCCTCGGTCACTCGTGGCCGGGTGGGCGCGTCGACCGCGATCCGGTAGAGGATGCGCACCGTGTGCCAGTCGATCGGGTACCCCTCCGGTCCCCGAGCCGCCGGGTTGTGCCGGTGCGAGACGCCGAGCAGGCCGGTCACCCGACCGACCTGGTCGGTCTCCTCGGCCAGCTCGCGCAGGACCGCGGCGGCCGGCTGCTCGCCGAAGTCGGTGCCCCCGCCGGGCAGGTGCCACCGGCCGGCGCCCGGGTAGCCGGGCGCTATGCGGGCCAGCAGGATCTGCCCGTCCGGGTTGGTGGCGAGGGCGTAGGCGGAGAACCGCTGCCCGCGCGGGCCGACCCGCCGCTGCGGCCCGCGCGCGGTGGGCGTGCTCCCGCCCCAGGCGGCGGAGCCGGCGGCGAGGTGGCCCGGGTGCGGCAGCCACGGCAGCCCGAACACCTCCGCGGTGAACGGCATCAGCGGCAGCTCGGCCAGCTCCTCCTCCGGCACCCAGCGCGCCAGGTCCGTGCTGCCCTCCAGCTCGTCACGCAGCGTGCCGCCGACCGCCATCACGTCGTAGATGACCCGATCATGGTGGAGGTCGACCGGGCGGTCGCGGAGCCGGGACACGTCGGCCACGACATCACGCAGCGTGATGACCTCGACCGACAGCCCAGTCTCCTCGGCGAGCTCGCGGACCACCGCGGCGGCCGGATGCTCGCCGTGCTCGATGCCTCCGCCCGGGACCAGCCAGAGCCCGGGCGTGTTGGACACCGCCGATGCGCGGACGAGCAGGACCCGCCCCGCGGCGTCACGGCACACGCCGTACGCCGCGATGCGCCGTCGCCGCTGTCTCACAGATGCACCCTATGACCCGCTACACAGGCCGGCGGCGCGCAGGGCTTCGGTGGTCACCTCCGTCAGCGGTATCGCGTCGAGCTGTCCCGGGGTGAACCAGCCGGCCTCGTCGGTGGAGCCGCCGGCGTCGACGACATCGGGGTCGGACGGCCGGTCCACGGTGACCCGGTAGAAGGCGCGTACGCCGTGCCAGTCGATGGGGTAGCCCTCCGGGCCGAGCGAGGCCGCGTCCCGGTGGCTGGCCACGCCGAGCAGCTCGCCGAGGCGCCCCCGCTGGGCGGTCTCCTCGGCCAGCTCCCGGATCAGCGCGGGGCCCGGCTGCTCGCCGTACTCCGTACCGCCGCCGGGCAGGTGCCACGAGCCGCCGCCGGGGTAGCCGGGCGCGACGCGGGTGAGCAGGACCCGCCCGGCCGGGTCGGTGGCGACGGCGTACGCGGCGAACCGCTGCGCCCGGTGCAGGCCGTCCGGGCCGGGCACCGCGTAGAAGGACGGGAAGTCGACCGGCTCGTCGGGGCGCAGGTCGACGCTGTCCGCGGGCAGGCCCAGGGCGGTGGCCGTGAACGGTCGCAGCGCCAGGCCCTTGGCCTCGTCGGCGGTGTACCACCGGCACAGGTCGGTAGGCTGCCCGATCCGGTCGACCAGGGTGCCGCCGCGCACGGTCACCTCGTACACCAGCCGGTCGGTGTGCAGGGTGATGCCCCGGTGCGGCAGGGCCCGCATGTCGGCCAGCACGTCGCGCAGCCGGGTCACCGCCACCGACAGCCCGGTCTCGGCGGCCGTCTCCCGGACCACCGTGTCGTTGGGGTTCTCTCCGTGGTCCACCGCCCCGCCGGGCAGGGACCAGACGCCGGGCGTCCCGGACCGCGGCGAGGCGCGGACCAGCAGGAAACGGCCGGAGGAGTCGGTACAAAAGGCATACGCCGCGATCCGGCGGAGCGGCTCAAGGGCGGGGGTCACGTGCGGCATTCTGCCGGAATCTGTCCTCTTGTCCAGAGCGGACTGTCAATTTCCTGACAGTCTGACCGGATGAGAGAAACGCTTCACGATGAGAGAACGCTCCTCACGCAGCAGGCGGGAGGCGAGTGCGGTATTGGAGGTGACGCGGCCGGCCCGTAAGGGAGCCGTTACGCGGCGGTCAGGGATATCTCATGGGCCGGATCCGGGCGGTTACCGAGGCCGGCCGGGGCGCCCGGCGCGCACTGTTGAGGCATGGACCAGATGCGCTATCGACGCCTTTACCGCAGCCGGACCGAACGCATGCTGACCGGGGTGTGCGGCGGCGTGGCCCGCTACCTCAACGCCGACCCGACCGCGGTACGGGTCGGCTTCGTCCTGCTCGCCGTGCTGACCGGCGGCCTGGCGCTGCTCGCGTACCCGCTGATGTGGGTCGTCATGCCGGAGGAGCCGGCGCTCCCGCCGGCACCGCCCCCGGCGCCGCCCTCGGTGCTGTCCCCGCCCGTGGTGGCTCAGCCGGCGGCGGCCCCGCCAGCCCAGGTCTAGTCACTCCCACTCGATCGTGCCCGGCGGCTTGCTGGTCACGTCCAGCACCACCCGGTTGACCTCGGGCACCTCGTTGGTGATGCGGGTGGAGATCCGGGCGAGCACGTCGTACGGCAGCCGCGACCAGTCGGCGGTCATGGCGTCCTCACTGGACACCGGGCGCAGCACCACGGGATGCCCGTAGCTGCGCCCGTCGCCCTGCACGCCCACGCTGCGCACGTCGGCGAGCAGCACCACCGGGAACTGCCACACGTCGCGGTCCAGGCCCGCGGCGGTCAGCTCCTCCCGGGCGACGAGGTCGGCGGCGCGCAGCGTGGCGAGCCGGTCCCGGGTCACCTCGCCGATGATCCGGATCGCCAGCCCCGGGCCGGGGAACGGGTGCCGCCACACGATCGCGTCGGGCAGGCCCAGCTCCCGGCCGATCGCGCGCACCTCGTCCTTGAACAGCGTGCGCAGCGGCTCGACGAGCTGGAAGCGCAGGTCCTCGGGGAGGCCGCCGACGTTGTGGTGGGACTTGATGCTCGCCGTGCCGGCGCCCCCGCCGGACTCCACCACATCGGGGTAGAGCGTCCCCTGCACCAGGAACCCGACGTGCCGCTCGGCGTCGACCTCGCGCGCCGCCGCCTCGAAGACCCGGATGAACTCCCGCCCGATGATCTTGCGCTTGCGCTCCGGATCGGTCACCCCGGCCAGCGCCGCGAGGAACCGGTCGGCCGCGTCGACCACCCGCAGCCGGATCCCGGTGGCCGCCACGTAGTCCTTCTCCACCTGCTCGGCCTCGCCCGCGCGCAGCAGCCCGTGGTCGACGAAGACGCAGGTGAGCTGGTCCCCCACGGCGCGGTGGACCAGGGCCGCGGCCACCGCGCTGTCCACCCCGCCGGACAGCGCGCAGAGCACCTGCGCGTCGCCCACCTGTTCGCGGACCGCGGCCACCTGCTCGTCGATGATGTTCGCGCTGGTCCAGCTCGGCTCGATGCCGGCGACCTGGTGCAGGAAGCGGGCGAGCAGCTCCTGCCCGTACCGCGTGTGCACCACCTCGGGGTGGAACTGCACCCCGGCCCGCCGGCCCGGCAGGTCCTCGAACGCCGCCACCGGCGCGCCCGCCGAGCTCGCGGTCACCGTGAAGCCCTCCGGCGCCGCGGTGACCGCGTCGCCGTGGCTCATCCACACGTCCAGCTCGCCCGGCAGGCCGCGGAAGAGCAAACCCCTTTCCGGGTACGCCCGCAGCGGCGTACCGCCGAACTCCCGCTGCCCGGTGTGGGCGACCGTCCCGCCGAGCGCCTGGGCCATCGCCTGGAAGCCATAGCAGATGCCGAAGACTGGGACCCCGGCTTCGAACAGCGCCGGGTCGACCTGGGGTGCTCCGGGCTCGTACACGCTGGCCGGGCCGCCGGAGAGGATGATCGCGGCCGGCTTGCGGGCGAGCAGCTGCGGCACCGGCGTGGAGTGCGGCACGATCTCGGAGTAGACCCGCGCCTCACGCACCCGGCGCGCGATGAGCTGGGCGTACTGCGCCCCGAAGTCCACAACGAGCACCGGCCCCGACATGCCGGCCAGCCTAGCCGCCCTCCTCAGCCAGCCCGGACGAGACGCTCGATACTTCTCCTGGTGCCAGGCGTTGATCGTCGACGAACGCAGCCGGGTTAGCCGCAGCCAACCGCCGATAGACCTCGACAGCCTCAACCGTGGCCTGCAACGCCTCCTCCCGCCGACCCAAGTTCGACAGCCGGATACCGAGGTTGTTCAGGAGTCCGGCGAGGTCGCGGATGTGGGTGGCCTTGTCCTCACCGGCCAGGTCTCGTTTGAGGTCGACGGCTTGCTGGCAGTAGGTGAGCGCCTCAGCCCGGCGGCCCAGCTTTCCAAGCCGTACCTCCAGGTCCCAGGCAACGTTGGCGAGGTCCGCGCGGGCAGAGCCGTCGCCCAGAGCTACGGCTTGTTGGTAGTGGTAGTGAACCTCGCGCAGATCGTCGACATCACCCTCCGGTGGCTGTGGCCACCGATCCACACGCCAGCGCCAGTAGTCAGCGGCGTGCCGATGCGCCTCAGTGAGTGCGACCGTGTTGCCCGCTACTACCTCGCGACGGTGTAGCTCGGTGGCCGTCCAACGGTGTACGAAGACCGCCGGGACACCGCCGGGGGTGGTGGATGTGAGCAGGCTGGTTGCAGAGCATGCCCCGACTAAATGAGGTAGATCGACGTCAACGCGGACAGGCGGGGTGGGCCGAAGGTCCAGGTGAGGTTTGAGGCTGGTGCGCACCACGTCGGGCAGACGCTGCCAGTCGACCGGGCCCGATGGAAGGCCGACGGCGGCGAGGATGTCCTGGATCGCCCGGCGGGCAGCTTCGAGCGCTGTGGTGTTCGCCGCGGTCGGGTCGTGGCGGCCGACCTGATAGGCCAGGGCGTTGTGGTCGACCGGGCGTCGGTAGACGCTGGCGCCCAGCAGCAGCCGGTAGGCGCCGGAGGTGCAGGCGAGCACAGCGAGGAGGTCATCGAGGAGAATGTCGTCTGCGGCCAGCGCAACGGTCTCGGCCATCGCAGAGTCCAGCCGGTCATGGCCGGTCAGGTAGTCCTCAATGTCGGTGCCCGGACGCCCCAGAGCGCGTAGCCGGGCGGTGGCTCCCTTGACAAGCCGTCTACGGACATCGGCAAAGCGGGCCACCCCGCCGGCGAGGAGCGCGTCGAGGTACTCCAGGCAGCGGGGGTGGCCGCCGACGACCCTCCAGACCTGTTCCAACTGCTCGTCGTCGAGGCGGTCGAGTTGAGGCAGCGCCCACGCCAGCTTGAGGGTCTCGGCGTAGGACAACGGACCCAGCTGGTGGAACGCCAAGGCGTGCTCGACCTGGTCCGGCAGCGTAAACCGGTAGCGACTGGTGACCAGCAGGCGGGCAGCACCCGCGGCTACGACCAAGCCACCCAGCAGTCTCGCCAGACTGTCGTCAGCCACGGTACGCGGGCCACCGGTCGTTGCGGGACGCAGGTTGTCCTCGAAGTTGTCCAGCACTACCAAGACAGGTACCACCGGCAGGACCTGGTCGCACAGGATGGCCAGCCGCTGGAGCCAGGGCAGGTCACCATCACCGGCCCGGCTCAGGGCGCGTAGCACTGCGGGTGTTGCCCACACCGGGCGCGGCGGCTGGTAGAGCACGTCGCCCAGGGCGTTCTGGATGTTGTTGAGGACCTGCTCGGCACCGAGCTGGCCGGTCATGACGGCGACGGTCACAGTGGGGTCCAGCTCGATGATGCGGGCGATGAGCTCGTCGGCGAGCGTGGTCTTGCCAACGCCGCCGATCCCGTGCAGGACGAGCCCGGCGACCGACCGTGACAACAGCTGCGAGGGCAGGCGGCGCTGTTCCAGCCGCCGGCCGACGACCTCACCGGGCTGGCGGCGCAGCACCCCTCTAGCAGCCGGGGCCGGGCCCGCCGCAGGCATGGCAGCCGTGGGATCGACCACCGGGTAGCGGCCGGTCGACGACAGCACGCTCAGCACCGCCCACTCGCCGAGCCCGGCCAGACGGTCACGGCCGTCGGTGGCGGCCTGCTCCAGCTCCCGCTGCACACTGCGGCGCGCCTCAGCCACCGCCGCGATGACGTCCGCGCCTGGATCCGAGGCCAGATGCCCGTAGACCGTGGCGAACACGCGCGTGGCATACACATCGGTGATCGCGGTCTGGCTGGCGATCACCACGCTCGCGCCCTCGGCCAGCAGCCCCGCGGCAAACGAGCCCGCCCCGCTGGTCGCCGCTGCATCGGTATAGCAGGCGGCCAGCGCCACCACGGGCGGCATCCGACCGGCCGGGATGGCCTCCTTGACGAAGGTCTGCACGTCTAGGACGCGGGCCTCACCAACCGCATCCTCCAACTCGATCACACCCAGCCCGCCATGGCCCGACATGTGCAGGACGTGCGCAGGCCACTGGGTCAGGGCAGTACGGATGGCATCGGTCGTGGCGAACTGGACGATGCGAACCTCAGCCTCGTGCGCCCGGGCACCGCGGACCGCCTTGAGAACGTTGCGGAGCTCGCGCTCGTAGTCAAGCAAGCCGCTGCCCCCGGACAGCGGCGAGGAGATCGCCACCAGAATCCTCAGCGGCCCACCGGTCGGCGCCGCCACTGTGGCAGGGACCTTCCGGTACAGGCAGACCACGCTGTCCAGGCACAGCGGCTGCGCCGCTGCGGGCAGCCACAACGTTTCCCAAGGCAGCCGAGCTACCTCACCCGTGGCCTGCACACCCAGCCGCAGCGCCGCTCCCTGTGCATGGGCGCCGGCCACCGCCTCGCCGAGTGCCGCGGCCACAGGCGCGGGCAGGAGCTCCTCGCCCAGCAGGCGCCCCACCACGGTGTTGGCCTGCACAACCGGGCCGCTGTCAACAGCAACGGCGTCGCGGGTGCCGGCCAGGTAGGTACGGGCTCGTTGCAACCGGTTCACGGCGTCGGCCAGCGCCACCGAGATCCCGCCATGCGGCCCAACGACCGGCTGGCCAGAGCCGACCAGCCGTACCGTGGTGTCGTCGACCTCCAGGACCAGGTCAACCGCGTTGCCATCCCTGCCGCGAGGGTCCTCCGGCACCGCTCGAACGGCTCCCTCGGCCAGGGCGAGGACATCCACCAATGCCTCGGCGCCGTCAGGAAGGTCCAGCATCCTCGCCACCTCGCCGCCGCCGAGGCAACCCAGCCGGACCGCGGTCAGCCGCCCCAGGCCTTCCCGGCGATGATGCGCCGACACCACGCCTACCACGCACCCCGCGACCCACACCGCCGCCCCCGACATCGCCTCCCATGGCGACACGGTCGGGTCCGGATCCGCCGCGGGCGGATCCACTGTGATCTCCAGCGTGCCTGACTTGGGATTGGACAGTCCCGCTATCGTGCCCACCGCATGGTGCGCCTCCCGGACCCACCCACCAACCGGATCAGGGCGCAGCTTCCATCGAGGGAACCCAACCAGGTGCGCCTGCACCGACTCCGCCCGGCGGGCGAGCCGGCCGAACCTAACCGGACTCACCGCGGCACCATCGACCCGCTCCAGCCGCAGCAGCGCCACATCCGCCGCCGGATCGCACCACTCCACAGCCGCCGGCGCCGACCACTCTCCCGGTTGGTCGGCGTCGAACCTGACCGTCACCTCCGCGGCGTTGCTCACCACATGGGCTGCGGTCAGGACCAGCCAGTCACGAACCCGATAACCCGAGCCACGGCCCTGGGAACCATCCTGACGGGTGAAGATCACCTCCGCGACCCGGTGCCCGTCCAGATCCATCCAAAGCCCGCGGGCCGAGGGCGCCGCACCGTCGGTCATAGCTCACCTAGGCCGCTCACCGCTCACCCTTCTCAGAGTCTCCCGCGATCAACGGCGAACGATCCGGAGCATCAGCCCGCCGTGGATACAAGGTCAAATGGATCCGCTGGGTAACCGTTGACGCCCGCCGCGCGCCCATCTCCGCATCCACCACCAGCAGCCTCGCCTTCACCCCCGGCGCGGTCGACCTCTCCACCGCCACTGTCAGCTCCAGCTCCACCGGCCCAGCCTCGAACCGCAGGTCAGTATGCTCACCCGCCCACGCCGCCCGGCTCAGCTCATGCCGCAGCTGCCAAATCAGGTCAGCGAGCTCGATCCCATCGTCCATGCCGGAACCCCTCCCACAGCAACCATCACGGAGACCCACCAGTGAACCCCATCCGCGCTACCCATACACCACGCCGCGCAGCGGAGGGTGATCGACGATGTCGTTGGCCGACTGTTACCGAACTGACCTTCCCTTCCCCTATCTCACCTCGGGAGAGGAAATCTGGCAGGTGCCGGTGGCAGCGGGCGCCGGTTGGATCATGTTCATAACGGCTTCGGGCTGGCTGAGCCGAGGCAGCAGGCGGCGTAGCTGAAGCGCCAGGTTCATGGCCACCAGCACCGGTTCCTCATCTGGCCCTGGGTCGTGGCGGGTGTGGTCGCGTACCCACCTGCTGACCTCCGCCCAGCTATAGAAGCTGGTGTCCCGGTTCGGGTTCAGCGGTGGGGGGAAGCCCTTCGGCCCACATGCACCGGCTGACCAGAGCCGCACAACCTCCCGGCTGATGCCGATGCGCTGGGCAACGCCCTGGAGGGTCAGCCAGTCGTCGGCATCCAGGCGCAGCGGGTACTCACCCCTGGACTCGAAGAAGCTCACCACCCTCGTGATGTCGTCGTACAGGTCGCTGCCGCTGCCGACCTCTACCGAGGCCCTTGACGAGAAGAACAGGTCAATGCTCAACGCTAACCTCGCAGGTCACGGTGCGGTGTCCTCAAGTGGCTGGGCAGCGCTGTCAGGCGCCTGTCGCGTAGCCCTGGTCAGGACCTTGGTGAGTGCGTTCATGGCCTCGACCCCGGCGCCCCTGGCCCACAGCACACCAGCCATGTAGTGCATGAGGACGAGGTAGCTCTCTTCGGTCTTGTTGGCGCGGCGGAAGATGGCGGGCCGCTCGGTCTCGAACCCCATCAGCGGCGGAACCAGTCAACCTTGGTACGGGAAGCAGCAGCCGTCAGCACCCCGGCCAGCCCAGGCCGGCGCCGGGGAAGCCGGCCGAGCTTGACGAAAATCGCGTTCGCTGAGACTCGCGCCCGGCAGGGTTCCAGCTCGCCGCACGTCACGCACAGCCCGGCGGCGTTGGCAGTGACGTGTCGGTCAATCTCGGCCTGCGCCTGGTCAAGCTGTTCCAGGGCGGCGCAGGAGAGATAGATCATGCTCATCGCCGCGCCGCCTGGTGGCGCGCTTGGTTGGCCAGCTTCACGGTGTTGTTGCCGCATGCCGGACACCAGCGGCTCTTAACCCTGAAGGCAAACAGCCCGGACAGGAAGCCGAGTACGAGGGCCGGAACCACCGCCAGGACGGTCACCGCCTTACCTCCGACGACCAGGGTCGTCTGATGCTGCCCTTTCGTGCAGAGGCGTGGCTGGGAGAGAGCCGCCCGTGGCACATCTGCGGAGCGAGCCGTGCGGCACCGCCCCGGCGGAGGCCTCTTCTGCGCCCGACCGACCGAGAACTCCGCACCGGTTCACCATCCGTTTCCAGGCAGCGGCTGGCGTCCCCCCGCCCCATGCCAGCCAGCGCGGTGACGGGCCGCAGCGCTGGGACTTGGGCGTTCACCGCGGCGGCCTCCCACCTGCGCTTCGCTACACCGCGCAGATGCGACAGCTGAGAGCGGTTCCGCAATCGGGGCAATAGCGGCCCTTGACAAGGCTCACCCAGAGCCCTGCCAGTACCCCGAGGACCAGCAGCCACAACCGAAATGACGACAGACACCTGCACCTCCTCCAGACGATCGAGTCAGGAGACCTGACCATGCCGCTCGTGGGCTTACCGGACGAAAACGGCTCTTGACAGCCTCGGATCCAGCGAACCTAACCGCATCGCAGGTGGCGCCACCCACCATGGCAGCACAACGATGGAAACACAACGTTGTATATTCCTCGTGGCGCACCACTGGAAGAGAGGTTGCCGTGGTACCGACAGGGCGGCACACTCACCGCGAAGCCAGCGAAGGAGGTCCCCGCCTTGTCGACGCGCCGCCAGCCACCCACCGTCCGGCTACGCCGGCTGGGCAAGGAGTTACGGGACCTGCGCGCGGCTGCTGGACTGACGCAAGAAGAGGTGCAGGAGCGGGTCGGCGTCGATAGAGGAACGCTGATCCAGATCGAGCAAGCCAAACGCGCTCCCCAACGGCGGACGTTGACGGCACTGCTGAACCTGTACGACGTCACCGATCCAGACCGACGGGCCGAACTGACCGAACTCTCCAAGCGGGTACCGCAGCCGGGCTGGCTCCAACGGTACGGAGCAGGGCTGCCTGCGTCCGAGCAGTACATGACCTACGTCATGTATGAGGCCGAGGCAGCGCTGGTGAGGAACTACGAGTCACTGTTCGTGCCGGGACTGCTGCAGACTCGCAACTACGCCAGCGCTGTCGTGGCTGGCGTCCTACCGCTGGCTAGCCCGGAGGAGGTACACGACCGAGTCCAAGTTCGGATCAAGCGACAGCACCTGCTCAGTCGGGACGCACCTCTCCAGCTGCACGCCATCATCGACGAGGCGGCGCTACGCCGCCTGGTCGGCGGCCCACTGGTGATGCGCGAGCAGTGCCAAGCGCTCCTGCTCGCGACCGAGCAGAATAACGTGACCGTACAGGTCATCCCGTTTACCGAGGGTGCCCACCCGGGTATGCCCGGCTCGTTCGTCATCATGGACTTCCCTGAGCCCGGTGACCCGCCGCTGGTCTATCTTGACAGCATGGCCGGCGACCTGTTCCTCGACAAGGGTGAGGACGTCGAACGGTACGCGCTGACGTTCGAACATCTGCAGGCGCTGGCCCTGCCGCCCACCGATTCCGCAACGCTCATCGCGACACACGCCCACACCGCGAAGAAGGGTAGCTAGAGACGTGAACACGTCCGACCTGTCTCGCGCCACTTGGACGAAGACGACCCGGTCCAGCGGCACGGGCCAGTGTGTCGAGGTCGCCCGGGTGGGCGATGCCATCGCCGTGCGAGACAGCAAGAACCCTGCGGGCCCCAGGCTGACCTTCACGGCAGGTGCCTGGGCCGAGTTTGTTCGGGCGGTCAAGGCCGGACACGCCGATCTGCCGGACTGACCCGACAGCTCGGAGATCCGGCAAAGTGCCGCAGCCTGTGTAACCGCCTCTCACCGTGTCCACGCGAGTCGACCGTGGAACCCGGCCACCGGTACGACACCACTGCGCCTCTCGACCTGACCCGGCAGCCACACATCACCTTCCAGGTGCCGCCCTTCATGGTCGGCGCACACCCCGGGATACACAGCGCCCTCGCTACGATGGACTTCCCCGACGCGGCCGACCCCGAGCTGGTCTACATCGAGAACATGGCCAGCGTGCTGTATCTGGAGAAGGAAGCCGACGTCCGGCGGTACACCGAGATGTTCGACCAGCTACGGCTGCGGCCCTGAACCCAGCCGACTCCCGGCGCATGGTCGCCAGGCTGACCGAACAGGGGTACGAGGGAGGTGAGACAAGATGAACGCACCTGACCTAGGCACTGTCGTCTGGCGCAAGAGCACCCGCAGCGGCGCTAACGGCAACTGCGTCGAGGTCGCCCAGCTCAACGATGCCGTCGCGGTGCGCGACAGCAAGCACCCCACCGGACCAGTACTTGTGTTCACGACTGATGAGTGGGAGGCCTTCGTCGGAGGAGCCAAAGAAGGAGAGTTTGATCAAGGCTGACGAACTGCACGATGAAAGGCGCCTGTTCGTACGAGCACCGTAGCGGGCCCGATCCGGTCTGGCGGCCGGCGCTTGCAACGTTCCACCTGGCCCGGCGGTGGTACATGGTAGACACAACTACCTGGAGGGCTTCGTGTGGAACACAGCAGGCTTCCACGCCGGCCGGACAGCGCAGGACTCGGCCGCCGGCAGGCACGGTGACGCGACAACCCGGCGTACGCGGCGCCTTTTCGTCGTGGCGGGCCTCGCCGTGCTGGTCGTGGTGGGTCTTGGGATGGGCTCGGCGTGCTCGCCCGGCCAGCCGTCGGGCTTGGGCGGAGGGTCGGACGGGAACGGCGTGGAGACCTCTCAGCCTGGCTCGACGTGGCCGTCTCCATCCGCGACCCCGGATCCGCCGGCTACGGGCTCCACTGCGCTGGCGGCCATCCCTGAGGCGGCGATGCTGCGCGCCTCGGACGTGGGCGCGGGCTTTGCCGCATCCGACGAGCAGGAAGGCGATGACCACGGCAGCATCCCGATGATGATGAGCTACTGCGGCCAGGGTGACTACACCTCCGCCGACGGGCACGTACTCGCGCACCGCAGGCGCAGCGTGGGCGTTGACGACGAGCGGCACGTCCTGGAGGAGGTCGTCCGGTACCAGGGCGCATGGGCATCGCGCCACCTAGCCGACCTCCGCGCGGTGCTGCCCCGCTGCCGCACCCTCGACATCATGGGCGTCCCGGACGCGCGAGCCACTCTGACCGTCGTGGCTAACGACTTCGCGGGCGACGGGGCGGTCCTCATCAAGGAGGTCCGCGGCGCCCTGACGCAGTACCACGCGATGGTCCATCGCGGCGGCGTGGAGGCACGCCTGCGGATCCACATCGGACCCAGCGAAGCGGAGGCGCGGCGCATCACCCAGCTCGCCACCGAGCGGCTGTGCGCCGCGCTGCCGAGCTGCTGAGGCCGTGGCGGGAAGGACCCCCGGGCCACTCAGCCGAGATGGCTCGTGGGAGAACCGTTGAGCAGCCACGTGAGCGACATGGTGCGAACCACCTGGTACTCGCCATCGATGAGCCGGAACATCGTGACGGTATGCCCGGCATCCTGGTCCACCAGCCAGTAGTGCGGGATGCCCACGGTCCGGTACTCGTCCCGTTTAATCTCCTGATCGATCGCCTCCGACCCAGGCGACACGATCTCGACAACCAGGAGGAGGCCGGTAGCCGGAGTCCACACCGTGGCTCCGCCGGGTGCCTGTGACCACACCGTGAGGTCCGGGACACGGCCGCCCACGCCGCCGCCTCTCGGGATCCGGATGCCCACCGCCTGGAGCACCCGCTCCACCGGCATGCCCGCCGCCACGAACCACACGAGCAGACGGCTCGCGACCGTCGCGTGCTCCACGTCCGGCGGCGGCGCGACCGAAAGCGACCCCTCGGGGCTGAGCTCGTACCGGTACCCGTGCCGGTCCGCTGCGGCCATCGCAGCCAGGTCGTCCAGCGTGATCCTCGCCGGCATGTGCCTGCCCACGATCTCAACACCCACCAGCCCTACCCTCCCACCCCGGAACCAGGGCTGGTCACCGGGTGAAAGGTTCACCAGCCCGCTGGCCGTCTATGACGGCGTACCGCCTGACCACGGAGGACGCGAATAGTCACGGGCGTTGTCCAGCACGATAAACATCCGTCGCCCCGCCACCAGGCTGCAGTACAACCCCGCCTGCGCGTCCAGGTCCGCCGGGACCCGCCCAGCGTGACCAACTCGTCGGCGCGACCGGCGAAGTGCGCCCGGCCGGCAGGCGGTGACCTCGATGTAGTAGGTGTGGCCCGCGGTGGCGTCGAGGCGCGACAATCGGCACTCACCGACGTATCCCTATATGGCGGGAAACTCGTGGAGTCGCAACCGGAGAATCCGGTCGGTCCAGACGGTGTAGTCGCCGTCTGCGGGGATCTCATCGGTATGTGCGACCACACCCCCACGGCCGTCCGTCATCACCCACCGCTGCCCGTCATGGAACACCGCGGAACACGGTTTGGCCTTGCCCCCGTCGACGTAGGCCGTCTCGAGAGGAACTGTCTCGCCGGGGATGGCGGCCACGACGGTGTGCCCCCATGCGTAGGCGCCCTGGCCGTCGTCGGACGGGATGTTGTCGTTCCGCGCGACAACCGCTCCGTCCTGGTCAACGATCACCCACGACGGGCCGTCGTGATGCAAGGCCAGGTACATAGGCCGATCACTTACCTTCACAGTTGATGGGTCGGCGCCGGCTCGCGTCCTCGGACTGGAAGCGAGTTATGGCGCCCTCAGCCTGTCGCGCAGTGCCGGATATCCCTACTCTCACCCGCCAGTACCCGTCGCGGCACGTGCCCTGAGTGTAGACGGCCGCTTTAGGCGCGGGGACTTCCTGCGACGTGTTGAGGTTGACCTGTCGCCATGCGTTGTCCCGCCAGAACTCCAGATGGATCGTCGTGTACTGGGTGGCCGGTGGCGGGCCTTGGTCGCACGTCATGATCACCTTGCCAGCGACCCAACCACCGGGCCGGAACTCTGGGTACCGGTGGGTCCCGTCCCCGAGCGCCTCTTCAAATTCGATCTTGCAAGCTCCGGTCCACGGATTTTGGTCGCCACCCAAGTCCTTGCTGGGCAGGGATCCACATTGCGTCGGTATCAGAAACACCAACGACAGAGCAACCCCACGGAACGCAACGGCCTCGGATGGTCGCCACGAGTGATTTCTCGGGCGCGAACTCATCTCACCCCCTACCTCAGGAACGTGTCCCATGGAAACTCCAAGCGCCCGCCCGCGCCTGGGACATTCGGCACAACGTCCTCGCGTGCGGGAAAGCGGGCGGCTCTCAACATGTCACCACAGGACGGCCACCTACTATACCATCATATCGCTTCAGGCGGATTGCTGCCGATGGGGCTCTCCTGACGGCCCGCCATGAAGATCGCAGCACCCTGTGGCGACCGAGCTTCCAGCCGGAGGTCAGCGCCGTTTTGCAGCTACGCCGCGCTCCTACCGGCGTGTCCGTGGCGCTCGTCAGGGCAGGCTCAGCTGGCCGACCCGCATCAGTTCGCCAGAAGTGAAGGTGCGCTGGTCCACCGCCCGCAAGGCAACCGCACTGCCCGCCGGGGCCTGCCGGTGAGCCGTCCGCCGGATCACCCCATCGTACGGGTGCCCCGGAGGAAGCCGGTCCGGCTCGGCGCCAGGCTTCAGCCTTCCCGGTCCATGACAGGACCAGTCAGCGAGCAGTGACCGGCAGTGCGTGGGCCGCGTGGTACGACCGGACCCACTTCTCGTCCAGCCCGTCCGCGTACGGCCCGCCCGGGTTGTCCACCACCCACACGTGGATCATCTCGGGCGAGGTGATGTTCACGGCAAACGCCGAGCAGCCGCCGTACGGCGACACCACGCCCAGGCCGGGTGGCAGCAGCGAGATGCACAGGTTGTGCGCGTGCCAGCGGGTGGCGGGCCCGCCTGGCTCAGGCGCCGCCCGCCCGGCCACCTCCATCATGAACATGGCGCCGAGCAACGTGGCCCGACCGTCCATGATGGAGTAGACGAGCGTCTCCGGACGCTGCGGGTCGAGCGTACGGCCGTCCTTGGCGTACTGCGGGTGCTCGAGGTGCACGTCGGTTCCGGTGGCCCCGAACCCGGGCCGGCGGTAGCCGGCGGCGAGAGCGGCGTCCAGGCTCCGGTAGCGGGCCAGCGCCGCGCGGGTCTGCGCCGCTAGCGCCTCCGCGGCCCGCTGCTGCGCCTCGGTCGGATGGTGCCCGCCTGCGGACGGCCGCATGACCACGCCGGCCTGGGCGCGGGCGGCGTGGTCATGCCCGTGGTCGTGCGCGTGCCCGACCGCCGGCGCGGTGCCGGCCGCCAGCTGCGCCTGGGTGTCGCCGGTCGACCGGTGGGACAGGAACGAGCCGACCCAGACCACCGCCCCCACCAGCACCACCGCGGTGACCATGGCGGCGCTGCCAGCAAAGCGGGCGAACCGCCGGGGCCGCCCGGGTTCGCGCAGCGGCACCAGGGCGAGGCCGAGCACGGCCAGCTCCACCAGCGCGGTCGCGATGCCGACCTGGTCCGGCTCCTCGCTGCCGGTGCCGGCCACCGCCAGGTAGGCCACCAGCGTGGCGACGGTCAGCAGCGCGGCGGGCAGCCGCCAGCGCCTTCCCCGCCGCACCCGCACGACCAGCCAGGCGTACCCGGCGCCTGCGGCGACGTAGCCGAGGGCCAGCAGCGGGCCGTCCAGGTGGCCCAGCGGCAGCGCGAGATGGACCGCGGCGGACACGGCGAGCAGTGCGGCTGCCCATCGCTCGGTCAACATCAGCGGCGGCCGGTCGACCGGTGCCGCAGTCCACGCAGAAGCTGCGGTCCACAGCGAACCGGTAGTGCCAGCGGAGCCAGCGACGCGGACGGGGGCGCCGGGGTGGGCAGAGTCGGTGCGCTGGAAACGGCGTACCAGCCACCACAGCACCGGAAGCAGCAGCGCGGCCAAGAGCGCGGGGACATGCTCGGGGGCGATGCCGGCGAAAAACGCGGCCAACGGGTTCATCGCTGCTCCTCCGAGTGTGGGTGTGGGTGGGAGTGCGGCTGCGTGGCCGGTGCCGACTGGGCGGTGGGCGCAGGCCACCCAACCGGCGCAGGCCCAGTCGGTACGGGCCCAACCGGCGCGGACCAGCCAGCAGGCACAGGCCACCCAGCAGGCAGAGGCAGTCCAGCAGGCGCGGGCCAGCCGGCTGGGACGGGGCCCCCGGCCGGTGCAGGCGGTCCAGCCGGCACGCCGCGGGACGGCGCCGACAGCCGCCAGTCGACCAGCGTCCGGACGCAGAAGTAGATCACGACCACCGGGATGCCGACCTCGGTGAGCAGCCCGGTGAGCGTCACCGTACGGGTGAGCATCGGCAGCAGCCCACCGAGCAGGCTGAGCCAGAAGCCGATCAGGCCAAACCCCTCCAGGACCAGCACAACAATCCACGCCCAACGCTGGCCGCTGACCACCTTCGCGGCCAGCACGAACAGGGTGACCGCCTTGGCCACCGGAGCCAGCAGGTAAACCGGGTTCCCCATCAGCAGCAGCCCACCGAGCATCGCCACCAGCCCGAAGCCGGCCTGCAACAACAGCAGCAGGTAGACGACGTCAGCCGGCCCACCGCGCGCGGCCGGAGCCGCAAGAACAGCGGACCTCCCAGGCACAGGAGTCATACAGGAAAGCATCGCCAGGCCCGGTAAGCCGGCGGTGAGCCGTACCTAAGAGTTTGATGAGACCGGCAGCGTGGCGACGAAGCTGGCGCCGCCGCGGTCGTTGTTGGTGGCGGTGAGGTCGCCACCGTGCGCGCGGGCGACCCACCGGGCGATGGACAGGCCTAGGCCGGAGCCGGCCCGGCCGCGCACCGACTCGGCCCGGAAGAACCGGTCGAAGATGCGTTCGGCGAGGCCGGGCGGGATGCCGGGGCCGTCGTCGGAGACCTGCACGGTCGCCACCGGGCCATGGCCCACCACGGCCACCCAGATGTTGCCCCCGTCGCCCGTGTGCGAGACCGCGTTGTCCACCAGGATCCACAGTAGACGGCGCAGGGCGTCCTCGTCGCCGGCGACGGTGACCGGCGCCCCCGCGCAGTGCACGCTCCGCTCCGCATGCTGGGACCGGGCCTGGCGGCACACCTCGTGGGCCAGCGCGCCCAGGTCCACCGGCGCCCGGGCCGGGCGCTGCCCGCCGTCGGCCCGGGCCAGCGTGAGCAGGTCGTCCACCAGCCGGCCCATCCGCGCGCTCTCCGCCTCGATGTCCGCCAGGGCGGCCGTCCGGTCCGCCTCCGCGGCCTCCGGGTGGGTACGCAGGAAGCCGGCGTTGTTGCGCACAGTGGTCAGCGGGGTGCGCAGCTCGTGCGACGCGTCCGCGGTGAACCGCTGCTGCGCGACGAGCGCGTCGGCAGTACGCCGGTACGCCTCCTCCAGCCGCGCCATCATCGCGTTGAAGCTCTCGGTCAGCCGGCCCACGTCGTCGCGGTGCGGCACCTGCGGCAGCCGGCGGGACAGGTCGGCCGAGCGCCCGATCTCGTCGGCGGTGGCGGCCAGCTCACGCAGCGGGCGCAGCGCCCGGCCAGCCACCCCGAATATGCCGACCGCCGCCGCGACCAGGGACACCATGCCGGAGATGATGATCAGCGCCACCACCCCGCGCCGGTCGGTCTGCAACCGGCGGGCGCTCTGCGCAGTCACCACGTATCCGGAGCGCCCCAGGTCGGGCCGCTGCCACGGACGCACGTGCACGCGCAGCACCGTGCCGCCGGCCCGTACCGTGGCCGCCGCCGTCCGGTCCCGGCGGGCCTGCTCCAGCACGGCGGCCGGGACGGCCGGCGCCACCCCGTCGACGACTCCCGTGGCGGCCAGCACAGCGCCGGTCTCGTCCAGCACCACGACGGTCACCTCGGCCGCGACCGCCGCGTCCACCGGCGCCAGCGGGGGCCGGGCAACCAGGGCCTCGGCCGGCGCGCGGTCCAGGCTCGCCACCGCCCGGCCGGCCCGCTCGGCCAGCTCCTTGTCCTGGTTCTGCGGCACGCTACCCACGACCAGCACGTAGAACAGGCCCGAGATCACCACCAGCACCAGCGAGACGACGCCGATGCCGTAGAGCGTGACCCGCAGCCGGATCGACATCAGTCACCCTTCAGCACGTAGCCGACACCGCGCACCGTGTGCAGCAGCCGCGGCTCGCCACCCGCCTCCAGCTTGGCCCGCAGGTAGCCGACGTAGACGTCGACCACGTTCGTCCGGGCCGGGTCCCCGCCGCCCCACACCGCGTCCAGCAGCTGGGCCCGGCTGAGCACCTGCCGCGGGCGGCGCAGGAAGTGGTGCAGCAGGTCGAACTCGAGCGCGGTCAGCTCGACCGGCCGGGCGCCACGGCGAACCTCGCGGGTGCCCGGCTCCAGCGTGAGGTCGGCGAGGGTCAGCGCGCCGTCCGGGAGCGAGGCGCCGTCCGGGGCCGGCCGGCGGCGCAGCAGCGCCCGTACCCGGGCCAGCA
>DASRIS010000085.1:0-70654 GCA_035649895.1 Micromonosporaceae bacterium | reverse complement strand
CTTCCAAACTGACGGTGAGGGTTCGATTCCCTTCGGCCGCTCTTGTTCGTTACAGCTCAGGTCAGCGGAGGCTCGTCACGATCGCGGCAGTCGGATCCTCCGCTTCTCGATCCTCGGTAGTCAGCCGACGTCCAGAAGGTCAAGCCCGTCGTGCACAGCGAAGTCCTCGAAGTCTTTGATGTTGAACGTGGCCAGCGGGAGCCCGTCGACCAGGCAGCACGCGGCGATCCAGGTGTCATTGACCGGCCGAGGCCGGCCGCGTCGCTGGGCACGGGCCTGAAGCTGTCCCCACGCTGTGGAGACTGACTCGTCGACCTGCAGCAGCACCACGCCACGGCGCCACGCGGCCAGATCAGCCAGCTTACGAGGCCCCCAACTGCGAAGAACGGTCCACTTTGTCAACTCACCCAAGGTCACAAACGTGATGCACAGGGTCTTACCGGCCAGCCGGGCACGAAGACGGTCCGGCACGCGGGCACGCAGAATCGCCGACGCCACGTCGGTGTCGAGAACGACCAGGCTCACGCAGAACCATCCCGGCGGGATGCATAGAGATCGACAAGGAACTCGTCAAGCTCCTCGTCCGACTCGAACAGGTCGGGCCGGGCCAGCTCGTCAACGGAGACGATCGGCCGAACGCCCTGCCTGCGTGCCAGCTCCTCAGCCGGCACATGTCCAGGCGCAGGCCGCCACTCGGGCGCCCGCTCCGCGCTACTCGATACCACGCCCGGCCCCCAATCTCCGACAGTCTCGATTGTCGCACCCGGTGACGCCCCAGGCAGCCTCACCTCGCCTAGGTGGAACCCGGCCCCGCTCAAGGTCATTTCAGCCGCCGGGTGCTTCACCTTGACCGAGGCCAAGAACCGCCTCCACCGGGTGCGGTCGACGGCATGCCCCAACGACCGCAGACAGCGACCTGCGCTCTGCATGATCGAACGTGCCACAGGCGTGCCACTAACCCATGCCACAAGCGGTCACCAACGGGCACGAACGGACAGCCAGCAGGCGCCATGACCAGCCCTTCCGAATGATCGACGCAGCCGGATTCTGGCCTTCCAAACTGACGGTGAGGGTTCGATTCCCTTCGGCCGCTCTGGGCACTTTTGCAGGGCATCTCTGCGACTTGCAGCCTGGCCGCACCGATCACCGCTGGGATGTGGGTACCGGCTCCATCCGAAGCAGGGTCAGCGAAGAGGATTGATCCAGCGGAGGTCCGGAAACCGCCCGAAGTCGGTGTCGTTGGAGTACATCTCCGCGCCGTGTTCGATGGCGAGTGCGGCGAGCTGGACGTCGGTGGTGAAGTTGGCCCCGGTGCCGAGTTCGGTAAGCAGGCCGAAGGCGATATCGAGATGCCGTGGCCCGGGCGAGAGGAACGAGGCGTTCGGTAGCGCGAGCCACTCGCGCACGTACCCGATCGCCTGGTCCACCGCCAGCGGCGCGGTGAGCACGCGCGGGTTGGTGGAGATCCGGAGAAACCCGAAAATAGCCGGACTCGATAGGCCCACCTCGGTCGGCCCGTTCAGCGTCTGTTCCCACCAGGCGTGTGCCTTGGCGTGCTGGGGAAACCCGCTGATCACCGCGTACAGCAGCAGGTTGACGTCGACAACAATCACGCGACGCGGCCGATGCGGCCGATGGTCTCGCTGTCCTCCAGCTCGTCGGCGAGGCGGTTGAAGCCGGCCAGATCCAGACCCGGGCACAGCGACGACTTGTGCGGCACGAGATGGTACGGCTCGCGAGGCGACGTCGATCGTGCCAGCCCTCGGCGCAGCGCGTCGTTGATCACGCGCTTCATCGGGCGGCGCTCTCGGTGGACGGCGTCCTCAATGAGGCGCATCACGTCTGGATCCAGCGTCAGTGTCGTCCGCATGTTGCCATCATGATGCCAACTGTCGAGCGCGTCAAGATGCTACGACACACCACAGCCGGTAGGCTGTACCACCCCACACCCGCAGGCGACGACGTGCGCAACTCCATGATCGAACGTGCCACAGGCGTGCCACTAAGCCATGCCACAAGCAGTCACCAACGGGCACGAGCGGACAGCCAGCAGGCGCCATGACCAGCCCTTCCGAACGATCGACGCAGCCGGATTATGGCCTTCAAACTGACGGTGAGGGTTCGATTCCCTTCGGCCGCTCGTTGGGAAGGCCCAGGTCAGGCTGTGTGTTGCGACCCGGGCCCTTCCTTGGTGTTGACTGTGGCCAGGTGGCGTCCCCGTTGTGTGTCCGATGGCGGTCGCCGTCGATGCCTGCGCTGATGGCGTCGGCGATGTCCCGGTTACATTCGGCGGTGGCGTCGGCGAGGCCGGCACCGCTCGGGGGCCGGCTCAGGCTACGGCAGCGGCGCGCCCGAGCCGTTCCCGTTGATCGTCGTTACGCGCCCCACAGCACGGCGTGGTAGTCGCCGGTGGTCGCGGATAGCGCGCTCCAGCCGACCACCTGGCCGCGGTTGTTCATTCCCCAGGCCATGCTGTTGCCACCGGCGAGGCTGGGTAGCAGACGGGGGTGCTGCGGGTCCTGCCACAGCACCGCGTGGTACCGGCTGTCCTGGCCGCTGAACCCGGCCACCCGGCCCCGGTCGTCGATCGCCGTAGCCATCGCGAACTGCGCGCCGGCCGGCGTGGTGAGCGCGGTGAGCACCCCGATCCGCCAGACAAAGGCCTGCTGCGACGGGTCCGACACGTCACCGGCCAGCATCCCGGCGCGGTTGATCGCCACCGCCTGGCCGAACCCGCCGGCTAGGTCGGTGACCTGGCCGTCGCGCCACAGCGCCGGGGTGGGGAAGCCTTTGCTGTTCACCGCGCCAGCGATCAGGCCGTTGTTGTTGATCGCGTGTGCCACGAAGTCGATGCCGTCCGCGGTGGTCAACTGGGTCATGACCCCGCCGAACCACCGGAAGCCGACCAGCCGGCCGTCTCCGGTCACCGTCCGGCCCACCACCTCGCCCCAGTCGTTGATGCCGGCCGCGACGCTGTCCGCGCCCAGCGAGCCCAGGTCGTGCATCCGACCGGCCCGCCACAGGAACGCGTGCGTGGTGCCGTCCGGCAGATTGCTGTAGCCGACCACCTCGCCCCGGTTGTTGATTGCGGTCGCGGTACTGGCCGCGCCGCCGAGCGTGCCGAGGTCCCGCATCTGGCCCCCGCGCCACAGGAACGCATGGCTGGGCGGGTTCTCGCCGCCGGCCACCGCACTTTCTCCCACCACCACACCTTGGTCGTTGACGTCCAGCGCCTGGCTGCAGCAGAAGCCACGCAGCGTCCCCAGGTCGACCGGACCACGGGCAGTCGCCGGCGCCGCGGTCGCGGGTCCGACCACCCCGATCACCACGCCAGCCAGCGCGGCGAGTGAGATCACGACACCTCGTGTAGGTCGAGTCACCATGTGCTTACTCTGCTCCCGTGGGCGCGGCCCGGTCAGCCCTCCAAACGGGTTTCGCCACGCCGCCGATCGACTGCACCGCCGCGCCGGTCGCGACCCGCGACGGGCTTGTCCGAAGGGCAGCGGGCTTCACGACCATGTCGATGTGCGGACGGCCGTCGTCGACATGCTGCCTCACTGCTTCTAATCCCGCGCAACCCGCTGAAGGCCCAGGTCATACCGCGGTGTTACGACCTGGGGCCTTCCCCGGGCGGTGGCGTTGTCAGACGGCGTGCCCGTTGCGTGCCCGATCCCGTTCGCGGTCGTATCCGATAGTACGAGCGGCACCCGAGGCCGTCACGTCCCTTCGCCGCGGTCGTCGTGAGGGCGGACGACCTCCGGCGGCGGGCGTAACACTCTCGCCGCCGACGAGATGTCGGGACCGGGTGCCCATGCCAGGTCGTCCTCCTGGACCCGCCGGGCCAGGTCGATCTTTGTGTACGCGGGCCGTCCTGCCCGTTGGTACTTGGCCTTCACCCGGTCGAGGTAGGTCTTGGCGGTCTCGGGGCGGATGCCGACGTGACGCGCGGCAGCCTTGAGCGTCATGCCTGAGGCGTAGGCGAGCAGCACTGACCGCTCCTGTGTGGACAGTACCGGCCGGCGGGCGCGGCGGTCCGCCAGCATCGCGTGGGCCAGCTCCGGTGAGTAGGCGGTGCCACCGCGGGCCACCTCCCGGATCGCCTCGCCGAGCGCGTCCAGGTCATGGTCTTTGGTGACGTAGCCCTGAGCCCCAGCCACAAAGGCGTCAAGGATAAGGTCGGGTCCGGACCAGACGCTCACCACCAGGACCGGGCGGCCCGAGGCTACGCACCGCCTGATGTTGGCGGGCGGCTCCGACCGGTCCTGCAGCAACAGGTCGAGCAGGATCACATCGACCTCCGGCGGTGCGGGGTCGAGCAGGTCGGGCACTGTCGCGGCGCTCGCCACCACGCACAGGTCCGAGGTGCCCGCCACCCAGTGGTGGATGCCCTCGACAAGCATCCGGTCGTCGTCGACGACGCCGAGCCGGATCATGCGTCCGCCCCGGCGCATCGCCTGACCGGACCGCGCTCCCCGGCGGGACTGCCCGCCCTGGCAGTACCGACCGCCGCGACATCACCCTGCTTCGGCACAGTCACAGCCGCCACCTCAGCTCGAGACAGGTGCCGTCGCCGACGCCGCTGGTGACGCGGGCGCTACCGCCAACAGCGCGCATCCGGTGCTCGACCGACCAGACAAGCCCGAAACCTCGCTTAGCCGTCGTCGGGTCGAAGCCACATCCGCGGTCGACCACCCGTACCACCACATCGTGGTCCTCGCTCAGCGCGGTCAGCCAGGCCACCCCGTCGCCGCTATGGGCGAGGACGTTGTTGAGCCCCTCCCGGGCGGCTCCGCAGAGCGCGTCCACCACGTCCGGTGGCAGGTCTGGCAGCTGGCCGAGCCGGTAGTGGACCCGCAGCCCGAGCGCCTCGGCCGCGCCCACCACCTCAGCGAGCTCGGCCTCGATCATCGAGGTATGCCCGGTGCCGGCCGCACGGCACGGGGCCGGCGGGGCGCGGCGAGCCGGGACACCGGCGCTTCCCAGAACGCCGCTGAGCAGCCGGCGTAGGTGCTCAGCCTCCTGCGCGCAGCGGTGGCGCACCTCGGCGGTGCGGTGGTCGAGGCCGCCACGGGCGATCGCCGTCATCGTGGACAGGACCGTGTCGTGCAGCGCCTGCCGGTGCGCCAGCACTACCGCTGTGCTGGCGTGTTCGGCCGCCTCCCGGGCCTCGACCTCTAGATGGGCCGACATCGCCTCATCCAGCGCCCGGCCCTGGCGCCGCAGGTACCACGCGCCCAGGCCGAGGACGAGCGCGAGCCCCGCGATGCTCAGGAGGCCGGTGAGAAGCGTGGGGGTGGTTGGCGGTGGGAGGCCGTTGGCGGGCCGGGCCGCCAGGACGGTGCCGGCGTGGCCCCCGAGCAGCACCAGCACGGCTGTCGCGGCTCGGGTGACCGGGTAGAGGGTTGCCGCGGCCAGCACTGCGGCTGCCTGGCTCAGGTGCGTCGGCCAGCTCCAACACGCCAGCCCGTCCCCAGCGCCGGCACTGACAGCACCGAGGACGGCTGCGTCCAGGGCGGCTATGCCGATCACCAGAGCCACATCGGCCCACACCATCGAGGAGGGCACCCGCCGCCGTACGGCGGTGGCCGTGAACAGCGTCACGTTCCAGCCGATGGCTACGGCAAGTAGGGTCAACTCCGGCAAACCGTCGCGCAGCGTACCGACGGATATGGCCACTAATGGCGGGGCGAGGTAGCTGAGACGCTGGATGGCTAACAGTGCCAGAATAAGCTGGTTAACGCGCCGCTCGGCGCTGGGATATGACCGTATCGCCCCAGCGCCGTTGTTGCTCAGCCTGGAGTGAATGGGTTGCCACATCTACCCCCCTATCATCCTGCGGACCCGGGTGCAGATCGCTATCTATACGACCGCATTCACCGATTTCTGTCAAGAAACTCACGCTCTGTCGCGCTGGCCGCCTAGCGCACAGTGACCACCGGACCGGTGATAGGGCTGACGCGTTACCTCCCATGTAATCGACACGACGCCCGGACGGCGCAGATGGTGGGCTGACCTGGCCGTCGGTCCCCCTGCGGGCGGGCCGCGCGGGCGACGGGCCCCGACGACGGGCAGCGGAGAGAGGAGACATCATGGACACGAACCGTGTTGGACCGGCTCAGATCCGGCCTGCCCCGGCGGACGGCGGCCGGCTGCTGCGCCTGGCGCTCAAGCTCGACGCCCTCGCTACCGGCGCGCTCGGCCTGCTGCTGGCCGTCGCCAGCCCGGCGCTGGACTCGGCACTCGGTGTACCGACATCAGTCCTGGTGGGTGCCGGGCTGTTCCTGGCCGGGTACGCGGGCTGGCTGGCCTACATCGGCACCCGGCCGGCGGTGAGCTACTCGGCGGCCTGGGCCGCGGTCGCCGTCAACGCGCTCTGGGTCGTGCTCAGCGTGCTGCTCATCGGCGCTGGCTGGTTCAGCCTGACCGTGCTCGGCGTGGCGTTCGTGCTCGTCCAGGCCGCCGCAGTCGCGATCTTCGTCGACCTCCAGTTCCTCGGGCTGCGCCGGGCCGGCCCCGCGCTCAGCTGAGACCGTCAGCCCGCCGTCAGGACCGGGTCAGCCGCCTCCGTTCCAATCAATAGCAAATATGGCAGCCGGCCTTGCCGGAGACCTTTAGGCTATGGAGGCGCAGCCGTGACGCAGCCAACCCCGGAGAACGCAGTCTCCACCGCCGGACCAGACGCTTGCGGGCAGCCTCCAACCACGCTGGAAACAGGACCGACCCAGACTATTCTTCACCTACGCGAGCTACCTCTCTTCGAGCGACGGGAAGCATTGGAGACACTACTAACGAACGAGTTCAAGTCCACATTGCTGATGACTGATGTGGATGAGCTGCCGCTCGATGCCAGCTTCTTCGACCTGGGTCTCACGTCGCTGCGGCTCAGCGAGATCAAGCAGGGGCTGGAGGCCCGGCTGGGCTGCGGGATCAACGCGAACGTCCTGTTCAACCGGCCTACCGTCGCCCAGCTGATGGCGCACCTCACCGATGACGTGCTGGCCGACCTGTTCACCGCCGGCGCCGAGCTGGGCGACGGCCAGCTCGTCAGCACCAACACCCATCCGGCGGACGGCACGAAGACCGGGACGGCCAGCACGAAGACCGGGACGGACGGCACGAAGACCGGCACGGCAACGGAACAGCTCTGGGACTCCGTACTCGACGGCCTTTACAGGGCCTGACCAGGCCACGCCCGCCGCTCGCCGAAGGAGGCACGCCGTGCCGCAGACGTCCGCGGACCCCACCGACCAGCTGCGCAGCGCGCTCGCCACCGTGGCGGAGCAGCGGGAGACCATCCGGCGGCTGCTGCTGGAGAAGTACGAGCCGATCGCGATTGTCGGCATCGGGCTGCGCTTCCCCGGCGGCAGCAGCACTCCGGACGAGTTCGCCGAGTTCCTGCGGGAGGGCCGCTCCGGGATCCGGCCCATCCCGGCGGACCGCTGGGACGTGGCCGCGTTCTCCCCGGACGGCGACCCTGAGGCCAGGGGCCGAATCCGTACCACGGGTGGCGGGTTCCTGGACCAGATCGACCAGTTCGACGCGCACTTCTTCAACATCTCGCCGAAGGAGGCGCCCTACGTCGACCCCCAGCAGCGCCTGCTGCTGGAGACCGCGTGGGACGCGCTCGAGCACGCCAACATCGACCCGACCTCGCTGCGCCGCGGCAACGGCGGTGTCTACATAGGAGCCAGCTCCATCGACTACGCGCTGGAGATCGAGGCGATCCCGTACGAGGAGCTTGAGGGCCACCTCGCCGCCGGCATCACGCTGTTTCCCATGTCCGGCCGGCTGTCCTACTTCCTCGGCTGGCACGGCCCGAGCATGACCGTGGACACCGCGTGCGCGTCCTCGCTGACCGCCCTGCACGCGGCGGTGTCGGGGCTGCGCCGCGGCGAGTGCGACATCGCGCTCTGCGGCGGCGTGAACGCGCTGCACCATCCCCGTACCCCGGTGGTCTTCTCGCACGCGAACATGCTCGCGCCCGACGGGCAGTGCAAGACCTTTGACGAGGCCGCGGACGGCTACGTCCGGGCAGAGGGCTGCGGGGTGCTGGTCCTCAAGCGCTTCTCCGACGCACGCGGCGCCGGTGACACTATCCTGGGCCTAGTCCGTGGCACCGCGGTGGGGCAGGACGGGGACAGCGCCGGCCTCACCGTGCCCAACGGCACCGCGCAGGCCGCGGTGATGCGCGCGGCGCTGGCCAGTGCCGCGCTGCGTCCGGAGGACATCCAGTACGTCGAGGCGCACGGCACCGGCACCCCGCTCGGCGACCCGATCGAGATGGGTGCGATCAGTGACGTGTTCGCCCGCTCCCACAGCCGGGCCGACCCGGTGCTGGTCGGGTCGGTGAAGACCAACCTCGGCCACATGGAGCCGGCCGCCGGGATCGTGGGGATCGTCAAGACCGTGCTGCAGATGCGGGCCGGCACGGTCTTCCCGCACCTGAACCTGAACACCCCGTCGGCGCGCATCCCGTGGGACACCTACCCGGTGGCGGTGCCGACCACGTGCCGGCCATGGGTGGCGCCGACGCGACGGGCGCTGGTCAACAGCTTCGGCTTCGCCGGCACCATCGCGGCCGTCGTGCTCGAGGAGCCACCACCGGCCGTACGCGCGCAGGCTCCTGCCGGCGCCGACGCTGCCCTGCGCTCCACACTGGAGGGAGCCGGCGGGCCTGGTGACGGCGGTGGCGTGTTCACGCTGTCGGCCAAGAGCCAGCGGGCCATGCTGCGGCAGGTGCAGCGGTACCGGAGCTTCCTGGCGGAGCACCCGGACGCCGATGTCGCCGACCTGTGCTACACCGGCAACGTCGCCCGGGCCCATTTCAGCCACCGCCTCGCCGGGGCGGTGCGGGACCTGGCCGAGGTGGCCGACCTGCTGGCCAAGCACGAGGCGCGGCTGGGGCGCGACCGGGTCCGCCCGGGCGAGCTGCGTAAGGCGGCGTTCCTCTTCACCGGCCAGGGGTCGCAGTACCCGGGCATGGGCGCGCCGCTGTACCGGCAGTTCCCCGCCTTCCGGGAGGTCGTCGACGAGTGCGACGCCCTGTTCGCGCCGTACCTGGACCGCTCGGTGAAGGCGCTGCTGCTCGACGAGGACCCGGACCCGCAGGCGGTGCACCAGACCCAGTACGCCCAGCCGGCCCTGTTCACGCTGGAGTACGCGGTAGCCAAGCTCTGGCTCTCCTGGGGGGTACGCCCCAGCGCGCTGGTGGGGCACAGCGTCGGCGAGGTGGCCGCCGCGGCGGTGGCCGGGCTGTTCTCGCTGGCGGACGCCGCTGCCCTGGTGGCGGCGCGGGGCCGGCTGATGCAGTCGGTCTCCGCCCCGGGCGGGATGGCCGCCGTTGACGCGCCGGCCGACGAGGTCGCCCCGCTGCTCGCCGGCCGGGCGGACCTGGCGCTGGCCGCGGTCAACTCGCCGCGGCAGTGCGTGGTGTCGGGCGGCCGGGACTCGCTCGCCGAGGTGGTGGCGGCCCTGCGGGAGCGCGGGGTACGGGTCAGCCCGCTGTCGGTGTCGCACGCCTTCCACTCGCCGCTGATGCACGAGGTGCTCGACGACTTCCGCGAGGCCCTGCGCGGGGTGCGTTTCCGGGAGCCCACGCTCACGCTGGTCACCAACCGCACCGGCGAGGTGGCGCGGCCGGCCGAGGTGGCGACCGCGGACTACTGGGTACGCCACATCGCCGAGCCGGTGCAGTTCGAGGCCGCGATGCGTACCGTGGACCGGCGCGGCCGGCACGTCCTCGTGGAGGTGGGCCCCTCCGCGGCGCTGCTGTCGCTGGCCCGGCAGTGCCTGCCGGCCGGGCGCCACCATCCGCTGGCGAGCCTGCGCCGGCAGGACGTCGAGGCGGCCACCATCCGCCGCTCGGTCGCGCAGCTCTACGTCGCCGGCCTGGCCGTGTCCTGGGCCGGGTTCCACCGCGGCCGGGAGCGCCGCAAGACGACCCTGCCCACGTACGGCTTTGACCGCAGGCGGTACTGGCTGCCGGTGGAGGGCAACCGGCACGGGTTGGGCGCCCGCACGGCCGGCGGCCCCGGCGCCAGCCTGTCCGCCGGGGACGAGGCGGCGGCCCTGCCTTTCCTGCACCATGTGCGCTGGGTGCCGCAACCGCTGCCGGGCCACCCAGCGCCGCCGCGGCACGTCCTCGCGGTCAACCTTGAGGAGCCGCTGCTCACCCCGCTCGCGGCGGCGGCCGACCGGGCCGGGGTCGAGGTCTCCCTGGCCGTACGGGCTGAGGCGGCCGGCGAGGTACTGCGGGACCGGCGGGTCACCGACGTCTGCTGGTTCTGGCGGCCGGAAGGCCCGGACCGGGGTTCGGCGGCGGAGAGCCCAGGGGCCGGGGAGCCAACGGCGGAGAGCCCAGGGGCCGGGGAGCCAACGGCGGAGGGCCCGGGGGCCGGGGGCCTGGCGGTCTCGCCGGTGAGCGCCGCCAGCCTGCGGGCCGGATGCGAGCGCAACTACCGCGGCCTGCTCGACCTGCTCGGCGTGCTCACCCGGGAGGGCTTCGGCCGCAACCAGCGGCTATGGCTGGTGACCGCACGGGCGCAGTGGCTGCCTGGCGACGCCGCTGGCACCGGCGAGGACCTGGCCGCGGCGACCCTGTGGGGTTTCGGCCGGGTCCTGTTCAACGAGTACCCGACCTACCGGGTCACCCTGGTCGACCTGCCCGCGGCCGGCGGCGCCGAGCCGCTCGTCGCAGAGCTGGCTGCGGCCGACAGCGGCGAGTACCAGGTGGCGTTTCGGGAGGGCGAGCGCCACGTGCCACGGCTGCTGCCCGGCACAGAGCACGACACCAGCACGGAGCACGACACCAGCGCAGAGCACGACACCAGGACGGAGAGCAACAGCGGTGTGGATGGCAACGGCGGTATGGCGGGCAAGGCGCCCGGCGCGGTCACCGTCCACCCTGACCACACCTACCTGGTCACCGGTGGGCTGGGTGCGCTGGGCCTGGCCACCGCGGAGAAGCTGGTCGAGCTGGGCGCGCGCCACCTGGCGCTGGTGAGCCGGAGTGGCTCGCCGGCTGCCGACGCCGGTGAGCTGTGGCAGCGGCTGCGCGAGCGGGCGCAGGTCACCGTCTACGCCGCCGACATCGGCGACCCCGGCGCCGTGGGCAAGATGATGAGCGAGCTGCGCGCCGGCCCGTACCCGGTGGGTGGCATTGTGCACGCGGCCGGGCTGCTCGACGACAAGCCGGTGGCGGCGACCACCTGGGAGACCCTCGACGCCCTCTTCCGGTCCAAGGTGTACGGCGGCGCGCTGCTCCACGAGGCCGCCCACGACCTGCCTGAGCTCGGCTTCTTTGTGGCGTACTCGTCCGCCGCCGCGGTGCTCGGCGGCGCCGGCCAGGCCAACTACGCCGCGGCCAACGCCTTCCTGGACGGCCTGGTCCACTGGCGGGTGCGGCAGGGCCTGCCGGGGCTCAGCCTCAACTGGGGCCCCTGGTCCGACGCTGGCATGTCGGCGCGGCTGAGCCGCCAGCACATCAAGGCGCTGGAGGCCGAGGGCATCCGGTTCTTCACCCCGGCCCGGGCCCTGTCGACCCTGGCGTCGCTGCTGGCGCAGCCGGTGACCCAGGTGGGCGTCGGCGAGTGCGACTGGGACCGCTACCTCGCCGGCAAGCCGCTGGTCAACGCGATGCTCGTCGATCTCACCAGGGGCGGGGCGCCGGCCCGCGCGGTCGACCTGGACGCGCTGCTGGCCGCGCCGAGCGGCGAGCGGGCCGCGGCCATCGAGGACCTGGTCCGGGCGAAGGTGGCCGGCGTGCTGCACCTGGAGGACGTGGACGCGGTGGAGCCCGACATCGAGTTCGTCGACCTGGGCCTGGACTCGTTGCTGGCGGTCGAGCTGAAGAACGCGCTGGAGGCCACGTTCCGGGTGCCGCTGCCGGCGTCGGCCCCGTTCGACCACCCGTGCGCCGCGCGGCTGGCCGACTTCCTCCACCACCAGCTCGTGCCGGAGCACCACCAGCTCGTGCCGGAGCGCCACCAGCCCGTGCCGGAGCACCACCGGCCCGTGCCGGAGCACCATCAGCCCGTGCCGGAGCCGGTCGGCTGACCTCACCGGCCCGCCGGCCAGCCCGTACCCGACCCCGCCAACCGCCGAGCTCTGGAGGGAGCATGCCCCCTACCCCCGAACCCGACCGCCCCACCACGCTGACCGCAGCGTCGGCCGCCAACGCGGCGGCCCGCCCCGACCACCCGGCGATCATCTGCGAGCAGCGCCGGACGACCTTCGCCGAGCTGCACCGGGAGAGCAACCGTACCGCGCACGCGCTGCACGCGGCCGGGCTCGGCCTGGCCGCCCGAGTGGCCTACCTGGGCCAGGAGTCCGAGCACTACTACGAGGTCGCGCTGGCCTGTGCCAAGAGCGGCTGTGTGCTGGTCCCGATCAACTGGCGGCTCACCTCCGGCGAGGTCGACCACATCCTGCGCGACTCCGGCGCCGAGCTGCTCTTCATGGAGGGCGCGTACCTGCCGGTCGTGGAGCGGGTCCGCGATGACCTGCCGCTGCTGCGCGGCGTGGTGCAGCTCGACTCGGCCGGGTCCCGGGGGGCCGGGCTGCGCGGGTGGACCGCCGGGCAGCCCGACACCGACCTCGACCCGGGCACCGGCCCGGACGACCCGGTAGTGCAGCTCTATACCAGCGGCACGACCGGCCTGCCCAAAGGCGCGATCCTCGCCCACCGCAGCTTCTTCACGTATGTCGAGGCGGCCGGCGACCAGATCGGCGAGTGGGTCGACTGGCTCGCCGACGACGTCAACCTGATCTCCTTCCCGGGCTTCCACGTGGCCGGCTTCGCCTGGTTCATGCACGGGTTCGTCGCCGGTGCCACCAGCGTGGTGATGCGGGCCTTCCAGGCTCAGGAGGCGGTCCGGCTGATCCGCGAGTACGGGGTGACGGTCACCTATGCAGCCCCGGCGATGCTGCAGATGGTCCTCGCCGAGCCGGGCGTGACAAGGCAGACGTTCCAGTCGATGCGCAAGGTGACCTACGGCGCCGCCCCGATCTCGGACAGCCTGCTGCGGCAGTGCCTCGACCTCATCGGCTGCGAGTTCGCACAGCTCTACGCCAGCACCGAGACCGGCGCCGCCGCCACGATCCTGCCACCCGCCGCGCACGTGCCGGGCAGCCCGCTGCTGCGCTCGGTGGGCCGGGCCTGCCCGGGTAGCGAGATCAAGATCGTGGACAATGCGGACAACGAGCTGCCGCCCGGCGAGGTGGGCCAGGTCTGCGTCCGCACCAAAGCCCGCATGCTGGGATACTGGAACCTGCCCGACGCGACGGCCAGGACGCTGCGCGGCGAGTGGCTCTACATGGGCGACGCCGCCTACCTCGACGAGGACGGGTACCTCTACCTCTACGACCGCATCAACGACACGATCATCGTCGCCGCGCAGAACATCTACCCGGCCGAGGTGGAGAAGGCGCTGGGCGACCACCCGGCCGTCGCCGACGTCGCCGTGGTCGGAGTGCCTGACCCGCGCTGGGGTGAGGCGGTCCACGCCTGCGTGGTGCTGCGGCCGGACCAGCAGGCCACACCGCGGGAGCTGATGACGTTCCTCAAGGGACGGATCGCTGATTTCAAGATCCCAACTGGGTACACTTTCGTCACCGACCTGCCCCGCAACCCGTCCGGGAAGGTCCTGCGCCGGGCCGTGCGGGAGATGCTGCGAGCGCAGCGAACCCCGGTGGCCGCGTGACGGCCGGCGACGACGCAGCAGCCACCCCGCGACCCAGCACCCAGGAGGCACCATGCCCAACGGCACCGTGACCGCGGGCCGGTGGTTCGAGCCGGCCGAGGTCGACCCGGACGCCGCCCTACGGCTCTTCCTCTTCCCGCACGCCGGCAGCGGGGTCACCATCTACAAGGAGTGGGGCGGGCTGCTGCCGCCCTCCATCGGGCACCAGAGCGTGCAGCTGCCAGGGCGCCAGCAGCGGCTGGCCGAGCCGGGGTACGCGAAGATGCCTGAGCTGCTGACGGCGCTGCACGAGGTCGTCACCGCCGAGCTCGACGAGCGGCCGTACGCCTTCTTCGGGCACTGCATGGGCGCGCAGCTGGCGTACCGGCTGGCCGGGGCGATCGAGCGGAGCGGCCGGCCGGGCCCGGTCCTGGTCGCCGCCTCGGGCTGGGCACCGGAGGGCTTCCGCACGCCGACCCTGGAGCACAGCCAGCTGCCCGAGTCCGAGCTCAAGGAGTGGATCATCGCGCTCGGCTCGCTGCCGGAGAACGTGTACGAGGACCCGCAGCTGCTCGCGCTCGTCATCCCGGCCCTGCGCGCGGACCTGGCGGTCTGCGCCACCGCCCCGGACGACAACGTGGTCGTCTCGTGCCCGGTGGTCTCCTACGGCGGCAGGTCCGACCCGCTGATGCTGCCCGGGGCGATGGGCAGCTGGCCCGCCCGGACCCGCCAGTACCTCGGCAACAGCGAGTACCCGGGCGGGCACTTCTACATCGAGGAGCACGCGCTGGCCGTCACCGCCGACCTGACCCGGCACCTGCGGCGGCTGGTGGACGAGCGGTGACCGAGACCCCTCCCAACGGACCCGTACTCGACCCGCGCATGCTGCTGGAGGCCACCCCGTTCGCGGCCACGGTGGGCATCGAGTTCCTCGCCCTCGACCCGGCCGAGGTCACCGCCCGGCTGCCGTGGGCGGCGCACCGGTGCACCGTCGGCGGGGCGCTGCACGGAGGCGCGTTGGTGACGCTGGCCGACGCGGCGGCGGGCGTGTGCGCGTACCTCAACCTGCCTGAAGGCGCCAGCACCACCACGATCGAGCTCAAGGTCAACTTTCTTCGGGCGGTCCGCGGCGGGGTGGTGACCGCCTCGGCCCGCCCGCTGCACGCGGGCCGGACGGTCATCGTGGTCCAGACCGACCTGCGTGACGAGGACGGCGACCGGGTCGCGCAGGTGACCCAGACCCAGGCGGTGCTGCGCTAGGCGCTGGCCGGGACCCACCCGCTACCGAAGGCAGGGCAGCCGATGGTCACGCACACCCGAACCCGGCCGGGGGCCCCGGCCGGTTGGCGGTACTGGGCCACCCTGCCGGTCATCCTGACCGGCGCGTTCATGATCACGCTGGACTTCTTCATCGTCAACGTGGCGATCCCGTCGATGCAGGAGGACCTGCACCTCGGTCCCACCTCGGTCGAGCTGGTGGTCGCCGGCTACGGGCTGGCCGCGGCGGCGGGCCTGATCACCGGCGGCCGGCTCGGCGACATCTACGGGCGGCGGCGGGTCTTCGCGATCGGCCTCGCCGGGTTCGTGCTCGCCTCCCTGGTGTGCGGGCTGGCCCCGAACGCGGCGACCCTGGTCGCCGGGCGCATCGGGCAGGGGCTCGCCTCGGCGCTGCTGGCCCCCCAGGAGCTGGCGATCCTCGGCCTGGTCTACACCGGCGCCGACCGGGCCCGGGCGTTCAACGCGGTCGGCCTGGTGCTGGGGCTCGCCGGTGTCTTCGGGCAGCTCATCGGCGGGCTGCTGATCCAGGCTGATCCGTTGGGCCTGGGCTGGCGGATGTGCTTCCTGGTCAACATCCCGGTCGGCCTGGCGGCGCTGGCGCTGGTACCCGCGCTGGTGCCCGAGTCCCGGGCGGCCGGCCGCCCCACCCTCGACCTGCCCGGGGCGACGCTGGTCACGCTGGGGCTGGTCGCGGTCCTGCTGCCGCTGACCGAGGGGCGGCAGCAGGGGTGGCCGGGTTGGTCGTGGCTGTGCCTGGCCTCGGCGCTGCCGGTGCTGGCCGCGTTCGTCGCCCACCAGCGCCGCCGCGCGGCCCGGGGCGGCTCCCCACTGGTCGACCTCACGCTGTTCCGGCTTCGCTCGTTCAGCTTGGGCGTGGCCGCGGTGGTGGCCTTCCACTCCGCGCTCGCGTCCTTCTTCCTGGTGCTCGCGCTCTACCTCCAGTTCGGGCGCGGGCTGGACGCGCTGGGGTCGGGCTGGGTCTTCGTCGCGGTCGGCGTCGGGTTCGTGGCGGCGTCGGCGGCCGGCCCGCAGCTGGTGGACCGACTGGGGCGGCGTGCCCTGGTTATCGGCGCGTCGGTGCTGGCGGCGGGCTGGGTGCTGCTCGGCATCGCGGTCGCCGCGACCGGCACCACCGGCGGCGTGGGCACGCTCACCCCGGCGCTCGTCGTCGTCGGCGTCGGGATAGGGCTGGTGATGGCGCCACTGGCCTCGTTCACTCTGGCCGGGGTCTCCAGCCAGTACGCCGGCGCCGCCTCCGGGTTGCTCTCCACCGCGACGCAGGTCGGCAACGCGCTCGGCATCGCGCTCATCGGCGTCGTCTTCTACGGCGCGCTGGGCCACGACGCGGTGCCGGCGGACTTTCCGCGGGCACTCGGCCTCAGCGTGGTCTACCTGCTGGCGCTGACGCTCGTCGTGACGGCGCTGGTGCGGCTCCTGCCGCGTTCGGCGGCGCCGGGTTGACGCCCAGGCCGGGCGGCGGCGCCGGGTTGACGCCCAGGCCGGGCGGCGGCCGGCCCGGGCGCCATCGGGCGGCGGGCGGCCACCGCTGCGGCCAGGCACCCGCTCAGCTCAGGCGGTGCGCAGCAGGGCGTGGTTAGCGGCGGCGTGCAGCGCCGGGTCGTGGGCGAGGACCGCGCGCTGATGGTTGCGCAGCGCCGGGGATGGCTCGATCCCCAGCTCCTCGTTGAGCCGCGCCCAGGTCCGCTGGTACACGGTGAGCGCCGCGGTCTGCCGCCCAGAGCGGTAGAGCGCGACCATCAGCTGCTCGCACAGCCGCTCGTTGAGCGGCTCCGCCTCGACCAGCTCGCTGAGCTCGGCCACAATCTCGGCGTGCCGGCCGGCCCGCAGCTCGTTGTCGAACAGCAGCGCCAGCGCCGCCGTCCGGGACTCCTCGAACCGGACCGCCGCCGCCTGGCCGGCCGGGCCGGAGGCGGTGCCGCCGAACGCCGGCCCCCGCCACAGGGCCAGCGCGCCTCGCAGCCGCTGGACCACCTGCTCCGGGCTCATCATCGGGTCGCTGCTCACCTCGTGCAGCTCGCGGGTGAAAACGGCGATGTCGAGCTCGTCCTCGCGCAGCAGCAGCCGGTAGCCACAGGAGGAGCTGACCAGCCGCGGACCGCCGGACCTTCCCGGCTCCAGCGCGTCCAGCCGCCGCCGCAAGCGGCTGACCTGTGCGTGCAGCGCGTTGTCTGGTCGCCGGGGCCAGCTCTCACCCCAGATCTCGTAGGTCAGTGCCTCGGCTCGTACCGCCGCGCCGCGGCTGATCAGCAGCGCGACCAACAGGGTCCGCTGGGCGGCCCCCTGAAGCTCCACAAAGGTGCCCCCGCTCTCAATGCCGACGGGACCTAGGACGCAGAATCTCACCGGAAACCCCCTGGACGAACGGAAGAACGTTCTTCGTCGATCGGTAGTAGGTGGGCTCGCGGACCGCATACCGGCAGTTCGCCGTGATCGGAAAATAGACCTTTCGGAAGATCGACTCATGCCCCCCATTTAGGGGCCACGACCGTTCCGGCCCTGCCGTCCGGGCCAGCCGCGTCCGCCCGTCCCCGCCCCCACCAGCGGCACCAGCCGCCGTCCGGCGGCATCAGCGCAGCGTCAGAGCCCTGTCACCCAGGTGCCGCAACCTTTTCTCAGGCGACAGGCAGGACCGCAAGGACCGGTGAGGCTCCCAGCGGCGCTGACGGACCGCCGGGACCAACCCCAAGCACCACCGAGTACGACGCAGTACGACCGCAGCACGCCTGGAGAGGTGCCCGTAGTGGCCGACCGGGGGCTGGGCCTGGCCCAGCCGGGCGCAAGCCCGCGCAGGTTCGAATCCTGCCCTCTCCGCGTACCGCCGGTGGCGCCATCCGGGGCGCCGACCGCAGTGCCAGCTGGGGGTGACCACTATGGTCGATCGGCTCCGACGCACCCGCGCGCACCGCCCCGCCCGCGCCGTGCCCCGCCGGGGTCGGCGATGAAGGTCGGCATCGCCACTGTCGGCACCCGCGGCGACGTCGAGCCGTTCGTCGCGCTCGCCCACGCCCTGCAGGCCGCCGGGCACGAGGTGACCCTCGCCGGGCCGGCCGACGCGGCCGGGCTCGCCGCCACGGCACAGGTGCCGTTCGTCGCGATGGACTTTGACGGGCATCGGCTGATGCGCTCGGCCGAGGGGCAGCAGTGGCTGGCCTCCGGCGACGCACGGGCGTTCCTGACCCGCGCGGCCCAGGTGTTCTCCGACGCCCGGGAGACGATCGGGGCGAGCGTGCTGGCCGTCGCGGAGGGTGCTGACGCTCTCGTGGCCGGCATCCAGGTGGACGACTATGCGCTCGCCGTGGCGCAGGCGCGGGGCCTGCCGCTGCTCGCCGGCTACTTCGCCCCGTGGTCGCCGAGCGGTGACTTCCCCAGCATGCTGGTCAGCCGCTCGGACCTGCGGCTGCGCCCGCTCAACCGGCTCACCCACCGGGTCACCGAGATCGCCTACTGGCGCGGCAAGCGCAGTGACATCAACGCGTACCGCCGGTCACTGGGGCTGGGGCCGGCGCGCACCGCGGCCATTGTCTGGGCACCTCGGCTCGGCGGGCGCGCGCTGCACGCGTACAGTGCCCAGATCGTGCCGCGGCCCCGGGACTGGGCGGCGGCCCAGCACGTGCTCACCGGGTACTGGCGGCTGCCGACCCAGTTGCGCGAGCGCCTTGGCGAGACCGACCGCCCGGCCGGCCTGGTGGACTGGCTCGACGCCGGCCCGCAGCCGTTCTTCCTCAGCTTCGGCAGCGCGTCGATCCTCGACCCGGGCCCAATGCTCGACCTGGCGGTCGAGGCGGCGCGGCGCGCCCGCTGCCGGGTGCTCGTCGGGGCCGGCTGGACCGGGTTCACCGGCACCGCCGACCTGCCCGAGCAGGTGCACGTCGTGGGGACGGTGGACCACGAGTGGCTCTTCCCCCGGTGCCGCGGGGTCATCCACCACGGCGGCGCCGGCACCACTGCGGCGGGCCTGACCGCAGGGCGGCCCACCTGGGTCTACTCGCTCTACTCCGACCAGCCGTACTGGGGCGCGCGGGTCACCCGTCTCGGCGTCGGCGGGCACAGCCGGTTCGTGGACCTCGACGCCGACCGGCTCGCCGAGTCGCTACGGCAGCTCGGCCGCCCCGACGTCCAGCAGCGCGCCGCAGCCCTCGGTGAGCGGCTGCGCCGCGAGGACGGCCTGGCGCGCGCCGTCCGCGAGATCGCACACGTGCCGGCCACCGCGCCAGCGCGGTGACCACCGGCTCATCGTCGACACCTGGAAGGCGGCGACCATGACAGAACCGACCGCGACCGTCGGCACCGGCCCGGTCTCCCTCGACACGGTACGGCGGGCCGTCGAGGCGTACGCCGACAACCCGTCCGCCTTCCTGGCGCTCAACAGCGGCAACAGCTACTTCTGCGTACCCGGTCTGGAAGGGGTGGTGGTCTACCGCGAGTCCGGGCGGTACCTGGTGCAGTTCGCCGGCCCGTTCGCCCCCGCCGCGAGCTACCGGCCGCTGCTCGACGGGTTCGCGGCGCACGCTCGGGAACGCCGGCGCAGGGTGGTCGCCATCCAGCTGCAGCGCGCCGACGCGGTCGCGTACCGCGAGCAGGGCTTCGTGGTCAACCAGATCGGCGCGTCGTACGCGGTGGACCTGAGCGGCTTCTCGCTGCGCGGGTCGAAGTTCATGCAGCTGCGCAACAAGGTCTCCCGGGCGGTCCGGGCGGGGCTCACCGTGTACGAGGTCGACCAGCCCGACTGGGCCGCCCGCATGGCGAAGCTGGACGCGCACTGGCTGCACGGCAAGGGCAAGCACGCCAAGCCGCTGGAGTTCCTGGTGGGCGAGTACGGCGGCCCGATGCAGCCGTACCGGCGGCTCTTCGTCGGCGTGCAGGACTCCAAGCTGCTCGGCTACATCTCCTACGCTCCGGTGCCCGGCGGGCGGCCCGGCTGGCTGCACGACCTGAGCCGGCGCCTGCCGGAGGGGCCGCCCGGGGTGTCCGAGGCGATCAACCTCACCGCGGTCGAGGCGTTCCGCGCCGAGGGGTGCCGCTGGCTGCACTTCGGCTTCACGCCGTTCACCGGGCTCGCGCCCGACCTCGAGGTCCCCGGCGCGAGCCGCCCGTTCGGGTGGCTCGTGGGCCAGCTGGGCCGGCGCGGCGCCGCGGTGTACCCGGCCGCCACGCAGCTTGCGTACAAGCTGAAGTGGGGTCCGCAGGCGGTCATCCCGGAGTACATCGCGTTCTCGGCACGCGCCTCGCTGCGCGGGTTCCTGCACGTCTTCAAGGTCTCCAACGCGCTGTGACCGGCGGCCGCCCCGGTGCGCCGGCAGGGCGGTGCGGTAGCGCGGTAGGCCGGGTGGGCCGTCACCGGCCGGCCGGGCGGCCCACCCGCCCGGGCGCGTGGCTGGCTGGCCGCTTCACCGTCGATGTCGAGGACGGCTCACCGCCACAAGGCAGGGTGAGCGCGCCGCACGCCCTCCATGCTGGCACGCACCACATAGGACCGTGCCGTCCCAGCTCGTGGGAACAGGCGTAGCTGGACGAGATCTAGAAGATCTGTGCACCCCATGGCGGCCTAGATCTTCTAGATCGCGACATGCACCGAGCTACTCGGCTGGGTGAGCGGTCAGGTGGCGGTGCACGAGCCGGCGCGAGCCTGTAGGTAGGCGGCGGTCTCCGCGTCGGCCGGGTAGAACGACTCGATGGCCAGCTCCGCGACGGTGAGGTCGAGCGGGCTGCCGAACATCGCCACCGTGCTCAGGAAGACCAGCTCCCGCTCTGGCGCGCGGAAGCGCATCGGCACCACGACCGACCCCGGTCCCGGCGGCTCGGTCTCGGCGTCCGGCTGGGCGCACGGGTAGCCGGTCAGCTCGTCGTAGAGCGCGACCAGCTCAGGGTCGCTGCTGTGGGAGATCTGCCGGCGCAGCCGCCCGAGCAGGTGGGCCCGCCACTCACCGAGGTTGACGAGGTGCGGGGCCAGGCCGTCCGGATGCAGGCTGGCCCGCAGCACGTTGGCGACCGGCTGCAGCAGCGCCGGTGACACCATCCGGGTGAACAGGGCCACCGCCGGGTTGGTGTCCACGACGTTCCACCGCCGGTCCACGACCAGCGCCGGGTAGGGCTGGTGCCCGTTGAGCACCTGGCGCAGCGCGGCCCGAACGGCCACCATCTGCGGCGCGTCAAGCGCCGTCTCCGGGTAGACCGGGGCGTAGCCGGCGGCGAGCAGGACCTGGTTGCGCTCCCGCAGCGGCAGGTCGAGCTGCTCCACGAGGTGCAGCACCATGTCGCGGCTGGGCATGGAGCGCCCGGTCTCCACAAAGCTCAGGTGGCGGGTTGACACGCCCGCCTGGCTGGCCAGCTCGAGCTGGCTGAGCCGCCGGTGCTCACGCCACTGCCGCAGCAGCTCTCCTGCTGACCGCGCCAGCTGCTGCCTTCCCGTCATCATCCGCTGACGCTACCCGACCAGGGCGGCGGAAAGGATCACGCCGCCTCCGCCACGTCCGGCCGCTCCCGGCCGGCTGCCCCCGCCCGCCGGGCTGGGCCTTCCCGACCCGCCATGTCCAGCGCCGCGGTGACCAGCCGCCGGACCTCCGCCGCGGGCAGCAGGTCCAGCCGGCGTACCGCGTCGGCCACCTCCGGCGAGCCGCCGGTGGCGAGGAACTTGGCGCGGACCAGGTGCCGGTGCCGGGACCGGGTGTCCGGACCCGCCGCGCCGACCGGGATGTCGACCCGCCGTTCATGGCTGGCGCCATCGGCCAGGTGCAGCACCACCCGGGCCGGTGTCATCTTCGTCGCCGTGGCGAAGCTACGCCGGGTCGTGGCGAAGCTACGCCGCCGGGACCCAGCGGCGTCCCCAACCCCCGGCATGACCTGGCCGGCCTCGCGGGCCAGCTCCACCAGCCGGTCGCCGCCGAAGTCGCGCAGCCATCCCACCGCCCGCTCGCCGGCGAGCCGGACCGCCTCCCCGAACGGCGCCTCCGCAGTGAGCAGGGCGGCGGTCATCTCCTCGTCGTGGACCAGCCGTACCTTGGCGGCGAGTGCCCACCGCAGGGGCGAGGCCACCGCCGGGTGGGCGAAGTCGGCCGGCTCCAGGCCGCCGGTGAGCAGCGCGGTCGCCACCGCGTACGGCGTGGTGGTGGCGACCGCGGACAGCGGCGGTTCCGGCCCGTCCAGGTAGGCGGCGGCGGCCCGGTGCACCAGCAGGGTGTAGAGGGAGACGTGGACCTCGACCTCCACCACCTCGTCGACCCGTGGCCGGCCGAGCGCGGCGTGCAGCGCCAGGGCGCAGTCCACGGCGGCGTCTGAGCCCGGTCCGGACGGGTGCACCTTGAACGAGAGCGTGTCGGTGTGCCAGCACCGGCCGAGCCCGGCGGTGACCGCCTCGGGCAGCGGGACCGTGGCGAACCGGGCCAGGAACCCGCGCGGATGGTCGAGGATGTCGGCGGCGCCGCGCAGGCCGGCCGCTGCGGCGTCGCACGCGTCCAGCCCCAGGCGCACCGGCGTGGACGAGCTGAGCAGCCGCGCGTCGCTGGCCATGAAGCCGTGGGTGAGGCTCCACAGTGGCATCGCGAAGGCCAGTCCCAGTGCGTCCACCCAGTGTCGCGCGGGAGCGTCCTCCGCGCGCAGCCGCCCGGCCACCGCACCGGCCACGTGGGTATGCGCCGCCATCTGCCCGCGGAACGGGCCGAGGGTCGCCGCCGCGGTGATCCGCGCCGCGCATTCGTTGGCGGCGATAACCGCGGTGAGCAGCGCTCGTCCGTCCAGCCCGCGGGCGAGCGCGTAGGCCAACGGCACGGTCACGGTGGAGTTTGACAGGTGCCCGGCGTAGGCGGTGTCGTCGAAGTGCAGCCACGAGCCGAGCGCGGACAGTACCACCGCGGACCGGGCCGGATCCGGCTGGATGGGCGGGCCGAAGGCGCGTACCAGCGCCTGGCCGAGCGGGTGGCGCAGCCCGCCACGCACCGCGGCGAGCTGCGACAGGACCTGGCTCTTGGCCAGCTCCACGACCCGGCGCGGAGCATCGTCCAGGCGCACCGCGCTCGCCCACGCGGCCAGCTCCTCAAGCGGCGACATGGCCGCCACCCGTCACGGTGCCCGCCGCCGGCCCCCCCGCCGGCCCCCCCGCCGGCCCCCCCGCCGGCGCCCCCGGCGGCGCTCCCGCTGCTGCCACCGCCCGCGCCGCCTGCGGCTCTCGCGGCGGCGCCCCGAGCACGGGTACGGCGTGTGGCACGACCTCCAAGGTGAACCGGTGCCCGAAGTCGACCAGGACCTCCCCGTCGTGCTCGAACCACACCGGTCGCGCGTCGGTGCGCTCGATCACCACCTGGCGGCCCCGCGCGTAGACGACCCCGGGACGGCCGACGTGCTCGGCCCGGCGGGTGAGCCCGAGCAGGTCGGCCGGGTGGTGCTCGGCGCCGATGACGCAGACGTCGAGCAGCCCGTCGTCGAGGATCGAGTCCGGCAGCAGCTGGAACTGTCCGCCCCGGAACCGTCCACCGCCCACGTTGGCGAGCAGCGTAGATCCACTGTGGACCTGAACGCCATCGACGAGCACGCGCCCCGGGTAGGGCTCGAACCGCGGTACGAGGGCGGCCAGCGCCGCCTCGTACCGGGCCCGGCCGGTCAGGTGGGTGAGCGCACCGGCCTCGTGGATCGCCTGCGGCGGGAAGCCGGCGCACGCCCCGACCAGCACCAGCGCCTGGTTCTGCACCAGCCGGGCCAGGTCCACATGGCGCAGTGACGGCTCCGGCTGGCGCAGCGCCGTATCGAGCGCCTCCGGCCAGGGCAGGTCCTCCCAGAGCGTGCGGTACCAGGAGTTGGCGGTGCCAGCCGGCACCACGAACATTGGCGGACCGGCCGGACCCGGCCCGCCGGGCGCATCCCCCGCCACGGCTGGGCCGCGGGCCGCACCTGTTGCGGTGGCCAGACCGTGGGCCACCTCCCGCGCGGTGCCGTCGCCGCCGACCGCGACCACCAGGGCGGGCCCGGAACCGTCCAGCGTGGACGACGTGGCGGCCCGCGCCAGCGCCACCGCGTCCCCGCGCGTCTGGGTGGCGTGCACGACCGCCCCGCCCACCCAACGCTCGCACCGGCGTACCAGCTCCGGCAGCGCGATGTCGCCGATGCCACCCGCCCGTGGGTTGGTGATGATGAGCGCGTGCCCGCACCACCCGGCCGACCCGACCATGCCGTCCCCCTCCCGTCTCACGCCACGCGCCGAACGTCACAACCTCCTCCGCCCAGCCGGCTCACACCGCCGGGCAGACCTCCTCAGCGACCGTCTTGAGCTGGGTCGCCGGGTCCAGCGAGCCGATCCGTACCACCAGGTGGCGGGCGCCGGCCTGGACATACCGCGACAGCCAGGCCGCGCACTCCTCTGCCGTGCCGTAGCAGTACGCCTGCACCGTCGACATCACCGCGAGCGGCCGGCCGTAGTAGTGCTGCAGGTACTCCTCGAGCTCCGCCTCAGCCCGGTCCCGGTCGGGGTTGACGGTGACCGTTGCGTACATGCCGGGCACGATCGCGTCGGCCGGGCGCCCGTGGGCCGCCGCCCGCCGCTGGATCTCCCGCCACGCCGCGGCGTACGCCTCGGGCGTGGGCACGAACGGCAGCCAGCCGTCGTAGAGCCGGGCGGTGCGCTCCACCGCACCGGGCGCGTCGCTGGCGGCCAGCCACAGCGGCGGCCCCCCAGGCGTGGCCGGTGGCGCCAGCCGGTCCAGGTCCTCGACGCTCCAGTACCGCCCCTCGAACCGAGCCGGCGCGCCCGCTCCCCCGCCGGCATCCGCGCCACCTTGCCGCCCGCCGGCACCCACGCCACCTTGCTGCCCGCCGGCGTCCGCGCCACCTTGCTGCCCGCCCGCCTGCCACGCCCGCCGCCACAGCCGGACCGTCTCGTCCAGGCGGCCGACCCGCTCGCTGAACGGCACCCCGCAAGCGGCGAACTCCCGCTGCGTGTCCGGGATCGGGAAGCCGGAGCCGAGGGCGAGCTGGAGCCGCCCAGGAGCGGCATGGTCAAGGCTGGCGACCATCGCGGCGCCGAGCACCGGCGGGCGCAGTGTGGCGGTGAGCGCCGCGGTGCCGAGCGTCACCTCAGTGGTGACCGCGGCCACCGCGGAGAGCACCACCAGCGGGTCGAGCCGGGGCCGGGCCAGCGGCGAGTCGCCGGTCCACACCGAGTCGAACCCGGCCGCCTCGGCCTGGCGGGCGAAGTCGAGCACCGGCGCCAGGTCGTAGCAGCCGGTCATGGCGAGCTCGCGGGTCGGCAGCAGGACGCCGATCTGGGTACGCATCGCGGGTCTACCTCACTTCCGTTGTGGAGGCCGGGACTTCCGTTGTGGAGGCCGGGGTGCTGCTGTGGTAGAGCAGTCGCTGGTGGACGGTGAGCGCCGGGTCGGCCCGGTGCTCAAGCTCCAGCGCGACGGTGACGACCGCCTCGGTGAAGCCGCGTGGCCGCAGAGTCGCCGACGCCAGGTCGGCGACCGCCCGGACCCGGGCCCCGACCGGGACCGGGGTACGGAACCGGAGCCGGTCCAGCCCCTTGTTGAGCACCAGGTCGGCGCCCTCGACCCGGAAGATGTCGCCGAGCATCGCGGTCAGCAGTGACAGCGCAAGGAAGCCGTGCACCACCGGCCGCCCGAACGGACCGGCGCGGGCCCGCTCCGGGTCGGTGTGTATCCACTGGCGGTCCCCGGTGAGCTCGGCGAAGGCGTTGACGCGCGCCTGGTCGACCAGCTGGAACGGGCTCTCCCCCAGCCGCTGCCCGGCCGCGGAGACCAGCTCCTGCGGGGTCGCGAAGGTCCTCATCGACACCCCTCACTGCGGCAGGTTGTCGTGGCGGAACCCGGGGCGCACCGCGCCGGCGAGCGCGCGCAGCGCGCCGGCGACGACCTCCCTGGTGCGCTCCGGCGGGATGACCTCGTCCACCGAGAGCCGCTCCGCGGCCAGCTCCTCCGCCATCGCCTCGCGCCGGTACCGCTCGACCAGCTCGGCCCGGCGGGACGGGTCGGCCGCCAGCTCGCGGCGGAAGACCAGGTCGACCGCTCCCTCGGCGCCCATCACGGCCAGCTCCGCGCCGGGCCAGCTGAACACCGCGTCAGCGCCGAGGGAGCGCGAGCTCATCACGATGTACGCGCCGCCGAACGCCTTGCGCAGCACCACGGTCACCCGGGGCACGGTCGCCTCGGCGTACGCGTACAGCAGCTTCGCCCCCTTGCGGATGACCCCGCCCGTCTCCTGCCCGCGCCCGGGCAGGAAGCCTGGCGTGTCGACCAGGGTGACCAGCGGCAGCCCGAACGCGTCGCACAGGCGCACGAAGCGGGCGCCCTTCTCGGAGGCGGCGATGTCGAGCACCCCGGCGAGCGCCTGCGGCTGGTTGGCGACCACGCCGACCGGCTGGCCGGCCACCCGGGCGAAGCCGGTCACCAGGTTGCGGGCGAAGCGCGGCTGCAGCTCCAGGAGGCTGCCCGCGTCCACCACCGCCCGGATCACGCCGCGTACGTCGTACGCGGTGCGCGAGCTCGCCGGCAGGGCGGGCAGCGGCTCCGGCTCGCCCGGCGCCGCAGCAGGCGGCGCCTCCCAGCACGAGCTCGGCAGGTAGGACAGCACCCGCCGGCACAGCGCAAGCGCCTCCGCCGGGCCGGCGGCGGTCAGGTGCGCCACCCCGGAGCGGGTGCCGTGCACCTCTGCGCCGCCCAGCTCAGCCGGGGTGACCTGCTCCTTGGTCACCGCCTGGACGACCTTGGGACCGGTGAGGAACATGTGCGCCCGGTCCCGTTCCATGATCACAATGTCGGTGAGCGCCGGGGAGTAGACCGCGCCGCCGGCGCATGGCCCGAGCACCACGGACAGCTGCGGCACCCGGCCGGAGAGGCGCACGTTGCCGCGGAAGATCGCCCCGTACCCGTCGAGGGCGGCCACACCCTCCTGGATGCGCGCGCCGCCGGAGTCGAGGAGCCCGACGACCGGCGTGCGGGCCCGCTCGGCCAGGGCGAGCACCCTGGTGATCTTCTCCGCGTGCAGCTCCCCGAGCGACCCGCCGAGCACCGCCGGGTCCTGGGCGAAGAGGGCGACCGGGCGGCCGTCGACCCGGCCATGCCCGGTGACGACACCGTCCCCGTCGGGCCTGCGCCGCGCCATCCCGAACGCGGTGCTGCGGTGCCGAGCGCGGCTGCCGGACTCCGCGAACGAGCCCGGGTCGACCAGTGCCGCCACCCGGTTACGCGCGTCGGCCAGCGGGTCCGGCCCGGCAAGTGGATCCGGCCCGCCGAGCGGGTCCCGCCCGGCAAGCGGATCCGGCCCGGCGGCCTCGAGGCCGGCCTGCGCTGGCGTGGCCAGGGTCATGGGCGTGGTCATGGTGGCTCCATCCAGGTCAAGGAGGAAGGTGCCCCGTCCAGATCGAGGGGTCAGGCTGCGGTGCCGGCGAGCGCCCGCCGGCTGACCCGGCCGAAGAACCGCGACACCGCGCGGTAGGACGCGAGCACCGGCACCTCCAGGTACGGGATGCCGTGCTGCTCGCAGTACGCCTTGACGATCGGCCGGGCCCGGCGCAGGTTCACCCGCGGCATCGTAGGGAACAGATGGTGCTCGATCTGGTAGTTGAGCCCGCCGAAGACCATGTCGGTGAACCGGCTGGAGTAGACGTTGCGGGAGGTCAGCACCTGCCGGTGCAGCCAGTCCAGGTCGACGTCGCTGCGGTAGACCACCATGCCCTTGTGGTTGGGCGCGAACACCGCACCCAGGTAGAGCCCGAACAGCAGCTGGTGCACGAGCACGAAGGCGACCGCCTGCGCCGGCGCCATCACCGTGAAGACCACCACCAGGTACGCGGCCAGGTGCACCGCCACCAGCGCCAGCTCCAGCGCCGGGGTCTTGAGCGCGCCCGCCCGGAACGCCTTGACCCCGGCCGAGCGCACCCGGTACGCCTCGTGCGCCAGCAGGACGAAGAACATCACCGACTGGAAGCGGATGATGAACCGCCGGCCGCGGGTACGCCCCTTCACCGGCAGCTCGTCGGGCGCGAAGATCACCGGACGGCGTACCGTGTCCGGGTCGAGGTCGAGGTTGTTGGGGTTGCTGTGGTGGCGGTTATGGTGGCTGACCCACCAGCCGTAGGCGATGCCGAGCAGCAGGTTCATGTGCAGCAGGCCGAGCAGGGCGCCGCCGGTCCGGGTCCGGGTGATCTGCTTGTGCCCGGTGTCGTGCGCGATGAACCCGGTCTGCACGTAGCCACCGGCGAGCACCACCGCCAGCGCAAGCTGCCACCAGGAGTCGCCGACCAGGACGACCGCGGTCCAGGTGCCCGCCAGCACGGCCAGGTTGAACGCAATCTTTAGGGCGTAGTAGCCGGGTCGCGGATCGAGCAGGCCCGCGCTGCGCACCTTGGCGGCGAGCTCCTCGAAGGTGCCGGTCGACGACCGGACGAGCGTACCGGTATCCATGGCCATGACATGGTCTCCTTCCCGGGAGACGGCGGGCGGGCGGTGGCGACCGGGCGTGGTGCTGGCGGCTACGCCGTGCTCAGCACGAGCACCGCGTTCTGGCCGCCGAACCCGAACGAGTTGCTGACCGCCACCCGGACCGGCATGATGCGGGGCGCCTCGGCGACGACGTCGCACTCGACGCGGGGGTCCAGGCGGCTGAGGTTGGCGGTGGGAGGTACCACCCCGTGCTGCACGGACAGCACGGTGCAGGCGGCCTCGATCCCGCCAGCGCCGCCGAGCGAGTGCCCGGTGACGCCCTTGACCGAGGTGACGGCCGGCCGTGCGCCGAAGACCCGGCGCAGCACCGCCGCCTCGGCCACGTCGTTGAGCGGCGTGGCGGTGCCGTGCGCGTTGACGTGGTCGACCTCGCCCGGCGCCACGCCCGCGTCGGCGAGGGCGCGGCGGATCGCCCGTTCCACGCCGGCACCCGCAGGGTCGGGCGAGGTGGCGTGGTACGCGTCGGCCGAGGCCCCGTACCCGGCCAGCCGGGCCCGCACCGTGGCCCCGCGCGCCCGCGCGTCGGCCAGCCGCTCCAGCACCAGCATGCCGGCGCCCTCGGCGGGCACGAACCCGTCCCGGTCCACATCGAACGGTCGGGACGCGGCAGCCGGGTCCGCCGACCGCCGCGACAGCGCACCCATCTGGGCGAAGCCCGCGATGACGGTGGGGGTGAGGCTGGCCTCGGTGCCCCCGGCCAGCACCACGTCACAGGCACCGGTGCGCAGCAGCTGCAGCGCGGTGCCGACGGCCGTGGTGCCGGACGCGCATGCGGTCGCCGTAACCAGGTTCGGGCCGGTGGCGTGGACGTCGATCGCCAGGTAGCCGGCGACCATGCTGACCCCCATCATCGGGACCACCATCGGCGAGACCTGCGTCGCCCCCTCCTCCCGCAGCACCTGCTGCTGCCGCTCGTAGGTCTCGGTGCCGCCGAGGGCGTTGCCGATGACCACGCCGACCCGGGCGCCGTCCCAGCCGGCCGGGTCCAGCCCGGCGTCGGCGACCGCCTCCCGCGCCGCCACCAGCGCCAGGTGGGTATAGCGGTCGGTCCGCCAGGCCAGCCTGCGGCCGACCAGCTCCTGGGCGTGGAAGCCGGGCACGCGGCAGCTGAAGTCCACCGGGAGGCCGGCAAGCGCCGGGTCCGCGGCGGCGGTCGGCTCGCCGCGCAGGATCCGCGCCCAGCTGGCGGCCACCCCGATCCCGGCCGGCGTCACCAGACCGAGGCCGGTCACGACCACCTCCGGGTACGGCGGGCCGGCCGGCATCACGCCACCGGCGCCTTGGCGAGGATGAGCTCGGCCAGGTAGGACACCGTATGGTTCGGCGAGACCTCGTCCTCGGTGATCCGCACGCCGAACTCCTTCTCGGCCACCAGGCCGAACTCGACGAGCGCCAGCGAGTCCAGGTCGAGGTCGGCGAGCACGGAGTCCGCGGCGACCTCGTCCTCCGCCACGCCGAACCGGGTGGTCAGCAGCGTCGAGATGCGCTCGAGGATCTCGTCCATGGCAGGTCCTTTCGCGGTCGTGGTCGGTTTCATGCCGGCTCTACATCGGGCCAGCACAGCGTGGTGGAGGCCCAGGTGAGCCCACCGCCGAAGGCGCAGAGGAGCACCCGGTCCCCGGGGCAGAGGTGGCCGTCGCGCACCGCGTCCGCCAGCGCCAACGGGATCGAGGCGGCGCTGGTGTTGCCGACCGTGTCGATGTTGCGCACCACCCGGTCCGGCGGCAGGTCCAGCTCGTCCCCGACGGCGCTCAGGATGCGGGCGTTGGCCTGGTGCGCGACCAGGCGGTCGACGTCCCGCAGGGTCCAGCCGGCGCGCCTGAGCGCCACCTGGGCCGAGGCCGCCATCCGCTGTACGGCGTGGCGGAACACCGACTTGCCGGCCATCCGGAAGTAGTGCTCGCTGTCGGCGGCCCGCTCCCCGGTGGACCGCTGCCGGGAGCCACCGGCCGGCACCATGATCAGTCCCGCCTGGTCGCCGTCGCTGCCAAGGTCGAACGGGCCCAGAGCGCCGGCCTCGGTGGCGAGCCCCTGGCGCAGCACCACCGCGCCGGCGCCGTCGCCGAGGATCGCCCGGTTGGCGCGGTCGGCCGGGTCCAGGACGGTGGAGAGCGAGTCTGCCCCGATCACCAGGACCTGTTGGGCGACCTCGGCCGCGATCAGGCCGGCGCCGGCGGCCAGGGCATAGACGAAGCCGCTACAGGCGGCGCCCAGGTCGAACGCGGCCACCCCGGCGAGTCCCAGCCGGCTCGCCACCTCGGGTGCGGTCGCCGGGCACGAATGGTCCGGGGTGGTGGTAGCGACCACCACGGTGTCCACCCCGCACCCGTGGGCCGACTTGAGCGCCCGCGCCCCGGCCTCGACCGCCAGGTCCCCGGTTGACATGCCCGGCTCCACCACGTGCCGCTGCCGGATGCCGGTACGGCTGCGGATCCACTCGTCGGAGGTGTCGAACCGGCGGCACAGCTCGGCGTTGTCCACCACCCGAGGCGGCAGCCAGCTGCCGAGACCGGCGAGGACCGCCGCGCCTCCGGTCACCGGAGGGCCTCCTCGAGACCCATGTAGCGAAGCCGCGACTCGCGCATCTGCGCCGACCACTGGTCGGCGGCCTCCTGCCGCTCCTCCGGCGTGGTGTCCACCAGCCTGCGGCCGGGCCAGATCTCGTAGTCGCCCACCAGGTCCACGTGCTGTTTGAGCCCCTCCTGGAAGAGCAGCTCCCGTCGCTGCAGGACGTCGTGCACGGGCAGGTGGTGCCACATCTGCATGCCGTCGCGGATGAGCGCCAGCACCCGGGGCCGTTCCTCGGGGTGGTCGATGAGGTACTGCCGGGCGATCGCCGCGCCCACCGTGAGGTGGCGGATCTCGTCGATCCCGGCGCCGCGGTCGATCTCTGCCGCGGCCGGGTCCAGCAGGCGCCACTTGCGCTCGCTGAGCTCGGCGGCCGGGGCGAGCGCACCCTCGATGATGATCGTGATCATCACTACGCCACCGATGAAGTCCCGCTCGTCCCGCATGACCCGCAGCGCCACGTCCTCCAGCGGCTCCAGGACCGCGACCCGGTCCGCGCCGGCGATCTCCTCCACCACCGCCGCGAGCCGCTCCGCCGGCACCCCGACCTGGGTGAGGTGGTTACGGAACACCATCGCGTGGCGCGCCTCGTCCATCACCTGCGTGATGTAGAACTCCATGCTGTCCACGTCCGGTGCGATCGGCACCAGGTAGGCCAGGGCCCGGGCCGCCTTCTCCTCGGCCATGCTGCGGAACGCGTACTCCTGGCACAGCGCCTCGTAGAACGGGCCCGGCGCCATCATGTGCGCGCCTACCTGCAGGCCCGGGGTGTAGCCGTCAGGCCGCCCGCGAAGCGTGCCCTGCGGCACCGCCTCCAGCCAGTAGCGCAGGTTGCACTCCTGCGGGGTCAGGGTCAGGTTCATGGCGCCGTCCAGCAGGTCGGGCGCGCGGTCCCAGTCGGCCTCGGCCGGGATTGGTGCAGTCATCGGTGTGCCTCCTCAGTGGATAGTCCTGGGGGTTCGGGTGGCGGCTGGCGCACCGGGACCGGACTGTGCCGGGGTCAGGCCGCGCCGACCCGCTCGACAGCGGGCTGCGGTTGCACCTTCGGCCGGGCGGGCCAGATCTCCTGCCGCAGCCGTACGAACGCCGGGTGCGCCGTGGGCTCGAAGGTGACCGCGAACGGCTTGAGGAAGTTGCCGAACAGCGCCCGGTCACCGCAGAGGTGGATGGGGATCGCCAGCAGCGCCCACTCCCAGCCGGCGAGCCAGGCCCACAGCAGCACCACGCCGAACTGCGTGACGAAGCTGTGCATCGTGTTGTAGAGCACGTAGTACGCGGTCGGGATGCGCTTGCTGCGGCTGCGGTGGTAGGCCAGCGCCCCGGGCAGGTAGCCGATGACGTCGATGTAGAGGAACAGCGCCACGGCCGGCAGCCAGCGGACCTCGTCGAGGTGGGCGACGAAGAGATAGAGCGACACGCCCAGCGCGACCAGGTACTCCAGCCGGACCAGCCGGTACGTCGTGCGGGACTCGAAGTGGTTGGCAGCGTCCATCAGTCGCCTCCGGTGACGATGCGGATGCCGGACATGGGCGGGGGCTCGCCGAGGTCGGTCAGGGCCGCGCCGCCTTCCACGACGGCCACCTCCCCCACCACTCCGGCGAGTACGGCGCAGATCGCACGCTTGATGACCCGTTCCGCGAGCGGGTCCATGATCCCGGCGAGGCTGTCGATGCCGAAGTCGTACGCGACCTCGAAAAGCACCTCGCAGCCGCCGTCGACCGGGCGTAGCCGCCAGGTGCCGTCGAACCGGTCGAAGTCGCCGTCGACCTGGTGGAACGTGACACACAGCCGCTCCGGGTCGATCTGGTCCTGCTCGGTCCAGCGCATCACGCCGCGACGGAAGTTGGCCTCCCACACCGTGTGCTGCGGCTCGCCCGGCGCCGTGGCGGGAAGCACCTCGACCGAGTGGACGTCGGGCGAGGCGGCCGGGTAGCTGGCGAAGTCGGTGACCTGCTTGAAGACGAGCGCCACGTCGTCACTTGGGACGACCGCCCGCAGCCGGATGCTCCTCATTGGACCGTCCCTTCCGCCGCCGCGTAGCCAGCACCGCCCGCTCCCGCGACACCGCGGGCGCCCACTCCGTGCGTCGCCGCGCCCCGCGCCCTCATTGCAGGGCCGCCCGGGCCGCTTGCTCGAACCGGTCGAGCAGCATCTGGACCTCCTCGTCGGTGAGGATCGCGGGCGGGGTCAGCCGCAGCACCGCGTCGGAGTTGAGCGAGTGGTTCGCGATCACCCCCGCCGAGATCAGCTCCAGCAGCAGGTCTCCGGCGAGGCCGGGGACCGTCAGCTCGACGCCGATGAGCAGGCCGACACCGCGTACCTCGGCCAGCCGGGCGCCGAACACCGCCCGGGCGATGCGCTCGATCTCGGTCTTGAGCACGGCGCCGATGCGTGCCGCCCGCTCAACGAGGCCGTCCTCCTGGATGGCGCGGATCGCACCACGAGCCGCCGCCATCGCCAGCGGGTTGCCGGAGAAGGTGGACGTGTGCAGGAACGGGTCGCGGTCGAACGCGCGGAACGCCTCGGCGGTCGCCACCGCGGCGGAGACCGGCACCACGCCGCCGGAGAGACCCTTGCCCACCAGCAGCACGTCGGGGCGTACGCCTTCGCGGTCAGCGCCCCACCAGTGCCCCAGCCGGCCGAGCCCGGTCTGCACCTCGTCCAGCACGAAGAACGCGCCGTAGCGCCGGCACAGCGCCTCGACCTCACGCAGGTAGCCCTCGGGTGGTACGACCACGCCGGCCTCACCCTGCACGGGCTCGACGATCACGCAGGCCTTGCCCTCGTTACGGGCCAGCCGCCGGCGCAGCGCCCGGGCGTCGCCGTACGGCACGTGCGCAACCTTCGGCAGCAGTGGCCGGAAGGGCGCCTGGAACACGTCCTTGGCGGTGACGCTGAGGGCGCCGAGGGTCTTGCCGTGGTAGCCGTTGCACATCGAGATGAGGTGGGTACGGCCCTGGGTGCGGGCCATCTTGATCGCGGCCTCCACCGCCTCGGCCCCGGCCCCGGCGAAATGCACCCGGTCCAGCCCTGGCGGGGTTACCCCGGCCAGCTCCTCGGCCGCCGCGGCGACCTGTGGCTCCAGCAGCAGCCGGGTCGCCACCGGGTTGGTCGCGAGCTGTCGGGTGACCTCCTCCACCACCCGCGGATGGCGGGCACCCATCAGCAGTACGCCGTAGCCGCCGCAGTTGAGCAGGGCCCGGCCGGACGCGGTGTAGACCCACGCACCCTCGGAGGCCACCTCGATGTCGCCGCCGAACATCGTGCCCAGCGACGCCCGCCCGGCGCTGAGGTGCGCCCGGTACCGCCCCAGAACCGCGTCGGCGTCGACCTGCGGGAACGACGCGACGCTGGTCGGCGCAGCGCTGGTCGGCGCAACCCGGGCCGGCGCGACACCAGCCGGCGCAACCCCGGCCGGGGCGGCACCAGCCGGCGCGACACCGGTGGTCACTGGACCACCAGGGGCGCGCCGGCGTAGTAGTCGACGAGGCCGGCGGCGATGCTGCTGCGCGACGGCGGGTGGAAGGCGATCGCGTGGCTGGCCGCGGCCAGGTAGGCCACGTCGGAGGAGGAGACGTACGCCATCCCGCCGAGCAGCTCGACCGCCTGGTTGACGGCCTGGTTGACCGCGTCCTGCACGGCGAAGCGGGTCACCAGCGAGGCGGCCAGCCCGTCGTTGTCGACGTCGCCGTCGTTGACCCGCCGGGCCAGGCCCTCGGTGAGCGCGGCGGCGGACTCGACCCGTACGGCCAGCGCGGCGCGCTCGGTGAGGGTGCCCCGGCCTCGTTGCAGCACCCGGTCGGCCAGGGCGCTCGCGACCCCGGTGTAGGTCGCGCACACCGACATCTCGAACCAGATCAGCCCCACCGTGGTCAGCTCGTTCATCCGGTCGGCCAGCTCCGGGTCGGGCTGGATGATGTGCTGGTCGGTGACGAAGACGTCGGTGAGGCGTACCTCGTGGCTCTGGGCGCCGGCCAGCGCGAAGCTGGACCAGAACGGGTGGACCGACAGGCCCGGCGTGTCGGCTGGTAGCAGCAGCAGGCCCATCACCAGCTCGTCCTCGGCGTCGCGGATGCCGACGCTGCCGGTGAGCAGGTTCATCGACGTGGCCAGGCTGCACGGCTTCTTCGAGCCGGTGATGAGGTAGCCGCCCGCGGTCGGCCGCGCCTCGATCTGCGGAGCGAGGATCCCCTGGTCGGTACGGCCCTCGGCGAACCCGGACCCCACCAGCATCCGCTCGCTGGCGACCCGCTTGAGCAGGATCTCGTTCAAGCCGTTGCCCTCGCCGACGACGTCGGCCACGGCGTAGAGCGTGCCGATGGAGAAGTGGTGCATCATCGTCGCCACGGCCATCGACGGGGCGGCAGCGCTGAGCGCGCGTAGCGTGCGCACCGCGTCCAGCGGGCTGGCGTCGATCCCGCCGTAGTCCTTGGGCACCAGCAGGTTGGTGCCACCGTGCTCGCGGAACAGCTCGATCGCCGGGCTGTCCGCGGACTCCAGCTGGGACAGCGGGACCTCGCCGAGCCGGTCCAGCAGCCCGGGCAGCAGCGTGTCGCAGGTGCGCCGGTCGGCCTCCATGAACTGCATCTGCGCTCCTTGGGTGCGGTAGGTGCTCTGGATGGGTCTGTGGTCAGCTGGCCGTGGCGGCGGTTGTTCTGGGTGTGGCGGCGGTTGTTCTGGGTGTGGCGGTTGCGGTTGCGGTTGCGGCGGTGGTGGTGGTTGCGGTTGCGGTTGCGGCGGGGGCGGTTGTGGCGGCGGCGTAGCCGGCGAACACCGCGTCGCGCGGGCGTACCCCCTCCGCCACCGACACGCCCTGCAGGTGCGATGTGCGCAAGGCGAGGTAGTTCGCCTCGCCGAACACGCCGCCGGTCAGCCCGGTGCCGCCGTGGCTGGGCAGGTACGGCAGGAACCCGATGTGCGAGTCGTTGACCTTGAGCAGCCCGCCGTTGCCGACCCGCCGCAGAAACTCGCCGATAACGTGCCGGTCCGTCGCCCACAGCGAGTTACGCAGGCCGTATGGGTTGCTGTTGACGAAGTCGATGACCTCGCCAAGCAGCACGTCGTCGGCGGCCGGCGCGGGGACGACGACCGGCAGCAGCGGGAAGAAGGTCTCCTCGCGTACGGCCTGGATGTCGCGGCAGGACGCCAGGCCGTCCACGCGCAGGACCGTCGGCTCGAGGAAGAGGCCGGTGTCCGAGACGCTGCCGTCGACCTCCAGCCGGCGGGCCCCATGCACCAGCTGGGCACCGTGGTCGAGCGCGTCCCGCACGTAGCTGAAGAAGCGCTCGCTGCGCAGCACCGGCGTGAGCCGCACCCCGGGTTCCTCCGGGAACCCCGGCCGGATCTGCGCGGCGGCGGCGCCCAGCCGGGCCAGCAGCTCCGCGGCTACGGCGGGGTGCACCACCACCTGGTTGGGGACCATGCAGATCTGGCCGGAGCCGTAGAAGCACTCCACCAGCGCCTCGACCGCCAGGTCGAGGTCGGCGTCGCGCCACACCACCACGCAGTCGTTGCCGGCCAGCTCCAGGATCGGCTTCTTGCCCCGCTCCACGCAGTCGCGCTGGATCCGCAGTCCCTTCTCGACGTCGCCGATGTAGAAGATGTCGTTGACGTGCGGGCTGTCCAGCCAGGTCCGTATGGTCGGGCCGGGCCGGGCGCAGAAGGCGTTGAGCACGCCCGGTGGCGCGCCCAGCTCGTCGAGGACCGGCACGACCAGCTCCCGCAGGGCGTAGAGCACGCCGAGCGGCGCGCTGCGCGGCGCCCGTACCACCACGGCGTTGCCGGCGAGCAGCGCGGTGATGCCGAAGAGCGCGCTGGCCGCGGGGGCGTTCTGCGGCGGGTTCACGCAGACCACACCGTCGGCCATCCGCCGGATGAGCAGCGTGCGCGGACCGTGGGAGAGCTGCTGGTGGAGCTGGCCGGCGCACCAGCCCAAGGTCTCCTCGCTGAACGTCTCGAACAGGCCCGCGACCTGCCACTCCACCAGGTCCCGCGGGGCGCCCTCGGCCACCAGCACCTCGACCAGCCCCCGGTGGCCGGCGCGCAGCCGCTCGCGGATGCCCGCGCCCAGCCGCATCCTGGTGTCCAGGCTGGTCGCCGCCCACACCGGGCCCGCGGCCGCCGCCGCGCTCAGGGCCTGTTCAACGAGGTACGGGTCAGCCAGCGCGCAGCGCCCCACCACGCACCCGGTCGCCGCCTGCGGGTCGAGCACCCCCTGCTCCAGCCGCCGCTTCAGGGTCAGGCCGGCGAGGGCATCGTCCAGAATGGAGCGCGTGGTGACCGTGTAGACGTACCGGTCCGAGCCGATCTCCTTGCCGTCCACATAGGATTGGTACGTCGGCACCGGATGCTCGGCACCGCGCCACGTCGAAGGCGCCACCCGAGACCCCCAATCGTCTCGCACCTTTGCGGGTCGCTGCGGGAGAAGCCTCACATCGGGTGCTGACCCCACCCTGACACCTACCTGACCCGTACTCCCACGTGATCACCCGACGTAGCGCAGGCGGGCTTTGGGGCCCAGAAAGAGACAACTCGGTAGCGGCAACGGCAGCCACCGGCGAACGATGGCTGGAACCATCCCGTCAGCCAGGAGCAGCGACATGGGCGAGCCGGCCTTTGACTTCGAGGGGTTCTTCGACCAGGACTACCTTTACTTCCACGAACAGGTGCTCTCCGATGACCGCAGTGATGCCGACACCGAGCTGATCTGGCGCCTGCTCGACCTCCAGCCGGGTATGCGGGTGCTCGACCTCGCCTGCGGCCACGGCCGGATCGCCAACCGTCTCGCCGCTCGCGGCTGCCAGGTGACCGGCCTCGACGCCACGCCGCTCTTCCTCGACCACGCCCGGCGCGATGCCGCGGGGCGTGGGGTCACCGTGGAGTACGTCGAAGGCGACATGCGTACGCTGCCGCTGCCGTGGAGCCGGCGCTTCGACCGGGTCGTCAGCTGGTTCACCGCTTTCGGCTACTTCGACGACGCCGCCAACCGCCGGGTTCTCACCGAGGTCGCGCGGGCGCTCAAGCCGGGCGGCCGGGTCGCGTTCGACCTGATGAACCGGGACCGGCTCGTACGCGAGTTCCAGCCTGACCGCGTGGTGGTAGAACGTAACGGCGACCTCGTTGTCGACCGGTCCCGGATCGATGTGCTGACCAGCCGGGTCCTCACCGAACGGGTCGTGCTGCGCGCCGGTGGTGTCCGCCGCGTCCCGTTCTTCACGCGCCTGTTCACGTTCACCGAGCTGCGTGACTGGCTGCTCGCGGCCGGCTTCGCCAACGTCAACGGCTACGGCCAGGACGGCACGGCGTTCTCGCTGACAAGCACCCGAATGATCGTCACCGCCCACCGGGAGGCGGCGTAACGGTCTCCTGCCCGAACCGGTGGATCTTCCTTGATGGTCCTGTCTGCGACCCGACGTAACCCACCGGACCAGGGCGCACGTCGGTAGGGCATGGCTAGCTCACGAAAAGCAACTGACAATGGGCCCGGCTCCGGCCGGTGCTGCGCGACAGCCAGCCGGCTGGTACGTCCGCTGCGATCCGCGGGTGCGGTGGTCGCCGCGGCGACCGTCGTCGTAGCACTCTCGGCGGCAGGGGCTACCGCTGTGACGAAGAGCAGCATCTCGGTGTCCCCGGCGAGCGTTCAGCGCGGCGGCACCGTGGTCATCTACGGCGCGGTTCCGAACAGCGGGGACCGGGCATGCATGGCAGACAACGACGTGATCCTCACCTCGACCTCGGGCCTGTTCCCCGGCGACGGGTTCGGCCCGCACGTCCCCCGCGACGCAAGCGGAGCCTTCCGGCACAGGTACACGATCCCGTTGTCCACACCACCGGGACGCACCAGATCGGGGTGCGCTGTGGCGGCGCAAACGTCGGTATCTCGACCAGCTTGCGGGTCACCGACCAGGTCCAGCACATCCCCAGCGGCGCGCCACCGGCCGGTCTCGGCGGAGCCGGTACGGTCGCCCCTTCCCGGGAATGGCTGCTGGCCGGTGGCCAGAACGCCCTGTCATTGCCGGGGTACCTGCAACCGTGGAGCCGGAACCACCCAAGGCCACCGCCGTCGACGCGACGGACCCGGCACCGGCGACATCAGCGCCACCCACCAGAGTGGACATCCCGGCGATCGATCTATCCGCACCGGTAGTCCCGGTCGGGCTCTCTCCTGACGGGACGGTCGCTGCACCCGCGCCCCACCTCACCGGCTGGTACCGGCTCGGTCCTTCACCTGGCGAGGTGGGGGCCCGCGGTGCTGGTCGGGCACGTCGACTCTCACACTGGCCCGGCGGTGTTCTACCGGCTGCCCGACGCGAAGGTCGGTGACGAAGTCCTCGTAACACACGCCGACGGGTCGCTGACCCGCTTCTCCATCTACGCAGCCACCACAGTCCCCAAGACCCGCTTCCCACCGCCGCGGTCTACGACCCCACCGGCTGGCCCATGCTGCGGCTCATCACCTGCACCGGCAGCTTCGACCCGAACGGCGGCCACTACCGCGACTCTCTGATCGTCTGGGCCGCACACTCGGTATCCTGAGCCATCCATCGGCCGCACCCGCGCCCGTTTTGCCGGTCTTCGTGACGCCAGTAGCTATCAAGATCGCGATCTGGACAGGAGAAGTGCAGCGCGGCTGCACATCCGGCGTCGAGATCGCGATCTTGATCGTGGCTCGGTCGCGATCGCAGAAGGAATGGTCGAAACATGCGGAATATCCGCTTGTTGGCCCTGGCTTCTGCGACCCCTCCGCCCCAGGCGTACACCGAGCTCGTGGTCTCTCGACTCACAAGCAGAGAGGACGCCGCCAACGTCCGGTGCCGGGCACATGCATACCCAGGTCAGCCGCTATCGACCAAGGCGACCACTGGGGTAGTGCGTCACGACGGCGGGGGTGGGCGTAGCAGCTCCAGCTCGTGGCTGAGTGCGTCCAGCTCGGCCCCGCCGGCCATCAGCCGGGTCAGCTCGTCGCGGCTGACCTCCGCCTTGGCGAAGTCACCCAGGCTGCGACCGCGGTTGAGGATGAGAAAGCGGTCGCCAACCGGGTACGCATGGTGCGGGTTGTGCGTGATGAACACGACCGCCAGCCCCCGGTCGCGGGCCTGCACGATGTAGCGCAGCACCACACCCGCCTGCTTGACCCCCAACGCCGAGGTGGGCTCGTCAAGGATCAGCACCCGCGCTCCAAAGTAGACCGCGCGGGCGGTGGCCACCGACTGCCGCTCACCGCCGGAGAGCTGCCCGACCGGCTGGTCCGGGTCGCGGATGTCGATGCCCATCGCGGCCAGCTCCGCCCGCGTCGTCTCCCGCGCGAACCGCACGTCAAACCGCCGCCACGGCCCGAACCCCCGGGTCGGCTCGTTCCCGAGGAAGAAGTTGCGCCACACCGACATCAACGGCACCAGCGCGAGGTCCTGGTAGACGGTGGCGATGCCGCGGTCCAGCGCGTCCCGCGGGCTGGCGAAGCGCGTCGGCGCCCCGTCCACGAGCAGCTCACCCTCGTCGTGCTGATGCACGCCGGCAAGTATCTTGATCAGGGTGGACTTACCGGCGCCGTTGTCACCCAGCACGCACGTGACCGTGCCCGGGTACACCCGCGTCGACACGCCGGCCAGGGCGATGATGTTCCCGTAGCGCTTGCCGAGGTCGCGTACCTCCAGGTAAGGACCAGTCATCGTCGGGCCTCCGCGCGCCGCCGGACGTAGTGGTTGAGCATGGCCGCGAGCAGCAGCAGCACGCCCAGGAAGAGCTGGAACCAGTCGGAGTCCCAGCCGGCGAAGACGATGCCCTGCTTGGCCATGCCGAAGATGAGCGCGCCGATCGCGGCGCCGACCGCCGAGCCGTACCCGCCGGTGAGCAGGCAGCCGCCGATCACCGCGGCGATGATGAACTGGAACTCGTCGCCGATGCCCTGGTTGGCCTGCACCGACCGCAGCCGCAGCACCAGCATCGCGCCGACCAGCGCCGCGGTCACCGAGACCGTGACGAACAAGAGCACCTTGGTACGAGCCACCGGCACGCCCACGCTGCGGGCTGCCGCGGGGTTGCCGCCCACGGAGAACACCCAGTTGCCGGCGCGGGTGCGCAGCAGCACCCACGTGGCCAGCGCGGTGACGCCCAGCCACCACAGGATCGTGATGCGGTAGTCACCGTCCCCGACCGAGAAGGTCCTGGCGAACACGGCGAACGCCGAGTCGTACCCCTCGGTGCGGTGCACGCCGCCGACCTGCACCGTTTCGGTGACCACCTTGGTGACACCGAGGTTGAGGCCCTGTAACACCAGGAACGTGCCGAGCGTGACGATGAAGCTCGGCAGGCCGGTCCGTACCACCAGCAGCCCGTTGGCCAGGCCGACCAGTGCGCCGAAGACCAGGGCGAGCAGGATGGCGGGCCAGACGTTGAGGCCGGCCTCGGTGGTGAGCATCGCAATGACAAGTCCCGAGCTGGCGGTCATCACCCCGGCGGACAGGTCGAACTCGCCGCCGATCATGAGCAGCGCCACGACCACCGCCATGATGCCCAGGGTCGCGGCCGGGTCGAGCATGTTGCCGATGCCGCGGGCAGTGGCGAACTGGTCGGTGTAGCCGGCGAAGAAGGCGAACACAGCGACGGCGCCAACAGCGGCGCCGAGCTCCGGCCGGGCCAGCAGCCGGCGCCCCAGCCCGACCCGGCCCAGCCGCTCGTCGTACGCCTCGGGGTTGTCGGGCTGGTCACGACGGGTCGTGACGGTTGCCATCGGTTCCTCCAGGGATGCGGGCGGGCACCGTCGTGGGCGGCGCCACCGTGGGTCCGGCGTGCCGGCGCGGGCCCGGCAGGCCGCACGGGTGCGGCAGGCCGCGCGGGCCCGGTAGGCCGCGCGGGCAGGCGCAGCCGAGGAGCCGCGCCTGCCCGTACGGCGAGCTACCGGGTGCCCTTGCCGGTCAGGTCCTTGACCTTCGCGGCGTTCTCCTTGGTCACGAAGCCGGGGCCGGTCAGCACCGGCTGGCCCCCACCCAGCGTGTTGGCGTTGTTGTTGTACAGGTTCAGCATCACGATCGGCAGGTAGCCCTGGACGTACTGCTGCTGGTCCACGGCGAACAGGATCTTGCCGGCCAGGACGGCCTCGATCACGTCGGCGTTCAGGTCGAAGGTCGCGACCTTCGCGCTCGAGCCGGCCTTGCTCACGGCCTCCACCGCCGCCGCCCCGACCGCCGGGTTCAGCGCGAGCACGCCGTCGATCGACTTGTCCTGCTGGAGCTTTGAGGCGATCGTGTTCTGCGCCTCGGCGATGTTCTCGCCGCTGACCTGGAGCGGGACGACCTGCCCGCCGAGGGTCTCCGCGGTGCCGGTGCAGCGCTGGTCCAGGCCCACGTTGGCCGCCTCGTGCTTGATGCACAGGACCTTCTTGACACCCGCCTTCTGCAGCTCGCGGCCGGCACCCTGCCCGGCGATCGCCTCGTCCTGCCCCACGTGGGCCAGCGCCCCGAGCTCGCCTGACTTCGCCGCGCCGGAGTTGATCGTGATGACGGGGATCCCGGCGGCCACGGCCTTCTTGATGGGGTCGGCCAGCGCATCCGGGTTGGCCATGGAGACGACGATCCCGTTCACCTTGTTGGCGACCGCGGCGTTGATCATGTTCGCCTGCTCGGCCGGCTGGCCTGACCCCTGGTAGTCGACCGTGACGCCCAGATCCTTGCCGGCCTGCTCGGCGCCCTTCTTGACAACGTCCCAGAACGCGTCGCCGGCCCCGCCGTGGGTGATCACCGCGTACTTGAGATCGGACTTCTGGCCGGGCGTGGCCGGGGCGGCGTCCTCGCCGTCATCGGTGCAGCCGGCCAACACGAGCGCCGCCGTCGCGGCGAGGGCCACCGCGACGCGCCTACGTGCCTTCATCGTTTTCCTCCTGGTGGGGGTGACAGAGGTGGAGGCCGCCCGCAGCTGAAGGCCGCGGTCGGGAGGTGCAGCTGCGCCGCGGCGACCTCGCCACCGGGCCACCGGCTCGTGACGACCTTGGCGCGGGTGTAGAACGCTACCGCCCTCAGTGCCGCGCGCGTGGGTGTCCCCGAAGAGGGAAACGGTGGACACTCCCCAGCCGCTCATCGATGATGAGGGCTGCGAGCAGCACTATCAAAGGTCAACCGCTGGTCAGAAGGGGTGGCATCGCGCCGTGGGCGGTGGGGAGTACGGGCATTGACCGTCTCGTGGCGGAGGCTGCCGTCCTTTGCTGCCCGGCCCTCACTGCTGGAGTCCCTGGAACGGCGCTTCAACGGCGTCCTGTGCGCCTACTGGCGCATCTCCCGGTGGCTCTACGGGATCCTCCTGGGCGGCCTGGCCTCATGGTTCCTCCAGTCCGCGCTCCAGCAGGGCCTCGACGGCACTCCGGACCTGCTCCAGCGCCCTCCGGCACAGCCGCTGGCGGCACTCTTCTGGCCGGTCGTCGTCCCGGTCGTGCTGGTCGTTGTGGCGTCGCTGGTCGTGGCCGGCCGGGCGCACCGCGACCAGCTCTACTACGAGCTTCTGGACGCCTCCGCCAAGGGCTACCGGAACGCCCGCAAGGGCTACCTGGCCATCGCGGCCCAGCTCAGGGAGGCTGACTCGCATGCTGGGGCCCGGCCGGGCTGGTCCGACGACGGCCTCGCCGTCTTCGACGACCAGCTTTACACCGAGCGGTCCGACGCGGTCGACGTCTACCACAGCTTCGTCCAGCAGCGGAGCAAGCGGATCCTGCTGGTCGTCGGTCGGGGCGGCAGCGGGAAGAGCACGTTCCTGCTGCGCCGCATGGCCGAGCTCGCCGGCCAGCTCGCCGCAGCGACGAGACGCCGGCGCCTGCATCCGTGCGTCTTTGTCAACTGCAAGCTCGACCACATCAACGACACGAGCCGGCTGAGCGCCATCATCAGGGACAAGCTCCAGGGCGTGGAGTTCACCGAGGTGCTCAGGCGCGGTGTCCGCGGCCGGCACGAGCGGGCCCTGGTGATATTTGTCGACGCGATAAACGAGAACGTCGCGCCGCCCGGCGACGACATCAACGTGCACCTGACGAACTTCGCCCGGGACTACCTGTCCGGCCAGTACCAGATCTACCTCTGCATCAGCGTACGAAGGACGTACTGGGACGAGCAGCGGCGCCGGATCGCGGCCAACCCGACCAGCTCGGACCTTGGCTGGCTGGACTACGTCTACCTGCCCGAGCGGGCGGCGGACACCAGCGCGGTCGCCCAGCGGGGCGCGGAGACGGCCAGCGTGCTGCTCGAGGACTTCGACCGGGAGGAGTTCGACAGCGCATCCCGCAGGCACCGGGCGGTGTACGACATCACCGGTGACATCCGCGACGAGCGCACCCGGCGGATCTGTAGCAACCCGCTCATGCTCCAGATCTTCTGCGTCACGTTCCGCGGCCAGGACATCGGCGACCTGGAGGTGGTCCGGCACCTGGTCCGGGACAAGGACATCTTTGACGCGTACGCCACGACCGCCCTGGGTCGGGCCGCGGAGCAGATTGGCGCGAGCGCGTCAACGGTCGTCCGGCACGGGGAGAACCTCGCCCAGCGCGCCGTCCGCGGCCTGCTGCTCGAGCTGGCCCTGGGGATGGTGCAGCACGGTCGCCAGTTCCTGTCGTCCGACGAGGTCTTCGCGATCGCGCAGGCCCGCGCCGAGGACGCGCTGTCGGTCCGCGGCCGCCGGGTCAACACCGTGGAGGGCCTGTACCGGGAAGGGTCCGCGCTGAAGGCCATCCTGGACGAGGGCATCGTGCTCGAGTCCGGGCTCGGCGTCCTCCCGGGGGCAGGGCAGGTCAGCGGCATCCGGTTCGTCTCCGAGCGGTACCTGGAGTACTCCATCGGGCGGGGGATCGTCCGGCGCTGGCGCCTTGACGGCCTGGGCCGGGACGAGATCCTCGATGACTTCCGCCGCCGGATGGCGCAGCACATCGCGCTGCGGGAGCAGAGCTTCGACAACCTGCGCCAGGGTCTCGGCATGGCTGTGCTCGTCACCGAGAAGCTGGAGGAGCCGCTGCCGCCCCTCCCCCGGGGCATCCACTTCGACCTGCTCGACGTTCTCGTCCGTGACGTGGAGTTCGACTGGAACCAGCTCGCCTGCCGGGTCGTGCAGCAGCTGACGGCCTTCAACCGCGCGGCGGCGGACGCCGGCGCAGACCGCCACGACGACGTGGAGACGCTGCTCGGCTGCCTTGACGAGCTGGCGAAGAAGAACGACTTCGTGCTCCGCTGGGATGTGGAGCGCGCCCTGCTGCACGCCGTGGAGGCCGGCGAGGGGGGCGCTGTGCTGCGCCACCTCCAGGCCTGGCTGGAGCCTTCCGCCACGTTCGCGCAGCGGCTGTTCGGCGGCGAGTCCGTGGGGTTCCTGTTCCGGCACCGGGAGGACTACCAGCAGGACGTCGTGAAGATCCTGCAACGCATCATCGCGACGGCCACGGAGATGGACTTCTGGATCGTCCGGAGCATCATGTTCTCCATCGGCACCATGATGGACACGCTTGACAGCGATGCCGACCCAGCCGGCGCCAACGGCCAGCTCAGGGGCGAGCTGCAGCGCCTGCCGCAGGAGCTGCTCAGGTTCGGACGGCAGTGGTGGGACCGCAGCGTCGTGCTCGCCGGGCAGATCGAGCGCGATGCGCTGTACGGGCGCCTGGGCCCCTGGCTGGCCTGGCCGTGGCCGGCCGAGTCGCCGTGGACCAGGGTGAACGCCGCGCTCGCCGCCGAGCAGGCGGCGACCCGTGGCCTATCCACAATGGATACTGTCGGCCTGTTACGGGAGATCTGGCGGTCCTCCGGCGGCTACGACCCGCACCTGAGCTGGGCAGTCTGGCACGTGCTGGGGCAGGTCACCGCCGCCCAGGCCACCCGGGCACAGGTGCGTGACGCCGCCGCCCAGCTCAGCACCCAGATCCAGGACGAGGCGCAGCAGAACCTCGCTCGGGACTCCCGTACCGCCTGGGTGGCCCTTCCCGAGCCGGCTCGCGAGGACCGCCTGTCGAGCCAGGTCACCACGTCGGTCGCCCTCGTCTACCACCCCGAGTACGGCCGTACCGACCTGCACAACCACCCTGAGTCCAAGGAGCGGGTGCAGGCCATCCTCGACTGCCTTGAGGTGTCCGGGCTGCGGGACGGGCAGGACTGGCGGGACCTGTGGACGTACGTGTCGCCGTACCAGTTCCGGGACTGGGACGCCGAGGCGTTCCTCCGCCGGGTGCATACCCGGGAGTGGATCAGGCGGGTCCAGGAGCTGAGCCGGCGCCTGGCCGAGGAGAAGAAGCCCGACATCGTCCTGGAGAGCGACCTGGAGGTGCGCGCGGGCTCGTACGAGGGGGCGGAGCTGGCCGTACGCGGTGCGGTGTGCGCCGTTGACCTGGTCACCTCTGTGCCAGCGCTGCGGCTCGCCGTGGCCCTGGTGCGGCCACCGGGGCATCTGGCGGGCAACAAGATATGCATCTTCAACAACATCGCGGTCGCCGCAAGGCACGGTCAGGACGTCCTCGCCGCGTCAGACGGCGGGCGCCGGGAGCGGCCGCGCGTGCTCATCGTGGACACCGACGCGCATCACGGGAAGAGCACGCAGGACATCTTCTACAACGACGCCAGCGTGCTCTACTTCTCGGTACACCAGGCCGGCGTGCACCCGGGGACCGGCCTGTTCCGGGAGCGGGGCGCTGGCGCCGGCGCCGGGTACACCGTCAACGTGCCGATACCGGCGTCATCCGGCGACAGTGTCTACTCCGCGGTGCTCCGGCGCGTGCTCCGGCCCATCCTCAGCGGGTTCCGTCCCCAGCTCGTGCTGGTGAGCCTCGGCCTTGACTCGTACCATCGCGACAGCTTCTCCCAGCTGGAGATGAGCGAATGGAGCTACCGGGAGCTCGCCTCCACCATTCGTGACTACTGCCAGCAGGACCCCGGTGCCGATGTCGCCGCATTCTTCGAGGGCGGCTACGACCTCGCCAGCCTCGGCCGGTGCGTGCTCCAGTTCATGAGCGTCTTCGGTGGCTGGGACCCGCCCACCGGCGGCGACCCCACGCCACGTCACGGCACGTCCCCACTCGACCGCCACCTGCTGGACGGCGGTGACACCGCACGGACCGGGCTGTCGCTGTCGCGGAACGACCGGCTCTGGGTTGACGACTTCCAATCTCTCGAAGCAGAGATACGGCGGCAATGGAACAGGCCGGGGGTGGGGCGGAGTGGACCTTGACCAGCTGACCCGCCTGGACTGGGATCCGGGTAGACCGCCGACCACGCTGTGGCTGACGGGCGATGTCGGGCACATCCTGAACAGCACCTGCGTGTGGAGCCCGAGGGACATCGACGGGGAGCCGGGGGCTGTCCGGGCCGTCGACGTCGCCGATGACGGCCTGCCCTTCGGGCTGGGGGCGGCGGCGTTCGGCGAGCCACCGGCCCGCGCGGTGCAACAGCTCGGGGAGTATGTGCTCGTCGATGGCCGGTCGTGGTGGACACCCGCCGCCCGGCCGGTCTCATCCCGGTACGAGCCACCCGGCTCCCCGGCCCTGACGCCGTTCCTGTTCCGGTGGGACGGCATGGCATCGGCGGTGGCCCGGCTGGAGTCCCCCACGCCGGTCTCGCTAATTTGCTGGTACGAGCACCTGATGCGGCAGCTCACAAAGCTCGGCGTCGGCCGGACCGGCATGATCGCCGTTGAGGTTGTCGCGGACATCCCGGCGCGGCTCATCGTGGACAAGCAGCTCGCCCGGGCGCCGCTGCGGGAGCACCGGCCCCCCGACGAGCTGCTCATCACGGACGAGGCGCACCTTGACGAGTTCTTCGTCCGCAATGGAGCTTCCCATGCCTATGGTGGCGGCGGCTGGTGCACGGTGGTCATGGTCGGCGTCGCGGCAGACCCCCATCAGGCCGCGGTGACCTGGGGGGAGGACGTTCTCAGGCGCGCCTTCTACACGACGCCGGGCGTCTCGGAGTCCGAGACGCTGATACACCACACGCATGCTCTCGTCACCGAGCGGCTGCGCCCGGCTGAGCGGGCAGGCGAGTGGCCAGGCGCTGCCGTCGAGCGGCTCACCCGCACAACCCAGTCGCTCGCCTCGGGAGCACACCGGGTCCAAGCCACTCATATCGAAAGTGACACCCAGCTCTACAACGCCGAGGCACGGGTGGGGGCTATCGGCGAGATCCAGGCCTCCTGACCACAGAGGTCACCTCAGCCTGAACACCGGGCGGCAGATGTGGGCCACGCCCGCGACCACGGTGACGTTGGGTGCGTCCCGGCAGGTGGTCTCGAACTCCCACCCCAGGAAGCTCGACCCTTGCGCAGGGCGGGCGTCGAGCCTGACCTGGGTTCCCGCCGGGAAGAAGACGTTGCCGCACGTGCCGGTCGTGCCGGTCGAGGTGAAGGTGCAGTCGATCCCGGCAGGCTGTGAGGTGACGCGCCCGCCACCGTTGCCGCCCCGGGCCAGCGAGACGCTGCCGTTCTCGGCCTGGGACTCCGTCGTGACGGTCAGGATGGCGAACCTGGTCACCCCGCCCGCGACGCCGATGATGAGCGCGGACTGGGGGTTGGGGATGGGGTTCGTAGTGACCGGGAAGGTCGCCGCCGTCGAGCCGGCCGCGATGGTGACGTCCGGCGGCACCGTGGCCGCCGTGGTGTTGTCACTCGACAGCGAGACGATAAAGCCGCCGGTGGGCGCCGCCGATGTCAGCGAGACCGTCCCGGTGACCGGCGTGCCGCCGATGACCGTCGACTGGCTCAAGGTGAGTGCGGACAGCGACGGGGGTCCAGTGACCGTGCACCCGGACAGGGTGGCGGTGGCCGCGGTGGCCGAGCCGTCGTTGACGTCGACGGTGCAGTCAGCGGGCGGCGTGAAGCCTGACCGTTCGACCCGGAACCGGCCGTCTCCGGCGCTCGTGCTCATCGCCACACCGTCCACAGTGATCGTCCGGTTCGGCGCGGCGGTGCCCTCGATCCGCAGGTTCCCGCTGTTCACCTCGGCGCGGGAGACGCTCACGGCCGCGTGCCCGACACCGGGAACGGCGAGCGCCAGCAGCAGAGCCGCGACCACGACGTACGCCCAACGCAGCGGGCCGGCGTGCCCGGACAGCAGTGCCGGACGTCGCATACCTGAGCTCAGAACCTTGACCGCCATGCTTCTCCCAACTCGAAACTTAGCTGACCGTGATGGAGAAGGTGCGTTCGGCGAATGCGCCGACCGAGTCGGTGACCCGTACGAGGAACGAGAAGGTCCCGGCCGTGGTGGGCGTACCGGTGATCCGGCCGGGGCTCGCGGTTAGCGACAGGCCGGGCGGCAGCTGGCCGGAGCGGAGCGACCACGTGTAGCCGGGCACCCCGCCGTCGGCGAACAGGTTCCCGCAGCAGTAGAACTGGCCGACGGTCCCGGGCGAGAGCGTGTCGCTGATGTTCGTGATCACGAGCGTGCGCGGCGGGTTGATCCGGATCGAGAACGACTCCGTGTCGCTCGCACCGGTGAAGTCCCGCACCCGGAGCGTGAACGAGAACAGCCCCTCGGTCGTCGGCGTACCGGTGATGCCGCCGGAGCTGACACCTTGCGTGAACAGAGTGGTGCCTGGCGGGGTCTGGCCTGCGACGACGCTGAACTGGACTATCCCCTCGGACGTGCGACAGCCGGTCGTCGAGACGAACCAGGTGTTCAGCGTCCCGACATTGCCGTCCACGAAGGTCTCCGGAACGATCGTGCAGGTGCTCGGCGGGGGCGGGGGTGAGCCGACCGTGCACCCGGACAGGGTCGCCGTGGCCGCCGTGGCCGAGCCGTCGTTGACGTCGACGGTGCAGTCAGCGGGCGGCGTGAAGCCTGACCGTTCGACCCGGAACCGGCCGTCTCCCCCGCTCGTGCCCATCGCCACACCGTCCACGGTGATCGTCCGGTTCGGCGCCGCGGTGCCCTCGATCCGCAGCTTCCCGTCCTTGAGCTCGGCCCGGGAGACACTCACGGCAGCATGCCCGACCCCAGGTACGGCCAGCGCCAGCAACACCCCGGCCGCCAGCACGAACGCGTACCGCAAGAGCCCGGAACGCCCGGACAGTGAGACCGGACGTGGCACACCAGAACACGTGTCCTTCACCATCACATCTCCCATCAGCGTCAGCGCCGGCCCCACGGGCCGCTCCACCCCGATATACGCCAAGCCGGTGCATGCTGGTTCAAAGCATCCGCGCCGGGCCGCTGGCGCAGCTGACCATAAGTCATCGGGTACGCCTGGCCGGGCCAGCACGATAGGAGAGTCGCTGTGTGGGAGTCCACGGAGGACCTGAAACGGCTCCAAGAGCTGCTGGACCGCAGCGCGGCGCAGATGAGCAGCGCCCAGCTGCGGCACATCTTCCCGCCGGAGCGCCATCTGACCGCTGAGGAGGTCGTGGCGCTGTTCCCGACCCGGCAGGTCGGTGCCATGGCTACGGTGACCAGCGCAGGCGAGCCCCGGGTGGCACCGGTCGACCTGCTGATGCTCCGCGGCCGGCTGCTCGCCTCCACCCCGGCCAGCAGCTGGCGCGCCCGGCACCTCGCGGCCCGTCCCGCGGTCAGCGTGGCCTACTTCGACGGTGACGACACCGCGGTCATCGCCCACGGCACCGCTGCCCTGCTGCGCCCTGGTGACCCTGGCTTCGCCGACGCGGACGCCGCCTGTCGCGCCGTCTACCACAGCAGCGTCACCGACTGGAGTCCCGACGGGTGCTACATCCTCGTCGACGCCGACCGGCTCTACGCGCAGTCCCGCCGCCGCGGAAGTCGTTGATCCGATACGGCTTTGTGGCCCATGCCGGCGGTGGCTACCTGCGTGACCCTGCCGGAGTGTGACACGTTTACTGGTTATGAGTGGTCGTCCAGTCCCCATGCGTGTTGGCGATATCGAGCTGCTGGTGGAGACGACCACAATGCCGGGGTCGGAGCGCACGTCCACGCTGGACAAGGCCGGTCAGCGGGTGGTGGACGGGTTCGAGCGGGCGCAGGACGCGATCGTCGAGGTGGCGTCCACGGTCGCGGGCACGGTGTCGCGGCTGGCGGCCCGGTCAGCGCGGCCGGACCGGGTGGAGGTGGAGTTCGGGCTGAAGTTCACCCTGCAAGGCAACGTGGTCGTCGCCGGCGGGTCGGGTGAGGCGGCGCTGCGGGTGCTGGTCAGCTACGACACCAGGCGTGCGACGGCCCAGGACCAGGAGCAGGCAGAGGGTACGGACGGGCCACAGTGAGCGCAGACCGCCGCATCCCGCCGTACCTGGGCCGGCTGCTGGCCCCGGACGGCGAGCCGGTGGGGACGTGCTTCCAGGTCGCGCCAGGTGTGCTGGTCACCGCCTGGCACGTGCTGGACGACCTCGGCGCCGGCAGCCGCGACTCAGTAGTGACGGTGGACAGCCTCGACGGTGGCCTGCCGCCGGCTGAGGCGCAGGTGGTGCGGGTGGACCCGCTGCACGACCTGGCGGTGCTGCGGCGCTCGGAGCCGCTGGGCGCCTGCATCGCCGGGCTCGCCGCGACCGATACGGTGCCGGTGCTGACCCCGGTCATGGTGACCGGCGTGACGAGGGTGCCCGACCCGGCGTACCAGTTTGGCTGGTTGGACGCGCCCGGCGCGTGGCAGGGCGGGACGACCCGGGATGGGCAGGTGCCGCTGGGCCGGCTGGCCGCCTCGGGCGTGATGCCGGGGATGAGCGGCGCGCCGGTGCGGCGCCTCGCCGACGACGTGGTGGTCGGGGTGGTCTCGGCTCGGTACAACTCGGCGGACGGGTGGGGGCGCGACTCGGTGTGGGTCGCCCGCACCGAGCACCTGGAACACCTGCTCCACGGCCTCGCCGAGGTCGAGATCACCGGCCAGCCGCCGCTGGAGGGCGCGGTCGACCTGGTGCTGTCGGTGTCGGAGTCCACGGTGCGGCTGCGCGGCGGCGGGCACGACGTGTCAGCCGCCCACCGCGGGGTCGGGCCGGGCCTGGCCAACGTGCTGCACGACCTCCGCCGGCAGCGGGCCCGCGCCGGCATCACCCGTGCCGACGGAGCCGACCTTCACGAGCGGACGGGGACGTCGGTGCGGCGCGCCGGTGAGCTGCTGGCTGAGTCGTTCCTGCCCGAGCCGGTGGCCGCGGCGCTCGGGGAGGTGCTGCGCCGCGCGGAGCGGGCCTTTGTCCCGGTACGCATCGGCGTGGACGCGCCGGGGTTCTCTGGGCTGCCGTGGGAGGCGCTGCCCGAGCCGGTGACCTGGCAGCCGCTGGCGCTGCACCCGCTGGTGACGGTCTACCGGGTCGCGGCGGCCGGGGTGCCGCCGGTGACGGGCGGGCCGCTGCGGATCGTGGTGGCGATCTCCGCACCGGTCCGCGGCGGAGGGGCGGTGCTGGACTACGAGCGGGAGCTGCGCAAGGTGCTCGCCGCGGTGCGGGGCGCCCGACAGGGGCAGGCGCAGGTGCAGGTCGTGCCGTTCGCCACCACCGCCGCGATCCGCGCCGCGCTGGACGGTGGCGGCGTGCACGTGCTGCACATCTCCGCCCATGGCGGCCCAGGCGTGCTGGTGCTGGAGGACGAGGCCGGCAACGCCCGGTCGGTCACTGCGGACGAGCTCGTCGATGAGGCGGTGCCGGCCGGGGCGATGCCGCCGGTAGTGGCGCTGGCCGCCTGCTACACCGACACGCCGGATGCGGACGGGGTGTCGTTCGCGGGGCGGCTGCTGGCCCGTGGCGCCGCCGCGGTAATCGGCACCGAGACCTCGGTGACGGACCGGTACGCCACCTCGCTGTTCGCCCGTGTCTACACTCAGCTCGCCGAGACCGATCACCCCGATGTGGTGCGGGCCGTGGCCGAGGCCCGCCGGATCGTGCACCGCGAGCTGGCCAGCGCCACCGACCGGCTCGACCAGGCCATCTCCGGACTGGACGAGTGGAGCGTGGTCAGCATCGTCGCCGCTCGCCCGGCCGTGCCCGCCTACGACCCGGGCAGGGCTGCGCAGTCGCTGTCCGCTGCGCAGGCGACCGTGGCCGGGCTGCTGACCCGGCCGGTAGGGGAGTTCGTCGGCCGCCGCTTCGAGCAACGGACCCTACCCGCGCTGCTCGCCTCGGACTCGGCCTGGCCCGGCGTGCTGCTGCACGGCATCGGTGGGGTGGGCAAGACCACGCTCGCCGCGGAGCTGGTGCACCACGCCACCCGGCACGAACCGGGGCGGCTGGTGGCGGTGGCGACCGGGTCCACCTCGGTGGACGGTCTGCTGTCGGCCGTGGCCGCCGTGCTGCGCCAGCACCTGATCGTCACCGGGCAGACCTCGGGCATGACGTGGGCGGCGGTGGAGGTCGCCAACCGGCTCGATGTCGGCTGGGCCGACCGGTACGCCCTGCTACGCCAGCATGTGCTGGGCCAGCTCGGCGTGCTGGTGGTGCTCGACAACTTCGAGGACAACCTGGCCCGCACCGAGGGTGGCACGTCCGGGTGGCGGGTGGCGGACCAGTCGCTGGCCGGGCTGCTCGCCGCCTGGATCGACGCGCCGGGCCGTAGCCGGCTGCTGGTCACCAGCCGTCATCCGTTCCCGCTACCGGCCGGTGCCGGCCTGTACCGGCAGCGCCTGGGGCCGATGACCTTCGCCGAGACGCTCAAACTGATTTGGGCTCTCCCGCACCTGGACCAACTCGACGACGACCAGGTTGAGCGGGTGTGGCGGATGGTGGGTGGCCACCCCCGCACGCTGGAGTACCTCGACGCGCTACTGGCCGGCGGCGTGGGCCGCTTCCCAGACATCACCGATCGCCTTGCCAAGGCGGTCCGGGCCAAGCTGGGCGAGGAGACCGCGCAGCGGTGGCTGCACACCGGCCGGGACCTCGACGTCGCCCTAGCCGAGGTGGTCACCCTCGCCGCCGACGACATCCTCCTCGGCGAGCATTTGACCCGGCTCGCCACAGTGGACGGCGCGGTGCGGCTGCTAGTCGGTGCCAGCGTCTACCGTGAACCAGTCGACGAGGCGGCCCTGCTCTTCCAGATCGGCACGCCCGACGACACCGCCTCCAACGCCGAGGAGCGGCGAGACGCTGCCGAGCAGATCGGGCAGATCCTGCAACGTCACGGACTCACTCCGGACGAGCTTGCCCAGGCCCTGGACAGGGCTACCAGCCCGCTGCCCGAGTCCGACCGCGACCAGCTCGCCGCTCAGCTGCGGCGTTACTCCGAGCCACCGACGCCGCCGAGATCAACCTCCGCCGACCTCGACCCAGTGCTCCGGGTGCTGTCCGAGTCCAGCCTGCTGAGCACCGACGAGGAGACGGGGTTGGTGTTCGTGCACCGGTGGACCGCAGCCGAACTCGAACGGCATGTCCAAGACACCGGCCAGACCGGAGTCCTGCAAGCGGCGCATCGCAGTGCCGCCGCCTACTGGCGGTGGCGGGTCCAGGAATGGCCACAAGACCGCGAAGCGGATGTCAAAGACCTGATCGAGGCCCGCTATCACCTACTAGAAGCGGGCGACGTTGAAGAGGCCGGCACGGTCACGGAAGACATCTGCTCACAGCTGCACCAATGGGGCGCATGGGACCACGAGACCGCGCTCATCCATGACACTCTCACCCATCAGTCCCTTGACTCCCCCCGGCAACCCGCCTGGATCTACCGGCTCGGCATCCTCGCCCATGCCCGGGGCGACTACCCCGAAGCCGAACGCCGCTACCAACAGTCCCTCACCATCAACGAGCAGCTCAGCAACCAAGCCGGCATGGCCACCAGCTACCACCAGCTCGGCAACCTCGCCTATCTGCAAGGCGACTACCCCGAAGCCGAACGCCGCTACCAACAGTCCCTCACCATCGACGAGCAGCTCAGCAACCAAGCCGGCATGGCCAGCAGCTACCACCAGCTCGGCATGCTCGCCCAGGACAGGGGCGACTACCCCGAAGCCGAACGCCGCTACCAACAGGCCCTCACCATCAACGAGCAGCTCGGCAACCAAGCCGGCATCGCGACGACAATCAGCCAGCTGGGGATTCTCCGCACGGCGCTTCAGCGACCGCGGGAGGCGGTCCCACTACACGTCACGGCTCTGGCTATCAGGCTAGGCATCGGCGTGCCCCAGGCACACATCGACCTGCGGGCGCTCCGTACGCTGCGGGGGCAGCTTGGCGAGGGGGTCTTCCTCGCCGAGGCGGGCAGGAGCCTCGATGAGGAGTCGGTCGCCAACCTCCTGCGGCTGCTCGACTCGCTCGGCGACGAGTAGACGCGCACGGGGCAGCTGGCGGCTGCGGTCCGGCGTACCCGGGGGGCTTTGGGCTGCGGAGACGTGATGGGGCGGGCGGGCGGGGATGGTCGTGCGCGGGCCTTCCCACGCACCGGGGGTGGGACGTTGACGCGGGGAGATCCGGCTGCCAGAGTGTGATTACCGTCAATATTGACGGCTACCTGTCCGTGGCCTTGCAAGGGCGCGGGCTGCATCCCAGGAGGGGTAGGACCCTTGAGACGCAGAACCCCCATCACCCTCGCGCTGCTCGCCGCCGCGACCGTTGGCATCGCCATGGTCTCGGTGCCGGCGAGCGCCGTCCCGTCAACCCCCGACGCGGCCGACCCCGCGGCCGCCGCCGCTGACGCGCTGGTCGCGAGCGGCAACGCCACGCTGCGCAAGAGCCCGGACGACAAGATCTTCCGGACCGGAATGCAGCCCGGCGGCAACGGCCTCAAGTACTTCTCGTACGAACGTACGTACCGCGGCCTGCCCGTGGTCGGCGGCGACCTGGTCGTGGTGACCGGCGCGACCGGCGCGGTGCTCAACACCGCCGTGGCCCAGGACCGGGTCATCGCGGTGGGCAACCGGCCCACGGTAGGCGCCGACGCGGCGTCCGCCACCGCCCGCGCCACGCTGGCGACGGTGGAGACGGCGAGCGCGCCGCGCCTGGTCGTGCTGGCCTGGGGCACCCCGCGGCTGGCCTGGGAGGTCAAGCTCACCGGCGCCAAGGCCGACGGGACGCCGAGCGTGCCGAGCATCTACGTGGACGCGCTGACCGGAGCCGTGGCCGACAGCGTCGACATGGTCCGCGCCGGCACCGGCAACAGCTACTACAACGGCCAGGTCACCATCTCGACGTCGGGTTCGGGCACGTCGTGGTCGATGTCGGACCCGACCCGGTCCGGCATCCGCTGCGGCGGGCAGACCGGCACGACGTTTACCGGCACCGATGACATCTGGGGCAACGGGTCGGGCACGAACCTCGAGACCGCGTGCGTGGACGCGCTCTACGCCGTACAGCGGGAATGGGACATGCTCGGCAGCTGGCTCGGGCGCAACGGCATCAACGGCAGCGGCGGCGGCTTCCCGGCCCGGGTGGGCCTGAACGCCGTCAACGCCTACTGGAACGGCAGCTACACCAACTTCGGGCACTCCTCGGACAACCTGCGCCAGGTCACCCCGATCGACGTGGTGGCGCACGAGTACGGCCACGCGATCTTCCAGACCACCCCCGGCGGCGCCGGCAGCGGCAACGAGAACGGTGGCATCAACGAGGGCACCGGCGACATCTTCGGCGCGCTGACCGAGCACTACACCAACAACCCGAACGACCCGCCGGACTTCCTGGTCGGCGAGGAGGTCAACCTCTCCGGCAGCGGCGAGATCCGCAACATGTACAACCCGGCCGCCGAGGGCGACCCGAACTGCTGGTCAACCGCGATCCCCAACACCGAGGTGCACGCTGCGGCGGGCCCGCTCAACCACTGGTTCTACCTGGTCGCGATGGGCTCGAACCCGGCCGGCAACCCGGCCAGCCCGACCTGCAACGGCTCGACCGTGACCGGCATCGGCGTGCAGGTCGCCGGCCGGATCTACTACAACGCGATGCTGGCCAAGACCTCAACCTGGCGGTACGCCAACGTCCGGCTCGCCTCGCTCAACGCGGCAGTGAACCTCTACGGTGCCAGCTCGCCGCAGTGCGCCACCGTCAAGGCGGCCTGGAACGCAGTCTCCGTGCCGGTCCAGGCCGGTGAGCCCACGTGCAGCGGCGGCGGCGGGACCACGATCTACTCCGACACCTTCGAGACCGCGACCGGCTGGGTCACCAACCCCAACGGCACCGACACCGCCACCCTGGGCCAGTGGGAGCGGGGCGACCCGGAGGGCACCACCTCCACCGTCACGCTGCAGCTGGGCACCACGGTCTCCGGCGTCAACGACCTGGTGACCGGCCGCCTCGCCGGCACGGGCGCAGGCTCGTACGACGTGGACGGCGGCACCACGACGATGCAGTCCCCGTTGATCGCGCTGCCATCGGCGGCGACGCTCACGCTGTCGTTCTCGTGGTACCTGGCGCACCTGAACAACTCGAGCAGCGCTGACTACTTCCGGGTCAGCGTGGTCTCCGGAACCGGCGCCACGGTGGTGTTCAGCCAGGTCGGCGCGGCAACGAACCGGGCCGGGTCCTGGGCGACAGCAAGCGTCAACCTGTCCAGCTTCGCCGGGCAGAGCGTCCGGCTGCGGGTCGAGGCGGCTGACGCCTCCACCGCCAGCCTGGTCGAGGCCGGCGTGGACAACGTGACGATCGTCCGCACCTGATCGCAGCTGAAAGGCGCTGCCGGCCACCGTCTTACCGCGGTGGCCGGCAGCACCACAGACTCCGGCCGACAGGCAAAGTTGTCATACCTGTCGAACACCTAAATGAACTTATCAACTTCGCCCCGCGCCGGCGGGCTGCGCACAGGTGTTCGACACAGGTACTGGGCCAAGGCAGCGATGGTGCCAGCGGCTGCGCGGTAAACGTCCTCTCCTGGGCCGTCCTCACAGGTGGCTGGCCGTGACTGTCCCGGCGGGCATGCGGCGCACTCGACAGAAACTAGGCGCAAAAGCTATTCACGACGCGAGAAGTGCGAGTGTGCTGTGCCTCTTCGTGAGGATCCCATATTGCTCACGCGTCAGATGGTCCCCCAACGAGCGCCAGTTGCCCATGACTTTCTCAACGGCGTCGCCAGCCCGTTGGGCGGCCAAGTCTCCCCCATACCCTGAACGCTCACCCAGACGAACAAAACTCTGCAGGGTTATCGCCTCGAACCGCCTCTCACCGTCGAGCTTCAGGCCGAGATCATCATTGGGCACATACAGCACTGTTGGCAGTATGTCATAGACCGGACTCAGGATCGGAATCCGGCCATCCGGGTATAAGAACGCCCAGTTCTTAAGGTGTGCATCGCCGTTCCCGATGATCACGTTGAGCACGATACGGTCGATGACCTCCCCTACCGAGTCGAGACCGCTCAGCGCGCTCGCATGCATCGCCACCGTCTCAAAGTTGGCACGCTGGTACTTTGCCCCGTCCGGCTTCGTGGGGACATTCATTATCTGGGCCAGCTCCTCCATATGCACCCGCCGGCTACTCGTAAGGCGATCAAAACGATCCACCGCCAGCGCCATGCCGGAGGTACGACGTGCCCATTCCTCAAGACCAGTCACCTCGGACGGCTGCCACAGCCGCGCAGCCGGGGTACGAAGCCCGGACAGCCGCGCCAGCTCAATACAGCCGAGCTCGGCCTCTGGGACACCGGAGAAACCCGCGCGGCCGTCGGGAAACTTGAGGATGACGTTTCCGGCCTCGCCTTTCGCCGGCACTGTCAAGCCCCGATCATCGGCGAGCACGGAAAACTTCAGCTGTGCGCCGGCTAGGCTGAACTTGAGAAGAGGGTCGACCCGGCAGGCATCTGCCGCCTCCATGGCCCGCTCGGGAGGTATGGAGAGATCAGTCGGAGAGTTCACGATCGTCGCTCTAAGCGCTCCCGGCAGGTCGTCCTGGCCGATACGGGCGAGCAGGTCGAACTCATGCATACTCTTCGTATGGGCCGCCTCGGCCACAGCCTGGCGTAGCCGCCCCTCCGGGAGAAGATGGGAGAACCAGTGCGGCAACGCTACCCAAGAGCTGGGGCGATACGTCCTCCCCTCCTCCTCGAAGATCTGACCAAGGACCGGCCGGTCGGGCAGGTCCCAGTACGTCTCAGAGAGCTCGAACCAGTTCTTGGATCCGGACTTTCGCAGGAAGCCGACCTCGACCCACGGGCCGGTGGCAGCCTGAAGCTCCAGCCGCAGGGTGGCTTGCTCGCTCAATGAGCTGCCCCCTCTTCCTCAGCCACCATGAGATCGTTGAGCGGTGGCCGGACCAAGGCGCCCGGCTCAAGCCGGTTGCTGAGGAATCCCCGCACGAGCGCGCGCAGACGCCGTCGACGCGCCAACAAGAACCCATCAATGTCACGATCGCGCAGCATTAAAGCCGCGGCTGGGTCAATGGCGTGGCTTGCGAGCACCTTCTCATCCTCGGCCCCGGTGGGCCGGGATCCGGCCGGCCAGAAACCCCAAGCCGCCGCATCCGACCTGTGGTTCGGCACCAGCTGTGTGACGATGTCGACGCCCAGCCTTTCGAACCCCTCGGCCAGGTCTATATGCCCGCCGCCGTCTAACGGTCCTAGTGCGGCCAGGGCGAGCAGTATCAAACGGCTATGCGCCTTGTCCTTCCTAAATCCCTGCATGGAGATCTCCGGCGCAGTCGCATCCGTCGTTGACCAGAGAAGCGCCTCCACTGCATGGAAGCTCGATGGCGCCTTGTCCGGGGACAGCTTTTTCGGGTTGACGGACTTGACGGCCCGCCTGAGAGTTGAGGCCTGTCCGCCATCACGACCAAAGTCGTGAGCCCAGCTCCGCCATAGCCACCGTGACAGCAGCCGCAAGATCCAAGGCTCAGGCTCGGGATGGATGTAGAAGAAGGCCGCAAGGACCGGCAGCGGCAGCGTACTCGGCATGAGAGATAGGTGGGGGACGCCCACTGCACGAAGAAAGTCAATCGCCCTGGACAGGGACACTTCTGTTCTGTCATACCATTCGGCAGGATCGTCGCCATCATCGAACTCTTCGTGTACGTCCCGCTGAACATCGCCACCCCTGATCGCCAGAAGGCTCTGGACGATCCTGTTCTCGTCGAGACGGCCGAACCCTAGATGCCGAAGCTCCTCAACCACCGCGCTGGGGCTGCCTGGCTCGGCATCGCTTGCAAAGAGCGCATGGAAGACCTGCGCCCGGCGAATTGGACGTCCCGCCGAGTTGACCCTGTCGAAGACCTCCCTGAGCAGCCTCTGGTCGTTTCCCGAAACAATGTAGGCGGGAACCTTGTAGTCTCGTATGGCACCCCCCAGCCTATCTGCGATATCGAGATCCACTGGCTCAAGATCAGACTGATGCTCACGTAGCCAGGCCAGCATGGTACGCGTTTCAAGCGCCTCGCGTACCGGAATGGAACGGGGCGGCACCAGGCCGCGTCGTGGGTTGACGAAACGAGACGTGGCCAGGTCAAAGTAGACCTCAAAACGATCGTCTACGCCGGTGGCAGTAGGGGCCAGAGCACCGAAGAGGGAGGTAACGCGCTGCTGCCCATCCACTACCCATAACGCATCTGTACGACGCGGCACCGGGAGCACGACCGGCCCGAGGGCGACCTCACCGGCAGGGCCCTCATTCCGCCACAGGAGGATCGTGCCGATTGGAAACCCTCTATAGATACTGTCGAACAGCTTCCGTACGTCCGATGCGTCCCACACGAAGGACCGCTGGAATGTCGGCACCCGAATAGATCCCTCGGCAGCCATTCGGACCAGGTCCGGGATGCTGTAGCTTCCAGAGCTGGACCCCTCCAGCGGAGCGCCTGACGTCATCGGGCCTCCTTTCCTGTCCGGATCCGCTCTCTGAACGGTGTTGTCATCCAGCGTAGCCAGACAAGCGCTCATGACAGCTGTCAACCAGTCGTGTCGACCACACGAGACTCACCCATGCCGAGCGATGCATAACTGCGCAGCGACACATCCGGGCCTGGCGGGCGGTGCCGGCACTGCGCCGGCCCTGGTACGTCGCCATCAGCTCCGACCTGCGGGGCAACGCCGAGACAGTCACCTCAGGACCGACGCTGGCCGGCTGTAGATCATGACGCGCTTGGTGGCACAGTTCGGAACGTCGCACCCAGGCGGTTCCACTGATGCTCAGTCCGTGGCGCTGACTTCCCTGGGCGACCGGTCGGCCACTAAGCCAGTCATAGCCAGCTGACCCGGTCCTATGTCCATGCTGGACAGTTGTCGGCCAGCCACTGCTCCGGTACGGCCACCCCACCCTTGGCACAGGCGGCCAGCACGGTACTGGCGAGGTAGTCGACCGCGTCCGGCATACCCGCATGGGTGAGAACCAGGTCGTTGTCGTTCTCGTCCCGGCAGGCGTAGAGGCCGGCCAGCATCCCGCGAGCGATCTGACCGGCCGCCTCGGTGGCGCCCACCCTCATCCGCCGGCTCAGGTCGTCCAGGTATGGCTGCACCGCCTCGTCGAGCAGCTCGCACGCAGCCTCGTGCGGCTCGACGTACCCACCGTCCCACTGCGGCCCGGCGCGGTCGGCGAGCTGCTCGAGATGCAGAGCCCGCAGCTCAGCGGCGACGCCTGCGGCCACCTCGTCACTGTCCTCTTCGGCCAGCCGCTCCGCGGCGATCGCCTCGGCCTCGCGCGCCAGCTCCGGATGGACGCGTAGCAGCGTGGCCAGAACGCCGGCCTGCTCGACCGCTGACAAGGCATCCAGGGTCGGGGTCTTCTGCATGTGCGGCACGGTCTCCAGCTTTCGGCACAGGCCGGCGTGCGGTACGGGCCAGTTTCGGACAGGTCAGCCTTTTTGGACGGGTCAGCCACCGCTGCGGGCACCAGCGACAAGCCGGTGGATGACGTCGTGGTTAGCGAGGCCGGCGGCGGACAGGCGTTGGGCCTCCTGCCAGATCTCCGGTGGGTCGTCGTGCCATAGCTGCTCGACGACGCGTACGGCAGCGTCGAGGAACTGGGCCCGGGTCATGCCAGCAGGTAGCTCGCACTCGCCGCACTCACTCTCGACGATCGCGCGCCGGTTGGTGGGGTCTGCCGCGTCCAGCAGCCGGATGTGGTCTGCGCCGGTGCGCGCCTCGGGAACCGGGACGGCGAGGTGCCGGCGGTGCAGGGCGAAGCCCAGCACTGTCGCATCGGCGGTGACCGTGGATATGTCGGTCAGGTAGCTGCGGACCAGGATGCTGTCCGGATGGTCGTACGCCTCATCGAACTCCGCGAACACCTTGGGCAGATGCTCTTCCAGGTGGGCGGTTGCGGGCTTGTCCAGCTCCTGACGCTCGGCGGACCACCGGGCCCACGCAGTGACCGCGCTGGACATCCCGTCACGTTGCGCGCCGGTGAGGGTGAAGGTGTTCGGCACGTAGGACAGCAGCATCTCCGACACCTTGCGGGGGCCGACCCGGGTGGGCGCCTCCCCCGGCACGTAGCCGCTGTACCCGGTGAGCACCTCACCCCAGAACCGCGCGGTCTTCTCCTCGCCCGCATCGGCGGCGTGCGCGCCGGCCAGGAAGTCCGCCACCGCCGCGTCCCGGTCGGCCGCCGTGAAGCTGCGGAGCTCCGGCGGCTGGCCGCCAGCGGGTAGCCGCCGTACGCGAGCCCGGGCGACCGGCAGGCAGACCAACGACGGGCCGCTCAGCTCGGCGGACCCGCCCTGGTCGCAGCGGGCCAACGCCGGCTCGATGCGATGACGGACGTCGTCCAGGTCGAGCGGCTCTACCCGCATCAGTGGGTCATCATCGCTCTGGATGTGTGACAGCACGTCAGCGACCGCGCCCGTCACAATGATGTTGAGCGCCACAGGCTCGCGGCACCTGTCGACCTGTACGACGACCACATGCTCAGCATCGCCGTAGCGGAACGTCACCGTGATGATCTCCGCGTCGCCGAAGACGTCGAACCTGCGCCACGCCCGCTCAGGCACTGCTCGCCCGAGCTGGACCGTCCACTCAGGAGGAAAGTGCCCAGCGGCGGTCACTATGCCCAGCGCGTTGCTCGCTACTCGTCGCTGGCTGGGTGACCCGATCGCCACTACCGTACGCAGCAGCGTTGCGGCATGCGGCGATGGGTTCTCGCTGGCGGCCTTTACAAGGGCCAGGAAGAGCATGTCGTTCAGCTCCGAGCCGAGCCCCCCGAACTTAGCGAGGGAGATCATGCCGGCGACGTGCAGCTCCGCCTCTACCGGGTCATCGACCGACAGCAGATGCTCAGCCTGCTCAAGCTGCTTCTCCAGCAGGTTCGGCACTGCGTCGCCGCGGCTGGACAAGCGGGAGGCCGACCGGCCACGACTACGACTCTCTGCACTCACCGCGCCATCGTAGAGGTCATCGGGGGCCCGGCCCACACTGCCGTCGACAAGGCGGTCAAGGCGCAGGCAGGATGGGCGGCCTCCAAACGACGCTGGCTGCCCGCGCCCGGCCCAAACGAGGCCATGACCTTAATAGCACAGCTCGGATACCATGAGTAGCCGCCCATGAACGAACAGGCCCTTGGAGCACCGCCGAGAGATCCGCCAGACGACGTGCGAGGTGATGGCCAGAGTGTCGCTGCTGGACATCCTCAGCCAACCTGCATGGCAGGGAGCTGGCGTTTTGATAGCTTTGATTGGTTTGGTTCTTTATATACGGATTGAGGGAGTTCGGCGGCACAAACGGCTGCACTTTACCACTCCGCCAACAGCTTCGCTCCGTGATCCGGCAGCCCGGGCGAGGGTCCGGCCACGCGAACAGGTAGTGCGATATATGGCGATCGTCGACGCCGAGAGCGAACGGCGGTACTACGACGAGCTGGTGATGCACATCCGCAACTCCAAGGAGACCGTGTATCGGACCGGCTGGGGATTCCACCATGAGGGTCGGGCAGATATGTACGGTGAGCTGATGAAAGCCGAGGAAGAGGCGCTCAACCGAGGCGTAGAGATGATCCGCATCCAGATCAGCAGCCGGGTCGCCACAAGCTGGGCGGAAGGTTACGCCAGCTTGCTGGAGCGGTTTCCACAGAGTTTCCGCATCCGAGCGGACTTTGAGAGCGTACAGCTGAATGACGTTAGCCTAATTGACCCGTACAGCCATGACCCGATCATCAACTTCCTGTTCGAGACCCGGTTACCCGGTCCGCTCGGCACCACCAGCAGACCCGTAATGTCGCTGTTTATTGAAAATGCTCGGACTCTCGCGAACACGCTCGCCCAGCAACTAGTCAAACGCGCCAACGAGCTGCCCGGGCTGACACCGCAAGATGTTCGCGATCTTGCTCGGACCTACACCTACTTCAGCTGGGGAGTGCATATGGCCTCCCATAAGATGCTTCGTGACGTGTCGGACGCCCGCCCGCTTGGCCCCGCCGTCCTCCGCGGTTGGCAGCGCGATATCCGTAGCTTGCTCGCCGGCCCGGCCCGGGCAACCATCCAGTACACCGGGAACGCGCAGCACGCGTTCGATGGTGTCGCCTACGAACTCTCCTGGTGGGGAAAGGCGAGGTTGGATCGGCTCGAGCGGCGTTCCTTCGAAGAGGTCGCGGTGGTTATAGATCTCGACGGGAGGCCCCGGCCCGCATTCACTTACGTACGGCTGCCACCGGCAACCGCACAAAACGATCTGACCCCGGGAAGCTGGATCGACCTGGTGGTAGAGGGGGCGGTTGAGAACGAGATGACAGCCCTGCTGGCTGAGCTACGCGCCGCCGGAGCGCCGATTGACGCGCCGCGTAGCGACTTGCTGTGATGTCGGGCCCCTCGTGCGACAGGTCGACGGGCCAGGCCGCGATGAACAGATGACCCCGGCGGGCTACACGCCCATGGTCTCGGCCGAGGAGTCCTAGCGGATCCGCCGGTGGCACGAGAACGCGTACCGGATGGCGCGGGCCGAGGGGCGCGCGGAACGCACGTACGCCTATCTGGGTCTGACCCTGGTGGTGCCGCCTGATGTGCAGCCGATCACCGGGGTCTCGCGCGCCATGACGACGTTCTTCCGGCAGGCCGGGCGGCATCTGGCGCCGGGCGGCCGCATGCTCATCTTCTTCGGCACGTCCGGCGACCTGGCCTACCTGCGGCGCCTGGCCGGCGAGGAAGGGTTCGCGGTGACCGTGGTCGCCCAGGAGCACCTGGTCAGGGACGGGTGGCGGGTGGACTACCTGACCTTCCGGATGACGCTGGGCTGACCCGGCGTCCCGTCCACCACCTGCCGGCGCGCCTCGCCGCTGCGGCGTACCCGATGCCGACGGCCAGCGATGCGACCAGGGCGAGCAGCGGCGAGACGCCGTCGAGGCGGGGGTAGACCTGCCAGTGGGTGAGATAGATATAGAGCGAGCTCGCGGCGAGCACGGCCGCGACGCGGTTCACCACCGCCAGGCTCGGCACGTTGCGGACCCAGGTCAGCAGCGCCAGCCCGGCGATGATGAGCACCTCGCGCTGCGGCTCGTTGAAGGCCCCGGGAACGGTGACGACGGCCGCGACCGTCACCAGCGCGCGTTGCCAGACCGTGGTCGCCCTGGCCGCGGCCCAGCCCAGCGCGAACAGCCAGAAGACGATGACGGCCGATGGGGGGCGGGAGTCCCGGATGCCGGGCAGGTCATAGCGGGTGACCAGGCCGAAGGCTACGAGCGCCAGCGGGAACCCGAACGGCACGCGCCGCTCCGCGCGGTCTGCCAGCGGGACGGCCAGGACGGCGACCAGGGCTAGCAAGATATAGACCAGGGTCTCGATAAACCAGAAGTGCCACTCGGTACGCCCGTTGGGCGGGCCGAAGATGCCGTGCAGCAGGGCCAGGTTGGTCAGGCGGTAGTCGTCGGTGACGACCAGCATGAGCGCGATCCAGGCCATGCTGGGCAGGGCCACCCGCGCGATGCTGCCGGTGATGTGGCGGATGCGTTCGCGGCGGCCGGCGGCGGTGAGGTGGAAGCGGGCGAAGTTGAACCCGGCGACGCCGAGCAGCAGGTGGGCGCCGCCTTTGATGGTGAACAGCGGGATGTGCGAGCCGACGATGAGCACAATCGATACCGCTCGCAGCGCCACGCTGGTCTCCAGCGCCCGGATGCGCCGGGGCCGGTCCTGCTCGGGCGGCCGAAGGCAGCGGATCGGCAGGTCGTGCCAGCCGGGAGGCAGGTGGCCGAGGGCGCGTTCGAGCCGCAGGGACATCTCGACGTAGGAGAGCGAGTCCCCGCCCAGGCTGACGAAGCTGCTCTCCTCGGTGACCTCGGCGCGACCGAGAACCTCGGCGTAGAGCCGGCACAGGTCCGCCGGGCCGGCCTGCGGTGGTGGTGCCGGGGGCGGTAGGGGTGGGGAGGCGGTGGGCGGGGGTTGGTCGGTGACCCCGGCGCCGGAAGTGCGCGCCAGCTCCCGTACCGCCTGGTAGTCGGGCTTGCCCGTGGCCAGCCTCGGCAGGTGGGCGAGCAGGTGGACCCGGACCGCGGACGCCGGCAGCCCGCACTCCTGCGCCACCAGCCGCCGGATCCGCAGCTCGTCACCGCCGCCACCCGCGACCGCACCGCCATGCTCGACCGCACCGCCATACTCGGCCACGGCGCCGTGCTCGGCCGCAGCGCCGTGCTCGGCCGCAGCGCCGGTTGCGGCGGCGACGACCAGCTCACCATCGCCGCCGACGCAGCACGAGGTCACGCCGTGCCGCCCGAGCAGAGCCTCCACCCGGTGTGGGTCGATCCGCAGGCCGAGGATCTTGGCGAACCCGCTCCTGCGGCCGACCAGCTCGTACAGGCCGTCGCTGGCGCGACGGGCCACATCGCCGGTGCGCAGCTGCGTAACGGTGCGCCCGAGACGCAGGTCGGACGGGCTCTCGGCGTAGCCCAGCATCACGTTCGGGCCTTCGTACGCCAGCTCGCCGACGCCGGGTTCGGGCCACTCCGGCAGCGGCTCGAGCCGGAACGACCCGCCGGGCACCGGCACGCCGATCGCCTCGGGCCGGGAGTGCGCCAGGTCCGGCGGCAGGTACGCCATCCGCGCCGTCGCCTCGGTCTGGCCGTACATCACGAACAGGTCCCAGCCGTGACGCCGGCCCAGCTCGGCGTAGCGCCGTACCCGGTCGGCAGTGAGCCGGCCCCCGGCCTGGGTGACATACCGCAGGTTCGGCAGCCGCATGGCGGCGAACCCGACCCGGTCGAGCAGGTCGAAGGTGTACGGAACACCGGCGAACGTGGTGCCGCGCTGCCGCCGGAACAGCTCCCAGAAGTGGGGGTCGGCCACCGAGAGGTCGGTGAGGATCAGGCCCGCCCCGCGCAGCAGGTGGCTGTTGATGACCGAGAGCCCGTAGCAGTAGTGCATGGGCAGCGTGGTGGCGGCCCGGTCGCTGTTGCGGATGGCGAGGTACCCGGCGATCGCCTCGGCGTTGGCGTGGAGGTTCTCGTGGGAGAGCCGCACCAGCTTCGGCGAGCCGGTCGACCCGGACGTGCTCAGCAGCAGCGCGAGGTCCGGGTGGAGGGCGTGGGTGGAGACCGGGCGGCGCTCGTCAAGCTGGCACCGCTGCCCGGTCGCTCGCACGACGACGTCCGGGTCGTACGCGTCGACCAGCGGCCGGACGCTCTGCCGCCGGTCGCCGGGCACCAGCAGGAGCGGGTGGCCGGCAGCGAGTGCGGCGAGGTACACCACGACGCAGTCGACGGTGTTGGCGGCGGCGAGCAGTACCAGCCGCCGCTCGCGGCCCAGCCGCCGGGCCATGGCGTCCACGCGGGCGGCCAGGTCACGGTAGGAGAGGGCGCCCTCCGGGGCGATGATGGCCGGCCGGTCGCCGTGGACGGCGAGGTCACGGGCGAAGGGCACGGTCGTGGGGACGCGCAGCGGATCGGAGCGGAGGGCCACCGGCACATTCTAAGGTAAGGCTTGCCTTAGATACACAACCCCGGAGGCCCGCATCCTGCGACCGCGGCTCACCGCGCCCCCTGGCGGAGCAGTCCCACACAGGGCACAGACATTCATACCCCTATATGACGCCCCGGCTCCGGGTTCGGGGCGTGTGCCGGCATTCACGAAAGGTGAAGGACCGCTACCGAGCGACAGGCAGCGACGAGAATCATTACGACAAATTACGAAGGATTCTCACTTCCGCGTCGAAGCCGGGGAGGTGCCAGGGCCGCGGGACCGCGGCGCCGAGCCGACCGCACCATCCAACACCCGCCGGAAGCTCGCGAAGGGACCTGTCTCATGCCCCGACCATCCATCCGTGGCCGGGCCATGGCGCTGGGCAGCGCCTTGGCCGTCGGCGTAGCGACGGTCCTCGTAGGACTGCCGCCCCAGCCCGCCGCGGCCGCCGTCTTCACCAGCAACGACTACTGCCTGGGCGAGTGCAGCGACATCCTGCCGCCGGGGCAGAACGGCAATGCGACGTTGACCGCGATCCTGGCGCACCAGCTGTTCGGCACGCGGCCCGCGCACTGGGTGGACCAGCTGGACAAGTACGCGAACCTGATCTATGGCTACTCCGGGGTGACCGACGAGCAGCTCTCGCGCTACTTCAACGACGGCTCGTTCGGAGTACCGGCGGGCCAGGTGGAGAGCACCATCCAGCCGCGCTCGGACGTGACGATCGTGCGGGACCGGGCCACCGGCGTACCGCATATCACCGGCACCACCCGGGCCGGCACGATGTTCGGCGCCGGCTTTGCCGGAGCCCAGGACCGGCTGTTCGTCATGGACCTGATGCGCCGCGCCGGTCGGGGCCGGCTCACCCCGTTCGCCGGTGGCTCGCCAGGCAACCAGGAGCTGGAGCAGAGCATCTGGCGCAACGCGCCGTACACCGCCGCAGACCTCCAGGCCCAGGTCGACGCGCTGCGGCTGAAGGGCCCCCGCGGCCAGCAGCTCTACGACGACGTGGGCGCCTACATCACCGGGGTGAACGCGTACATCAGCCAGTGCATCGCCAACGCCAACTGCCCGGGCGAGTACAACCTCGCCAACCAGGGCAGCCCCCAGCCGTTCGTGATGAGCGACCTGATCGCCATCGCCGGTGTGGTCGGCGGCCTGTTCGGCGGCGGCGGTGGCGGGGAGATGCAGTCCGCGCTGGTGCGCATCGCGGCCCGGGCGCGCTTCGGCGTCACCGTCGGCGACCAGGTGTGGCAGGCGTTCCGCTCCCAGAACGACCCGGAGAGCGTTCTCACCCTCCACAACGGACAGAGCTTCCCGTACGGGCAGGCGCCGGCCGGCGCGCCCAGCGTGGTGCTGCCGGACGGGGGCACCGTCGTCTCCGAGCCACTGGTCTACAACCGCACCGGATCGGCGGGCACCGTGACATCGACCCCGGGCGGCGCGGCGACCGGTGCCGGCACGGCGACCGGTGCCGGCGGCGCGGCCGCAGCCGGCGCGGCGGCCAGTGGCACCGGCGGCAACCGGGTCACCGGCGGCATGCTCGCCGGGCTCGGTGCGATCAAGGCGCACGGCATGTCCAACGCCGTGGTGATCTCCGGTGCGCACACCACCACCGGGCACCCGGTCGCCGTGTTCGGCCCGCAGACCGGCTACTTCTCCCCGCAGCTGCTGATGCTCCAGGAGCTGCAAGGGCCGGGCATCAGCGCGCGCGGGGCCGCCTTCGCCGGCATCAACCTCTACGTGCTGCTGGGCCGGGGCCAGGACTACGCGTGGAGCGCAACCTCCGCCGGTCAGGACATCACCGACACGTACGCCGTGCCCCTGTGCACGACCGATGGCACGCCGCCGACGCTGCAGTCCAACAAGTACCTCTACCACGGCCAGTGCCTGCCGATGGAGGTCATCGAGCACACCAACTCCTGGTCACCGAGCACGGCCGACCCGACGCCGGCCGGCTCGTACACGCTGCGGTCGCTGCGCACCAAGTACGGCCTGGTGGAGTGGCGCGGGCTGGTGAACGGGGCACCGACCGTCTTCACCAAGCTGCGCTCGACCTACCGGCACGAGGCGGACTCGGCGATCGGGTTCCAGATGTTCAACGACCCGTCGGTGATGGGCTCGGCCGCCGCGTTCCAGAGCTCGGCGTCCAACGTGGGCTACGCGTTCATCTGGTTCTACGTCAACTCGACCGAGGCGGCGTACTTCAACTCCGGCGACAACCCGGTGCGGCCCGCAGGCGCCGACCCGAACCTGCCCACCCGGGCGGACGCGGCCTACGAGTGGGTGGGCTGGAACCCGGACACGAACACCGCCAGCTACACCCCGCCCAGCGCCCATCCCCAGTCGGTCAACCAGGACTACTACATCAGCTGGAACAACAAGCAGGCGTACGACTACAGCGCGGCGGACGGCAACTTCAGCTTCGGTGCGGTGCACCGGGGACATCTGCTGGACCGGCCGATCCGCTCGGTGATCAACGCCGGGCAGCGGTTCGACCGCGCCCGCGTGGTGCGGATCATGGCCGAGGCGGGCGTAACCGACCTGCGCGGCCAGGAGGTGCTCGGCGACCTGCTGCGGGTGGTCAACAGCCAGCCGGTCACCGACCCGACCCTGGCGAACGTGGTCTCCCAGCTGCAGAGCTGGCGCCAGGCCGGGTCACGGCGGCTGGAGACCGCGTCCGGTTCGCGGGTGTACCAGCACACGGACGCCATCCGCGTCATGGACGCGTGGTGGCCACTGCTCGTCGCCGCCGAGTTCCGGCCCGACCTCGGCACCGACCTCTACGCCGCGATGGTCGACGCGATCTCGGTGAACGAGTCGCCGTCGCTCGGGCAGAACGGCACCCGCAACGGCACGGTGGAGTGGGCCGGCCACGGCCAGACGCACCGCGGCTCAGCGTTCCAGCAGGGCTGGTGGGGCTATGTCGACAATGACATCCGTACCGTGCTCGGTGACCCGGTCGCCGGCGGGCTGGGCCGTACGTACTGCGGCGGCGGCTCGCTCAGCGCCTGCCGGCAGATGCTGCTCGACACCCTCGGCCAGGCGGCCGCGCTG
>DASRIS010000084.1:0-46235 GCA_035649895.1 Micromonosporaceae bacterium | reverse complement strand
GGGGCGGCGCCCACGCGACGCCGGTCACGGTCACTGCTCCATCCATCGACGGCGGAGGCGGGTCGATGCGGCTCATCGGGGTCACCCGCAGCGGGTCCACCGGCCAACCGCGACGGTGCCAGTAGTCAACGGGTGGCCGGTCGGTCAGGCGCAGCTCGGTCACCCATTTGACCCCGGTGTACTGGCCGAAGATCCCGGGCACCATGATGCGGGCGGGGTAGCCGTGAAGGGCGGTGAGCGGGCGCCCCGCGGCGCCGGTGACGACGTAGCCGTCGAGCTCGTCAAGGAGCGCCAGCGGCAGCGAGATGTCGAAGCCGTCGACGGCCCGGGTCACCAGCGTACAGGCGGACGGCGACGGCTGGACCGCACGCAGCAGGCGGTCCAGCGGCACGCCGGTCCAGCGCAGGTTGCCCAGGCGGTCACCGCCGACCGGGTTGTGGACGCAGATGAGCAGCGCGTCGAAGTCCACTGCGCCGAGGGCGGCCAGCTCTGCCAGGTCAAAGCTGCGCGGGCGCTCGACGAGCCCGGTCACCTCCAGCCGCCACTGCCGGGCGTCCAGCGGCGGCGGGTCGAGGCAGACATCGGCGACGTAGAGGTCCTCCAGCGGTGTGAACAGCGCCGTGGCCGCGCCCCAGTGCTCGGCGCCGTCACTGGCCGTGAGAGCTGGTGCGGGTGCGGTCCGGAAGGTCGGCGCCGCCGCTGCTATGGACGCCGACGCCAGTGCTTTGGTACCGGACGGCTGCCGCTCGGCGACCAGTGCGTCGCGCCTGGCCCGGCGGCGTACCCGGATGATCCGCGCCGCGGCCAGCGCGGTCAGGCTCGCGACCGCGAGCCCGGTGACGCGACCCGTCCCCGTCGTGGCGGGACCGGTTCCTGTCGTGGCGGGACCGGTCAGCGCCGGGCGACCGGTCCCCGCCCGTCCCCGGCGCAGGGCATGCAGAGCCAGCACCGCAGCACCGGCGCCGAGTGCGGCGACCCCCATGGTGGCCGCGGGCTGGCGCCGGTCGCGGCGCGCGGTCAGGGCGGCTGCCAGCACGCCGGCGCCCGCGGCCGCAGCCGCCATGCGGCGCTGCGGTCCCCGGCCCGCCATAGCGCCCGCGGCCGCCACACCAGCGATCACCGCCAACCTGGTCGCCGGCTTGTCACGCTGGCCGAGCAGCCGCACGGTCAGGTCGACGACCGGCTGCGACGATGTGTCCACGACCGCCCGCGCGATGCCGTCGGCCAGCGACGGGAGGTCCAAGCATGCGGCCACCAGCTCAGCACAGCCCAGTCCGGTCAGGGCGGCCACCGCCCCGGTCGGCGCGGAGCGCTCCGTCATACCGAATACCTCCAGTAGGGCTGTCGGCGGCACAGGGGTAACACTGTCCAGGTAGCCGCACGCCGTCGCAAGGCCCTCCTCGGGACCGTAGAGCCGTCGGTCGATCAGCCCCCCTCGGTGCCGTACGCGACCTCGACGCGATCGAGGCGACACAGGACGCATGAGCCGGTGACCCCGGCAAGCCGCGAGATACTCGGTCCATGGATGCGCGCAGCGCTGCCGCCCGGTGGGCCGAGACCTGGGTGTCCGCCTGGAGGTCGCATGACGTGGAGCCGGTCGTCGCCCTGTACGCCGAGGGGTGCGTGCACCGCTCCGCCCCGTTCCGGACACCCCACCACGGCCGGGCTGGGGTGCGCGAGTACGTGGGTGGTGCGTTCGCGGACGAGTCGGCCGTCGTCGACGTGCGCTTCGGCGCGCCGGCGGTCGACGGCGACCGCGCGTGTGTGGAGTACTGGGCCACCGTGCACGACCGCGACGGCGCCCCGGTGACGCTGGCCGGCAGCGCGTTCGTCCGGTTCGACGCGGATGGTCTCATCACCGAGGCTCGCGACTACTGGCACGAGACCGCCGGACATGTCCCGCCGCCCGAACTGTGGGGCCAGGTCTGAGGCTCGTCCGACCGGCCGACGGGTCGAGCCTTGCTGGTCCGAGACCGCTCCGGCATTACTCGGGACAGGCGCGCGTCAGTATGAGTCTGATAAGGTCAAAGTATGACTCGCCGGATCACGATTAGCCTGCCGGACGACGTGGCGGAGTACGCTGAGCGTTCCGGTAGCAACACATCTGGCTTCATCGCCGACGTGCTGCGTCGCCGGATGCGCACCGACAGCCTGCGCGCACAGTGGGCCAAGCTCGGCTACCTCGTCACCGACGAGGACATTGAGCGAACCCGGGCAAGGCTGGCATCACTGCCGTCGATCGACGACGAGCAGCATGCCCGCAACCTCGCCTGGTTGGAGCAGTTCGACAACGACGCCACCGCCGCATGAACGGACTGGTCCTGGACACGTCGGCGTTGCTGGCTTACGCGTCCAGCACGAGCGTTGAGCCTGGTGCCATGATCACCCTTGCCCAGGAGGATCCCGAGCAGCAGGTGTGGATCCCGGCGCTCTGCCTCAGCCAGGCTGGGCTCGACCTGGCTGGCTCCCACGCGGCCGGCATGCTCGACCTGCTGCTGACGGCGGATCGGGGTCGGGACATCCAGGTCGCTGTCCTTGATGCTCCAGCCAGCCGGCGGGTCGCGCGCCTCGCGGCAAGGTTTGGGGTGACGCTCGACGTCGCGCACGCGGTTGCGACCGCCGTCCTGTACCGCTGCTACCTGGTCACCTGCGTGCCCAAGGTCGTCTCGCCGGCCGCGCCCGCCGGCTTGGGGATCCTGGACATCACGGAGACATGGGACTGACCGGGATCTGAGGACGTCACGGCGGGCGGGCGGACACCCGGACCAGGCGCATGGCCGCGTACGGCCACCGGCGTACCAGGTCCTCCATCGTTGTTGGGGCCGGGCCGGCGAGGGCGGGGCAGGGGTCCACCCTGGACCCGACGATCGCCAGGAAGAGCACCCTCCGCAGGTTGGGCACGCCGGGCGAGGAGAGGTCAACGTCGATGGAGACGCCGCGCGGCATCCGCGCGTCCAGCTTGACGTCGAGCTTGTGCAGCGCCCTCCCGAGCGGGTTCGGAGCGAGGGTCCAACCCGGCGGTACGGCAGGCAGCGGACCCGCGGTGGCGGTCGTGACCGCCTCCGCGGCCAGCACCGACGCCACGTAGGCAGGGATCCCGGCGATGGTCCCGGGCGCGAGCGCCCCGACCTGGCTTGCCGCGTGGCGCCACAGCAGCAGCGCGAACGCGTCACCGGCGTTCAGCGGCCGGGTGTCCCGGTGATGGATGAGCACATCCACTGTGGACGGCTCGTTGAACAGCTGCTGCACGCCGAGCAGCGTCGACGGTGCGACAACCGACTCCAGCAGGTCGATCTCGGTGGGTACGGCGGTCAGCGCGGCCGGCGAGGTCCACGGCGTGCGGTAGACGGCGAACGGGTCGCCGGCGCTCGCGGTGACCACACCGGCGGCGTTGAGGTGCACACCGCCCACGACCGCGTCCCACAGGGCCCGGTTGATCTGGGGAACGACCGGGGCGATGCCGAGCGTGCTGCGGTGCAGCTGCACCAGCTGCCCCAGCGCCTCGGTCCACTGCCCGTCCGCGACGATGGACGGGAACAGCCAGCGGAACGCGGTCTGGAAGGTCCACAGCTGGTACGGCGGCACGTTGCCGGCCCGGATCGTGTCCGCCCCGAGCTGCCACGTCGGGAACGCGGCGGGGTTGGACCGCGGCCGGACCACGATGTCCGGGCTGGCGAACACCGGTTCGGGCGTCGCCGAGGGGCGGTTGCGCGGGTTGGCCATCGGGGTCGGCAGCCGCCGCCGGTCATCGCGGGCATGGACCTTGACGTACGTGCGCTGCGGCTCGGTGCCCGACCCGATGTCGAGCTCCCACACGCCCCGGGCCTGGACCGCCGCCCGCAGCAGGCGGGTGCCGCTGGCCGGTTCGTGGAAGACGCTGAGGTCCTGCACCGCCGCCTGCGGCAGCCCGTTGACCAGGGCGGTCCACCCGTGCCGCGCGACACCGGCCGTACGCCGCCCCTGCCATACGCCGGTGACCGTGCCGACGTACACGATGGACTTGTCAAAGGGGTCGACGACGACGGCGTACGCCGGGTCCAGCGGCCCGTGTGCCAGCGGCACCACCGGCGGCAGCCGGTTGCGCAGGTCCGTGGGGCGGAACGTGCTGCTCGCGTCGTCGAAGAAGAAGCAGGTGTCGCCGGGCGGTACGGCGGTGTCGCCGGTCGTGGTGAGGTAGAAGTCGCTCGTGTCCGGCACCGGCCCGATGTCGCTGAGGATGGTCACGGCCGGGTCGGGTGCTCCGGTCACCGCCGGCGCGAGCACGACCCCGGCCGGTGCCACCAGCACCCTGGCCGTCCACTGTGAGCTGACCGGGTTCTGCGTCCAGCGCACCAACCCCCGCTCGAACAGGACGAGCAGCTCGGTCGGCTTGGCCCACTTCTGGGTCAGGACCACCCCGAGCGGCCCGACCCCGCCGGCCGCGGCCGGCAGCGGCGCGCCGCCCGGCAGCCCGACGTTCTGCTGGGCGACCGGGTCGGTGCCACCGGGCCTCGGGTCGCTGGCCGGGCCGCTCGGATAGGGCAGCACCCGCCAGGTGTTCGGCGTCGCGGAGCCCAGGTCGTCGGTGACCCAGACCCGGTTCGTGCCGAGGGAGAGGCGCCCCACCACAGGGGAGCGGCGGACCGCCGCGGCCCCGGTGTAGAACGACGCCAGGTCGTTCTCCCGCTGCGGCGCCAGAAAGCCGAGCGACCGGGACAGCGGGTGGGTGAACCGGGTGGACGGCGTGCAGGTCCAGGAGCCCCTGGTGGCCTGGGACAGCACGAACTGGGAGTGGTTCGGGTGGAAGGCGACGCCGCCACCGTCGCCGTGGACCGTCTCCTCCCACACCACGTCACCGATGCGCATGTGCCGGCCGTTGTCCTGCGTGCCGATCGCCAGGTAGTGGCTTGAGGTGGGGTGCGTGGCCACGAAGTTGACCTCGACCGCGCCGAGCCCGTTGGACCGGGGCTGGAAGGTGTTGACCCGGCCGCCCTGCGCCGAGACGTAGATCCCGCCGTCGCACGCCACCCAGACCTGGCGGCTGCCGGCCGGGCCGACCAGCTGGATGCGCTGGATGTCCGGGTGGATGTTGTCGCCGACGAGCCCGGCCGGGTTGGCGCCCTCACCGCCCGGCGGCAGCCCGGCCCGGGAGACCCCGGGCGAGGGCACCAGCGCCGGCGCCGGGCTGACGTCAAGGCACCACACCGCGCCGGGCGCGTCCACCAACCGGTCGTGGAAGCTGCCACCGAGGTAGACCCGGTCCACCGGCGGCGCGCCGGGGACGACGTCGATGGCGATGCACTGGTCCCAGTCGCGCTGGTTGCCGCCGGCGCTCCACAGGTCGGCGGGCACGCCCGGCACCGCCGTCGCGGTGGGGGCCGCCGCGGCCATGTCCGAGACCCGCCAGAGCGCGGGCGTGTGCCCGGGCGCACCCGACGCGAGGTCGCCGGTCACGTACACCCGGGCCGCTTCGGCGAGGGCGAGGGAGATCCGGCCCACCGCCGGCGGGGCCATGGTGGTCATGTCCAGGTTGGCCACCCAGCGGAACGTGGCACCCAGGTCGTCGCTGTAGGCCACCCCGGCACCGGGCGCCGCCGGGGTGGTGAGGGTGTCCAGGGCGTTGCACACGGCGACCACGATCCGCCCGTCGGCGGCTGCGCCGCGGCGCAGCCACAGCACGTCGGTGACGATCGGCCGGGCTCCCGCGGCAAGCCCCAGGAAGCCCTCCAGCGCGCGCTGCTCGGTCCAGACGAACTCGCCGCCGCCGGCCGCCGCCGGCCGGCGTACCCCGAGGAAAAGGCCGCGGTTGGTCGCGGCGGCGACCCGGTCGGCACCGGCCCCGCTGACCCGCCCGGCCACGGCGGACGGGTCGCGGGACAGGCGGAAGATCCCCAGCCCTTCCATGACGCCAAGGCCCGACTCGGCCTCCCACGGGTCCCCGCCGGCGCCGGCGGTCGCGGCGGGGTTGCTGGCGGCCAGCACGCCGAGACCGCCGAGCGCCGGGCGGTTGGGGGTACGGTTCCACACCAGGTCACCCATGCCGGTGCCCACCATGACAAAGTCGCCGGCGGCGTCAGCTCCGAAGTGGACGAGGATGCTCCCGCAGGACTGCGCGTTGTTGGGCCCGCCGACGCGCGCGGTGCGGTTGGCCCAGCCGCCGATGGGCGCCCAGGTCGCGCCGGCGTCCTCGGTGTACCAGACGCCGCCGGTCGCGGACGCGGCGTAGGCGCGTCTCCCGTCGGGGCTGACGGCCAGGTCCTTTACCCGGCCGGTCGAGCGGCGGTAGTGCTCGCCGGTCCGGTTGCGGACCGCGGACGGCCCGACGGGGACCCACCGCAGCGTGTTGTTGACCGGGAACCCGCTCGCGAGGATGGCGGCGAGCGCGGGTACGGCCGACATGAAGGCCGACAGCGCGCTGTCCAGGAGGGTGCGGTCGTACTCGCCGGCCCGTGCCGCGACGAACTGGGCCCGGCCGAAGGCCTGCCCGGTCCGGCCCGCCCGGCGGGCGGCGCGCGCCTCAGGTGTCTCGCTCACTGACCCGCACCCACCCTTCCTGTGCCTCATGCGGCGCGCGCGGCAGGTACGCCGACTGCGTGGCCGCGACGATCGGGTCGTGCCGCCAGGCGAGTGGGCCGGTCCGCCGGGTGAAGACCTGCTCGTCGCCGAGCAGGCTCACCAGCGGCAGGCGGATCTCGGCCGGGTCCACCAGCACCGGTCCCACCCGTACGGACGGCACCAGCCTGCGCAGCCCCGGGGTGACCCACTCGTCGGAGAGCGCGATCTGCTTGCGTGGCAGGACCCCCGAGGTCAGGTGTACGCGCCCGGCCGGCAGCATCAGCAGGGTCAGCTTGACCGTCTGCCCTGGACGGATGGTGATGGTGGCGTCCGGCACCAGGTACGGGTGGTCCAGCGGGTCGACCGGCGCGGCCGTGACCGAGCCGAGCAGGCCGAGGTGGCCGCGGTGGCGCCCGCTGGCCACCGCGAACGCGGCGACCACCCGGTCCACCAGGTGCAGCCGCTGGTAGTCGTCGTCGACGTAGAACCCCAGCAGCGCGTCGTCGGTGCGGGTGAGCGTGCCGAGCTGGACCGGGAAGCGCTGCTCCCGCAGCGCCGCGAAGGCGGCCCGCCGGGCCGGCCCGCCGCCTGGCGCGGTGACCTCGACCTCGGCCACGTCGTCCGGCGCGTCCAGCCGCAGGCTGGCGCGCACGATCGCGACCGGCCGGCCGACCAGCCCGGCGATGGTGGGCGTGCCGACCGCGGCGAACGTGTCGACCGTCCACAGTGTCGTGTCGATGGCGCGCAGCAGCGCGGAGAGCGCGCTGGTCGCCGGCGGCGCGCCACGGCTGCGGGCGGCGGCGTCGGCCAGCACCAGCCCTGCGGCGATCTCACCGGTGATGCGGCTGTGCGCGTCCAGCTCAGCCAGCGGCCCGGCGTCCGGGGGCAGCGGCCGGCCGGGCGCGGGCTCCCAGGTCACCGCCCCGGTGACCGCCTCATGGGTGAGCGAGCCGACCGGCTGCCCGGCGACCGTGAACGCCTCCAGCTCCTCGTCGATGTGGTCCGGCAGCAGGAACCCGGCGACCGGGTTGACCGCGCCGGCCGGGTCGAGCTGGTCCACGTACGCCTCGTGCAGCGCGTCCGGGTGGGCCGCGGCGGCCTGCGCCGGGTCGGTGAGCCGGAACAGCCAGCGGGCCAGGTGCTGGATGCGCGGGCGCAGCCGCATCGCCCGGGGCGCCCCGGCGACCTCCAGGCCGGCCGTGGTGCTCGTGGCGTCGAGGGCGCCGGACGGCACGTCGAGCACCCGGCCGAACGCGTCCACCAGGCGCAGCGCCTCGACGGCGAGGCTGCCCGCGAAGAGCACGGTCGGGTCGGCGGTGGCCCGCGGCTTTGGGTCGGTGCCAGGGCCGCGGTCGACGACGCCCACGTACGGGATGCCGAGCAGCTGCTCGCGCACGCCGTCCAGGGAGGCCGACACCAGGTCCAGCGGCGCCATCAGGTCGCCGAGCCGGGACAGGTCGTCCTGGTCGGCGCGGGGCAGGGTGGACGCCCCGGTGGCGTCGCGCTGCCGCTCGGCGTCGAGCCAGCGCCGGATGCCCTCGTGCAGGGCCCTGGACACGCCCTGGCCGATGGCGCTGCGCCCGGTGAGCGTCATGGTCACGGCGCGGCCCGAGACGTCGTCGGTGGGCTCCAGGTCGGTGCCGTCCAGCCGCCAGCCCTCGACCGAGTCGCGCCCGTCCAGGGTGACCCGCCACTCCAGCCACAGCGGCACCCACGGCTGGCGCCAGGTGGTCAGCGCGACCGGGCTCGGCGCGGTGCCGGCCAGCAGCGAGTGGTCGGCGAGCACCAGGTCGATTCGCCGGTCGGTGATGGAGCGGGAGACCGAGACCGAGTCCCATGTGGAGCCGGAGGCCGAGTCCCATGTGGATCCGGCTGGGTCCCGGGTGGAGCCGGAGGCTGAGTCCCGGGCGGACCCGGAGGCTGAGTCCCGGGTGGACCCGCCGGCCGTGCCCGGCGCCGCCCGCAGCACCGGCGTCCCACCGTCATAGCGGCCGTCGCCGCCGTAGAGCCGCACCATCTCCGCGGCGATGCGGGTGGTGGCCGGTCCGGGCGGCGTGAACCAGCGGTAGCCGTACGGGTTGAGCAGCACCGCCTCGCGGACCACCAGGAGCACCTCGGCCGGGACCGCGCCGGAGCCCAGCGATGGCAGCACGGCCGCGCCGGTCACCACGCCGGTGATCTCGGTGACGCACTCCTTGGGGTAGCGGCAGCGCAGCCTGCCCCGGTCGTCGTAGAGCCCGTCGCCGTGGTGGCGGTGGTTGGGGCGGGCCCCGCGCAGCGCCACGACCGGTGGCTGCGGGCGGAAGAACCGGGGCGCCGGCCGCTCGACCTCCCTCGCCTCAGCGGGTCTCCCCGCCGCTGCGGACAGCTTCTGGCCCGTGGCAGGCTGCTGGCCGCTCGCCTTGCGTAGGCCGATGGGGCGCCCCCACTCGAGCTTCGTCGCACCGGGTTCGGGCTGCGCGGCCCGTCCCTTGCGGCCGACGGCCAGCGGACCCAGCGGTGCGCTGTCCTCGGCGCGCAGCCGGTCCGGCCGGGCGGCGGGCAGCGGGGTCCCGTTCAGCGCCCAGAACCCGTCGCCGTGCTCGCGCTCGGCCAGGTCCTCCAGCCCGTCGAGGGTGCCCAGCTGCTCGATGAGCCCGCTGGTGAACGCGGCTACCAGGGTCTCCGCGGACCGGCGGTGCGCCGGGTCGAGCCGCAGCACCGAGGCGCCGAACGCGGACGCGACGTCGTCGATGTCCTGCCCGAGGGCGACACCCAGGGCCGACGCGGCGGGCCGGTCGTCGGCGGCGGGCAGCGCACCGGTGACCGGCACGCCGAGCACGCTGCCGTGCACGAGCGTGGCGTAGCGGGGCAGCGCCGGGCCGATGACGACCTCGCTGGCGAGGTCGACCGGCACGGCGACGTCGACCGCGATGCCGTGCAGGTCGGCGTCGACGGTCCGCCCGCCGGCGTCGACGACCCGCGCGGGTGGGGAGTCGGCAGGGGAGCCCAGGCCGGCCTCGGCGCGGCTGCGGGCCAGCACCGGCTCCTCCCCGCTGTCGAGCTCCTCGCCGTCGGGCCCGTCGTCCCAGCCCAGCCCGGCGAGGCGGCTATCCAGCTGGGCCGGGCCGCGGGCGGCGGCCAGCGGGTCCTGGCCGAGGTCGCTCCACCACCCGGCGACGGTGTAGACCGCCTGGTCGGCCTCGAACCGGCTGCCCGCCGGGATGTCCGCCAGCGGGTCGTGGAACCCGAACCGGCCGGCGCTGGCCGGGTAGGAGGCCGTCCACATGAGAGAGCCGCCGGCCGCGCCGTCCAGGGGGCGCAGCACCGCCGTCCCGGCCGGTGCCTGGGGCACCGTCCCGTCGTACGTCTCCAGCGGCGTGACCAACCCGGCTGCCGCGTCGATGACCCAGCCGCGCGCCTGTATGACGCGTCCGCCGGTGGGCTGCAACGTGCGTACCACGACCCACCGGTCGGGCAGTGCCGGCAGGGCGAGCGCCGCCGCGGCCCTGTCGTGCCGGCCCGACAGCAGCGCGTCGGGCATCGCCCAATGCAGGTGTACGCCGGCGGCACGCACCGTTCCCGCAGCGAACGGTGCCGGGTCACCGGGTCCGCCGGTCAACGGCACGGTGGGCTCGCCGCCCGTGCGCGGCACGACGAACGCCTGCACGTCCGCGGGGACCAGGATCCTGGTCCGCCGGCTGAGCCGGGTGTCCCAGGTGGCGACCCCGGCGAGGTCCAGGCCGGAGCGCACCATCGTCGCGTACCGGCTGTCCAGGACGGCGTCGCGCCGGTCGGCCATCACACGCCTCCCGTCCGGAAGACCTCGGTCACCATCGTCTGGTACGAGATCGTCGGCTGGAACACCAACCGGACCGGGGTGTCCTCAGGCTCCCCGAACACCTGCCGGAACGGGAAGCGGACCAGCTGGAGCGCGTACTCGGAGCTGTCCAGCCCGTCCGCGGCGCCGCTGCCGACGCGGCTGGCCAGCAGCCGCTCCAGGTGCTGGATGTCGACCACCCCGGTCGACCCGGTGCGGAACGGCACCGGGATCGGGTCGCCGGTCAGGTACTCGAAGGTGGTGGCGTTGCGCGGTCGCAGCTGCGCGCCCATCCCGCCGCTCTCGTCGCCCGTGTCGAAGCCGAACTGGACGCCCTGCCGCGGCTCCTCCAGGTGCACCACGGTCGGCACGCCGTCGAAGAGGCAGAGCAGCACGGCCGGGGCCAGGCGTTCCAGGCGCAGCAGGCGCATCCGCCCGGGCCCGTCCTCGGGGACCCGGGCGTCGTCGGCCTCGACCGGGTCGACGCTGAAGGCCCGCACGTGCACCGCCGGCCACCCCGACACCGCGCGCGAACGCAGGATGAACCCGCTGACCGGGCCGGCGTCGCCCTGGTAGCGGTCGGATCCCTTGCGGCGGCGCAGGTTGCGCTCCTCCCGGTCGAGCTCGTCCCGCACGGCCGGGTACTGGGCGGTCAGCTGGGTGCGGTCGTCGGTGTTGACCGTGCCCACGGCCAGCGCGCCCTGCACCAGCGCGTCGGTCCACCGACGGTCCACATAGAACCAACGGATGGACTCCGGGGGCAGCAGCTCGGTGTCGGCGACCAGGTAGGCGAACGGGACCCCCTCGAGCAGCCGCAGCCGGACCAGCCACTCCCGCAGGCCGGCGGGGATGGCGCCGTCCTCGTCGTCGGTGTTGACCACCACCACCGGTGGCTGCTCCGCCAGCGCCAGTGGCAGGTCCCTGAGCACCGTCTCCGCGTTCACTCTCATCCCCGGTCACCTCCGTCCGGGAGGCGGGGTGGGTCCGATGGCCGTGGTCCCTCGGGGAAGCGGGGCCGCCCCGTGATGCGCGGGCCTTCGGGACGGTGCGGCGCCTCGGGGAGGCGTGGTTCGTCTGGTGGTCGCGTCCCGCCAGGGAGGCGTGGCTCGTCCACCGGCCGCCGGACGTCGGCGACCAGGCGGTCGACCACCTGGTTCAGCGTGTGGGCCAGCGCCTCCAGCTTCAGGCCGGGCTCCCGCGCCAGGATCACCTCGCTGCCGCGCAGCCGGGACAGGACCTGGCTCGGCGAGCCCTGGAACACCCCGGCGGGCAGGCTGAACCCCTGGGCGAGGACCTGCTCCGGCGTACCGTCCAGGGCCAGCGGGCGCCCGGGCGTGGCCAGCGGCCGGGGGTCGCCGAGGAGCTCCTCCGGCCGGGTCGTGACCGCCTTGGCCAGCCCGCGTCCCAGGTGGACACCGAGCCGGGGGTCGAGGACGTAGTCGCCGACCACCTCGGTAAGGAACGGCGCCAGCTCGTCCCACACCGCCCTGCGCCGGGCCGTCTGGTACCCCGTCTGCCGCCAGCGCAGCAGCGCCGCGACCATGGACGGCCGGGACAGCGCGAGCAGCCGACCGATCTCGAACGCCGCGGCCAGCGAGATGTCCTCGCGCCCGTCCGGGACGATGATGCGCAGCTGGTCGGCGGCGTGGGCCAGGGGCAGCCGCTCCGCGGTGGTGGGGTGGGCCACGCACGGCCCGCGGTACCAGGACCGGACCTGGTCGCCACGGCGGGTGCGGTGGTCCAGCCCGAGGTGGCCGGTCTCCACAACCTCCACCCGCTGCGCCGGGTTGGTCGTGCCGAGCAGGCCCGAGTCCAGGTCCTCCATCAGCGACCGGAACGTCACCTTGCCGTACGAGGTGAAGCTCCAGTGCAGCAGCACCGGGAAGCGGAGCGTCGGGTCGAGAGAGACCGTCTCGCCCGCGACGAAGCCCGCCACCGCGGCGTGCGAGAAGTCGCGCGCCATCTCGGTGTACACATCGGACACGCCGCGCTGCTCGCCGGTCGCGACCCAGGTGGACCCCGGCGCGTACGGTGCCGTCCCGAAGCTTGCCGGCGGCGCGACCGAGGAGGTCCCGGTGTGGCCCATCCGCGCGTGGTCCCACTCGACCAGGTTGGCCTTGACCGTGACGGACGCCGCGGGGAACCTGGTGACCGGGGCCCGCGCGGGTGAGCGCTCCAGCAGCTCGGTGAACTGCCCCTCCAGGTTGACCAGGCACGCCAGGTACTTCACCGGGGTCTCGGCGCCGTGCTCGTCGCGCCCGGACAGCGGCAGCCGGTTGGCGATGACCACGGCCAGGAACCCGTCGTCGTCGCCCATCATCAGCTCGGTGTCGTGGATGTCGACCTCGCGGGCGTGCGCCAGCAGCGGCACGTCGAGCCGGGTGGGGAACACCCGGTGCACCACGGACCTGCGGATCTGCAGGTAGCTGCCGAGCTCGGTGTCGGCCTTTCCGGGCAGCGTGCGGCCTGGCGTGACGCACTCGGCCACCGGCTGGTTGAGCTTGAGCTCGGCCTCGCCCTCGGCGATGAGCACGAGCGCCAGCCACGGTGTCGAGCGCGGGACGCCCGCCTGCACCGAGCGCTCCCACGGCAGCGTCCTGCGCCGGATCACCACCTGCGGCAGGCGCGAGCCGTAGCTGCCCTCGCTGCCGGCCGGCGGGTACGTGGAGAGCACCTGGTCGGGCGGCATGGCGTACCGGGGCGAGCGGACGGTGACGTACGTGGGCAGGTCGGCGACCGGCAGCTGGGCCGCGGTGTGCCCGGTCGCGGTCAGCGACTGGCTGGCGGTGAACCGGTACCCGCCCGCCTCGAGCGGCGGCTCGATCCGGGAGTACAGCACGAACCTGCCCTCACCCACGGCCATCGCGGACCCCACCTTCCTTGATGTCCTTGCGGGCCTTGCCGGCCAGCCACGACAGGTCGCAGCCCGGGCCGGAGCCGGCCAGGCGGCCGGTGGCGCCGGCGACGCCCCGCCGCACGATGTCGGCGGTCAGGTCCGCCGCGGGCACGTCGTCACCGAGGACGGCGGTGACCCGCCAGTCGCCACCGGTGCGCACCCGTACGGCCACCGCCGCGCCCTGCTCCGGGACCACGTCGTAGACGAGCACCGCCTGGCGGCCGTTGAGCACGACGGCCGGCGGGTGCGCCGCCACCGCCCCGATGAGCTCGGTGTCCACACTGGCCAGACGCTCGGCGGTCGCCGTCTCGACCGCGATGGCCACCGCCTGGACCGGCGCGCTGAACCTGGTCAGGATCTCGGCGGTGGCCGTGACGAGCTCGCCGGCGGAGACCCAGACCGCGGCCCTGGGCGTGGTCGGCAGGCCGGCGACCGTGACGACGCAGCCGGACGCGAGAGCGGCGTGCGTGCCCAGCGCGCAGACCCGCGACCGTACGTGCCACCCGGCGAGCCCGCCGTCCTGGACCGGCGACGCCTGTACGGCGAGCAGGGCGGTGCCTGGCGGGACCGGCACCCGGCCGCTGCTTGTGGCGTCGAGGGCCACCTCACCGTCGCCGCGCACGGCGACCACCCGGGCCTGCCCCTTGACGCCGAGCGCGGGGCGCTGCCCGTCCCGGTCGGCGGCTGCGTCCCGGTCGGCGGCTGCGTCCCGGTCGGCGGGTGCGTCCCGGTCGGCGGCTGCATCGGGCATGGTGAGCAGCACGACATCCCCGGCGGGGAGGTGGCCGGTGGCGTCCCGCGCCGCCACGCCGTAGGACCTGGTCGCGCCGGAGACGACCGTCCGGGGTGCCCGGTACGCCACGACGGTCGGACCGAACACCACCGACTCCCGCTGGAAGACGTGCAGCGCCGCGGGCACCTGGACGCCGAGCTGGGTGCGTACCGAGTCCAGGGTGGGCGCCGGGCGGCGCGGGATGTCCTTGTCCGCCACGGTGGTGGTCGCGGCGCGGGCGGCGGCGCCCGTGCCGGCGGCGAGGTAGCCGGCGACGACCGGGGGCCGGGTGTCCCGCGGCGGCGGCGCGGGCGGGGGTGCGGTGCGGGCCGCTGCCGCGTCCGCGGCGTTGCCGGCGGCGATGCCCTCGGCCAGCGTGCCGAAGAGCGGCGGCGCCGACACGTCCCGCCGGTAGGCGGCGGTGGCCAGCCCGCTGCGGGCGCCGGCCAGCTCCCGCTGCGCCGCGTCGAGCGCCTCGGCGGCGGTCGTGGGGGTGGCGATGCCGACCGTGCCGGCGTCGTGCAGCATCGCGGCCCGGCTGAGCCCGCCCGCCTGCAGCGGCAGGGGCCGCCGCGCCGCCTCCACCCGGTAGTAGTCGATCTCCGGACCGCGGTGGAACGACGTGGCGACCGCCTCCAGCCGGACGCTGCTGGCGGCCTGGAGCGTGTCACCCGTTGGCAGCGGCGGCGCGGGCAGCCCCTCCGGCTCCGGCTGCCCCCAGGCCCCGATCGGGTACGACTGCTCGGCGTGGCTCGCCACCAGCTGCCGCAGCGTGCCGGTCGCGCTGGCGTACTCGCCGGTCGTGTCGTCCTTGCGGGCCAGCCGGATGCGCAGCGACGAAGCCAGGTTGCCGGCCTTCATCGGCTTGAGCCCGAGCTGGCCGGGCATGCCGTCCGACCGGGACACCGGCAGGGCCGCCGGCCCGTCCGGCTGGGCCAGGTCCAGGCCGGTGGCGGGGATCGTCGTCACTACGGTGAGCTCGAACTCGGCGTACACCTCGAAGGGCCGCCCGGCGGTGCCGTCGGCGGTGGGTGCGGACCGGGCGCCGCCGGTGGCCGAGGGCAGGGTGCCCTTGCCGGTGATGGACGACAGCGCCCGCGCCGTCCCGCCGCCCGCGTCCTCCAGGTACTTCGCGACGAACCCGGCCCAGTCGAGCCGCTCGCCCTCGACCGCGCGCTCGCTGCCGAAGGGCACCGTGAGCTCGCACGGCCCGACCTCGAAGGTGGCCTCACCGGAGAACTCCGGCCCCCAGACCCGGACCCGCGCCCCGAGCGAGACGCTGAGGCTGATCGTACCCAGGAAGGTCTCGATCTTCACGCCCGCGGAGATGCGCGCGTACGCCATCACCTCAAACCAGAACGGGTCGAAGTAGACGATGCCGTGCGCGCCGAACGCGACCCGCGCCCAGGCCCAGCCGAAGTCCGCGCTGACCTCGATGTCCACCCCGGTCATCAGGGCCTCGGAGGTGAGCGCGAAGTAGGAGCCGCCCTTGATGACGATGGCATCGGAGACCCGCCAGGTCAGGCCGAGCCGCGGCACGTCCGGGTACCCGTCGCGATAGAAGTCGGGGTGGTAGCCGCCCAGCGTCAGCACGAACTGGCCGGCCAGCGGCCCCTTCCACCAGATCACGAAGGCGAAGCCACCGGTCAGCCGCACCTCGGGGTAGAGCAGCCACGAGTTCTCGGTCAGCGCGGCCCGGATCATGAAGATGCCCTCGCTGGTCGAGAAGCGGGCCAGCAGCCCCAGCTCGATGGAGACCAGCGCGGCCTGCGGCCGGGGCAGCGCCATGCGGGCCAGGCCCAGCAGGTTGATCTCGAGGCCGTTGCCGAACGCCACGGCCACCACGGCGATGCCGTCGACCAGGGCGAAGCAGTTGAAGCTGATCCCGGCGGCGAACCAGAAGGTGCCGCGCTCGACTCCAAAGTAGAGGTTGAGCCGGCGCAGCTCGGCCATTGGGTCGGCGGGTGGCTGGGCGGCCGGGTCCAGCGCGGCGATGAACGGGAACTCGTTGAACGTCGACGGGTCGGCGGGGATGCGCAGCGCCCGGTTGATGCCCAGCCCACCGCCGATGCCGGTCACGAAGAACGCCGGTGGGCCGCCGATCGGCCCGTTGATCCCGCCGAAGATGAAGAACGACGGGTTGCCGTTGTCGTTGGTGTAGCCGCCGAACACGGTCAGGCCGTACGTGCCGAAGCGGCCTAGCAGCATGCCCACATAGGACACCGGGCCATCGTCGGGCGGCCCGATGGTCTTGAGGATCCCGCCGGCCAGGCTCACCCCGGACAGGTCGGCCGAGATGGCCAGGCCCATCAGGTCAACGGCCCAGCTGTTGATGTCCAGCAGGTCCCCGCCGAGCCAGCTGACCGACAGCTGGTCCACGGCCGCGGTCAGCCCGAACAGCGACACCCGCCCGTCGAACAGCAGCGTGATCCGGGTGACCCGCCGGTCGGTCTCAGCGGTGTCGAACCCGACGCGCTCGAGGTAGAGCGGGCCCAGCTGCCGCTGCACGAGGAGCCACCACGGGCCGGGTGGCGGGCCGGCGCGCAGCGAGACGCCCGGTGTCGAGCCGGGGTGCTGCTGGACGGCGAGGGACGGCGAGAACGCCGGGCGGCTCGCCGGGCTGGCCTGGCCGGCGTCGTTGACGATGCTGTTCGCCACCGCGTTGGTGCCGCCCGCGCCGCCCGGTGCGACGGCGAGCCCGGCCAGCTCCAGGTTGACGCCCCCGCCGACGCCGTCAGGGCTCACCTCGCCGTAGAGGTGGACCGCGATGCCGTCCAGCCCGACCGCGCCGAGCGACAGCAGCGGGCCGCTGCTCTTGGTGAACCGCAGGCCCAGCCCGGCGACGGAGACGGCCGGGGAGATCTCCAGCGTGGCGGCGGAGGCGCCGGCGAGCAGGTAGACGCCCAGCCCGGGCGCGACCTGCGGGTCCACCCATGCGGCGTCCACCTCCAGCTCGACCCGGGTGTCCCCGTCCGCCAGCGCGAACCGCCGGCCGGGGACCAGGGTGACGCTCAGCCCGAGCGCGCTGCGCCCGCCGCCGGTGTCCAGGCTGGACAGTGCCACCGTGACGATGTCCTCAAGCGTGAGCGACAGCGCGGGTGGCTGCGCGGCGTTCCACAGCAGCCGCTTGAGCCGCTCCAGCAGCGCGGGCGGGTCGAGCAGGTCGAGGGCGAGGCCGGGGTCGAGCTGGGTGCTGCCGGCGGCGTCGGTGAAGACGACGCCGCGCAGGCAGGCCTTCGCCTTGGCCGTGAGCAGGTCCCGCAGCCCCTCGACGGCCACCCCCGCGGCCAGCGACAGCCCCAGGGCCAGCAGCCAGTACGCCGCCTCGTCCGCCTCGCCGACCGACTCGGCGGCCCCGCTTCCGTGCACCGCGGTCAGCACCGGCGGGGTGGTGTCCAGCGCCCAGCGCGTCTGCACCGACCGCGCCGCGGCGTCGTCGAGGGCCAGCCCCAGCCCGACCATCCGGTCCGCGCCGGCCGCGCTGCCGGCCCGGACGACCAGCAGGGGCCGCAGCGAGAACGCGCCGATGTCCAGGACGACGGGGCCCAGCCGGGCGGAGATGTCGACCCCCGCGGTGGACAGGCGCAGCCGGTCCAGGGTGAACCGGCCCACCCCGGTGACGACCACGTCGGCGCGCAGCTCGACGGCGGGGACCGCGCCGCTGGCGTCCAGCACCACCCGGACCGGCTGCCCGTGCCCGAAGCCGAGCGTCACGACGTTGCCGGTCGGGCCGTCGACGGCGACGATGCTGTGGCCCGGGTCGAGGGCGTTGGCCAGGCTCGCGGCGGCCGTGGTCACCAGCTGTGGCAGGCGGGCGAGCAGCGCGGCGGCCGGGTCGGCGGCGAAGGCGGTGAGCCGCGGCCCGGTGAACTGGTCGCTCTCCAGCAGGTCCAGCGCCCGGCCGAGGTCGAACACCGCCCTGCCGACGTCTTTGGCCAGCGAGCTTGCGGTGTCGTTGCGGTGCCGGGCGACCTCGTTGAGCACGGGTGGCAGGACGGTCTCGCCGATCGCGCTGAGCGCCTGGCCCAGCCCGGGGCCGTCCGGGTAGAGCGGCAGGGCCGGTGCGGGTGCCGGCCGTACCAGCGACAGCTGCACCGGGGGAGTCCCGCCGACGGCCAGGCGCAGGCCCCGGCCGTTGATGTCGACGGACGCGTCCACAATGGGCGACGGCAGCCCGTCCGGGCCGACCAGGAGGCCGCCCGCCACGCGCGTGGTGACGCCACCGACCGCCAGCGCCAGGTCGACGACGAGCCGCAGGCGGTTGCCGGACTCGACGGAGTAGCTGACCGACACCCCCTCGGCGACCGGCCACCCGGTGGCCGTACCCCGGTCCGGCACCACCAGCGCAGCCAGCGCGTCGAGCAGGGCCACGGCGCTGGCCGCGGCGTTGGTGCGCCACGCGGCGGTGCCGTGGCGCAGCCACCCGCCCGGGTCCTGGAACAGTCCGATGGGGACGATGACCGCCCGCCCGCCGGCCGGGTCGGGCGGGGCGAGCAGGCCGGCCGCGTCGAGCGCGGTGTCCAGGGCGGGCCGCGCCGGTGACGACACGGCCCCGCGTACCGCGTTGACCAGGCAGTGCGCGAGCACGGCGGGGAGCGCCACCGTGGCGAGGTCAGCCAGGGCCGCCGGGTCGGGGGTGGGCAGCAGCGCCACGGTACGGGCCGCGGCGTTCGGCGCGGCCCACTCGGCGGCCAGGCTCGCCGCCGGCGAGGTCCGCGCGACCAGGCGGACGCCGCCCGCCTGCGGGTCGAGCGCGCCGAGGGCGGCGGTGGCCGAGGCGCCCGACGGCGAGGCCGTGACGTCGATCTGGATGGGCGGCAGGGGCGCCTCGGCCAGGCGCAGCGCCGCGGTGACCGACCCGGTCGCGAGATCCACACCGATGGTCGCCGGGCCGGCCGTCCAGGTAAGGCTCGACCCGGTGCCGGTCGCCGCCGGTACGAGCGCCCGCAGCGCGCCCGCGACAGCCACCGGTGCGGTGGCGAGGGAGGCGCGCATCGTGGTGGCGGTGTCGTGCAGCAGCCGGTCCAGCCCATCCGGGTCCAGCCCACCGTCGCGGGTGAGCCCGAGGTGGTCGAGCAACGCGGCCAGGTCCGGCGATGCGGCGTGCAGCCGGCCGGCCACGCCGGAGAGCAGCAGCCGCGCCTCGGTCGTCGCGCCGGCGGCGCGGACCACCCAGCGCTCCCGGTCGACACCGAGCGCCCGCGCCTCGTGCAGCACGAGCTCGGCGTCCCCGGGCCGCCCGTCCAGGGGCACCTCGACGCGCGCCGACATCCAGCGCAGGTCGCCGGAGGCGCCGGTCGTCCCCGGCCCGCCCAGCAGCCAGCCGTCGTGCACGCCGAGGTGCACGTCGACGATGACGGCTCGGGCGACCGTGGCCTCCAGGTCGGAGGCGATGCGGCACAGCTCGACGGTGGCGCCGGCGCCGACGAGGAGGCCACCGAGGTCCAGGTCGATGACTGGGATGCCCACCCCGGCGTGCAGGGCGGTCGGCTCCAGGCCCGCCTCGGGCGCGTCCTGGGCCGCGGCGACCCGGGCCCGGATGCCGTCCGCCACGAACGCGCCCAGCCCCAGCTGGAGGCTGTCCTCGTCGAGGCTGCCGAAGACCGCCCGCACGTCCAGCCCGGACCGGAGTGCCTCGGCCGCCGCCGACGGCAGGTCCCCGCCGGCGTACGCGGCGCTGCGCCGTACCAGGTAGAGCGCCCGCTCGGACGGGGTGGTCTCCGTGGCCACCAGCGGGTCCGGCCACACTTCGCGGTCGGGCTGTTGCAGCCGGCTGAGCAGGCGCAGCGCGTCCCCGCCGAGTCCACTGTGGAGACCGTCGACGGCGACGTCAGACCACGGGCTGCCCACCGTGACGACGGAGCTGATGACCGGCACCGTTGCCGCGGCGCGCAGCGCCGCCGCGCCACACGCCCCGTACGCGACCACCGCGACCGGCTCGGTGCGCCCGGCCAGCGCCGCCGCGAGCTGGGCGGCCTGCTCCCCGATGCCGCCCCGGTCCGGGCGGGCGAGCGCGGCCGCGCCGGGGGTCGGCAGCCGCACGAACCAGGTGCCCGCGCCGGTCGCCGGGATGGCCCCGCCGCTCCGGCTCCAGGTCGGCTCGCAGCCCACCTGGACGACTGCGGCGGGCACGGTCTCGAAGACCTCGCTGGCGAGCACGCCGACGCTGCCCAGGGCCACCATCTCGGCGTAGGCGAGCGGCAGGTCGAGCGCGGTGACCCCGGCGGGCAGGCTGGCCGGGCGCCCCACCAGGCCGTCGGTGCCCGCCCACCGGGCGACCAGGGCGTCGAAGCCGCTGGCCAGCGAGTCCCGGCCGACGAGCAGGTCGGCGACGTCGGGCAGGGTCGCGCCGGCCTCGTGCAGCACCGCGACGACCGTGCGGCTCTCCGGCGGCTCGGGCCCGCGCAGCGCGCCGAGCACGGCGGCGAAGGTGGACGGCTCTGGCGGGCACCCCGGGTCGAGCCAGACCGCGAGGCCGGGCAGGCGCGCCTCGCCCGCGGCCGGGCAGCGGTACGGGCTGCGCGGGCTGCCCGAGCCCATGGGCGCGCCGAGCCGGAAGCCGCTGAGCAGCGCCGCCACCGGGCCGAGGGCGTAGCGGACCCGCCGGCAGTCGAGGAGCAGGTCGGCCAGCCAGGTCCGGACCGTCGCCCCGGGGTCGCCGGTCATCAGCCCGACCAGGTCGAGGTGGGCCCCGCCGCCGTTCCAGCCGGCGAGGTCCACGAGCGCGTCGACGACCGGCAGCCGCAGCTCCGCGAGCAGGCCAGCCAGCAACCGCTCCAGGGCCGCCCAGTCCATCGCCGGCAGGGCCAGCCGTCCTGAAGAGTCCAGTGTGGGCAGTGCCAGCGGGATCCGTTCGGGAAGGCCCGGGCGGGCCGAGCGTGCCGCCACGGTGACGGCGAGGCTGTCCGCGTCAAGGGTCGCCCGCAGGCCGTGGGCTGGCGTCCACCGTACGGTCGCGGCGAGCGAGCGGGCCTCGAGCGTGACCGCGCCGAGGACGAGCCGGGCGGTCGTGGCGTCCGCGCGGGCCAGGGACAGCCCGCCGCGAGCCTGGGTGGCGAAGGCGGCACGTCCGGCCGCGAGGTCGACCCGCAGGACGGTGAGCCCGGCGGCGGCCGTGACCGCGTAGTCGCGCAGCACCGGTGTCGCCGTCGACCAGGCGACATCGCAGGCCAGCACCTGGTCCTGGCGCCAGACGAGCAGGGCGACGGCGCCGGCCAGCTCGACCCGCCACGGGCTCGCCCCGGTCCCGGCGCCCGGCACCGGAGCCACCGGTACGCCGCTGACCAGCGCCCGCAGGCGCCCGAGCACGTCGGCCGTTGCGGCCGGACGGTCGGTGAGCTCGCTCCAGTAGCCGAGGACGGCGGCGAGCGGGTTGGCCAGCAGCGCCGTGACGTCCAGCGGGTCGACGCCGGCGGGCGGGTCGAGGCCGAGCAGCCCGTTGACGAGGCCGCCGGCCGGGCCCAGCTGGCCGATCGCGTGGGCGAGCGCGCCCTCGACGACCGAGGACGCCGAGTCGACGGCGGCCTGCGGCGAGGACAGGTCCAGCAGCGGGTGGGTCCGGCCGCCGGCGGTGACGTCGTGCAGGGTCAGGACGAACGCCGGCCGCCCGGTGGCATCGAGCGCCACCCCGGTGCGCAGGCTGCCGACGCGCGGGTCGGCCCCGGAGAGCAGCGCCGCACCACCGGCGTCCGCGCCGAAGACGGCCTCGAGCCGGGCGTCGGGCAGGGCCCGGACAGAGCCGCTGCCCGTGTCGGCCCGCAGCAGGTCGGCGTGCAGCCGGGCCCGTACCCCCGGGCGGGTGTCCAGGGCGAGCTCGACGAAGGGTACGAGGACCGGGTGCCCGGCGGTGCCGGGCTGCACCCGCAGCCTGGCGGCCACCCGCATCGGTCCAAGCTGGACGGAGACGGCGTCGTTGGCCGCGTCCAGCGAGCCCCCGACCAGGACAGCCAGCTGGCCGAGCCAGGCGTCGCGGGAGGCGTTCTCCGACAGCACGCCCTCGACCCAGGCCACCAGGGCGTCGATGCCCTGCGCCGGGACCGCGGCCAGCGGCAACGGCGGCACACCGGGCACGTCGCGCAGCCCGAGCAGGCCGGCCACCGCGGCGAACGCCCGCAGCTCCGGCCGGGACAGGTCCAGCGCGTCGGCCTGCGCCCGGACCAGCCCGGTGACGAGGTCCAGGACGTCGGTGCCCAGCTCCTGCACGCCGGTGGCGTCCAGGGAGAACGTCCGTGGGGCGGTGGCTCCGGGCAGCTGGAGGTCGCGCAGCTCCAGGGCGATCGACAGGTCGTCGTCACCGCTGGTGGGGATGCCGACGGTGAGCGACGCCCCGGCGAGTGCGGCAGCGCCCGGTGCGGGAGGTGCGTCGGTGAAGGTGGCATCGATGCTCATGTCCACCCGCCCGCCGACCCGGCCCGGCATCAGCCAGTCCGGCAGGGGTACGTCGTCGGGCGGCAGCGACTGGCCACGCTGGGCGACCCGCAGGACGGGCACGTGGACCCGGGTCGTCACGCGAGGTGGGCCGCCCGCGGTGGTGTGCTCCAGGCCGATGCCCACCCGGACCTGACCGTCCAGCTCCTGGACCACCGCCGAGATCGTCACCCGCGGGTCGGCCTCGGTGAACAGGGGCACCCAGGTCTGCCCTGACCGCTGCGCGCGGTCCGGCGGGCCGAGCACCTCGTCGACGAAGCTGAGCAGCGCCTCACGCTGGTCGTTGTCGGTGAGCACGTGACGCAGGCCGTGCTGGTTGCCGGCCCCGTCCTCGGCGCCGACGGGGTCGCCGAACCAGGAGCTGTTCGCGCTCCCCGCCGGTTCGAGCAGGCCGACGGCCTTGGCGAGGTCGCCGAAGGCGCCCAGGCTCTCGCTGTCCACGGTCATCGCTACGGTCACCGTCCAGGCGGTCTGTGGCCAGCCATCGGCTGCACGATGAGCACGTCGTGGCCTGCGCTGAGGTAGCCCGGCACCAGGGGACGCCTGGTCGCGTCGGTGCCGGCCGCGGCGCACAGCGACTGTGCTAAGTGGACAAGTGCGGACCAGGCGAACGCCGTCAGGGCCTCGGCCCACGCGTCAACGACAACGCCGGGGCCGGACGGGCGGGAGTAGGCCGCCATCACCAGACCGGTCGGCGCGTCCTCGGTGCCGACCGCGAACGGGACCTGCACCGAGCCGCCGTTGGGCAGCTGGTCACAGCCGACTGGAAGGCCCATGGTGACCAGGCCGGGCGCGCACGCCAGGCCGACCCCCCTGGTGTGCACCAGCAGCTCGCTGCGCCCGGCGGTCAGCACGACCTCGGGCGAGGCGTCCCGGGGCAGGCCCGCGACCTCGCGGATCGTCTGGTGCAGGATCAGCTGGGCATCGCCGGTGGGCACCCGCAACGGCTGCGGTGTCCGGGCGCCGGCCGCCAGGTAGACCCGGGGGTCGAGAGGCCGGAACCAGGACGGGTCGCGCACCGCCACGCCGAGCACCTCGCGGGCACGGTCGGCCATGGCGGTGCCCTTCTTCGCCGTGCCCTCGTGGCCCTCGCTCCGCTCGGTACGCTCGGTCATGGCAGTGCCGTCCCTCCCTACGGGTTGTTCTTGCGGAACGGCTGGGAGACCAGCCGGAACAGCGGCTCGCGGACCCGCAGCCACACCTCGACGATGACGACCACCAGTACGACCAGGACAGCAGGGTTCTCCTCGAACAGCATGCATCGAGCGAACGCTCGATCGAAGCAGCGGTCAACCCGGTCCGGCTCCGCTCTTTGTGTCGGTTTACTGACCTCGGGGCCGGTGGGTCGTCCGGTCGGTCGGGTGCGCGCCGTCCGAGTCGGTGACGCGGTGCGGGCCGAACCCGCACCGCGGTCGGTCGGCCACGCTCCGTTGGGGCTGGACCGGCAGCCAGGATCTCGTCACGTCGTGGTGCGGTAGCGCAGGTAGACCATGCCGTTGCCGAACCGGCGCTCCTCCAGCAGCTCAAGCCCCAGGCGGATACGGTCGGGAAAGATCTTGTTGCCGCCTCCCACCACGACCGCGGTGACGAACAGCCGGCACTCGTCGACCAGCCCGGCCCGGAGCGCGTGGGCGGCGAGGCCGGGACCGCTGACCGAGATGTCGCGCTCCGCAGCCGCCTTCAGCCGCCGGACCGCCTCAGGGTCGAAGTCCCGCTCGGTCCGGGTCCTGGCGGTGCCGGCCGTCGCCAGCGTCCTGGAGTACACGACCTTGTCCGCCGCCCGCCACAGCACCGCGAAGTCGCGCGTCGCGGACGGCTGGCCGGCGAGCGGGTGTGCGGTCTCCCAGCCCGCCATGACCTCGTACATCCGCCGCCCGTAGAGGTAGGTGCCGATCGACCGTTCCAGGTCGTTGATGAACGCGTGCACCTCCTCGTCCGGAGCTGCCCAGTCGAAGCTGCCGTGCTCGTCCGCGACGTAGCCGTCGAGTGACGCGATCATCGAGTAGATCAGTTTGGCCATAGTGAGCCCTCCTTCCCACCCGGCCATTGGAACAGGACGCGAGCGGTCGGGTGCCCATGGGTTACCGGGCGCACATGGCCTAACGGGCTCGTACGGCGCGCCTGAGCTCGTCGACGAACTTGAGGGCCTCCCGGCGTACGTGGTCGGCGAGGCGTGGGTCGATGATGCTCTTGATCCGGGCGGCCTCGACGTTCCTGGCCGCCTTGGTCTTGAAGTCCAGGATCGTCTCAGCGGCGCTGAGCACCGCGCTGGTCTCCGGGTGCTGAACGAGTGCGCCGGCCACTGTCGCGGGCTCGGCCACCAGCGCGCTGACCGCCCCCGCCGGCCCACCGGCGCCCAGGCTGCGGAACACGTTGCCGGTGCGGCGTGCCGTATCGATGAGCTCCCGCTCGTCGGGGTCGAGCAGGTGGGCCACGAACCGCGCATGCTCGTCCATGATGGCGTCCCAGAACTCCGCGACCTCCGCGTAGTCGTACTCGGACTCCCCGCCGGCCAGCTGCTCGAGCCGGCGCGTCCAGCGCTCGGCCTCGCGCCGGGTGTGGTCGAAGAACAGCGGCCACACGAGGCTGCGCAGCCGGCCGCTCTGCTGCGCGTCGCCCATCGCCGCCTTGTACTCGATGAACGGCTTGATCGGCTCGACCACGTCCCGTACGAAGGTCTTGAGGTGCTGTGGTCGGTCGACGTCCACCGGCGTACCGGTGACCGGTACCGCGAGGCCGACACGCTCGTCGACCTGGCCGATGCGTACCAGTGCGCCGGTGATCCCGCCGCTGCGCACGCCGCCCGGCAACAGGCCGTGGCGGTTCTTGACCAGATCGACCACCCGGGGGCCGACCAGATCCGGGCCAAGCTCCAGCGCCTCGACCTCGACCCGGTTCAGGGCGGCGTCCCGGTCGTGGATCAGGCTGCACCACCCCCGGCCGTCGCCAGCCGTGTTCGTTAGGTTCCATTCACGGTCACTCTTGCGGGGGAGGCGACTGTCGGGTTGTCGGACTTCACCCGGATCTTTTGGGGCGGTCAGCTACCTTAAGGCCCGGGCGGACCGGCGGATCAGGATCAGGACCTGAAGGGTCAGACAGTGGCTGACGATGTCGAGACGGTCGCCTCCGCGGCCGAGGGCGATCTTAACGTCGAGCCGGTGCGGGTGCTGATCTCGTACGCGCACGATAACCCCGCCCATAAGGAGCAGGTGCGACGGTTCTGGACGTTGCTGCGCCGTGAGGGTCTGGACGCCAAGCTAGATGTGGTCGCGGCCAACGAGCGCCAGTTCTGGCCACAGTGGATGTCGGAGCAGATCCGCCTGGCGAGGTTTGTATTGGTGGTGGCCTCTCCCGGCTACCGGGAGCGGGCCGAAGGAGCCGGCGACCCGGCGGTGGGTCGGGGGGTGCGGTGGGAGGCCCGTCAGCTGATGGAGCTGCTCTACGCCGATGCTGAGGCCGGGCGGCGCAAGGTCGTTCCGGTCATCCTGCCGGGCGGGGACGAGGCTGGCCTTCCGGACTGGTCGTCTCCTGTGGGTGGCACGACGTACCGGGTGGAGGAGCTGACCTCTGCGGGGGTGGACGCGCTGGTCCGGCTGTTGACGGGCCAGCCGTTGGAGATGGAGCCCCCACTGGGCATGGTCCGGCGCCTGCCGCCCCGTCCCCTCGCCACGCTCGACGAGGGCAAGCGTGTCGCCGAAAAGCCGGCGGGGCCGTCGCTGCGTACCGAGGTGGTGGTCGAGGCGGCGGTGGAGGAGGATGCCTCGGCCGGTGGCTCCCGACTGCTCAGGTGTGTGGTGTCGCTTGCCGGTTCACCGCTGGGCGAGAGGGTGGCGGTGTTGCCGGTGGGGGTGTGGCGGGTCTGGGAGTCGCTGGGCGCGGGTGTGCAGGCGGCGGGGGAGCGGTTGCTGGCGGTGGGTCGGGCGTTGGCGGGTGCGATGCTCGACGAGGCGGGGCATCGGCTGGTGGCTGAGCTGGTGGACCGGTTGCGCCCAGGTGACTGGGTCGACTTCGTTCTTGTCGCGGGTGATGAGGCGCTGACCTTGCCGATCGAGCTGCTGCGGCTGACCGGCAGCGAGGGGCAGGACCTGGGGCCGCTGGCGTTGCTGGGTGGGGTCACCGTGCGCCGCCGGGTGGCCAGTTCCTCCCAGCCGGCGGCGGTGTCGGTGCCTGGGCCGTTGAAGGTGTTGGCTGTTGTGGCGGCGCCGGAGGAGAGCCTGACCGACAATCCCCCGTTGGATGTCGAGGCGGAGATGCAGGCAGTGCTGGATGCGGTCAGCGACCCGACCATCGAGCTCGGTGGCCAGGTGCGGATCCTGGAGGTGGCCTCGCTGGGCCAGGTGGCCGAGGCGCTGCGCGCGGACCGCTACCACGTGCTGCACCTGGCGGCGCACGGGTCGCCGGTGTCCGTGGAGCTGGAGGATGAGGACGGCCACCCGCAGCAGGTGACGGCCCGTGACCTGATGCGGGCGCTGCGGGATGCCGACAGCCGGGTGCCGCTCGTGGTGCTGTCGTCCTGCTCGGGGGCCTCGGGCAGCGCGGGTGCGATGGCAGCGGGTCTGGTGCGGGCCGGGGCGGACCGGGTAGTGGCGATGCAGGCTCCGGTCACGGATGCCTACGCCACTGTGCTGGTCGCGGCTCTCTACCGGGAGCTGGCGGCCTTCCCCGACCAGCCGGTGGCGGCGGCGCTGGCCAGGGCTCGCCGCCGTGCCGAGCAGCGGCCCCGCGAGAAGCATGCGCGGCTGCCCGAGTACGGCGTGGCGACGTTGCTGTCCGCGGGTGATGACGGCCCGTTGGTCGATTCCGGCCTGGCGCCGGTGCCGTTGCACCGAGCCCAGGTGGTGCCGTCTGGCACGTCAGTGCGTGAGCTGCCGTTAGGGCGGCTGGTGGGTCGGCGTCGTCAGCTGCGGGAGGCTACGGCGGCGTTGCGCCGCACCGCACGGGCGCGGGAGGAGCACGGCGCGATCAGCGGGGCGCAGCTGGTCGGCATTGGTGGGATCGGAAAGACGGCCATCGCGGGGCGACTGGTCACCCGGCTGCGCGGTGACGGTATGCGGATCGCGGTGCACGAGGGTCGGTGGAACCCGACCGCGCTGCTGGCTGCGGTCGCCCGGGCCATCAAGGACGTGCCGGAGCTGGCCGGCGCCGCCGAGGCGCTGGCTTCCTCCACTATGGAGGATGTGGCCAAGGCCGAGGTCGTCGCCCAGCTGCTGGCCACGGTGCCGTTGCTGCTGGTCTTTGACGACTTCGAGCAGAACCTCACCCCTGGCGGTGGCGGGTTCGTCGACCCAGCGTTCGACGAGCTTCTCACCGGCTGGTGCACTGCGGCTGAGGTGGGGGCGGTCCTGGTCACCTGCCGCTACCCGCTGCCCGACGACGACCGCTATCTGGTACGGGTCCCGGTGCCGCCGCTGTCAACGGCGGAGCTGCGACGGCTGTTCCTGCGCCTACCGGCCCTGCGGGACCTGCCACCTGAGGACCTGCGGCTGGTCACCAGGGTGATCGGTGGGCACCCTCGGCTGGTCGAATATGTTGATGCGCTGCTGCGTGGTAGGCCGGCCCAGCTCAAGAGCGTGCAGGCGAAGCTTCGGGCGCTTGCCCGCCAGGAGGGTGTGGACTTGCGCCGACCGCGTGCGCTGGGCGAGGCGGTTGACGCCGTCTTGGTCCTGGGCAGCGCGGATATCCTGCTGGGGGAGCTGCTGGCGCTGCTCAGCGAGGACGAGCGGGCTGTGCTGCGGCAGCTGTCGGTGTGCCGGGCGCCGATGACCCTCGACGACCTCGCCTTCATCCTCAACCCGCAGGGTGACGAGCAGCCGGCGCGGTCTTTGGACCACCTACGCGCCGACGTCGAGCACTTGGTCGACCTGACCCTGCTCGCCCCCGGTCCTGACATCATCGTCCATCCGTGGACCGCGGAGGTTCTTGACCGGCGGGATACTTCCGACCGCCGGGAGCTGCACGGGCGGGCGTTGGCGATGCGGTGGCGGCGGTTCGACAACAGCAGCGCCGACTATCTGGACCTGCTTGAGCTGCCACGGCACCTTGCCGCGCTCGGCGAGTACGGCCAGATCGCGCAGGTTGCCGAAGGGGCAGTTCGCGCGCTGCCGGGGGTGTTGGCGGCTAGTGCGTTCCTCGCCGAGGTCCGCCCGCTCATCCCCACCGTGCAGCCCGCCTGGATCTTAGTGGCGAAGCTGGAGTACGAGGCGGTCCGCAGCGCCGGCAACCTTACCAGTGCGCAGAGCTTGCTCACCGCGATGCGTCAGGTCGTCGAGGGCCAGCTCGCCGCCGACCCGTCGGACCCAGACTGGGCTGGCTGGCTGTCGGTGGTTCTGGTCGACCTCGGTGATCTTGCAAGAGACACAGACAGCCTCTCCGCAGCCGCCGACTACTACCAGACAGCGCTTACTGCCGCTGGACGGTTCGTCCGTGACAACCCGACCAGCACTTGGTGGCAGAACCAACCTGCCCTAACCCATGACAGGCTGGGGGATGTGGCGGTTGCGGCTGGTGACCTGGGTGGTGCGGGTGAGCATTACCGGGCGGCGCTGGCCATCCGCGAGCGGCTGGCTGCGGCGGACCCGGGCAACGCCCAATGGCAGCGCGATCTCGCCCATGTTCGGGACCGTCTGGCCAAGTTGTCGGAGAAGGCGGAGCGGCCAGAGAGTCCGGAAGGTGGCTACTCCGCGGTGGAGTAGCCTCCTGGAGCCAAGCAGAAGATCAGCGAGCGTACGTACGACCCGATGTCGCTTCGCCATCCCGGCACGAGCTGTGCTGTGCTGACGGGGTGCGCGGTGTCAGAGGTACGACGGCCGCGACGGTGCTCGTCGTGGTGCTCGTCGCCTCGGCGTGCGGTGCGCCCGGCCGCCGGGCGACGCCCTCATCGACACCGACCCAGCCTGCCTTGACGGCACAGGCCCCGGCGCCGGCAGGAACTCTCGCCCCTACGCCGCCCGCTGCAACGCTCGCGATGAGCCCCGTGGTGCTGGTGGGCGCCGGGGACATCGCCTCCTGCGAGAGCGCCGGCGACTCCCGCACCGCCGCGCTGCTCGACCGCATGCCGGGTACCGTCTTCACGCTCGGCGACAACGTGTACGACGACGGCACGCCGGCCGAGTTCGCCCGCTGCTACGGGCCCACGTGGGGCCGGCACCGCAGCCGTACCCGGCCGGTCATCGGCAACCACGACTACCACACGCCCGGCGCGGCCGGGTACTTCGGCTACTTCGGCGCCGCCGCGGGCGCTTCCGCAGGCGCGGTCGCGGGCCCGGTCGCTGGGGCTGGGCGCACCAGCTGGTACTCGTATGACCTCGGCTCCTGGCATGTGGTCGTACTCGACAGCAACTGTGCGGTGGCGCCCGGCGGGTGCGCGGCGGGCTCGGCGCAGGAGCGCTGGCTACGCGCGGACCTGGCCGCCAGCGCCCGGCGTACCCGGTGCACGGTGGCAATGTGGCACCATCCGCTGTTCACGTCCGGGGCCACCCACGGGCCGACCACGGCGGTCCGGCCGCTGTTCCGGGCCCTCTACGAGGCAGGCGCCGAGCTGGTGCTCTCCGGCCACAACCACCAGTACGAGCGGTTCGCGCCGCAGGACCCGACCGGCCGGCGCGACGACGGGCGCGGGGTGCGCCAGTTCGTCGTCGGCACCGGCGGCACGAGCCACTACGGCTTCGGCTCACCGGCCGCCCACAGCCAGGTACGCCACACCGGCACCCACGGCGTGCTGCGGCTGACCCTGCGCGAGGGCGGGTACGAGTGGAGCTTCGTGCCCGTGGCCGGGGAGGTGTTCACCGACTCCGGCCGGGGCACCTGCCACTGAGCCGCCACCCGGCCTGAGCAGCCGCCGCTGCTGCGACCCAGGCGGGCGGCCGCCGCTGAGCCGCGACCCGGCCGGTGCCCGCCGTTTCCGCGGGCGGGCACCGGCCGGATAGGCCCCGGGGTCAGGGAAGCGCCACGAACTGGCCCAGGAACTGCCGCGCGGCGGCGGTGTCCAGCCGGTAGTCCACGTTGGTCGAACGGCACGCCGAGTCGCCGGTGACCGTGGTCGCCACGAGCAGGTTCGACTCCGAGCCACCGAGGAAGTTCGGGCCACCGGAGTCGCCGTAGCAGGTGCCGCCGTCGCCGAGGGTGGGGTTCTGGGAGAGCCGCAGCCAGGCGTCGATGAGGCTGAAGAACGACCCGGACGACTGGTAGCGCGTGTCGGCGTAGACGAAGTTGAGCCCACCCGGCCCTCTTACGGGCCCGAACGAGCCGTACCCGACCGAGGTGAAGGCCGAGGTCTGCAGCGTGCCGTCGGCCCACATCCGGTCCAGCAGGCCGGCGGTGGGCAACCGGGCCGGCGTCGCGACGGTAGGGGTAGGCCGGAGGGTCAGCTTGATGTCGGCTGTCCGGGGGCGGTGCCCACCCGTCCGGCGCGCCGGTCACGCGATGCCGAAGAAGTGGCGGCACGGGTCGACCCCGCTGATGCGTACCTTGTGGTCGGCGTGGCGGGCCAGCCACACGGGCCGGGTCATCCGCAGCCGCGGCATGTCCTCCGCGTGGTCGCCGCGCGGGTGCCGGGTCACTCCATTGTCGACGTACCCGAGGGCGCGGGACACCGCGAGCGACGCCGCGTTGTCATGCCACGCCTCGGTCTCGGCCGCCTGCGCCGCCAGGGCGTCGAAGGCGAGCGCGAGCACCGCCAGCCGCATCGCCTTGCCCACGCCCCGGCCGCGCCACTGCGGCGCCAGCCACGACGCGGACTCGACGGTACGGCGTACCGCGAACTCGGCCGCCTCGATCTCCTGCACGCCGGCGAGCGCGCCGCCCACCTCGACCGCGAAGCCGAGCCGCCACGCCTGCGGGCGCCACGAGCCAAGGCTCGACCAGTACGACTGGTGCAGGGAGATACCCGCCTGGATGTGCGGGTCCGGCTCGCCCGACGCGGGCCGGAAGGTCGGCAGCCGCGGGTCGGTCTCCACGTCGGCCGGCCGGATGCGGGCCAGCGGCACGAGGTCCGCCTCGGTGACCGGGCGCAGCTCAATCTCGTCCAGGCGGAGCCGGATGTCAAAGACCGGCCAGTAAGGGTGGGCCATGCCGGCATCCTGCCAACCGGCGGGGCACACCGCGCCGGGATTATGCGGGTACGCCTCAGGCGGCCCGGGGGGTCGGCCGGACCGTGCGCCGGTACGGCAGCCGCAGCGGCGTCGGCGTCATCGCGGTGATCACGTCGACGATCTCGCGCTGGACCGCGTAGGACTGGGGGAGCCGCCACTCGACCTCGGCCGGTGAGGACTCCCAGCGCACCCGGAGCCCGGGCTGCGGGGTCGGCGGCGCCGGCACCCACGAGCCGGGGCCGTGCAGCACCACGCCGAGGTGCTCCTCCAGCTCCGGCCGCAGCGGCTGCCCGGGCGAGACGAAAAGCATCCACCGGCCGGACGCGGTGACCGCCACCGGCCCACGGATCTCCTGGCGGGCGGGGCCGCGGGTCACCAGCACGCCCAGGTGGGCCGGCACCTCCAGCACATCGAAGGCGCGCCCGGTGGGCAGCAGTACGGAGTAGGGCGTCTGCCGCCACCACGCAGCGACCACGCTCAGGTCGTGGCTGGCGGCCTCCTCCCACTCATCCAGGGCGGGATGGCAGGCCACGGTCTGGCAGCCGGGGTCGTCGCAGCGGTAGCGCTCGCCGGTGAACACGGCTCCGGGGGTCACGTCCCAGCCGTGCCTGGCGTAGCTGACTGCCGCGTGGCGCAGCCGCAGCCGGTCGAGAGATCTTACGTGCACGTTCACGGTGCTACTCCAGGGGTCGCTGATCCGTCGTTACTCAGGACCGCGTACCGTGACTACTCAACTTTTCCGGTCGCGAACAGTTGGCGGATGTCATCTGCAACTTGCATGAGAAAGCTATGGGTGAGGTTAGGCGGGCAAGCGCACATAATGTGCGATGTCGCTCGCTTCGGGGGAGAACCCGACCGAACGCGCACCTGGCGGGTGCCGGCGAGGGAGGGAAAGTGGACGAGCTGCCAATCGGCCGGCGGGTGGCGTACTGGCGCGGTCGCCGCAGGATGTCGCAGCAGGTCTTCGCCGACCGGCTGGGCAAGTCGAAGAGCTGGGTGGACAAGGTCGAGCGCGGGGTACGGCGGCTCGACAAGTTCTCCGTGGTCTACGAGATCGCCGACGTGCTCTCGGTCGACGTGCAGCTGCTGCTCGGCAAGGACCCGGAGCGCCGCCCCGACGCCATGAACAACGTCGACCAGATCGACGTGGAGGAGATCCGCGCGGTCCTGGAGCGCTACGACCAGATGAGCGCGTTCTTCTCCGGCTCAGCCGAGCCGCCGCCGCTGGCCGAGATGCGCAAGTCGGTCGCCCACGCCTGGCTGACCTACCAGCACTCCAAGTACGGCGTGCTGGCCCGCATGCTGCCGCGGCTGCTGCGCGACGGGCAGGCCGCCGAAGCGGCGCACCAGGGGACCGAGGACGGCCGTCTCGCCGCCCACCTGCTCGTGCAGATCTACCAGATCGCCTCCTCGTCGCTGCGTAAGGTCGGCGAGCACGAGCTGGCCTGGCTCGCCGCGGACCGGGGGATCACGGTCTCGCAGCGGGCCGGTGACCCGCTGCTGGCCGGCATCGCGACCTACCGCACCGGCATGGCGCTGCTCGCGCTCGGCCGGGCGCGGGCCGCGCTGGAGGTCAACGTCAGCACCGCCAACCGGCTCGCGCCGGGCGACGGCACCACCCCGGAGCGCCTGTCCGTCTACGGCATGCTGCTGCTGCAAGGCGCGATGGCCGCCGCCCGGATCGGCGACAGCGCCACCGTGCGTGACCTGATGGACGGCGCGCAGGGCGCGGCCGACGCGCTCGGCGGGGACTTCAACCACTACTGGACCGCGTTCGGCCCCACCAACGTGCAGCTGCACCGGGCCGCCGCGGCGGTGGAGCTCGGGGAGGGACGGCTGGCCGTCGAGACGCACCGCAAGCTGGACATCCGCGGCTTCAACGCGCTGCCGCCCGAGCGGCGGGCGCACCACTTCATCGATGTGGCCCGTGGCTATGCGCAGGTGGGCGACGTGGACCGGGCGAGCGAGATGCTGCTGGAGGGTGACCGGCTCGCACCCTCCGAGATCCGCTGCCGGCCGATCTCCCACGAGGTGCTCAGTGACGTGCTGCGGCGTACCCGCGGCACCCCGGCCGCTCCGGTGGCCGAGCTCGCCGAGCACATGGGAGTGGGGATATGACGCGGACGCTTGACGGATGATCCGGCCGGCCGGCCGCTGCGGTGTGCTCTACGCCATCGTGTGCGGCTCCCCGGTCGCCCGTAACGTCGGAAAGCTCGTCGACCTGGCCCAGGCCGACGGGTGGGAGGTCTGCCTGATCGCCTCCCCGGACGGGCGGAAGTTTCTCAACACCAGCTCGCTGGCTGTGCAGACCGGCCATCCGGTCCAGTCGGTCTACAAGCAGCCGGGCGAGCCGGAGCTGCTGCCGCCGGCAGACGCGATCGTGGTGGCGCCGGCGACCGTCAACACGATCAACAAGTGGGCGGTCGGCATCGCCGACACGCTGCCGCTCGGACTGCTCGTGGAGGGGCAGGGCAAGGGGCTGCCGATCGTGGCGATGCCGTACACCAACTCGGCCATGGCCGCGCACCCCGCCTTTCGCGAGAGCGTGGAGAAGCTGCGCGGCTGGGGCGTGACGGTCCTGTACGGCGACGACGTGATCAAGCTGCACCCGCCCGGCACCAGCGAGCAGCACCTGGACGGCTTCCCGTGGCATCTCGCGGTGGCCGCGCTGCCGCGCCGGTGCACCGGGTAACCCGCCCACGGGTCCCGGCGGCGCGGCGGCGTGTCGGCAGCCGGTGGCCCGCGGCTTCGGCGGGGCGCCGGCGCCCGCTGGTAGCCTCGCCGCCGTGAGCACAGCAGCGCAGCCGACGGTCGCCGACATCGTCGCCGCGCTCGACTCGCGGTTCCCGCCCGCGTGGGCGCAGGAGTGGGACCGGGTCGGCCTGGTGCTCGGGGAGCCGACCGCCGAGGTCGACACGGTCCTCTGCGCGGTCGACTGCGTGCCGGAGACGGTCGCCCAGGCCGTCGCGATCGGTGCCCAGCTGCTCGTGGTGCACCACCCGCTGCTGCTGCGCGGCGTCTCCAGCGTCGCGCCGGTGACGTACAAGGGCCGGATCGTGCACGATCTCATCAGGCAGGGAGTCGCCCTGTTCGTCGCGCACACCAACGCCGACGTCGCCGACCCCGGCGTCTCCGACGCGCTCGCCGCCAGGCTCGGCCTGACCGGGCTGCGCCCGCTGCAGCCCTCGCCCGACGACCCGGCCCGCGGCGCGGGCCGCATCGGCGCACTGCCGGCACAGTGCTCCCTGGCCGAGCTCACCCGCCGCGCGGCGCAGGCGCTGCCGGCCACCGCATGGGGCGTACGGGCCGCCGGCGACCCGGACCGGCCGGTGCGCACGGTCGCCGTCTGCGGCGGCGCCGGCGACGCGTTCCTCGCCGACGCGGTGGCGGCGGGCGTGGACGCGTACCTCACCGCCGACCTGCGCCACCATGTGGCCAGCGAGCACCTGGCCGGTGGCGGTCCGGCCCTGCTGGACGCCGCGCACTGGGCCACCGAGCGACCGTGGCTGGACGACCTGGCCGACTACCTGCGTCCCCAGCTGGGCGTGACGGCAGTCGTCTCCGATCTCGACACCGACCCGTGGACCGTGCACGCCCCGTCAGACGTGCCCGTCCACTCATAAGGAGCGCTCGTGAAGGCCGATCCGGACGCCCAGCGCCGCCTGCTCGACCTGCAGGGCCTCGACACCGGGCTCGCGCAGCTGGCGCACCGTCGCCGTTCGCTGCCCGAGCACGCGGAGTCCGACCGGCTCGCGCGCAGCATCGCCGCGCTCGACGACGAGCACGTGCGGGCCCAGGTCAGCATCGACGACCTCGACCGCGACATCGCCCGCCTGGAGCGTGACATCGACCAGGTGCGCGCCCGCAAGGCCAAGGACCAGGCCCGCCTCGACGCGGGCACCGGCCCGCCGCGGGAGCTGGAGGCCCTGCAGCACGAGATGGTCTCGCTGAGCCGGCGCCAGACCGAGCTGGAGGACGCTGAGCTCGAGCTGATGGAGCAGCGCGAGCAGGCCGAGGCGGTGCTGCGCGAGGTCGACCAGCGCCGGTCGGCCGCGCGCGAGGAGCGGGACGCGGTCGAGTCCCGGCGGGCGGCGCTGCTCTCCGACATCGCGCGGGACGAGGAGTTCAAGCAGGCCTCCCGCAAGCCGCTCGTCGCCGACCTGCCGCCCGACCTCATCAGCCTCTACGAGAAGATCCGCGAGCTGGCCGGCGGCATCGGGGCGGCGCTGCTGCGCTCCGGCCGGTGCGAAGGCTGCCGGCTCGAGCTCTCCGGCAGCGAACGGGCCCGGGTGCGGGCCGCGCCACCGGACGAGGTGGTCCGGTGCGACGAGTGCCGGCGGATCCTCGTCCGCACGCTGGAGTCGGGCCTGTGACCCGGGAAGGCGTGCGGCGCCGGCTGCGCGTGGTCGTCGAGGCCGACGGCGGTGCCCGCGGCAACCCCGGGCCGGCCGGCTACGGCGCCGTGGTGCGCGAGGCCAGCACCGGCGAGGTGCTCGCCGAGCGGGCCGCCGCCCTCGGCGTGGCCACCAACAACGTCGCGGAGTACTCGGGCCTCATCGCCGGGCTCCAGGCCGCCGCTGACATCGGTGCGGTCGAGGTCGAGGTGCGGATGGACTCCAAGCTCGTGGTCGAGCAGATGTCCGGCCGGTGGCAGATCAAGCATCCGGGCCTGCGCCCGCTGGCCGCCCAGGCCGCGACGCTGGTGCGCCACTTCGAGTCGGTCGCCTTCGAGTGGGTGCCCCGGCACCGCAACACGCACGCCGACGCGCTGGCCAACCGGGCCATGGACGGCGCCGCGCCCGGTGCCGGCGGAGCGTCCGGTGCCGGTGCCGGTGCCGGTGCCGAGGCGGTGCCGTCCCCAAAAGCCAGCGCCGGGGTGGTGCCGTCCCCAAAAGCTGGGAGCCGCGGACGGAGACGGCCACCCGGCTGATCCTGCTGCGGCACGGGGAGACCGAGCTGAACGCGCGGCGCTGCTACTCCGGCCGCGGCGACGTGTCGCTCTCCGCTCGTGGCCAGGCCCAGGCAAAGGCGGCGGCCGTCCGGGTGGCCGACCTCGGAGCGCCGGTCGCGGCCGTGGTCAGCTCACCCCTGTCCAGGTGTACGGCGACCGCCGAGGCCGTGTGCGCTGTCGCGGGTGGGCAGGTGTACCTGGAGCCCGGGTTCATCGAGTGCGACTACGGCGAGTGGGAGGGGTGCACCTTTGCCGAGGTGCGCCAGCGGTGGCCTGGTGAGTTCCGCGAGTGGATGGGCTCGCCCGTGGTCGCCCCGCCGGGCGGGGAGTCGCTGCGCCAGGTGGCCGCCCGGGTGCTGCCGGCCGCGGAGCGGGTGCGCTCGGCGTACCCGGGCAAGGTCGTGGTGGTGGTGTCGCACGTGTCCCCGATCAAGCTGGTGCTGCGCGATGCCTTGGCCGCTGGCGACGAGCTGATGCACCGGCTGCACCTGGACCCGGCCGGGATATCCATAGTGGACTCCTGGGCCGATGGTGCGGTGTCCGTGCGCACCGTGAACGACATCTCCCACCTGCCCCCGCGCTGACAGCGGCATGGCGCGCGGTGCGCGTTCCCATCGCCGGGTCGTGTGGCGGCCGGACGGTGCTGCCCTCTCGCGCGCCGACCGGAAGCGGCTGCTCCGATTGCCGATCTCGTCGCTCTGTGCGAGCGGCACTTCGGCCTCGCCGTGCTCTCATGGCCAACCGGCAACGCGGTCAGCGGCCTATGCGCACACGGAGACGGCATCGCCCTGTCCTTCGTCAGCACCTCATTCCCGCCAGGCCACCAGCGCTTCACGATCGCGCATGAGCTTGCCCACCACATCCTCGAGGACCCACGCGAAGTAATAATTGAGAGCGACTTGTTCTCTGTGCGGACTCCTGTCGAACAGCGTGCCAATGCCTTCGCTGCGGCGTTGCTGATGCCCGCCGAAGGACTGCGCGAGGTGGTTGCAGGGCGGCGGGTCGACGCTACTGTTCTGGCCGAGCTCATGCGTGAGTTCATGGTGAGCTACCGGGCCCTGCTCTTCCGGCTGACGGACCAGACCGTCCGGCTTCTGACGCCAGCGCAGCGCGATACCTGGCTAGAACGCGCCCCCACCAGCGTGTTGCGGGAAGCGGGCGATATCAACCCTGCCGAGCTCACCTGCCCAGACCAGGTCAGGCGAGTCCCGGCGCGGCTATGGCAAGCGGCCCAGCATGGCTACGAGTCCGGACGTGTGGGCATTGGTGCGCTCAGCGCACTCCTCGACGAAGATGCCGAAGATCTGTTCGTACGACTGGCCAGCGAAGGCGTCCGTCCGCCGGTCCCGAGCGACGACCTGGCTGGCCTGTGACGGCAAGTCAGGACGGAACTGACCCGTCAACGTGCCAAACGTCCACCCCATCCACAAGCTGGTCGCGCCTGCAACTGGGCCGCCACCTGGCTTGGCGATCCCATCGATATAACAGAGCCAGACGACCAGATTGCAGTCGAGGCCATCCAGAACGAGCTTTCGCTCGGCGGCGACGACGCGCTGGACCATCTCGGGGAGGCTGCCTGCATCCACCTGCTCTGCAGGGCGGGACCGGCCGGCTGATAAGCGACGACCATGCAGCGCGCGCTACTGCCCGCACCAGCCATAAGGTGCGTGCTTCCTCGACCGTCGGAGTGCTCGGGGGCTCTCCTCGCCCGCAACGATGTCGACCCCGCCACAGTCGACACCTACCTCGATACGTTGCGAGCGCAGGGTCGCATGCGGGTTGGGCTGACTGCGAAAGACGTCCTCGCCGGCGACCTCGGACCCTGGGCTTGACCACATCCTCCGCGTACCGCAGGTGTGGCGCGTGCAGGCTGGTCTGAAGGGCGTCGAGAGGCTTGTCCGCGTCGCGGCCGACGAGTGCTTCGAAATGGCGACCTGCCGAAGTGGGTCACTGGCATGGTGGGGCTGATGGAGGTGGTTGAGGCCGTCATCGGCTCGTACCTCTCGACAGGGTGTCGTACTCCGATGTCATCGCGAGCACCGCGACCGCGACGACGGCGGGCGGCTCGTATCCGTTGCGGCGCACGGCCTTACGGCGGCCGGGCACGGGCTGCTCGGTATGCGCGAGCGCGCCGGGAAAGGAGAACACTCTCCACACCCTGCCGTGCTGGCGCCGTCAGTAAAGCCGGAGCAGGAGCGCGATGCTGACCGCCGCGCCGAAGACCACGATCACGGTTCGCAGCACCCGGGCTGGCATCCGCCGGGCCAGCCGCGCCCCGAGGTAGCCACCAACCATGCTGGCCGGGGCGACCACGGCCACCGCCAGCCAGTCGACCGGCCCGAACACGGCGAAGACCAGTACCGTGCCGACGCCCACGACGGCTGCGATGGCGTTCTTCAGCGAGCTGATGCGGGCCAGCGTGTCGTCGAGCACGAGGCCCAGGCCAGCCACCATGAGCACGCCGAGGGCGGCGCCGAAGTAGCCGCCGTACACCGCACCGAGGGCGACGGTGGCGTGCAGGGCGACCGCCCGGCGGCGGGGGGAGAGGTCCCGCGGGTGGCCCACCACGCGGCGCAGCCGGTCCTGGAAGGCGAGCACGGCGGTGGCGCCCAGCACGAGGAACGGCACCACCAGCTCGAACGCCCGATCCGGGGTGAGCAGCAGCAGCGCGCAGCCCGCCACCATGCCGGCGAGTGCGGTCGGCAGCAGGGCTAGCAGCAGCCGCCAGCCGCGGCTGCGCGCCAGACCGGCGAGGTCGGTACGGCTGCCGTACACGCTCGCGACGTAGCCCGGGCTGACCGCGATCGAGTTGGTGACGTTGGCGGGCAGCGGTGCCAGACCCACCGCCACCAGCGCGGGAAAGGTCACCAGCGAGCCACCGCCAGCGACCGCGTTGACCGTGCCGGCGCCTAGGCCGGCGGCGAGCAGCAGGGCGAGATCAGGGGCCTCCATCGTCCGCCGAGGCTAGCCGCTGGTCCCTGCTCCATGCTCTCCTGGCTCTGCTCCTGTTCTTCTCAGGACGGTCAGACGGCCACAGCGGCTTCTTGGCTTGGTGGCCGCCGGTCGCGGTGGTGGGCGTACGATTGATGTTCGACGGACGAGTCGACTGGGCGGTCGCGTCGGCGGGTTCATGATCCGCCGCCGAGGAACGTCCGGGCTCCACAGGGCAGGGTGGTTGCTAACGGCAACCCGGGGTGACCCGCGGGAAAGTGCCACAGAAAATAGACCGCCAGTGCGCGCAAGCGGGCTGGTAAGGGTGAAACGGTGGGGCAAGAGCCCACCAGCACCCCGGGTGACCGGGGTGGCTCGGTAAACCCCACCTGGAGCAAGGCCAAGAGGGCTGGTGCCGCAAGGCGCCCGCCTGCGCAGGCGATCGAGGGCGGCCCGCCCGATGCCTGCGGGTAGGCCGCTAGAGCCTGCCGGCGACGGCAGGTCGAGATGGATGGCCGCCGGCCGAGCCGCTGTTGGCGGCACCGGCAACAGAACCCGGCGTACAGGTCGACTCGTCCGTCCCACCCCTGGCCATCCCGTTCCTTATGGGCCTTGGGCTGCTGTTATAGGCGGTAAGCGTTGGCTGGTACCGGTCGTCCACCAGGCCGGCATCGCCTACGTCCACTGGTCGGCATCGCCGTGGGCGGGTCAGCGCGGCAGGCTAGGGTGTTTCGTGCGGAGGTGAGCTGACGATGAGCGTGGCCGTGCTCGAGCACGACGGGCCGTGGACGGAGGAGGAGTACTTCGCGCTCGGCGAGACTTCCGACCGGATTGAGCTTTTTGATGGGAGCCTTCTGGTGAGCCCGGCACCGACCACGCGTCATCAACACATCTCCCGCCGGCTGGCCGGTCTGCTCGACCCGGGCGCGGACGCGGCGGATCTATGGGTGTACGAGGCGGTCAACGTCCGCCTGGCGACGGGTCGTATCTTCATACCCGATGTCGTGGTCACCTCTGTTGTGGACGTCAAGGCGGTGGACGCGGCCGACGTGGTCCTGGTCGGCGAGGTCGTCTCGCCGGGGAACGCCGGCTCCGACCGGTTGCTGAAGATGCAGCTCTACGCTGCAGCCCGAATCGGGTGGTACCTGCTAGCTGAGCCCGAGCAGTCTGGCCCTGTGACCCTGCGGCTGCTCCGCCTCGACGGGAAGCACTACGTGGAGTACGCGGTAGCCAAGGACGGCGAGACGCTGGCCACCGACCGCCCGTTCGCCATCCGGGTCGAGACGAGAGCCCTGCTGCGTCGCCGGTAGCCCAGCCGTTGATGCTTGACACGCGGTCGACCCGGTTCTCCTTTCACCTTGGGCCCGCGGTAGGTGCCCGTGTCGCGAGACGCCGGCCGGCTGCGTCGCCGGCTTCACTCCAGGTCCGAGGTAGGCCGCTGGCCAGAGCCTCGGACGGCGAGAGCCGTTCGAGGCTCCTGTTACCTCCTCGTTATCTTCGGCGTAAAGGCCCCGGCGGTGCGGTGCGTATACCGGACGACGGACATCGCGCAAGCTACCCGGTGGTGACGATGGATGAGTTCGCCGAGTTCTACGCGGACCGTAAGGACGCGGTGCTGCGCGCGGTCGTGGTGGCGACGGGCAACCGCAGCACCGCCGAGGACGCGGTCGCGGAGGCGTTCACCCGGGCCTGCGCGCGATGGGAGGCCGTGCGGCAGCACCCCAACCCCACGGCGTGGGTGGTGCGCACCGCTCTGAACGCCCAGCGTTCATGGTGGCGCCGGCTGGTTCGGGAAGTCCCCGGCCGGCTTCCCGAACAGGCGGCCGGGCCAGCACCGGACGAGCTCTCTGCGGAGCTGCGACGGCTGGTCGAACAGCTGCCCCGGCGCCAGCGCGAGGTGGTGGCGCTGCGCCTGCTGGCAGACCTGTCCGCGGAGGAGACGGCTGGGCTGTTGCGCATCGCCCCCGCCACCGTCCACGTCCACCTGCATCGGGCGTTGGCCACCTTGCGCGACCGGCTGTCTGCCGACGGCGAGCCGGTGCTGCACCGAGCCAAGGAGGAGCTGTGATGGCGAGCCAGTTGAGCGACGACCGGCTGCGCGAGCTGGTCGCCCAGGCGTACCGGGAGACGCACCTGGCGGTACCGCTGAGCACCATCGAGTCTGCGGCGCGCCACCGGCCGCCGCGGCATCGGCTGCTGGCCCTGGCAGCTACGGCGGCCGCGGTGGTCGCGGTGGCCGTCGGGGCCTCGGTGCTCCTGTCCGGGCAGGTCGATCCGGTGCCGCAGCCCGGCGGGACACCCGGGTCGTCCGCGCCGGGTGCCGGCAAGCCGCCACGCCCCACATCAACGGCGACCGCTGCGGCCGGCCGCTGTGCCGACTACGCGCTGCCGGAGCTGCGCCGGACCGAGTCCGTGCTGCCGGAGGACCGCGCGGAGCTGCCACCGCTGCGGTTCGAGCGGACCCTCCTCGCTTCACAGCTAAGCCTGCTGCTCTACGCCGACGAACGGGTCCAGGTGGCATGCTGGCTCACCCCGGAGTCGGGCACGGTGGCGGTCAACTCCTCGGACCTGACGACCAACCGGCCAGCGCATCCGGCTGGACAGCTGTCCAACAGTGCCTCCGCGTATGGGAGCGACCCGGTGGCCGCCTACTCGTTCGGCCGTGTCCCGGCCGGTACCACCCGGGTCGAGATCTACTTCCCCGGTGGCGGCAAGGTCCAGGCGCAGCTGGTTGATGGGTGGTACCTCGCCTGGGCCACCGGTGAGGCGGCGCACCGCTTCTCCGACATCACCAAGGTGGTGGCGTACGCGCCCAACGAGACCTACGTCCAGGCGGTCGAGCACGGCTGAGGTACCAAGTTGGTAGAGGTATCCGGTGAGCGGCGGTTCACGGGGACCGCCGCTCACCGGTACCTCTGTGACCTGACCCGCTCCCTACGGCGAGGTGATACCACACCCGGACGGTCAGACAACGGCAGGAGGGCGAAGCCACAACGCCGGCCCCGGCTGCCGCCGCTACGCGCCGAGCTTCTCCAGCCGGGCGCGGACCCGGGCGGCCTGGGGGTCGTCGAGGTCGTCGAAGATGGCCAGCGCCCGCTGCCAGGAGGCCCGCGCCTCGCCCGGCGAGCCCAGGTGCGCCTTTACCGCGCCCAAGCCGAACAGGGTACGGGCCTCGCCTCGCCGGTCACCCGTCTCATGCCGGATGGTGAGCGACTGCTGGTAGTACTCACGTGCCTGACCGAACTGCCGGAGCTCGAGGCAGGTGTCGCCAAGGCTTTCGAGAGTCACGCCCTCGCCTCGCCGGTCGCCGATCTCACGGCGCAGCGCCAAGGCTTGTTCGTAGTAGTTGAGGGCGTACTCGAACCGTCCGCGGTCCCGGTGGGTGTCCCCGATCATGGTCAGGGTGAAGCCTTCGCCCCGCCGGTGACCCATCTCCCGGTTAGCCACCAGAGCCGGCAGCAGGTGGCGCAGGGCCTCGTCGAAGTTGCCCAGGCACCGGTAGCTGTCACCGATCATGTTCAGCGTGTACCCCTCGCTCCACCGTTCGCCCAGCTCGCGCCCGATGATGAGGGCCTGCCGCAGGTGGTTGAGCGCTTCGGCGAACCTCCCCAGCTCCCGGTAGGCGTTGCCGAGGTTGTAGCGGGTCCAGCCCTCGCCCTGGTGGTTGCCGGTCGCCTCGCTGTTCGCCAGTGCGCTGTGGAAGTGCCGCAGGGCCTCGTCGAACTGGCCAAGCCCTCGGTAGGCGTTGCCGAGGTTGTTCTCCATCCACGCCTGGGCTCGCTTGTCGCCCAGGTGCCGGGCCGAGGCGAGGCCCACCTCATGCGTGGTGACCCAGTCGGTGATGTGTCCGTGCATGCTGAAGAAGTCCCACAGCACAGCCGGGAGCTTCCAGGCCAGAACGTGCTGGCCGCACTGTGCTGCGTGGTGGGTCGCGGTGACCAGGTTGGCCCGCTCGGCGGCACACCATCCCAGCGCCTGCACCCGGTCGTCGAACGCCAGCGGGGCCAGGCCCAGGTCGGCGTCGCCGAGGGGGACCCGCAGGCCCATCGGAGAGAAGGTGTGTACGGCGGCGTCAGCGGTGTGCACGTACCAGGTCAGCACCCGTTCCACGGCGGCGGCGCGCTCCGGCTCGGGTATCTCGGCGGCGGCCTCGCTCGCGTAGCGGCGCAGCAGGTCGTGCGACCGGTACCGGCCGGGCGCGATCTCCTCAACCAGGTGGCTGCCGACCAGGACGTCCAGCAGCTCCCGGATCCGGGCGGGTGGGCGGCCGGCGAGCGCGGCGGCGGCGCCCTCGCTGATGTCGGGGCCGCGGTGCAGGCCGAGCAGCCGGAACACGCCGCGCGCCTCGGCCGGCAGGGAAAGGTACGCCCAGACGAAAGCCGCCCGCGCACCGGCGGTCTCCGCTTCGCCCGCGGCTACGACGTCCTCGCGCCCGCGTACCTTGGTGAGCTCCTCCGCCAGGTCGGACAGTGGCACGTCAGGGCTGGTGGACACCTGGCGGGCGGTGACCCGCAGCGCCAACGGCAGATGGTCGCACAGGCGTGCCAGCTCCTCCGCGGCGGCGGGCTCGGCATCCACCCGCGCCGCGCCGATCCCCTCGCGCAGGAGCGCAACGGCCTCTGCCGGGGCGAGCCGGCCGAGGGGCACGGTTCGGGTGCCGTTGGCGCGCAGGCCGGACAGGCTGCTGCGGCTTGTCACGATGGCCGCGCAGCCCGGGGAGTCCGGTAGCAGCGGGCTGAACTGCTCGGGCAGGTGGGCGTTGTCCAGCAGGACCAGGACGCGTTGGCCCGCCAGAAGGGACCGGAACAGCTCCGCCCGCGCGCCGAGCCCGAACGGGATCTTCTCCCCGGGCACGCCCAAGGTCCGCAGCAGATCGTCCAGCGCCTCCTCCGGCGTTGTCGGCTGCTCGTGCTCAGGGCCGCGAAGGTTCACATACAGCTGGCCGCCCGGGAAGCGCTCCTGCACCTGGTGCGCCCAGTGGACCGCGAGTGCGGTCTTGCCCACCCCGGCCGGGCCGACAACCGCCACGACCGCGGCGCCGACCGGGCCTTCTTCTCCTGCGGCGCCGGCTATGCCCTCTTCTCCTGTGCCGGAGTGGGCGAGACGGCTGTCGAGGAAGCTGGTCATCTCGCCGAGCGGCTCGGCGCGCCCGACAAAGCCCTGGGCTGCCGGGGGAAGCTGCCGCGGTACGGGTGGTGACGTCCTGCTCGGCTCGCTCACCGTGCGTGGCGTTCTTTCAGGGCGCCCGGCCGGACGTTCCGGCACGGGGTTGTGCTTCTGGCTGCCGGTGACGGGCGTCTCACCATTCGTCAGCCCACCCCGGGCATCGGCTGGCTGTGCGCGTACTCGACGTGACCTTTCGCACGGATCTCACATCGACGCAGTTTAGACCTTGCCGTAGGGAATTCTGAAACTCACGAGCAGAAACTCCGGAAGCTTGCGAGCACGAGATACGTCGGCGGCGGGTGACCGCTGCATCGGTGCTGCGGAAAACGATACACCAGAAGAAATTCAGAGGATCTTTCTTGTCCGGCGCCAGATGCCTATCGCGCCGGCCGGTTAAGGGCATCTAGTATCGGCACAGCCACAAATGTAAGGCTCAAAGAGCTGCGGGAGTGGCCGGCGACCTTCACCCCCGACACCGGGGGACTGACACTTCCCGTCCCGCCCCAGCCGTCTACACCGGCCCGGTGACCGCCGTTCGGCCGGCCAGTGCCAGCCCGGCCCCGACGCAGACGAAGCCGGCAGCGGCGGCCATGGTCACCATGTCGGCGTCGGTCATGACCGCCTGTGCTGATGCCAGTGCCTGGGCCGCGGGTACGCCGGCGGCCAGCCGCTCGTGCAGCTCGATCATGAGGGGCGCGGTCTCGACGTCGGGTATGGGTACCACCGGGGCGATGAGCTGCTGGGTGCCGCGGGCGAGGAAGGTCGCCGTGAGGCCGAGCAGCTCGCCTCCTGCCCAGACCATGTGCCGGCCGGTGTCGCAGGCCGCGAGGACCACTGTGGACGGTACGCGGGCGAGGCGCTCGATGTCGTACACCATCAGCGGCCCGCCGGTGAGCACCAGCGAGGAGAAGAGCGGGTTCTCCGCGGACATGCGCCCGTGCGTAGCCAGGTGGGCCAGGTCGGCCCCGGCGAGGGCGGCCTTGGCCGTCTCAGCCGTTGCGGAGCCCCCGGCCAGCGCGGTGGTGGCGTAGATGCGGGCCACGGCCTCGGCCTCGGTGCCCGCCCCCGGCAGTGCCGGGCCGGCCACGACGGCGACCTCTCCGGTGACCTGGGCCTGCCGTGTGCGGGCCAGGTACCACGACGCCGCGGAGGGTGCGACGGTGACCGGCCGGCCGGTGCAGCTGGGCAGGACGGACCAGGGCATGGACTGGAGCTGGCCGGTGGGCACCAGCACCAGTGGCGCGTCGCCGAGGTCGGCGGCGAGCGGGCCCAGCAGCATGGCGTCCAGCTTCGCGCCGGCGTCGTGCAGGACCGCGAGGGCGGCGAGGTGGCTCTCCTTTGCTGCGTGGTGGCGGCCGAGGCGGCGCAGTGCGAAGGCTAGGCGGTCGAGCAGGTCGTTCACTGGCCCGGACGGCCCGAGGCGGTGCAGCCGGGCCCGGCCGGCGGCCACCGTCACCGCGTGCAGCTGCTGGTCGAGCTCGACGAGCTCGACCAGCGCGGCGTTGCCCAGCTCGGTGGCGAGCAGGTCCGCCGAGGCCGGCTCCGTGAGCTGGCCGGCGCCTGGCTGGCGCCGGCAGTGGTCGCGGACCCGGCGCTCCAGCACCACCTGCCGGGCGAGGGCCCGGCTGGGGCTGTGGCCCTCGCGACGCAGGTCGTCGGCCTCGGTCGTG
>DASRIS010000083.1:0-26764 GCA_035649895.1 Micromonosporaceae bacterium | reverse complement strand
TGCGCGATCCGCTCATCGAAGTCCCGCAGGTCCGGCGGTGCGGTCATCCGCCGGATCCGCATCCGCGCCCCGGCCTCATCGATCAGGTCGATCGCCTTGTCCGGCAGGTACCGGTCGGAGATGTACCGGTCGGCCAACGTCGCCGCCGAGACCAGGGCTTCGTCGGTGATCGTGACCCGGTGGTGCGCCTCGTAGCGGTCGCGCAGCCCCTTGAGGATCTCGATGGTGTGCGCCAGCGACGGCTCGCCCACCTGGATGGGCTGGAACCGCCGCTCCAGCGCGGCGTCCTTCTCCAGGTGCTTGCGGTACTCGTCCAGCGTGGTCGCGCCGATCGTCTGCAGCTCACCCCGGGCCAGCATCGGCTTGAGGATGGAGGCCGCGTCGATCGCGCCCTCGGCCGCGCCCGCACCGACCAGGGTGTGGATCTCGTCAATGAAGAGGATGATGTCGCCGCGCGTGCGGATCTCCTTGAGCACCTTCTTCAGGCGCTCCTCGAAGTCGCCGCGGTACCGCGAGCCGGCGACCAGCGCACCCAGGTCGAGCGTGTAGAGCTGCTTGTCCTTGAGCGTCTCGGGCACCTCGCCCTTGACGATCTTCTGGGCCAGCCCCTCCACCACCGCGGTCTTGCCGACCCCCGGCTCCCCGATCAGGACCGGGTTGTTCTTGGTACGGCGGGAGAGCACCTGCATCACGCGCTCGATCTCGCGCTCCCGGCCGATGACCGGGTCGAGCTTGCCCTCGCGGGCGGCCTGGGTCAGGTTGCGCCCGAACTGGTCCAGCACCAGCGACGTGGACGGGGCGGTCTCGCCGGTGGCGCCGGTGCCGGCGGCTGCCGGCTCCTTGCCCTGGTAGCCGGAGAGCAGCTGGATCACCTGCTGGCGCACCCGGTTGAGGTCCGCGCCGAGCTTGACCAGCACCTGCGCGGCGACGCCCTCGCCCTCACGGATCAGGCCGAGCAGGATGTGCTCGGTGCCGATGTAGTTGTGACCGAGCTGCAGCGCCTCGCGGAGCGAGAGCTCGAGCACCTTCTTCGCCCGGGGAGTGAACGGGATATGGCCGCTGGGCGCCTGCTGGCCCTGCCCGATGATCTCCTCAACCTGCTGGCGGACACCCTCCAGGGAGATGCCGAGACTCTCCAGGGCCTTGGCCGCGACGCCTTCGCCCTCGTGGATGAGGCCGAGCAGGATGTGCTCGGTGCCGATGTAGTTGTGGTTGAGCATCCGGGCCTCTTCCTGGGCCAGGACGACAACCCGCCGCGCTCGGTCGGTGAACCGCTCGAACATCCCTCGTGCTCCTCACGTGCGCTGGCACCGAGATCATTTGACCGCCCGGAGGCCGATGCCCCCGGATGACCGGCGGGAGCCTGCGCCGGCTCCCGATGACCGCTATGGGAGCCGCGGCGGCTCCCGTGCCTCTTACTCTATCGCCGAACCCCCACGGCAACCGCTCTGCGTGTCCGCGCCGGGGGTATCGCCATATCCCTACTTTTACCGCAAACCAGGGCAGCCCGCCCCGTGTTCCGCGGGTCGGGCAACTACGCGCAGAGCGAAATCGGCTAGAGGCGCGTGAGAGCACCGACCGGCATCCACCGGCCGGCCGGGGACTGTCTGGTCTACGCATGACAGGGCGTCCCGGGCGCCTGCCCAGGACGCCCTGTCACACGACTGCTCAGCCCGGTCAGCGACCTGCCTTCGCGTGGTACTCGTCAACGATCTCCTGCGGGATCCGGCCACGGTCGGAGATCTGCCGGCCGGCCTTCTTTGCCCAGGCGCGGATCGCCTTGTTCTGCTCGCGGTCCGAGCTCGCTCCCCCGCGACCGCGGGCGGCTGCCGCCCGGCCGCCGACCACCAAGCCACCACGGCCGACCTTTCGGGCCGCCGTGACGTACCTGGCGAGCGAGTCCCGCAACTTGGCGGCGTTCTTGCCGTTGAGGTCAATCTCGTACTGGACGCCGTCCAGCGCGAACTTGACCGTCTCCTCGGCGTCCCCGCCATCTAGGTCGTCTTCCAGGACGACTATTTCCCTTCGTGCCACCCCGCTCGTCCTTTCTGCCCGCCGACCTTTCCGCCAATGAGCGGGCAAACGTCGGCCGATTACGTTTCGTTGGAAAAGACGATAACCTGTCCTGGGCCGGCTGCGTCAACCTTGCGTCGAATCTACTCGGGACGAACCAGGGGGAAGAGGATGGTCTCCCGGATACCCAGGCCGGTTAGGGCCATCAGAAGCCTGTCGATTCCCATCCCCATCCCGCCCATCGGCGGCATTCCGTACTCCATTGCGCGCAGGTAGTCCTCGTCCAACCGCATCGCCTCGGCATCGCCCTGCGCCGCGAGCTGCGCCTGGGCGACCAGCCGCTCGCGCTGCACGACCGGGTCGACCAGCTCGGAGTACGCCGTGCCCAGCTCGATTCCCCGGACGTAGAGGTCCCACTTCTCGGTCAGCCCGGGCGCGCTGCGATGGGCGCGGGTCAGCGGGGCGGTCTCCACCGGGTAGTCCCGTACAAACGTAGGCGCTACCAGGTGCGGCACGACGAGCGCCTCGAACAGCTCCTCGGCCAGCTTTCCCGGCCCGAGCGCCGGGTCCACGGCCACGTCGTGCTTTTCCGCGTGGGTAAGGAGTTTGGGCTTCGGTGTATCCACACCGACCACTTCCCCCAACGCATCCGACAACGCACCGTATAGCGTAACCTCACGCCAAGTACCGCCCAGGTCGAACTCCGCGCCATCGGCGTGGCGCACCACGGTCGAACCGCTCACCGCGACGGCCGCCGCCTGGACCAGTTCCCTAGTGAGCCCAGCCATCGTGTCGTAGTCGGCGTAGGCCTGGTACGTCTCCAACATCGCGAACTCCGGCGAGTGTGACGAGTCGACACCCTCGTTACGGAAGTTACGGTTGATTTCGAAGACCCGCTCCAGCCCGCCCACCACGCACCGCTTCAGGAAGAGCTCCGGAGCGATTCGCAAGTATAGATCTATATTGAGAGCGTTGCAATGAGTGACGAAAGGCCTAGCTGTGGCTCCCCCCTGGAGCAGCTGGAGCATCGGGGTCTCCACCTCGATGAACCCACGGCCGTGCAGGCTGTCGCGCAGGCTACGCACTACCGCCGACCGGGTCCGCACCATCTCCCGGGCATCGGCCCGCATGACCAGGTCGACGTAGCGCTGGCGGACCCGCGCCTCCTCGCTCAGCGGCCGGTGCGCCACCGGCAGCGGACGCAGCGCCTTGGCCGCCATGGTCCACTCCGTGGCCAGCACCGACAGCTCCCCACGCCGGCTGGTGACCACCTCGCCGGTGACCCCTACGTGGTCACCGATGTCCACCAGCCGCTTCCAGTCCGCCAGCCGCTGCGCGCCCACCCGGTCCAGCGACAGCATCGCCTGGACCTCCGCGCCACCGCCCTCGCGCAGGGTGGCGAAGCACAGCTTGCCGGTGTTCCGTACGAAGATCACCCGACCGGTCACCGAGACCTGATGCCCGGTGGCCGTGTCAACAGGCAGGTCCCCGAAGCGCTCCCGCAGCTCGGCCAGGGTGGCGGTACGCGGCACCGCAACCGGGTACGGCGACACTCCCTCGGCGATCAACGCAGCCCGCTTGGCCCGGCGTACCCGCATCTGCTCCGGCAGGTCGTCGGCGACGGCCGGTGGTACGGCGGCGGCCGGTGACGCGCCAGCGGCGGGCGGGCCGGCGGCGGGCTCTGCGGTCACGGCAATGTCCTTTACGGTTGCGGCGCACGCTGGTCTTCGCCAGTGGCGCATGGGCTGCTGGCGCAAGAGCCTACTCAACCCGCTCCAACCGGCTCAGCGGATATCGCACCATGGCCTGGTGACTAGCTTCGACGCCAACCGGCTGTCGTTCGGCGGCTGCGCCGCGCACTACGACCAGATCCGCCCGTCGTACCCGCTCCGGGCGGTGCGGTGGGCCCTCGGCGAGGCCCCGTGCCGGGTGGTCGACCTGGGCGCCGGGACCGGGAAGCTGACCCAGGCGCTGCTGCGCTGCCAGCACCGCGTCATCCCGGTGGACCCCGACATCCGCATGCTGGCCCAGCTGGCCGTGGCCGCACCGGGGGCGACTCCGCCCACCAGCTCGGCCACGGTGACCCCGCCCACCGGCCCGGCCACGGTGACCCCGCTCGCCGGCTCAGCCACGGTGACCCCGCTCGCCGGCTCGGCCGAGGCGGTCCCGCTCGCCGCAGGCTGCGTCGATGCGGTGATGGCCGGGCAGGCGTACCACTGGTTCGACCGGGAGCGCGCCCCCGCGGAGATCGCCCGGGTGCTACGGGACGGCGGGGTGTTCGCTCCAGTGTGGAACATCCGCGACGAGGCCGAGCCCTGGGTGGCGGCCCTCTCGGAGATCGTCTACGGCGACGACCGGTGCGCGCACGACGGCTGGCGGACCCCCGACCTCGGGCCGGCGTTCGGGCCGGTGCGGCGGGCGGTGTTCCGGCACGCCGCCACGCACACGCCGGAGAGCCTGGTGGCGCTGGTGCGGTCCCGCTCCTACTACCTGACCGCCCCGGCGCGGCGCCGCGCGGAGCTGGAGACACGGGTACGCGAGCTCGCCGCGACCCATCCCCGGCTGCGCGGCCGGGAGAGCTTCCCGCTGCCCTACCTGACCATCGCCTACCGCGCGGTCAGGGCGTTGCGCTCGTAGACCATCCGCAGGCCGACCAGGGTGATCATCGGCTCGTGGTGGGTGATGGTGCGGCACTCGCCCAGCACCACCGGGGCGAGGCCGCCGGTGGCGATGACCGCGCGCAGCGGGCCCAGCTCCTCGGCCATCCGCTCTACGATGCGGTCGACCAGCCCGGCGTAGCCGAAGAACATGCCGGACTGAAGGCACTCCACGGTGTTCTTGCCGATCACCGAGCGGGGCTTGGCCGGCTCGACCTTGCGCAGCTGGGCGGCCCTGGCGGCGAGCGCGTCGAACGAGATCTCGATGCCGGGCGTGAACGCCCCACCCAGGAACTCGCCGCGCTCGCTGATCACGTCGAAGGTCATCGTCGTGCCGATGTCCACCACGATCGACGGGCCACCGAAGAGGGTGTACGCCGCGAGCGTGTTCACCACCCGGTCCGGCCCGACCTCCTTGGGGTTGTCGATCGCCAGCTGCACGCCGGTGCGTACGCCAGGCTCCACGATGAGGTTGGGAATCGAGCCGTAGTAGCGGCTCAGCATCGTACGCAGCGAGCGCAGCGCGGCCGGCACCGTCGAGCACGCGGCCACCCCGGTCAGCTCTACCGAGTCGCCGGCGAGCAGGCCGCGGTAGAGCAGGCCCATCTCGTCAGCGGTTGACTGCGCATCGGTCTTGATCCGCCACGAGTGCACGAGCTTGCCGTCGTCGAACGTCGCGAGCACCGTGTTGGTGTTACCGATGTCTATGCACAGCAGCATTGGCTCACCTCTTGGGCCTCAGGTCGAGCGCGATATCCAAGATAGGCGACGAATGGGTCAACGCCCCGACAGAGAGGAAGTCGACCCCGGTCTCCGCGTACTCGCGGGCCCGCGCCAGGGTCAGCCCGCCGGTCGCCTCCAGCTCGGCGCGGCCCGCCACCGCGGCAACCACCTCGCGCAGCACGGCCGGCGGCATGTTGTCGCACAGCAGGAACGTGGCGCCCGCCTCGACCGCCGCCACCGCCTCCGCCACCGTGTCCACCTCCACCTGCACCGGCACGTCCGGGAACGCCGCGCGGACCCGCTCCAGCGCGGCGGTGACCCCGCCGGCGGCCAGCGTGTGGTTGTCCTTGACCATCGCCACGTCGTAGAGGCCCATCCGCTTGTTGGTGCCGCCGCCCGCGCGGACCGCGTACTTGTCCAGGATCCGCAGCCCCGGCGTTGTCTTGCGGGTGTCCAGCACCGCGGCGCCGGTGCCGGCCACCGCGTCGGCCCAGGCCCGGGTATGGGTGGCCACCCCGGACATGCGGCAGAGCAGGTTGAGCGCGGTGCGCTCGGCGGAGAGCATGGCCCGGGTGGGGCCGGCGACCGTGGCGAGCACCTCCCCGCGCGCCACCCGCGCGCCGTCGTGCGCCCGCACGTCGACCCGGAGGGTACGGTCCGACGCCACGTCGAAGACCGCGGCCGCCACCGGCAGGCCGGCGACCACCCCGCTGTCGCGGGCCACCAGGTCGGCGACGTCGGTGCGGTCGGCCGGGATGGTGGCGACGCTGGTGACGTCGAGCCGCTGCGGGCCGAGGTCCTCGGCGAGCGCGCGGCGCACGATCTCCTCGACCGCGGCCGGGTCGAGCCCGGCCGCCCACAGTGTCTCTACAGTGGACAGTGTCACAGTGGCTCCCAGGTCACGGTCGGTCGCCCGTCCGGGCCGAGCGAGGTGAGCAGGTGGCCCAGCCACTCCGGCCGGGCGGCTGGGAAGTCGTCGCGCCAGTGGCAGCCGCGGGTCTCCTCGCGGGCGGACGCCGCGGCCACCAGCACCGCGGCCACGGTGAGCAGGTTCGTCGCCTCCCAGCTGGCCGTGTTCGGCGTGGCGCGGCGCTCGCCGAGCTCGGCCAGGCAGGCCGCGGCCTGCGCCAGCGACGCCGCGGAGCGCAGCACGCCGGCGCCGCGGCTCATCGCCGCCCGCAGAGCCGCGCCGCACGCCGGGTCGACCACCCAGGCCGGCGCCGCAGCCGTGGCGCCGGTCGCCGCAGCGGCGCCGGCCGCCGCGCCGGCTTCAGCCGCGCCGGCTTCGGCCGCGCCGGACGGCGTCGACGGGCGCTCGGGCACGCTCGCGCGGGCGATGTCGGTCGCGATCCGCCGGGCGAAGACCAGGCCCTCCAGCAGGGAGTTGCTCGCCAGGCGGTTCGCGCCGTGGACGCCGGTGCAGGCCACCTCGCCACAGGCGTACAGGCCGGGGATGGAGGTGCGGCCGTGCCGGTCGGTACGCACGCCGCCACTGGCGTAGTGGGCCGCCGGAGCCACCGGGATCGGCTCGTCACCCGGCTCCACACCGGCCGCCCGGCAGGACGCCACGATGGTCGGGAACCGCCGGGCGAGGAAGTCACCGCCCAGGTGGCGGGCGTCCAGGTACACGTGGCCCGCGCCGGAGGCGAGCAGGACCCGGTGGATGGCCTTGGCCACCACGTCCCGCGGGGCCAGCTCGGCCAGCCCGTGCTGGCCCAGCATGAACCGCTTGCCGCCGGCGTCCACCAGGTGCGCGCCCTCGCCCCGCAGCGCCTCGGACACCAGCGGCTGCTGGGCGCTGCCGTCCCGGCCGGTCACCAGGGCGGTCGGGTGGAACTGGACGAACTCGAGGTCGGTGACGGTGGCCCCGGCCCGCAGCGCCAGCGCCACACCGTCCCCTGTGGACACCACAGGGTTGGTGGTGGCGGCGTAGACCTGGCCCAGGCCGCCGGTGGCCAAGACCACCGCCCGGCCGAGGACCGCGCCCACGCCGTCCTCCGAGCCCTCGCCGAGGACGTGCAGCGTGACCCCGCCCGCCCGACCGTCCGCAGTGGACACCAGGTCCAGCACCAGGGCGTGCTCCACGAGCCGGATCCACGGGTCGCGCCGTACCGCGGCGTGCAGTGCCCGCTGCACCTCCGCCCCGGTCGCGTCGCCGCCCGCGTGCACGATGCGGTTGGCCAGGTGACCGCCCTCCCGGGTGAGCATCAGCGTGCCGTCCGGGTGCCGGTCGAACTCCGCGCCGAGCCGCATCAGCTCGCGTACCCGGGCTGGACCCTCCCGGACCAGCACGTCAACCGCTGCCGGGTCGCCCAGGCCGACCCCGGCCACCAGCGTGTCCCGGGCGTGCGCGGCCGGTGTGTCCAGCGGGTCGAGCACCGCCGCGATGCCGCCCTGCGCCCACCGGGTGGAGCCGTCGTCGATGTTCACCTTTGTCACCACGGTCACATGCAGGCCCGCCTCGCGCAGGTGCAGCGCGACGGTCAGCCCGGCGATGCCCGAGCCGACGACCACCACATCGGTGGTCTCGGCCCAGCCCGGCGCGGGCGCGGCCAGCCGGCGTGGCAGGACGGGCAGCAGCACCCCGTCAGTCAACACGACGGCGCGGGCGGCAGCGACGCCGGTGGTTGCCTACCGGGGGATGGGCTTGCTACCCAGGCCCTTGAGCGTCGCACCGGCACGGATCGGCTTGTTGCGGTCGTACACACCGACGTAGCAGCGGAAGCTCTGGTTGCCCCGGGCCCAGCCCTCCTTGAACTCTCCCCAGTAGAGCCAGGCGAGCCCGTTCGGGATGTCCGTGCTGGACAGGCCGAGGTACTTGGCGGCCAGCCGCTCGCAGCCCTCCAGCGCCAGCTTGTCGAGCGCCTCGTCGCCCGGGTACGCCCGGCCGGGCGGGGTGACCGTGTAGACGCCGCTGAACTCGGCGGTGTGCTTGGCACTGCAGCCGACGAAGTCGATCCCGTCCACCGACTTGGCGTCCTTGCCGAAGTCGTTCACGCAGACGACGCCGAGCGGCCGGTCCCCGCGCAGCCCGTCGCGCAGGCTGCTGTTGCGCTTGACCACCTTGCCGCCCTCGCTTGCGATCTCCACCAGGCTGCACCGGTAGTGCCGGGAGCCGCCGTCCCACTGCCGCTCGCTGGGAAAGTGCACCATCAGGTACAACCGGCCGGCCATCCACTCGTCGCCGAGGAACTCCCGCACCGCGGTCGCGCAGTCCGTGTACGCCGCCTTGGCGGCCGCGCTGTCCTCGGCCGGGACCGCGGAGCGGTTGGCGTCCGCCCCGGTGACCTGCCCGACATGGGCCACCTCCGCGACATGCTCGACCGTGCACGAGCCCGCGTCCTTGAGGTCGGCACCGGTGAGGTCCAGCACCTCCGTTGCCGAGCCGGTGTAGCACGTCCCGGCGGTCGGCACCGGCACCTTCGGCTCGCCGAACGCGGACCAGTCGTCCACCAGCTTGCCGTCCGCCCCGCCCGGTGCCTGGCAGCCGGCGAGCACCAAGGCCGCCGCCGCGCCGAGCGCCGTCGCCGCCAACCACCGTCGCATGACGCCCTCCCCGAGTGCCCCCGAGTGTGCTCGGATGGCGAGCATATGCCAACTGGGCAAGGCGCAGCCCCCCGGGGAGCGTACGGCCAGGGCGTTCTGGCCGGTCAGCCGCTCGCGCCGGGCCCTGTGCCGACCACCACGGGCACGTTGTCGATCAGCCGGGTGGCACCCACCCAGGCCGCCCCGAGCAGCCGGCCCGGCCCCTGGAACGCCGCACCGGCCGGGGCGAGGTCCGGGGTGGCCAGGACGAGGTAGTCGAGCTTGGCTTCGGCCGTACCCGCGAGCACCCGGTGCGCGGCGGCGAGCGCACCTTCGGCTCCTGCTCCGGCAGCGGCGGCGGCCCCTGCGGCCAGGGCGCGGGGCAGCGCCAGCGCCGCCTCCCGCTCGGCCGGGGACAGGTAGCGGTTACGGCTGGAGCGGGCCAGCCCGTCGGGCTCCCGTACGGTCGGCACGCCGCAGATCTCCACCGGCAGGTCCAGGTCGCGGGCCATCCGCCGGACCAGCACCAGCTGCTGGTAGTCCTTCTCGCCGAAGTACGCCAGGTGCGGCCGGGTCAGGTGGAGCAGCTTGAGCACGACGGTGAGCACGCCGTGGAAGAACCCGGGGCGGCTGGCGCCCTCCAGCTGCTCGCCGAGCGGGCCGGGGCTGACCCGCACCGCGGGCTCCCCGTCGGGGTAGACCTCGTCCCGGGCCGGGACGAAGACCAGGTCGACGCCTGCCGCGCGGCAGATCTCAAGATCTTCTTCCAGGGTACGGGGGTAGCGGTCGAAGTCCTCGCGCGGCCCGAACTGCAACGGGTTCACGAAGATCGTCGCGATGGCGTGCTCGGCACCGGCCCGGGCCGCCGCCAGCAGCGCGGCGTGGCCCTCGTGCAGCGCGCCCATGGTCAGCACCACGGCGACCCGGCCGGCCATGCCGTCCCGGGCGGCGGCGAGCTCGGCGCGGCTGCGGGCGACGTCCACGCGGCTGTGTGCGCCGTCCCTGCGACCGCGGGCGACGCCCACGCGGCTGTCCACGGCGCCACCGCGGCTACCTGCGGCGTTCATCGGCGGACCGCCCGGCGGCGGCTGGCGAGCACGTCCAGCAGGGGCTCGGCGTCGGTCGGCCGCAGCCGCCCGGCGGCGATGGCCCGGTCTGCGGTGCGCCGGGCGAGCGCGCGGTAGGCCGGCACCGACTCCGGCGCGACCACCGCGAGGGCGTCCAGGTGGCGGGCGACCGTGCCGGCGTCACCCCGGGACACCGGGCCGGTCAGCGCGGCGTCACCGAGCTGGAGCGTGTTCGCAAGCGCGGCACCGAGCAGCGGGGCGAGCACCTTCTCGGGGTGCACCACGCCCGCGTCCCGCAACCGGTCCAGCGCCTCGTTGACGAGCGTGACCAGGTGGTTCGCCCCGTGCGCGAGCGCGGCGTGGTAAAGCGGGCGGGCCGGCTCGGCCACCCATTCGACGACGCCGCCCAGGTCGTGGACGAGCCGTTCGGCGAGCGGGCGCAGCTCGTCCGGTGCGGTCACCCCGTACGACGTGCCGGGCAGGCGGGTGAGGTCATCGAGGCGGCCGGTGAACGTCATGGCCGGGTGCAGCGCCAGCGGGTGGGCGCCCTTGGCGGTCGCCGGGTGCAGGACGCCGGTCCCGTGCGCGCCGGAGGTGTGCGCCACGAGCTGTCCCGGCCGGAAGGATCCCGACTCTGCCAGGTCCGCCACGAGTGGGGCGAGCACGTCGTCCGGGACCGCGAGGAGCACCAGCTCGCTACGGCGGGCCACCTCGGCCGCCGGCAGCCGCTGGGTGCCGGGCAGCAGGCGCGCCAGCCGGGCGCGGGCAGTGGCCAGGTCGGTGTCGTCATGGCCGGCCGCGCCGACGATGCGGTGGCCGGCACGGGCCAGAGCGGCGGCCAGGACGGTGCCCACGCGCCCGGCGCCGATGATGCCCACGGCCAGGGTGCGGCGCGGGTAGCGGAGGCGGGCGGGGCCCGTTGCTGCGGGCGGGCGCAGTGTCGCGCTCATGCGGTGATCCAGTCCTCGAAGCGTGGTACCGGTCGATCGCAAGTATCCGTCCCCGTCCACTACCCGGGACAAGAACTTGTGAAAACCTTCACCCGTGGTACGGGGCGACGCGGTACGGTCCGAGCCGGTGCGCTGGCGCGCGGCGATGGAACGGGCGCTCTACGGTCCGTCCGGCTTCTTCACGACCCCGGGCGGCGGGCCTGCCGCGCACTTTCGCACCAGCGTGCACGCGTCCCCGCTCTTCACCGGCGCACTCCTGCGCCTGCTCACCTGGCTGGACCAGGCGCTGGGCGCCCCGCCCCGGCTGGACGTGGTGGATGTCGGCGCCGGGCGGGGCGAGCTGCTGTGCGCGCTCGCCGAGGCAGCCCCGGCGCAGCTTCGGGACCGGCTGCGCCTGGTCGCCGTCGAGCGGGCCGCCCGCCCACCCGGGCTGCCGGCCTGGCTGGGCTGGCGCGCCGATCTCCCCGGCCCGGTGACCGGCCTGCTGGTGGCCACCGAGTGGCTGGACAACGTACCGCTCGACGTGGCGAGCGCGGACGGGGCCGGGGTGGCTCGCTACGTGCTGGTGGACCCGGCCAGCGGAGCGGAGAAGCTGGGCGGGCAGGTGTCCGGGGTGGACGCCCGGTGGCTGGCCCGGTGGTGGCCGCTGCCCAGCGAGCCGGGCGCCCGGGCCGAGATCGGCGCCCCGCGCGATGCGGCCTGGGCCAGCGCCGTGGCGGCGGTACGGCGCGGCCTCGCCCTGTGTGTCGACTATGGACACATGGTGGACCGGCGCCCGGTGTTCGGCACGCTGACCGGTTTCCGGGCCGGCCGGCAGGTCGCCCCGGTGCCGGACGGGTCGTGCGACCTCACCGCGCATGTGGCGGTGGACGCGCTGGCCCGGCCCGGCAGCCTGTTGCTGGCGCAGCGGGACGCGCTGCGGGCGCTGGGCGTGCACGGGCAGCGCCCGCCGCTGGACCTCGCCCGGCACGACCCGGCCGGCTACCTGCGCGCGCTGGCCGCCGCGTCGGCCGCCGCCGAGCTGACCGACCTGGCCGGCCTCGGCGGGCACTACTGGCTCGCGCAGCCGGTCGGCGTCGTTCCCCCGGACGCCTGGCAGGACGTGGCACGATGCAGGGCATGACCACCGACGCGGGCCTGACCGAGCTGACCGTCGGCACCGGGACCGGGCTCGAGACCGCCGACATGGTGCTGAACATCGGGCCCCAGCACCCCTCGACGCACGGCGTACTGCGCCTCAAGCTGGTGGTCGACGGCGAGCGGGTGATCTCCTGCCAACCGGTCATCGGCTACATGCACCGGGGCGCGGAGAAGCTGTTCGAGGTGCGCGACTACCGGCAGATCATCGTGCTGGCCAACCGGCACGACTGGCTGTCGGCGTTCTCCAACGAGCTCGGCGTGGTGCTCGCCGTGGAGCGGCTGATGGGCCTGGAGGTGCCGGAGCGGGCGGTCTGGCTGCGCACCGCGCTCGCCGAGATGAACCGGGTGCTCAGCCACCTGATGTTCCTCGGGTCGTACCCGCTGGAGATCGGCGCGCTCACCCCGATGTTCTACGCGTTCCGGGAGCGGGAGGTCCTCCAGGCGGCGATGGAGGAGGTCTCCGGCGGCCGGATGCACTACATGTTCAACCGGGTCGGTGGGCTCAAGGAGGAGGTGCCGGCGGGCTGGACCCGGCGCGCCCGCGAGGCGATCGGGCAGGTCCGCAGGAGCCTGCCGGACCTGGACAACCTCATCCGCCGCAACGAGATCTTCCTCGCCCGTACGGTCGGCATCGGCGTGCTCACGGCCGCCGACGCGGCGGCGTACGGTGCGTCCGGGCCGGTCGCCCGGGCCAGCGGACTCGACTTCGACCTCCGGCGGGACGAGCCGTACCTCGCCTACGGGCAGCTCGATGTGCCTGTGGTGACCCGGTCCACCGGGGACTGCCACGCCCGCTTCGAGTGCATGCTGGACCAGGCGTACGTGTCGCTGGACCTGGCACAGACCTGCCTGGACCAGGTCGACCGGATCAAGGGGCCGGTCAACGTACGGCTGCCGAAGGTGGTGAAGGCGCCGGAGGGGCACGCGTACGCCTGGACCGAGAACCCGCTCGGGATCAACGGGTACTACCTGGTATCCCGAGGCGAGAAGACCCCGTGGCGGTTGAAGCTGCGCACCGCCTCGTTCTCGAACGTGCAGGCGCTCATCACGCTGCTGCCGGGCTGCCTCGTACCGGACATGGTCTCGATTCTCGGCTCGATGTTCTTCGTGGTGGGGGACGTCGACAAGTAGCGGTCAGCGCCAGCGCTCGTCGGACGGCTCGAGCTCGACCCGGCGGGACCGCGAGCGCGGCGGCTCCGCCAGCTCGTCGTCGTACCGGTAGTCGTCGTCATCGTCGCGCCGGCGGCGCCGGCCGCCCCGGCCACCCTCGCTGCGGCCGCCCTCGCTGCGGCCTTCGCTGACCCGCGCGTCGTCACCTCGCGCCTGAAGGCCAGACCAGGACGGCTCGTTGCTGGCAGCGGGCAGGGCCGCCGGAGCGCGCCGCTCCCATCGGCTCTCGTCGCGGTCCGTCCACTCCGCACGCACGTCCCAGGCGCGCGTCGACTCGTCGGGCTCGTCGTCCTGCCCGAAGCGCCCCTCCCAGCGGTCGTCGTCCCGGCGCGACCTCAGGTCGTCGTCCCGGCGTGGCCGCAGCGGGTCGTCGTCGCGGCGCCACCTCGGCTCATCATCCAGACGCCTCAGGTCGTCGTCCCGGCGCGAGCGCGGCTCGTCATCCCGGCGCGAGCGCGGCTCATCGTCCCGGCGGGGCCGCAGCTCGTCGCGGCGTACCGATGCCCAGCGGTCCTCGATGCGCATCTCAGTGCCGGACCCGTCCGAGTGCAGTGCCGCTCGCCGCTCACCCACGCGCAGCTCACGCCCTCGGTCATCGGTGCGCACCGACGCCCAGCGGTCACCGGCGCGCATCCCGGCCCAGCGCTCGTCCGTACCCGGGTCGTCGTCATCCCGGTCGTACGACCGGGACCGGCGCCCTTCGCCGCGCGAGGACTCGCCCCGTTCCAGGGCGCGTGAGCCGAGCCACCCGTCCCAACGGTCCATGCTGTCGTCGTCACGGTCCCGGCCGTCGCCGCGACGCTCGTGGTCGTCACCCAGCCAGTCGGAGGCGTCCCGCCCATCGCGGTGCGGGCCGGCGCCGTGCCGTCCGCCCCCACTCCGGCTGTCACCGGGCCGGTCGCGGGAGCCGGCGCGGCCCTCCTCCGCGCGGGCCGCCAGGAAGCGCTCCCGGAGCCGCTGCTCGGTCCACGACTCCTCGGTCGGCTCGCCCCACTCCACCGAGGCGCCGGGCCGGCCAGCGGGCGCTGCCTCGGCGCTGCGGGCGCCGTACACGGTGCCACCGCCGTAGACGGTGCCGCGGCCGGGCTGGCCATCGGCGTGCGGGTCGACGATCGTCTGCCGCGTGGTGACCTGCACCGTCTCGGTGTGCCGGACCACGCCGCCGCCCACCACCGAGGCTGGGATCCGCGCGCGGCCCATCCCCGGGCTGCGGCCCGGCCCGGCCGTGTCTGCGGCGGGCGGGTGAGCGCCTCCTGCCGCCGCACCGCGGCCCCCGGACGAAGCCACGCTGGCGTGCTCGTACCCCAGCCGTGCCGCGTCCACCTCGGCGCGTAGCGCCTCGACCGACTCGTGCACGTGGTGCAGCTTCTCGGAGAACTGACGGTGGGTGGCCCGGGCCGCGGTCGCGATGTCGTTACGGACATCGTCACGCATCGCATCGACCTCGTCGAGCAGCGCATCCTCCAGCTCTGCCCGCACGCTCTCCGGATCCTTACGCAGGGCGACGGACAGGCCGATGATGACCACCGAGAGCAGGGCGAGAACCGCCCCGCCGCGCAGCGACCCCTCGCCGTCCACGAACAGCAGCAGCAACAACGCGAGTGGGGACAGCCCCACGCCAGACCAGAACAGTACGGTCAGGGGCCGCCCGCCGCGCCGTCCCTGTTGTGCCTGGGGGGCTGGCATGGCTGTAGAGGCTACCGAGACTTTCTCGGGAGTGGAATGGCCCCCAGCCGGGCGGCGCCCGTCGGGCGCGCGAGCCGCACCGGTGGTCCGCCACAGCCCCAGCCCTGGCCAGCCTCGCCACCACGCGCCAACCGCTGAGCTGCCCATCCGGCCCGACCCGCCTGGCTCGCGTGATCGGCCCAGCCCACCCGACCGGCCTAGCCCGCCGGAGCGACCTGGCCGCCCGCCGGTCCCCGCGCGACCGGTCCGGCCCGACCGCCGGAGGCCGGATGCGGGGCTCCCCGATCCGGCCTCCGGCTGGTGGTCGTCGTCCGGCTCAGCCGGATGCAAGCGCACCGTCGGAGGAGAACACCAGCCCGACGCTGATCGTGCCGGTCTTCAGGCCGTTCTTCGTCTGCGGCCCGCCCGCGTCCAGCGTGCTGAACGAGCCGGCCTTGAAGCTGTAGGTCTGCTCCAGGCCGAGCTGGCACTTGGGGCGCTGCGGGCACTCCGGCGGACCGCCGAACACGGTCCCCGCGCCCGAGCACTTGGCCGCCAGGTCCGACAGGGTACGCAGCCCGTACTTGTCGGCGAACTCCTTGGTCACGGCGAACGCGTTCTGGTCCTGGGCCGACGACGGCTTACCGAAGACGATGCCCACCTTGTCGCCGGCCGCCTTCAGGCCCTGCATGGTCTTGTCCAGGTCGGAGGAGGAGATGGCCGGTGCGTTCGCCCCGTTCACCTTGGGGTTGAGGAAGTCGGCCAGGGTCGCTGCGTACTCCGGGACGACCTGGATCTCGCCCTTCTCCAGGGCCGGCTCGTAGAGCTCGCGGTTGCCGATCTTCTGCACGGTCGCGGTGTAGCCGGCAGCGGTCAGCACGACGCGGTAAAGCTCGGCCAGCGTCTCGTTCTCGCTGAAGTTGGCGGCGCCGATCGTGATCTTCCCACCGCCGGCGGCCTTGGCGATGCCTGCGACCAGGTTCGCGGAGGCCGCGAACTCCTCAGCCGCGATCTTCGGCGTCTTGCGGTCGACATCAACGGCCTTGTTCAAGTTGATCAGCTTCTGCGTGTCCAGCGCGTCGGAGACCTTGTCCAGCGCCGCGATGAGCTCTGGCGTGGCCACCTTCTTGTTGACCGCAGGAACCACGTTGTCGGTGTTCTGTAGCTTCTTGTCGTCCTCCAGCACGACCAGCTGCTGGCCGGCGACCGGCGCGCAGCCGGCGCCGGAGGCGGCGGTGGCCGGCGCCTCGGTGCCCGATGAGCCTGCCTCACCGCACGCGGCGAGGAGCCCGGCCATCAGGACCCCGGCAGAGCAAAGTGATAGTCGTTCGACAGCGCGCATGCTGCCCGCCTCCCGTGTCCCGGCGCGGCCCCCGTGGCCGGCCGCGTGTCCGACGGGCGATCATCTAAACCAAGGCCGCCCGCGCCTACAGCCAACCGTGGTTGGGCCAAGCGCGCCAACCGAACCCGCGGGTTGTCATCCGATCGTCATCCGGCCGCGGGCCTCGGAGCCTGTCGTCATCCGGCGCCGCGGGCTCCGGCACCGACCTGTGCCGGGGCCGCCTCGACAGCGGCGGCGCGGCGCGCTGTGCCGGCCCGCAACGGCCGCGGCGTCACCGCCCGCTGGGCCACCGCCAGCGCCACCTCCATGCCCAGTGCGAGCAGCGCGACGAGCAGCCCGCCGGCGAGGATCTGGCCGCCGCCGGCGGCGATGCCCAGCCCGAACCCGGCGCTGATGATCTGCCCCAGCCCGCCCCCGTTCACGAACGAGGCGAGCGTCGCGGTCGCCACAACCTGCACCGCGGCGGTGCGGAACCCAGCCGCCAGGTACGGCACGGCCAGTGGCAGCTCCACCCGGCGTACCAGCTGGCCGCCGGAGAGGCCCATGCCGACGGCGGCGTCGCGGACCTGCGGGTCGACCTCCCGCATCCCGGTGTACGCGTTGGCGAGCAGCGGTGGCACGGCGAAGACGGCCAGCGCGGCGATGACCGCGGGCTTGCCGAACCCGAGAAAGGTCAGCGGCAGGATGGCCAGCAGCGCGATGGTCGGGATGGCCAGCGTGACGTTGGAGACCACCACCACGAGGCCGCCGCCACCGCCCCGGTGCCCCAGCCACAGGCCGAGCGGCCACGCGACCAGGCAGCCGAGGGCCACGGCGGCGGCGGAGATGGCCAGGTGCTCGACCAGGCGGTCGGTGATCCCGCCCGGGTTGGTCCAGTTGAGCGGGTCGTTGAGCCAGACGATGGCCTGCTCGACCGGGTTCATCGCCGGGTCCACGGGGTCAGCAGCCGGCCGGCGCCGGCCAGGAGCAGGTCCAGCACCAGGGCCAGCGCCACGCAGAGCAGGGTGCCGGTGAGGATCTGGGCCCGGTAGAAGTTGTTCCGGAACCCGGCCAGGATCAGGGTGCCCAGCCCGCCGTGGCCGACCAGGTCGCCGACCGTGGTCAGGGCCACCGTGGAGACCGTGGCCAGCCGCAGCCCGGTGAGGATGCCGGGCACGGCCAGCGGCAGGTCGATACGCAGCAGGCTGGCCAGGCGCCCGTACCCCATGCCCTGCGCCGCGTCGCGCACCTCGGCCGGCACCTGGCGCAGCCCGGCCAGCGAGTTGCGGACGATGAGCAGCAGGGCGTAGAGCACCAGCCCGATGAGCACGGTGGTGGTCCCGGTGCCGACGTATGGCGCGATGAACGCGAACAGCGCCAGCGACGGGATCGTGTAGAGCGCCCCGGAGAATGCGAGAATCGGGCCGGTGAGCGGGCGGTACCAGTGGGCAAGCACGGCGAGCGGCACGGCGACGAGCGCGGCGACCAGCACCGCCTGCGCGGTGAGCGAGACGTGCTCGCCCAGCGCGGCGCGGATGGTCTCCGCGTTGTCCTGCACGTAACGCCAGGAGAACCACGGGTTGCCCGGGTCGTCGTAGGCCAGGTGCCGGAGGGACATAGGTGGACGCTACCCCGCAGGCTCCGTCCGCACCGGCGGCCGCAGCCATCAGCCTGGTGAAGGTGCGCAAGGAGTACGCCGACGGCACGGTCGCGGTGACCGAGCTGAGCCTGGACGTGCCAGCCGGTGAGCTGGTCGTCCTCATCGGACCGTCCGGCTGCGGCAAGTCGACCGTGCTGCGCATGGTGAACCGGCTCATCGAGCCCACCGCCGGACGGATCGAGCTCGACGGCGAGGACGTGACGCGCACCGACCCGGTGGCGCTGCGCCGCCGGATCGGCTATGTGATCCAGCACGTCGGGCTCTTTCCACACCAGACAGTGCGGACGAACGTCGGCACCGTGCCGCGGCTGCTAGGCTGGCCCCGCCGCCGCATCGCGGAACGGGTCACGCAGCTGCTGGAGCTGGTCGGGCTGGAGCCGGGCCGGTTCGGCGACCGCTACCCGCACGAGCTCTCCGGCGGGCAGCGCCAGCGGGTCGGCGTGGCGCGGGCACTCGCCGCGGACCCGGTCGTGCTGCTGATGGACGAGCCGTTCTCGGCCGTCGACCCGATCGTGCGGGCCCGGTTGCAGGAGGAGTTCCTGCGGCTGCAGCGCACCGTACGCAAGACGATCATCCTGGTCACGCACGACCTGGACGAGGCGGTCCGCCTCGGCGACCGGGTCGCGGTGCTCTCCGAAGGCGGCCACCTGGAGCAGTACGCCCCGCCCGCGCAGCTGCTGGCCGAGCCGGCGTCGGACTTCGTACGCGAGTTCGTCGGCGCGGACCGGGGCATCCGGCGGCTGTCGGTGACGCCGGTCGCGGCGGCCCCGCTCACGCCCGGCGCACCAGAGCCCGACCTGCCGGCCGTACCGGCCGACGCCACGCTCTACGACGCGCTGGCCGCGATGCTCACCGCCAACGTGGACCGGGTGGCCGTACGCGGTGCCCAGCCCGCGACGCTGACCCGGGATGCGCTCTTCGCCGGCCTCGCCGCGGAGCATGCCGGCCATGCCGGCACAGCCTCCGGGCGAGGCACAGCCTCCGGGCGAGGCACAGCTTCCGAAAGAGGCACGGCTTCCGCGAAAGGAATGGCTTCAGGCAGCTGAGCCGAAGCGGCGGCCCGGTCACCGAGGGTGCTGACCGGGCCGCCGCGTTGCCGTGCGGGTCAGTAGGAGTCGGTGCCGCGCCGGCCGCCCAGCGCGGCGATCCCGACCACCCAGCCGACGAAGAAGCCGTAGATCACTCCGCCGCCCGCCGCCTGGAAGGCGGCGAGGATGGTCGGGTTGGACTGGATGAACGCGGCGAGCAGGCCGGCGAAGCCGCCGGCGAAGATGAACGCCGCCCAGCCGGCGAAGAACTGGCTCAGCGTGCCGCGGGCCCGCGCTAGCTGCGATCCCGGCAGCATGTAGAGGAACAGCGCGGTGAGCACGACGACCAGGATCGCCTTGATGTCGTCGGCGATGAGATCCTGGACCGAGTCACCGGCGTCGAACCGCCAGGCCGGCCAGGCCAGCAGGCGCAGGAACCAGCCGCCCGCCTCGTTGGGGTCGGTGTTCTTCTCGGCCCACTCGACGTACGCCGGGTTGCCAAACGCGAGCACCAGGATGAGCGCGGCCAGCGTGCCGGCGCCCGTCGCGGTGCGGTATCGAGATGCGAGTACCATGCCGCCTATTCCCCTCTGGCCGGCGGCTGGTAAACCTCTGTCGATCTATGCGGGGTGCTTCAACAGGTAGTCGATGAAAGCGGCCCGCAGCAGCGGCTCTGCCTCGGCGTAGCCATGCCCGGTGAGCTCGCGCCACAGCGCGAACGCGTCATCGACCGAGGCGGCGTAGGCGCCCATCGACGCGTCCAGCCCCTCCGCGTCGTCCGCGTGCGGCAGGTGCTGGAACACCGACCAGAAGAAGGTCAGGTCGCGCCGCTCCCGGGCCACCGCGAAGGCCATCTCGCGTAGCTCCTCAGTGGACCGGGCGTCCAGCTCGGCGAAGCGCGGGTCGGTCTCGCTCATACCGCCAGCCTAGTCATCGCCGCGGCTGCCCCAACGGTCATCGCCCCAGAAGTCGTTGCTGCGCCCCGCGGTCGGCTGCGTGGGCAGCGACGCGGACCAGGAGTCAGGCGGCTGCGACCAGCCGGAGCCGGGCATCCACGCGGCGTCCGTCTCGTCGACCTCCTCGCCGGAGCGAGGCCGGCCCAGCGCCTCGACCAGCCGGGTGATGACCAGCCCGAGGCCCATCGCCGCCGCGCCGATGCCGAGCTCCCGCAGCCGCCAGCCCTCGGCCTGGCCGTACCGCAGCAGCAAGGTGACGAGCAGCACCGCCAGCACCGTGCCGAACACGCCGCCCCGCCGGCCGAACGCGCTGGTGCCGCCGACGAGCGCGGCACCCATCGCCAGCGCGGTGATCTCGAACCCGGTCGTCGGCGTGACCTCCTCCACGCCCGCCCCGAGCAGGCTGCCGCCGACGCTGGCCAGCACGGCCGAACCGACCAGCGCGGCGGTCGCCACCACCGCGGCCACCGCGCCGCGACGGTGCGCCGCGTCCTCGATCGGCCGGAACCGCCCGACCGTACGCCGGATCGCCTTGGTGGAGCCGACCAGACCGCCGACCACGCTGATCGCGGCGAAGCCGGCGAACAGGTAGTACGCGTGCCGGCTCGGGTCGTACCCGCCCTCGACCGCGACCGGTTCGCTGTGCCGCTGGACCCAGGCGGCGGCGGCGAACCCGGCACCGAGGGTCACCGCCCAGCTGGGCACGTGGAAGCCGACCACGAAGATGGCGAGCACCCCGCCGGCGACGAGCGCCGCGACCGCGGCCACCGCCATGGTGACCGTCACCCCGCGGTCGGAGTTGGTGGCGAAGAAGACCGCGGCGGCGACGGCGAGCGAGCCGACCGCAAGGTTCGGCACGGCGGCGCGCAGGCTCAGTACTGTCCCGAGCGTGACCAGCCCCAGCGCTGCGGCGAACACCAGCAGATCCTTGAGCGCCGCCCCCTTGAGCAGCTCGGAGTGGTCCTGGTAGACCAGGAAGCCGACCGCGGCGACGCCGAGCACCAGCAACAGCTCCCACACCAGGTGCACCGTCATCCGGTCCCGGCCCGGCTCACCGTGGTCCGGGTCGTCGAACACGTCGTCGAGCGCCACCGGGGAGACCGGGCGCCGGCCAAGGCCCTGTGTGGTCTCCGTGGCATCGCTGGAGTAGTCGGTCACCGCATTAGCTCCCTGGTCGGTGCTGTATGTCATCCGCATAGGTCGTCATCCGCAGTCAGGTACGTCATCCGCGCGGGCTCGGTCCCGGCGCGCGGGCTCGGCTCACCGGACAAGGGGAGACCTGGCCGGCTCGTCGTAACCATCCGTGCGCCTTCCGTCGGGTGGGCGGTTGGCCGGCCCCGCCGAACGATCAGTCGCGTTCACCGGGCCGGTCGGTTGGGTTTCGGTCGCACCGTACCTGGTCGGCGCGTACATAACACCCCCGACCCGGCTTACCGCCCGGGATCGGCGTTGGTCTCGTCCGCGTCATCCGGTGGCCGGGGCACCCGGCAGGCGCGCTCCAGCAGCAGCGCAGCCACCCCAAGCGCAAGCGACGCGACCAGGCCACCGACCGCCACCGGCAGGTCAGCCGCTGCCACTGCCAGCCGCCGCTCGAGCATCAGCCAGACGGACGCGCCGCCGTACAGGCCGGCGAAGATCGCCGCCGCCAGCGAGGACGCCTTTGCCAGCACCACCAGGCGGGCGACCAGCAGCGGGTCGACCGGCGCGCGCCCGGGCCGGCGGTCGATGCGGGCCTTGGTCGCGAACGCCGAGTACGCCTCGATCGCCGCGAGCGCGGCCAGCGTGACCACCGGCAGCCAGGTCAACCGCGGGATCTCGCCGTAGAAGCGGCTGATGCCCAGCCAGGACAGTGCAGCGGCGGCGAGCGCCGCGACCGCCAGGGTGGCCAGGCTGGTCGGGCCCATGGTCGGCTTCCGGGTGGGCGGGGAGTGGGTCATCGAGCCCCGCCGGGCGACGTCCCGATCCGCATAGCCAACGGGCAGCTCACCTCATTCATCTGGCCGACTCTAACTTTAAGTCCGCCCGAGCGCGGGCGGGCTGCAACCTTGAGGTCCGCCCGAGCGCGGGCGGGCTATAACACTAGGTCCGCCCGAGCGCGGACGCCGGCGAGCTGGCCGGCTACCGGCTCGGCCCGCAACAGGTCGGTCAGCCGGCCGTGTCCGGGCAGCTCGGCGTAGGGCTGGATATCGACCCACGGGCGCAGCACGAACGCGCGCAGGTGCGCCCGTGGGTGGGGCAAGGTCAGCTGCGGGTCGTCGCTGACCACCGGCTCCCCGTCGTCCGTCCACACCACGACCACGTCCACGTCGAGCGTGCGCGGGCCGAACCGGTGCCCGGGCCGGCGGACCCGCCCCGCCGCCAGCTCCAGCGCCCGGGCCCGCTCCAGCCAGTCGCGCGGGGTCGCGGTCTCGTCGTACACCAGCGCCGCCGCGTTGAGGTACGCCGGCTGGTCCACCTCGCCCCACGGGTCGGTCTCGTAGATCCCGGAGACCGCGAGCAGCCACTCGTCCAGCGCGGCCACCGCGGCCCGCAGCTGAGCGGCGGGGTCGCCGAGGTTGCCGCCGAGCGACAGCACCGCCCGGGTCATCGCGCTCCTCCCCGCCGGGCGTCCGCATTGTCGCGCTCCTCCCCGCCGGGCCGGCCCGCCCCGCGGGCCGGTTGGGCTGCGCGCTGGGCGGGTTGGGCTGCGCGCTGGACCGGTTGGGCTGCGCGCCGGGTCAGCTGGACTGCGACGTCAGCGAACTGGTGCGGGATCGGAGCCTGGGGCTTGTGCACGGTCACCGTCGCGGCGGCCACCCTCGGGTCGGCGAGGCAGGCCGCGGCCAGCCGTTCGGCGAGGGTCTCGATGAGCCGTACCGGCTCCCCGGCCACGATCGCCGCCAGCCGTCCGGCCAGCTCCCCGTAGTGGACGGTGTCGGCCACGTCGTCGCTTTCCGCCGCGGGCGCCAGGTCCAGCTCCAGCGCCACGTCGACGACGAACTCCTGCCCCTGCTCGCGCTCTGCCGGGTAGACCCCGTGCCGGCCGCGCACGCGAAGCCCGGTCAGCGTGATCTGGTCGCCCACGCCCTGGTCCACCGCCCTAGTCCACCGCCCGCAGCCGGGGCGACCCGGTCGCCCGCCAGACCGCGAGCGCGTCCACGGTAGGGCGTACGTCGTGCACGCGTACCCCCCAGGCACCGGCGGCGACCGCGAGCAGGCTGGCCGCGGCCGTGGCCGCCACCCGGTCGCCGGCCGGGCGCGGCTCGCCGGTCGCCGGGTCGGCGAGCAGCGCGCCAAGGTACGACTTGCGGCTCGCCCCGAACAGCACCGGGCGGCCCAGGGCGATGACCTGGTCGAGGTGGGCGGAGAGCAGCCAGTTGTGCTCGGCCGTCTTGGCGAAGCCGAGCCCGGGGTCGAGCACGACCTGCTCGACGGCGACGCCTGCGGCGACCGCGGCGTCGACCCGCTCCCGCAGCTCCGCGCAGACCTCCTTCACCACGTCGGTGTAGCTGGCCAGCTCCCGCATGTGCCGGGAGTGCCCGCGCCAGTGCATCAGCACCCACGGGCAGCCGGCCTCGGCCACCACCCGGCTCATAGCCGGGTCGGCCAGCCCGCCGGAGACGTCGTTAACCATGGTGACGCCGGCCGCCAGGGCGGCCGCCGCCACCGCGGCCCGGGTGGTGTCGATGCTCATCGGTACGCCGGCCGCGGCGAGCTCGCGGACCACCGGCAGCACGCGGGTACGCTCGATGCCGGCGTCCACCCGGCCGGCACCCGGACGGGTCGACTCGCCGCCGACGTCGACCAGGTCGGCACCGTCGCGGACCATCGCCATGGCGTGACCGACGGCGGCGTCGAGGCCGACGTAGCGACCACCGTCAGAGAAGCTGTCAGGAGTCACGTTCAGTACGCCCATCACGACCGGTCGCTCGGCGCACAGCAGGTCGGGCACCTCATCAACCTACCGACCGGGAACGGACAACGTGTCCGCCCCATCCAGAGATCGATCACGCACCGTATATGTTGTTCGCGGGACGGTGGGTTGTTCCACACCGTCCCGCAACGTACGCTCTGCAATATTCTTCGCACACAGCGAGATACAGCATGATTAGTTAGCCCCCATACGCCGGATTTGGTCAGAGACTGTACGAAGCGGACAACAACACGCCTCGTACGGGGAGGTCTCGAAGTGATCCTCATAGCGCTCAGCGAGGCCGTGCGGGAGGCCGTCCCACACGGCGTGAACGCCTTGGCCCTGGCTCCGACGCCTGCCCCGGAGCCATCGGGCATCGACACCGAGGGCGTGGTCGGCTTCTTCGCCAGCAAGATCGCGCCGATCCTGCTCGCGGTCCTTGGCGTGATCTTCATCGGTCGGGCCAGCCGGGGCGAGATCTCCAAGGTGCTGACCAGCTCGGCGATCGCGATCGTCGGGCTCGCCTTCATCGCCGGCGCGGCCACCCTGTTCTTCGTCGGCGACTACCTCATCGACCTGCTGTTCAAGTAAACGGACCCCGAGTAGACGGACCTGATCTGTCATGCGGCTGCGTACCGACGACGACATCTACCGGGCCCGCCTGGTCTACCTGGGTCCGCCCGGCTACACCCTGCCCATCCACCTGCCGTACGCGCAGTACGGGCTCTTTGTCGTGCTCGTGCCCGTCTTCATGTTCATTCACTGGTTGTTCACGTTCCAGGTCGAGTGGTTCCCTGCATGGGAGATAGCGTTAGCCATCGTCACCACGTCCTACATATTCCGCCACGTTGACCCGGACCGCCCTGCCCGCGCGGTCATCCGCACCGCACTCACCGACTGGCGGGGCAGCCGGGAGCCGAGAACCGAGCGGCGCGAGCCCAGGCTCGTCGCGCGCCGGGTGCGGATCCGGGAGGGGATCGTATGACCCGGACGCCACCGCCGGACGACGCCGAGATGCTGGACTACGACGAGGATGAGGGCGCGGACGACGGGGGCCTGCTCGGGCCTGCGCACGGTCCGGTCGCCGTCTTCCACGCACCCCAGCCGGCCCGCAGCGGCCGTGCGGCGAGCGGCGGCCCGGCCCGGGCCGACATCGACTCGCCCTTCCTCGACCTGGTTGGCGGCGTCGTCCCGGAGCGGGCACCGGCCCGCACCAACGGACACGCCCCCGGCGCGGCACCGCGCACACCGGCACCGCGTGACCAGTCGACCCGCCCGTCCGGAACAGGGCGGCCGGGGACCGGCCCGTCAGCCGCCGCGTCGCCAGCCCGGCCGTCAGCGGCCGGACCGGCGGCGACAAGGCCGTCGGCGGCCGGCTCATCAGCGGCACGGTCGTCGGCGACCGGGGCGTCAACGGCCGGGGCGTCAACGCCGCCGGAGAAGCGGCTCCTCCGCGACTCCGGCCGGCCAGCCAGCGTGCCGCAGCCGCGGCTGCCTCAGGAGAGCCGGACGCCGGGCTCGCCAGCCCCGAACGCGCCGACGTCGGGCGGGCCGGCCCCCTCCGGTACGGCCCTTCGCGGCCGGCCAGCCCGCGGCGACGGGCGGCCTGGCGCCGTACCGCCGGTCCTGCCGGGTGAGGCGGACAGCCGGCGGCCGGCGGAGCGCAAGCGGCGCGGCTCCCACGCCCGCGGCTCCCGGACCACCGCACCGCTGCCCACCCCGGCCCCGCGGCACAAGGACCGCGACCCGGCGATCGAGCTGGCGATCACCGAGATCGCCGGGCACCTGACCTTCAGCCCCAACACGGTCACCGCCTGGTACTGGCTGCCGGAGGTGCGCTGGGCGTTCCGGCCCGACCCGGAGCGGGAGGCGGTGCTCTCGGCGATCTCCGAGCAGTACGCCGGGCTCGCCGGGTTCCGGCTGCACCTGCGCCGGACCACCCGGCCCTTCCCGGCCGACGAGTGGGCCCGCACGGTGGACGGGAACACCCCGCACCCGCTGCCGGGCGTGCCCGGCGGGCCGAGCTGGGCCGACCACCTGGTCGCCGCCCAGCACCACCTGCTGTCGGTGAACCACGCCGAGGGGCAGACCTACCTCGGCGTGACCTTCGCCCGCCGGTCCCTTGGCAGCTCGCTGTCGGAGCGGTTCGGGCGGCTGTTCGGCCGGGGCGTGGCCGACGGCGAGCGCCGGCGCATGGCCCGCATGGTGGAGCAGTTCGACGAGGTCCTCGGCGCGTTCGGCATGCGCGGGCGCCGGGTGCGCCCGTTCGAGCTGGAGTGGCTGCTCTACCGCTCGGTGGCGCTGTGCATGGCGCCGCCCACCTCGCTGTCGCCGGTGTCGGACGGGCAGTGGGAGCGCGGCGACCTGCTGGCGCTGACCGAGCAGATCGAGCGCTACCGCACCCCGTACGGCTCGACCGTCAAGCTCGTCAACCGGATGACCGGTGAGGAGCGGCACGCGTGCGTGCTGTCGGTGGGCCGGATGGAGCCGCTGGAGATCCCGGAGCGGCATGAGCCGTGGCTGCACTACCACGAGCGGCTGCCGTGGCCGATGGAGCTCTCGTCCCGGGTGGACGTGCTGGGGCCGACCGACTCGTTCCGCAACCTGGAGCACCGGCTCCGGATGATCCGCTCGCAGCAGCAGGACTACCACGAGCACGGCATGGACGCCCCGCCCGAGCTGGAGCGGCTGGCGCACCGGGCGCTGTCCATCGGCGACGAGATGACCACCGGCCTGCCGGTGGACTCGGCCCGGGCGCACGGCTGGCACCGCATCGCGGTCGGCGCGCGCACCCGCGAGGAGTGCCTGGAGCGGGCCCGGCGGCTGATCCAGCTCTACAGCCGGGAGCTGCGCATCTCGCTGCAGCACCCGAAGAACCAGGACTGGCTGGCCCGGGAGTTCATCCCGGGTGAGCCCATCGCGAACACCGGCTACCTGCGGCGCATGCCGGTCAAGCTGCTGGCCGCGGCGCTGCCCCAGGCGGCCTCCACGGTCGGC
>DASRIS010000082.1:0-25006 GCA_035649895.1 Micromonosporaceae bacterium | reverse complement strand
GCTGACCTGGATGCTGCTGCACCAGGTGTTCAGCTTCAACTCGCCGGTCTGGTTCAACGTCGGCACGTCCTCACCCCAGCAGGTCAGCGCGTGCCTGACCTACGACTCGCTGGTGAGCACCCCGGCCGGGCTCATCCCGATCGGCAAGCTCGTTGACGACAACGCCATTGGGACGAAGGTCTACGACGCGCACGGTCTGACCAAGATCGTGGCGGTCAAGGCGAACGGCACGAGGGACGTCATCCGTCTGCACACCAAGGCCGGCTACACGCTCGATGTCACTCCCGACCACCTTGTCTGGCGGTGCAGCGGCGAAGGCACTGGGCGTTTCGTCGAGGCCGGCACGCTACGCGTGGGTGACAAGCTGCAGTGGCACCGCAGGGAGGCGCACGGCGAGGACGAGATCAACCTGCACGAGATCGCTGAGGCGGCGCTCGCCGGCTGGCTACAGTCGGACGGCTTTGTGGGCCAGTACGCGGATGGCACAAACCGGTCGCTCACCATTGAGGCGATGACCGTCAACGACCATGAGCTGGGGTGGGTGCGGAACGCGCTCGACGAGGTGCTCCCCGGTGTCCACCGGCACGAGCGCCGGGTCGCCACTGCGGATGATCAGCTTGACTGCCGGCGGACCAGGCTCTACGGGGAGCGGTTGCGCCCGTTCGTCGAAGAGTGGGGGTTGCTGGCGCGCGGGGTGGACATGCGCGTGCCGGCCCGGCTGTTCACGGCGCCGCTGCCGGTCGTCACCGCGTACCTCCGAAGCCTCTTCCAAGCGGAGGGGTACGTCTCGACGCGCGACCGGTCGACCCTTGTCGCCCTCGACATGGTCTCCGAAGAGCTCGTCCGGGGCGTGCAGAGCTTGCTGCTGCGGTACGGCATCTTCGCCCGCGTGTCGTTCAAGGCGGATGCTCGGCCCGACCGGCTCGGGTGCTGGTCACTGCACATCCAGAACGATGGCGACCGCACGATCTTCGCTGACGAGATCGGCTTCCTGGACCTGACGAAGGCGGGAAAGCTCGACGCGAGCTTCGCCAAGCCCGGTCGACCGGCTAGGCCCACCAAGCGGCTGGAGATCGTGCGCATCGAGCCGATCGGCGCGATGGAGGTCTACGACATCCAGACCGAGTCGGGCGAGTTCCTGGCGAGCAACCTACGCGTGCACAACTGCTTCATCCTGGCCGTCGACGACTCGATGGACTCGATCCTGGAGTGGTACAAGGAAGAGGGTCTGATCTTCAAGGGCGGCTCGGGCTCCGGGGTCAACCTGTCCCGCATCCGCTCGTCGCGGGAGCTGCTCTCCAGCGGCGGCACCGCCTCCGGCCCGGTGAGCTTCATGCGGGGCGCGGACGCGTCGGCCGGCACCATCAAGTCCGGCGGCGCCACCCGGCGCGCGGCCAAGATGGTGATCCTCGACGTGGACCACCCGGACATCGAGGAGTTCATCAAGACCAAGGCGCGCGAGGAGGACAAGATCCGCGCGCTGCGCGACGCCGGGTTCGACATGGACCTGGGCGGTCGCGACATCGTCTCCGTCCAGTACCAGAACGCCAACAACTCAGTGCGCGTCTCCGACGAGTTCATGCAGGCGGTCGAGCAGGGAGAGCGGTTCGAGCTGCACGGCCGGCTCGATGGCGAGGTCCTGCACACTGTGGACGCCCCCGCGCTGTTCCGCGCGATGGCGCAGGCGGCGTGGGAGTGCGCCGACCCCGGCATCCAGTACGACGACACCATCAACGACTGGCACACCAACCCAGAGACCGGCCGCATCACCGCGAGCAACCCGTGCAGCGAGTACATGTCGCTGGACAACTCCTCCTGCAACCTCGCCTCGCTCAACCTCATGAGGTTCCTGCGTGAGGACGGCTCGTTCGAGGTCGAGCGGTTCGCCCGCTCGGTCGAGCTGGTCATCACGGCGATGGACATCTCCATCTGCTTCGCCGACTTCCCCACCCAGAAGATCGCCGAGACCACGCGCGCCTACCGGCAGCTGGGCATCGGGTACGCCAACCTCGGCGCGCTGCTGATGGCCTCCGGCCTGCCGTACGACTCACCGGCCGGCCGGTCCGTGGCGGCGGCGGTCACCAGCCTGATGACCGCGACGGCGTACCGCCGCTCGGCCGAGCTGGCCGGCGTCGTCGGCCCGTACGACGGCTACGCCCGCAACGCAGAGGCCCACCAGCGGGTCATGCGCAAGCACGCCACGGCGAACGACGACGTCAGGCCGCAGGGCGCGATGGCGCAGGCGGTCCACCGCGAGGCGACCGCCCAGTGGCGGCGCGGCAACGAGGCCGGCGCCCGCAACGGGTGGCGCAACGCTCAGGCCAGCCTGCTCGCCCCGACCGGGACCATCGGCCTGATGATGGACTGCGACACCACCGGCATCGAGCCCGACCTGGCGCTGGTGAAGTTCAAGAAGCTGGTCGGCGGCGGATCGATGCAGATTGTCAACCGCACCGTGCCGCGGGCCCTGCGTACGCTCGGCTACCCGCAGGAGCAGGTCGAGGCGGTGGTGGAGCACATCTCCCAGCACGGCCACGTGGTGGACGCGCCCGGCCTCAAGCCCGAGCACTACGCGGTCTTCGACTGCGCCATGGGCGAGCGGTCGATCTCGGCCATGGGCCACGTGCGGATGATGGCCGCGACACAGCCGTTCCTGTCCGGCGCCATCTCCAAGACCGTGAACATGCCCGAGGACGCCACCGTCGAGGACGTTGAGAAGATCTACTTCGAAGGCTGGAAGCTCGGCCTGAAGGCGCTCGCCATCTACCGGGACAACTGCAAGGTCGGCCAGCCGCTGACCAACGCCAAGGCGGCCAAGAAGGATGCCGTCGCGCGTGAGCCCGAGCGGGTCGTGGAGTACCGGCCGGTGCGCAAGCGCCTGCCGAAGAAGCGTCCGTCGGAGACCGTGTCGTTCTCGGTCGGCGGGGCCGAGGGCTACCTGACCGCCTCGTCGTACCCGGACGACGGTCTCGGCGAGGTCTTCCTCAAGATGTCCAAGCAGGGCTCCACGCTCGCCGGGGTGATGGACGCGTTCTCGATCGCCATCTCGATCGGCATGCAGTACGGCGTGCCGCTGGAGACCTACGTCTCGAAGTTCGTGAACATGCGATTCGAGCCCGCCGGCATGACCGACGACCCGGACGTGCGGATGGCCTCCTCGGTGATGGACTACATCTTCCGCCGGCTGGCCCTGGACTTCCTGCCGTACGAGCGCCGCGCCGAGCTCGGCGTGTTCACCGCCGCGGAGCGGGCGGCCCAGGCGCGCGCCGAGTCCGAGGAGGAGGCGGGCGTGGACCTGGCCGCGATGGCGGCCTCCGCGCCGATCGAGGCGCCTGCGGTCGAGGCGCCGACGCCGAAGCGGCAGGCGGAGGACCCACCGTCCACTGTGCCCGCCCGGGCCGGCTCGTCCACCGAGCTGCTGGAGCTGGTGCAGGGCAAGGCGGCGGACGCCCCGCTCTGCTTCACCTGCGGCACCAAGATGCGCCCGGCCGGCAGCTGCTACGTCTGCGAGGGCTGCGGCTCCACCAGCGGCTGCAGCTGAAGGTCGGGCCGTGCAATCAATCGATGGGGGCTCGCCGGGAGAGAGTCCGGCGTGAGAGCCCTTTAGCCGCGGGGAGTCGGGCATTGTCCGGCTCCCCGCACGATGCTGGCCGAGGCGAGCATTCGCGGGCCGATGCGCTGTGGTGCGCCGTGTCCGGCAGGGTGACCTCGCTTCTAAGCCGAAGGAGATCCGCCCGTAAGCCGAAGGAGATCCGCCCGCGGGCTGCGAGTAGCGCTCGGATCACGACGAACGGGGGCCAGACTGCCAGTCGGGTCGAGCTTGTGGCGTGTCAGTGTCCTGCTCACGTCGGTCGCCGCCTCGGGCGGGTTCTTGGGCACCGGTGGATTGACCGCAGCCCGGCCCAGCTCCGTCCCCGGCTTCTTCTACGGTTCCGGGCGCCTGGCCAGTCCTCCCCGGGGCGGCTGGAGGCGGTACGTGTTCGAAGCAGTCCCAGGTGGTTGAGTGTGCGATTATCGCAACATGACGGAAGACCCTGGGTGGACAGAGGTCGGCGAGCAACTTCGCCAGGCACGACTAGCTATCGGGATGTCCCAGGCCGACCTGGCCAGTCGAGTCGGCCTCGATCGGACTATGATCGCCAAGATTGAGGCCGGTAACCGCAGGGTCGACGCCCTTGAGCTCGCTCGCCTCTCGTTGGTGCTGCAGGTGCCGATGGACTACCTCCTACAACCGCAGCCGCGGATCCTCTCGCGTCGGACTCAGGTGATGACTGAGGACAGCGACACCGAGATGGCCCGCGAGTCGCACCGACTTGAGGTGGCACTCGTCATATGGTTGCGAGAGCTGCAGCAGCTCATAGAGCTTGGCCTTTTGCGGTCACAGCCCTTGCTGATCTATCCGGCATCGGTGGAGTCCCCGGCCGCCGCTCGAGACGCCGCCTTGTGGGCGCGGGAACAGCTCGGCTTTGACGACGGGCCTATCGACGCTCTGATGGAGTTCTGCGAACGGGCCGGGCAGTATGTACTGGTTACCGAGCTGCCCGGTGATGGCGCCTCGATCGTCGATGGCGATCTGGCAGCCGCCGTGGTAAGCCTTCGGGGCGACCCGGGGCGTCGGCGTGCGACTGTTGCCCACGAACTGGGGCACCTGATGCTAGGGGATGAGTACTCCAGCGACCTTGGAGTTCACGCGTCGCGAGCCGAGCGGGAGGCTGCGGTTGACGTGTTCGCGGCCGAGCTGCTGCTTCCCACGCGAGTGGTTGCCGCCGAGAGCCGAGGTGGCGCCATTTCCCGAGAAGGACTCATACGGCTCGCCGCACGTCACCGGACCTCCTGGTCTCTGGCGCTTCGCCAGGCGGTGCACGCAGGCGTCCTGGAGGCACACGATCGTCGAAGGTGGAGCCAGTCCAGCCCGACCCGTGCTGAGTTCCTCGATGCTGTCGGGTGGGTGCCGCAACCCGACCTGGAATCGGTACGAGTGCCGCCGGGTTACGCGCACGCCGTTATCACCGCGTGGCGGAACTGTCTTGTCACCAGCGCTAGGGCAGTTGAACTTATGCATGGACAGATCAGTGCATCCGACCTGCCTTCCCGCGACGAAATGGATCTCGAGCCGTGACCGGAGCCAGCGGTTCTGGCGGCAGCAGCTTGGTATTCGACACCATGTGCCTCGGTCACTTTGCGCGAGCAGAGCGGCTGGACGTCCTGCGCGATCTCGTAATTGACTCCGCATGTTGGACAACTCGTGTCGTGGTGGAGGAACTGCGTCAGGGCGCGACCAGACACCCCGCGCTGGACGAGACCCTCGTGCTCGACTGGGTCCAGGTTGCACAACTGGACACCCTTGGCGAGATCCGATGCTTCGTAAAGTGGACGAAGCGGGTGGGTCCGGGCGACCGCGATCTTGGTGAGGCCAGCGTGCTTGCCGCCGCTGAGCTCCGTGGCGGAGTGGCAGTCACTGACGACCGAGAGGCGGTGCGTGTCGGCCGAGCATACGGCGCGCGGGTTCACGGCACCGTCTGGTTGCTCGCCGGAGCCTGTCGCGACGGCAAGCTGACGCAGGGAGCGACGGAGAACTTGGTCGAGGCTCTGCGATCAACGGGCTTAAGACTGCCGTGCACCGGTCCCGAGTTTCCGCAGTACGCGCGACGGCATGGATTGCTTTAGATCCCCAGACGGGCGTTTGTCTCGCAGTTTTGGGGGGTGGTGGGTCGCAGAGAAGGCTGCTGTGGTGATGAGGACCGATCGGGACTGACCTGGCCGTGGTGCGGCGGGTTGACCGCGGCCCTGCATATGAGCCTAGCCTTGACCCATGCACATCGCGATTGCGGCGGACTCGCGCGACGGCATCGCTCCGATCCTCGCGGCCGAGCTGGCCCGCCGGGGCCACGACGTGGTCCCGCATGGGGCGCTCGCCGACGGCGACCGGGCGGACTGGGCCTGGTGCGCCGAGGCGGCCGCCCGTGACGTCGCCGAGGGCCGGGCCGAGCAGGCCGTCGTGTGCTGCTGGACGGGCACTGGTGCGGCGATCGCGGCCAACAAGGTCCAAGGGGTACGGGCGGCGCTGTGCGCGGACGCGTACACCGCCGACGGTGCTCGCAAATGGAACGATGCCAACGTGCTCGCGCTCAGCCTGCGCGTGGTCTCCGAGCCGCTGCTCGGCGAGATCCTCGATGCGTGGTTCGCGGGAGCAGCGAGCACCGACGACACCGACCGCGCCAACATCGCCCACGTCGACGAGATGGCGGTCACCCGCAGCGGGCCTCATGGCTGACCTTGTCGATGACGAGTCTCTTACCGCGGCTCTCGTACTGCTCGGTCAGCTCGTCCACGATCTGCCTGAGATCCTGGAGTAATGAGACACCGCCCGCACCGTCTCAGGAGAGTAGCCGAGGTCGTCCCGTAAGGCTGCGTTGCCATGCCACGAACACTGCGGACGGTCTCCTCGCCGAGGCGGTGGAGGCCCGGGCGGCGACTGCTGTGGATGGCTCTGCCGCTGGACCGGATGGTGCAACGCCCCGAGTTCCGTCTACCGCTCGGCCTGTGACCTGTGGCGCCTGGTGGGACGGGATGATGGAATCATGAATGTAGCGACGTGGGTCTCTTTGCCGTTCGCCGGTGAGCGGCTTGAGTCGGTCGTTCACTTTGGCAACGGAAAGGATGCGGAGCTCCGGCTCACGTTTGCCGGCGGACGTCGAGTGACCCTGGATATCAGTGCGAGTGTGGTGCGCGTGAAGGCCGACCGGGGTGTTGTTGTCGAAGTATCCAGCTGGGACGATGTGTCGCTGGTCATCAAGTATCTCGGCCCTGACCTCCACCTCCATAGTGGACGTTTCGGCTTCCCTGGCGGTGGCGATGAATGGGTTGCCGAGTTCCTTGCGCAGGCCCGATCGTGGCTCGCTGCGGGCTGCGAGGAGAAGCTGTTGTGGGGGGTCGAGGTCGAGTTGTGCCTTGTATCGGGGCTGCCGGACCCATCCGACGCCGGGTAGTGTGTTCCTGCGGCGACTGAGGTCAGACCCGCAGCATCCCGTTGACGAGAACCACCACGCTCGACGGACACGTTTCCGGCGCCATCGGTGTACCGCAGCAGGTGGCTACCTTGGGCGAGCTCGCGCGTAAGCGCCTGTTCGATGACGTCGGCGTCGCGGTCCAGCGGCGGCGCGGCCAGCCGTCGGGCCGCGTCCTCGCTTACCCGTAGCTGCAGATGGCGGACGTACGTCGAGAACCGTCGCTGCCGGAGGGACTGGATTTCCCGAAGCCGGCTGCGCAGCACAACCGCGTTCTGCGGCCGGGCTAGCGGGTTGTGGCTGGTGCACTGGGTGAGCAGCTCATGCGCCTTCGGCGGCACATCGATGTCAGCCAAAGCTGCCGGGATGTCGGGGTAGTCGTCGAACGGGCCGCTGGTCAGGCAGCGCAACGCGGTCGCGGCGAAGCCCCAAACGTCCCGGCTCGCGCTGGCCATGCCCTGCCGGTCCGGCGGCGCGTACGGACGCGAGTGCTCGACGAGCGTCAGCTCCGTGACCATCTGGCTGCGGATCTTGCTGATGCCGAAGTCGGCCAGCTTGGGGGTGCCGTCCTCTGCGATCAGGATGTTCGCGGGTTTGACATCGCGGTGGACGACGTCGCGCTGATGCGCATGGGCCAGCGCCTCGACCAGCGGAAGTCCCCACTGCTCGGCGAAGTCGTCCCAGCCCAGATCACCGTTCGCCGGCAGTACCTCGGGCAGGTTCTTGTCGAACCAGGGCATCACGGGATAGAACGCGTCCTCGTGTTGGTCCTGGCAGCAGGCGTTGGCCATCTTCGACGACCTCGATCACCCCGACGCCGCCCAGGCCTGCGCCAAGCTCGCCGGTCTTGGTCCGCCCACTGACCAGGCAGCACTGTGACCACCAACCATCGGGGTGACGCCGACAGGCCGTCACGACTCGCCATGTAACTGCGAAGCTCGCCCTCAGCGCCGTCCACAGACAGACGCCCGCGTCTCCTCGCCGCGCAGCTCGTCTGGCGAGCGCGACCCCTGCCGCCGTTACTCCTGAGCTGGTCGAGCAGCGCGCAGCGCCGCGGCGAACCGGGACCCGGGCACCAGGCGAGCGACCGCGTACGCGTCCTCGATCGTGTCCACGTCACGCAGCACCGGCAGCTCACACGTGCGCAGGCCGTACTGGTCCAGCCGGGCGCGCTGCCGGGCGCCGGTCACCGGGGTGCTCATCGGCACGCCGAGAAACAGCGCCGGATCGGGCGTACGCAGCCCGATGGCCCACCAGCCGCCGTCCTCGGCGAGCCCGAGCACCGCATCCACCCCTGGCCCCAGGAGCAGCGCGACGGCCGACTCCAGCAGGGCCGGGGTGACCTGCGGCGTGTCCATCCCTATGAGCAGACCGGGCCCACCCACCTCGTCGAACGCGGCGGCCAGCCGCTCGTCCAGGCCGCCGCCGGCCTGAGGCACCAGGTCGACTCCGGGTGGCACGATGCCGGCCGGGTCACCGTCGAGCACCAGCACCCGGCGGCGTACCGGCACCCGGCAGACCGCGCACAGCGTGTCGGCGAGGGACGCCCGGGCCACATCGGCGGCCTCCGCCGGGGTCAGCGGCGGGCACAGCCGGGTCTTGCTCCGGCCGGCCCCCGGCGCCTTCGCGATCACCAGTATGGACGCGGCCAGGCACCTCATGGGCCGGCTAGACCGCGACGATGTCATGGTCGGTGCGGTCGAACCCCAGGCCGTACGGGGCGTGGCGCCGCTCCGGCGGGATCCGGTGGTCAAAGTCGGCATTGTCAAAGGGGTGCCGGTACGCCTCCTGCCGGGCCAGGCCGCCCCACTTGCGCTGGTAGTAGTCGAGGTTGCGCCCGTGCGTGAGCCGGTTCTGGGTGCCCAGCTCGGGAAACGTCCGGATGGCCGCGCTGCCGAAGTGATGGACCATTGTGGACGGGCAGTTCTCCTCGGTCAGCCCGGCGAGCTTGGCGCGGTAGGCGTAGTCCTCATCCTCGCAGTAGATCGGGAACAGGTTCTGGTCGAAGCAGCCCAGCGTGTCGAAGGCGGTCCGGTTCATGGCGAAGCATGCGTAGCCCAGGCTGGGCACCCGCTCCTGCCGGACGAGGTCGACGCCGGCACAGGTGACGATGTAGTGCTCGGGCCGGGCGGCTGCCCGCGCCACGAGGCGGTCAAGGTCGCCGTCCGAGAAGTAGACGTCGTCGTTGGCGAACACCACCACGTCGCAGTCCGCGAAGGCGGTCACCATGGCCTCGTTCCAGCTCTTGGCGACGCCCCGGTTCGTCCCGTACGGGTAGTAGGTGACCTCTGGCCAGCTGGCGACCTGCTCGCAGTCCCGGACCACGTTCGGCCTGCCGGAGTGGCGGAACAGGTGGATGCGTAGATCCTGGCGGCAGCTACGGGAGGTTTCGAACAGCCGGGTGGAGTACGGCAGGCCGTACGCCACCACGACAAGCGCAGTCTTCATAGCCCGACGTATACCAGGGACCTCCGGATGCAAGGGTCAGTCGAAGTGGATCGGGGTCTCGGCGGGATGGGGGACGGGGAGGCCGGCCATCACGGCGGCCGGCGGCGGCACCTGGCGCAGCACGACACGCACCGGCCTGCCAGCCACCTCGGCGGCACCCGCCTTGCTGACCTCGGCAGCGCCTGCCTCGTCGGCCTTGGTGGTGCCCGCCCCACCGGTCGGGCTCGTCACCAGCGCCGACAACACCGCCGCGTCGGGCGGACCAACCGGGGCGAAGCGCAGGTCCAGGCTGACATCGACGGCGATCTCGGCGATCTGGTAGAACGACGGCAGTACGCCGGCCGCCCAGGTGGAGGACTCGTTCCTGGGCTCCTCAGCGGCCGCGGCGACTGCCTTTGCCGCGGCGACGTCTGCGGCGAGCTGGGCGTCGGCGACGCTGCGCACCAACGCACCGAGCACCTGGGCGAGCGGGACGGCACTCCCGGACGGGGCGTGCGGCCAGGGCTGGGTGGGCAGTGGCTGCAGGCCACGGATGACCGCCTCGAACTCGCTGGTGGTGGTCTGGTCGGGAGGCGCGTCGACCGGCGCTGGGGCGCCGTCACCGCTGTCGGGGTGGGACATTTCTGGCTCCGTTCTTGTCAAAGGACTGCGGTCAATGGGCTTCTGTTGTCAGATCTGGACCTGCCGGGTGATCGCGGAACGCGGCAAACGGGCGCCAGAGCGGCGGCTCGACGACCTCCATACATGTCCGTTCGGCCCGTGCGGTCACGGCATCCAGGAAGGACGCGTTGGTGAGCAGCGCACGCCCTCGATCCACAGGGTCCACCGGCGAGGCGAGCGACAGGTCTGGCCAGAGTGTGGCCTGTAGGACCGAGTCCCGCGTGCCCAGGCAGGGCACGCCCAGCACCGCGGCGGCGATGAGCACATTGTCCGGCAGCCCGGCACCCAGGTTCATCAGCATGATCGACTCGGCCAGGGACAGCTGCCACGGACGTCCGCCGCAGGAGCCCATCACAGCTGGGGAAGACAGCGCGGCGGTGGACAGGGCCGCGGTGGACGGCGCAGTCGCGGACCACGAGGCCGAGGACCACGCCTGGAGGATCGGGAAGATCTCCTGTAGCGCGCGGAACACCGGCAGGTCCGGGGTCGGCACACCGACCAGCCCCGGCCTTCGTGGGCGCGGTTCGCCGCCCACCCGTCCTGGCCGCGGGCTGGCCGGCAGGCGTACCTCATGGCCAGCCGCCGCATCGGCCGCCAGCTTGGCCTCGACGTGGTCGAATGCCCTCAGCGTCGCCGTGACCGATGCTCCACCCGGGCCCGGCGTGGCCACGGTGACCGTGGCCTGGATCCGATGCCCGAGCCGCCGTGGGTGCCTGGGCTGGTCCGGCAGCGACCGGAGCAGCGCATCCCAGGCCTCGACCACCCCGTTCCAGCCGTACGAGAGCGCGAACGCCCGCGACCGCTGCGCGTCCTGGCGCAGCCGGTCCGCGTCGTCGTAGTAACCGGCCAGCCGCTTGGCTGCGTCCTCGACATCCACCAGAGCGCGCCGGATGCCGAACTCGTCCTCGACCCAGTCCGCGACCGTGATCGCCTGTCCATGCCCCTCGACGAGCTCTTGGCAGGCACTGTGCGCACCCGCCAGCGGAACCGCTCCGGCGGCCGCCGCCTGCACGTTAGGCAGGCCGAAGCCCTCTCCCGTGGAGGCGAGCAGGTGCACGTCTGCCGCCTGGTAGAGAGCGGCGAGCTGGGATAGTGGCAGGCCGCGCCCACGGCGCATCTGGAAACCCCCGGTCAGCCGCACCTGTCCGGACAGCCCACGATGCCGCAGGTCGGCGCGCAGGTCGTACGAGTAGCTGTTGGTGTGCCGGGCGTCGTCCGGGTCGGTGTGCAGGTGCAGCAGGGCCTGCGGATGCCCGGCTACGAACAGGGCAAAGATGTCCAGCAGGCGGGGCAGCATCTTGCGGGGCTGGTTGCGGCTGTCGGACAGGACCACGAACCGGTCCGCGACACCCGTACCCCGTTTTGTCTCGGCTCGGTCCGGTGGCGGTCGGAAGAGGTTCACGTCCACGCCGTGGGGGATGTACCGCGTCGGGATGCCGCAGCTGCTGGCGACCGCCTGCCCGTACCGGCTCATCGCCACCGCCACGTCCGCGTGCGAGAGCAGCTCGACCCAGCTCGGCGGCAGCAGGCCGTCGGCCCGGACGCCGTCGACCGGGAAGTGCAGCACCAGCGGCGTACCGGTCATGGCGAGGTGCCGTCGTACCCAGGGCGGCGTGACCGACGGCAGCCACCAGATGTCGCCCAGCACCACCACCGCGTCCGGTCGACGCTCGAGCAGGTACGAGTAGAGCGCGTCGCTGCCGAAGCGGAACCGGCGCATGGGGTGGACGGCGCAGCCGTCGTGCCGGCTCGCCTCGGTGGACTGCCAGCCGAGGATGCTCACCGTGTGACCGCGCCTGGCAAGCCCGGCGCATACGAACCGGGTCACGTTGCCGAACCCGGACGGCGTGTCAGGGCTGTCCGAAACCCACAGCAGGTGCATTACCCACCGACCCATGGTGCGGGACTGGCTGGGAGCCGCTCGTGTGCTCAACGTAGCAGGCATTGGGCGGATGTCACGGCTGCCGCATACCCATCAGGCCGCGATGGACGTAGGACCCGGTGCGAATGACCGCTGCGCGAGCTGTCACGGCAGGCCGTACACCGCCTTGATGGCCGCGACGATCTCGCTCACCAGCTCACCCCGGTCTCCGTTGACCAGAACCGCGTAGCCCATGCCCCGCTGCGGGTAGCCGCCGAACTCGCTCTTGAAGCCGAAGTTGGAGCCGCTGTGGCCGTACCAGTGGTTGAACGTGCCCTGGTTGGCCAGGAAGAACCCGCGGCCCATGTCCGGGGTGGGGCCGGTGTTGAGCATCGTGCGGACCGAGTCGCGGCTGAGCGGGCCCGGGATGTCGCCCGGCGCCATCCACGCCTGGTTGAGGTAGGCCACCAGCTGGCAGAGGTCGCGCACGGTGGTGTAGAGCCCGGCCGCCGCCGACTCCGGGTACCGGTAGCGCCGGCCCGGGATGACCGCGCCGGCCGCGGTATGCCCTGACGCCAGCTCGAAGAGCGGGTCCAGCTCGTACGAGCTGGTGGCCATGCCCAGCGGGCCGAAGATCTCGTTCTGCATGTACTGGGCCAGGGTCAGCCCGGTGCGCTCCTCGACCATGCGCTGCAGCAGGACGAACCCACCGCCGGAGTAGTGGAACTCGGCGCCCGGGTTGGTGGTCAGCTCGACCCGTGGCGAGTTGCCCTGCCCGTTCATCACCTGCAGCAGGGTCGGCACCGGGTCGAGGGGCCCGTAGCCGCTGAACCCGCCGCCGCCTGGGTCGAACCCGGCGCACACATTGGCCGGAGTGGTCGAGCCCCGGCCGATCACGCCGCCGCGGTGGGCCAGCACCTGGTCGATCGTTGGCACCGCCGCGGGCGCTACGCACCACCGGGCGCCCAGCGGCCAGTTCAGCGTGGGGCGGATGTCGGCGTCCAGCGGCAGCGCCTGCGTCTGGAGCAGCCGCATCACCCCGACCGAGGCGACCGCCTTGCTGACCGAGGCGGCCTGGAAGGCGCTCTCCGGGTGCGCCGCGTGCGGCTGCCCGGCCTCCAGCCAGCCGTACCCGGTGGACCACGCCACCTGGTTGCCCTGCACCACCGCGACCGCCGCGCCGGGAGTGCCCCACCAGGCCATCCGCTGCCAGATGCCCATGCCGCCGACCATGGCCTCGACCCGGCGGGCCGGGTCGGGCGGCATCGGCGCGACCAGCCCGCGCGAGCTCAGCGACCAGCCGTTGTTCATCGGGGAGAAGACCACGTTGTGCAGCTCCCACCCCCCGCTGGCGAAGCTCTGCATCATCTGGAAGCACTCGGGGTCGATGTTGCGGGCGAAGAACTCGTCCTGGGCGACGACCGTCCAGCCGCCGGTGTAGGGGAACGCCACCCGGGTCACCCGCCGGCCGCCGCCCTGGGTCAGGTTGCGCATCATCTGGAAGCACTCGTCGTCGATGTTGCGGGCAAAGAAACCGGCGCTGCCGACGACCACCCACCGGTTCCCGCCCGCCGGCGGGAACGCCACGTGTACGACCTGCTGGCCGGTGGCGTAGAGCTCAAGGATCTTCTCGTAGCACTCCTGGGGGATGTTGCGCGCGAACAGGCCGGTGTCGCCGGTGATCACCCACGAGTTGCCGCCAGCCGGTGGGAAGGCGATGCAGTGGATCCGGATCCCGGCGGCCACCATCTCGCCCAGCTTGGCGAAGCACTCCTCTGGGATGTTGCGGGCAAAGTAGTTGCCCATCTGGGTGACCATGACCCAGCCATTGGCCGGGGTGAACGAGAACGAGGTGATTCCCTGCGGCGCCAGCTGCGCCATCACCTGGTGCGCCTCGTCCGGGATGCGCCGGTTGAAGTAGGGGAACCACATGGCCGCCGCAGGCGTCGCTCCGGTGGCGGCGACGAGGCCGACGCCGAGGCCGGCGCCGCCGGTCAGGGTAAGGAAACGTCGCCGGTCCATGGCCAGCCCCTCTCAAATATATTGACATCTATCATGGTACGGCCATTTCGGCGAGATCCTGGCCGGCAGTCAGCGTCCGGAGGGGACGGTCCAGGCGGGATCGAGGTCGACCAGGTCACCGGCGATGCGGTCAAGGTCGTCCGCTGCCCTGGCCCGCTCTCGAAGATCCGGCAGGCGCTCGGCCGCGTACCGCTCGTGGTCGGCCGGTTCGGCCCACAGCGACAGGACCAGGAGCTCGGCCTCGCCGCGCCGGGCGAGGAGGCCGCCACGCATGCCGGGGGGTACGCGCCATCCCCGGGTTCCAGACACCGGCCTGCGCCTGGAGAAAGTGCGCCACGCGGTCCGCCCGCACCTGGCAGTGCCCGAGGCGCAGCACAGTGGCTTCGGCGAAGCCGTCGGGGAGGTGTCCGCCAATGTCGGTGAGCCGGTCGAAGAGGTGGACGCTGATCCTGTGGTAGGTGCCCACCTGCGCGGCGGCGAGCCGGTCGTGGGCCTGCGCCAGGAACGACTGGTAGCTGTGGCGGTCGGCCCAGCCACGGTATGAGATGCGTCTCCGACCGCAGATAAGTGATTGACGCTGATGCAAGTCGGTTCCACCGTCGTGGTATGTACCTAGACCTCAGCACGCTGGAAGCCGGGCTCGACGAGATCCGCGGAGCGCCACCGGACGAAGGAAAGGTCGAGCTCATCGTCCGGCGGCCAGCCGAGAACGAGCGCGAGACGGTCACCGAGGCCCATCTCGACGTCGTCGCCGGCCTGGTCGGCGACGTCTGGCTGAGCGCGGACGGCGACACCATGCACCAGGTCACGGTGATGAACGTGCGGGCCATCGCGCTGCTGGCCGGCTCCCGTGAGCGGTGGCCACTCGCCGGTGACCAGCTCTACGTGGACCTGGACCTCAGCCGCCAGAACCTGCCACCCGGCACCCGGATCGAGGTCGGCTCGGCGGTGCTCGAGGTCACCACCGAGCCGCACCGCGGCTGCAAGAAGTTCGGCGCCAGGTTCGGGCTCGACGCCGTCAGGTTCGTCAACTCCGCGGTGGGCGCCGCGCTGAACCTCCGCGGCGTCAACACCCGGGTCGTCCGCTCCGGCGTGGTGCGCCCCGGCGACCCCGTCCGAAAGCTGCCGGCGCCGGCCACCTGACGGCGAACGCTACTCGGGCCAGCTGAAGAGCTCACCGTTGGCGAGCAGGCAGTGCACCCGGTCGGGCACCGCGCCGTCGCGCTTGCCGGCCTCCTCCAGCCCGGCCCGGGCCGCCTCCACCGTCAGGCCGCTCTCCCGCCCGTCCAGCATGACCTGGCCGTGCTCGAACGAGCTGACCCGGCTGGCCGCGATGTCCAACGCGTCGGCGACTGCGGTCTCCGAGGTGGCGTCGAGCGGGACGAAGGCGGTTGGCGTACCGGTGGAGTTGGGCGACTCCCGCACGATCGCCACCCCGTCGGCGTTGTCCACGCCCACGCGATCGGGGTTCATCACATTGACCATCGCGCCGTCTTTGGCGAGCCGCTCGGCCGCCTCCAGCTGGGTGGGGGTCAGCATGTGCTCCGGGTCGTGCACGCCGGGCTTGAACCGCTCCCCGGCCACGCCGAGGTGGTCGCCCCACCGCGGGTCCTCCGCGGCCGGCAGGTTCCCGTCCCGGTGCTCGCCCCGGGACAGGTACGGCAGCTCGGTCTCACCGGCGCCGTTGGCGCCGGACCGGCCGGACAGGTCGAGCAGGGTGTCGGTCTCGTGGATCCGCTCCATGGTGCTTTCTCCAATGGGGACGCAGGGGGATGCAGGGGATGCGGCTAGGGGGGATGCGGGGGCTGCAACGGTGGCTGGGCCAGGTAGCGCTGCGCCCACGCCACGTCCTCCAGCTGGCCGAGCGCCTCGCTGAGCCGGTCCGGCCAGTCCTCGGCGGTCACCGGCGCACCGACCGCGCGCTCCAGTGTGGACGGACGGTCCGCACCGAAGAGCACCTCGTACCGGGCGGGGTGGTCCCGCTGCCGGGCCGAGTGCCAGCGCTGCACGGCCGCCAGCTGGTCGGCCGCGTCCAGGCCCGGGATCGCCCGCCCGTGCTGGGACTCCCACTCGGCGCTGCGCGGATGCCGTGGCGCCGTCGGGCGGTCACGCACCAGGCGCATGAGCTCGTCCCAGACCAGGGCCCAGCGGTACGCGTGGGCCAGCCACTGCGGCTCCTCCCCGGGGCAGGAGCCGTACCCGGCCAGCCGGTGCCGCATCGCGTCGGCGACGTGCGCCGCGAGCCGGGCGGGTGCGGCGGTGCGCACGATGACCGCGGAGCGGGCGGCGACCGCTGCGTCGGCCGCGTGCCCGATGGCGCAGTCGCGCAGCCGCGGCGCCAGGTCGTTCAGCTCCGCCGCCAGGTGGGCAGCCGGGTGGGGGATCGCCCAGCCGGTCAGGTGCGCCACCACGCAGATCTCCGCCCACAGCGCGAGCCACCGGCTGTCCGGGCGGCGCAGCAGGTGCCGCGCGGTCTCGATGTCGGTGAGCGTGCAGGGCCGCCCGCGGCAGTCGGCCCCGCAGGTGCCGCTGCGCCGGCCGACGAGCCCCGCCGCGGAGGCCGTCGCGGCCGGGGCCGCCTCCCGTTCCGTGCCGTCGGGCATCGCCACCAGCACCGGGTAGTCCATCCCGTCGGCGAAGGCCGCCGCCGTGCCCGGCGGCAGGGTCACCAGGTACGCGGACTGGGCGGCGGTCAGGTTGACCGTGGCGCCCACCACGTCCCGGTCGTCCTGGGCCGGCAGCCGGTGCAGCACCTTGACGGCCGTGTTCTTGATCACGTCGGGCACCAGCTTGCTCGGGATCTGGTCGGCGACCACGATGCCCTCGCCGTACGCCCGGATCTCGGCGAGCAGCGCGGCGAACAGCTCGATGGCGTGCGAGGCCGGACCCCGCTCCTCCGGCCGGCGTAGCAGCCGGTGCGCCTCCTCGAAGACCGCGAGGTGGCGCAGCGGGACCGGACCGGCCGGCCGGGCCGCGGTGCGCGCGTCGACGCGCAGCTGCTCGGCGAGGCGGACCAGCACGGTGCCCATGAGGAACGCCTTGTCCCGGTCGTCGCCGACGTCCTCGATCTCGAAGACGACCCGCTGGCGCAGCAGCTCGGCCACGTCGATCGGGTGCCCGCCCTCGAAGAACCGCCCGGTCGTGCCCAGGCGCAGGCTGCCGATGCGCACCCGGATGAAGCCCCGGACGTTGTCGGTGACCTCCCGCCCGTACCCGATCTCGCCGACCACGGCCTCGGCGCAGCGGGCCAGGTCGGCCAGGGTGGGGTAGCGCGGGCGGTGCGCGTCCGGCTGCGGGCGGCCCAGCGCCAGGTGCCAGCCCTGCTCCTCGTAGCAGCGGGTCAGCGCGGCGCTGAGCACCTGCGGGAACGGCTCGTCCGCCTCGAACGCCGCGATGAACAGCGCCCGGACCAGGTCCACATGGGTCTGTAGCGGGAAGCCGGGCGCCGGCTCCAGCGGGTTGAGCCCGGCAGGCACGGCCGCGACGTCGCCCGGGCGTACGGTGACCACCCGCGCCTGCGGCAGCCGGGCCGCCATCGCCCGGTACTCGGCCTTGGACGGCTCCACCACCAGCCACGGCAGGTCGAGCCGGCTCGCCTCCTCCAGCAGCGCGCGTACCGTCTGCGACTTGCCCGCCCCGGTCGCGCCGCACACGAACACGTGGCGGACCAGGCTCTCCACCGGCACGGCGAACGGCCCCACCGGCATCGCGTTCGCGTCCAGCACCGCGCCGAGCCGTAACGCCGCAGGGGCAGCGGACTCCGCCAGGGCGGGGGTGCCGCCAACCGGCAGGGCGGCACCCCCCTCCGGAGTGACGTCGAACTCCGGCCGCAGCCGCAGCCGTACCCCCGGCACCTCGGTGCGCGGCACCGGCATCAGCGCGGCGAGCAGCGGCGAGCCGGCGAGGAACGGCGCGTGCGCGCTGCCGCGGTGCCAGGGCTGTCCATAGAGGACGTCGTCGAGCGGCGCGGCCAGGCCCGAGGGGACCAGCGTGTACGGCTGCCCGGCGAGGTCCACGCCGGCGGCGAGCAGGCCGGCCACCCGGCGGGCGGACGGCGCGTCCAGCCCGCCGGCGAGCAGGTGCACCCGCCACAGCCCGGTGGACTCGGCCCGGCGCAGCTCCCGGTGCTGGTGCTCGAGGCGGGCGGTGCGCAGCGCGTACTCCGGCGAGCCGGTGGCCCGGGCGCCGGCCTCGCGGGCCCGCGCGCCCGCCTCGGCCGCGAGCCGGTCCACCTCCTCGACGGGTACGGCGAACGCCACCACCAGCCAGGCGAACGCGTCCCACCAGGTGCCCAGCAGCGCCTCGGCGAGCCCGCAGGCCGGGGCGGGCAGCGGTGGCTGCGGCGCGCCGGGCTCGGTGAGCAGCGCGTCGGCGACCGCGCCGACCGGGGTCCAGACCGGCACCGGCTTGAGCGCGTCGGCGAGCCCGCCGGGCGGCAGCGGGCGGGCCCGGGCACCGGCCGGCAGCCCCAGCACCACGTCGCCGCCGGGCGCCGTGCCGCCGGCGACCGCGCCGCCGGCCAGGATCTCCACCGGCCCGCCGGCCACGGGCCGGCACCAGGCCGCGGCCACCACACCGCGGCCGGCATCCCCGTGGTACGCGGCGGTGAGAGCGGCAACCCGCTGGCGCCGGCCCGGGTCCGGGTCGGCTACCCCGGTGGGCGCGTCGGCCGGCGGCGCGGCCGGCCGCGGCAGCTCGGTCAGGTGGAACGCGTCCAGCCCGGCGAGCCAGCGGGCGGTGGCGGTCATGCCGCCAGGGGGGCCGTCATGCAGCAGAGAGTAATGGCGATGGAACTTTCCGCGATACCCCTACGGGGGGTCGAGATGCCACAATCAGCTCATTCGACCGCGACGCCACCCTGGGGGTACGCCTCGATGACGCCGCAGCCGCCCGGACATCCATTAGGCCGGGCCCGACTCTTCGCCCGAGGTGAACGCGTGGGTTGGGTGTTCCGGGACCGGCGCAGGTTCCTGCGCGGCTTCCCGGAGCCCCCGCCGCCCCGCCCCGAGCTCGACACCAAGCTGGTGCGCCGTTGGCAGCACGCGGAGAACACGCTCCGCGACCGGGTGACGCTCGCGATCGCCTGGGGGTTCGGCGGCTCGCTGCTGGTCGCCGTCGCCGGCGGGGTGCCGATCGTGCTGCTGCGCGGCGAGTGGCCGGCGGCCGTGGCGGTGAGCGTGGCGCCGCTGCTGCTCGGCCTCGCCGCCACCTGGTTCCTGGTGGCCAGCTGCCGGCGGGTTCGGCAGGCGGTCAACCGGCAGCGGGCCGCGGTCGTGGCGACGTACGTCGACGCCCGGGACGCGTGGCTACAGCGGCGGGACGCGTTCGACGCGGTCGAGCAGGCCGAGGTGGACCGGCTCGACGAGTGGGGCGCGGCCTCGGTGCCGCGCGGCACCCGGCGGTTCGACGTGTTCGGCGGGACGCTGTGGGGCTGGGAGGGCCTGCTCACCGTCTTCGGCGCGTCGATGCTGGTCGAGCGGCGTCCGGTCACCGTGCTCGACCTCTCCCGCGAGCTGGTCTCCGCCGAGCTGGCCGGCCTGTCCGAGCAGTCCGGCGCCACCGTACGGGCCCACCGGCTGCCCACCGAGCTGGCGCACAGCGACCTGCTCGCCGGCGTGGGGCCGGCGGAGCTGGTGGACCTGCTGGTCGAGTCGATGCACTTCGGCACGACCGCGGACCGCGCCGAGCGCAGCACCGACCACCGGCTGCTGCGCGCGGTCTGCGCGGCGCTGGGCGAGGACGTGTCGGTGCGGCGGCTGGTCGCCGCGATCCGGGTGCTGATGCGCGAGCCCAGCGAGCCCAGCGAGCCCGGTGAGCCCGGCGGGGCAGAGGTGCTCCGGCCGCACGAGCGCGAGCACATCGCCGACGAGCTGTTCAGCGACGAGTACCGCCGGGACGCCCTGCCGCACCTCCGCCGCATCGAGTCGTACCTCTATCCGCTGCGCAACCTCGGCGCCGCGTGGGTTCCGAGCGACCCGGCCGACCTGACCTGCGTCGCGGTGGAGCCGGGCACCCGTACGGCAGGCAGCGAGCTGCTCACCGACCTGCTGGTGCACTGGCTGGTGAACCGGGTGACCGCCGGGGCGCACCCGCCGGGCAGCGTGGTCTTCGTGGTCGGGGCGGACGAGCTGCCAGCGGTCCACCTGGACCGGCTGGCTGATGCCTGCGCCCGGCGCGGGGTGCGCCTGGTCAACATCTTCCGCCGGCTGCGGGAGGAGGCGTTGCGGGCGATCGGCGGCGGGGCCGTGGGCTTCATGCGCCTGGGCAACCCGGAGGAGGCGGCGGTGGCCGCCGACTTCGTCGGTCGCGAGCACCGGTTCGTGGTCAGCCAGCTCACCCGGGGGGTCTCCGGGGGCGACTCGCGCAGCGAGGGTGACAGCTACTCGCGCGACTGGACGCGTACCGTCCAGGTGGCGCAGCAGATCGGCTGGAACGAGGCCGAGTCCAGCCAGCGGGTGTACGAGTACACAGTGGAGCCCACGACGTTCCAGGGGCTGCCGGACCACGCCCTGCTGCTCGTAGAGCACACCGCGCGCGGGCCGGCGGTGAAGGCGGTCGAGTGCAACCCGGGCCTGGTGCTGCTACCCGGGGTCAGCACCGAGCCGCTGCCGCCGCAGCCACGCGAGACCTTGGTCGTGCCGACCCAGCGGGCAGCTCCGGGCCGGCGTGATGCCCCGGCGCTGCGAGGCGACGAGCGCCAGCGGGACGGCCAGGACGAGGAGCGGCTCCAGCTGGAGGCGCTGCGCGCCCCGCTGGGTGCGGAGGGTGCTCCGCTGCGTGCGGAGGGCGCCCCGCGGCGCGCGGAAGGCGCCCCGCCGCGTGCCGAGGGTGTCCCGCGGCGTACCCGGGGCGCCCCGCCGCGCGCCGAGGCGCCCCGGGAGGAGGGGGTGGGCCGGGCCTTCGTCCGGTGAGGGCCGGCCTTTCGCCGCCCACCGTGAGGCCGTACGGTGTGGCGCGTGCGTGCCCTACCCGCCGGAGCCCGAGTGCTCGCGCTCGCCGGGACTCGAGTGCTCGTGCTCGCCGGAGCTGCCGTGCTCGCGCTCGCCGGAGGGTGCGGCTCAGGGGACGACGGCCCGCGGATGCGGGCGGTGCCGCCCCGGCCACCGGCCGCGGCGGCTGGCGGTGCGTGCGAGCTGCTGGACTATGCAGTGGTCGAGCAGGTGCTGGGGACCCGCTTCGAGGTCTCCGCCGCCGGCCGGCAGAACGCCACCTACACCTGCGTGCTCCAGCCCAGTAAGGCCTCGCTGCCGGACCTGACCCTGGCGGTCACGCCCACCGCGGCCGATGCGGCCATCTTCCGCAGCACCGTGACGCCCCGTGGCGGGACCGCCGTGACCGGCCTGGGCAAGGCCGCCTACCGGCTCCCGGTGGCCGCCGCGGCCAAGCGTGGACCCGGGGTGGAGATCGGCTGGCTGTCCAGCAACAACCGCCTCATGATGGTCACCTACACGACCCCGGCCGGCACGGCGCCCGCAGCCGCGGCAGAGGCAGGAGCGAAGCTGCTTCAGCTGGCCCAGAAGATCGACAAAGCAAGCGTCTGACCACCAGCCGGGAGCGCGGCCCAGGCAGCCCTTGACCGGCGCAGCGCAACATCGCGGGACCGTGCCTAGCGGCGCCAACGGAGATCCGTTCCAGCTGTAGGCTGCGCTGGTGTCGGGCTTGCCAGATCTCCGCGACTTTGTCCGGGGCGAGCCGCTCCCGCGCGAGGCGACGATCCTCGTGAGTGGTGGGCCGGACACGGTGGCGAAGCTGACGGCTCATGCCGAGCGGGTTCGCCGTGCGTTCGTCCTCGACGGTGCCCCGGTGCTGGGTATCTCTGTACTCGCCGCGCTGGACGACATCGGGCCGGCGTCCCTGGACGGGATCTTGTCGGGCAAGCTGCCACCTACCGCGTCGTCTATCTCGTCACGGCCGGCCAGCTCACCGATGCCGGGTTCGATCTGCTACCGACGTTCAGCCGACCACATATGACGCTGCTGTTGAACGGTACTGGGCAGGTCGATTCGCTGCTGCAGCTGCTCGGGCCAGGTAGGACCAATCCCCGGTATGGTGAGATGGTGCGTCGCAGGAGGGGGTGACCGTCATAGTCGCCGTGGACATCCGGGCCGATCTCAACGCCGAGGACCATACCGGCTACGTGTGGACTTCCTTGATGAGGCGCGGGACCAGTCGGTGATCGTGCCCGGGATGCTGGTCGTGGCTGGCGACGAGGACGCACCTGCAGTCGCGGTCGTTGTAGACCTTGTCGAGCATCCCAACGGTACGATCGTGCATCTCGATGTGCTGCCCGGTGCCGTGGACAGCTACCTGGCGTTGGCGCGGCGGGTGCAGACTGCCGCATAGCCAAGCGAAAAGGCTGGAGCTCGCCGGGCGGCCGGATGCGGAGGTGCTGCTCGCGCGTGTTCGGGATCGCAAGCAACGCCTCGGTAGCCAGCTATTGGTCGAGTCGATCCTCGGCCACCGCGACGCCGACCGTCGAGATCTCGACCAGCCTGATGCCCTACCGGGCGGCGACGAAGACGCGCGAGGCCACCTCACGGGGCAGGCGGATCTTCTCGCCGGAGCGGTCGATGGTGACCCCGTCGCGCTCCTGGGCGACGGTGACCGTGGCGCCCGGGTCGATCCCGGCCGAGTGCAGCTGGCGTAGCACGGCCGGGTCGGTCTGCACGCTCTCGCAGATCCGCCGCACCACGACCGCTCCGGACAGCCCAGGGAAGGCCAGGTTGCGCTCACCGTCGCCGCTGTCGGCAGTGCCGTTCGCGGCGGCGGACGCCGGCGCCTCGGCGTCCAGCTCGTCCAGGCCCGGGATGGGGTTCCCGTACGGCGACCGGGTCGGCCGGCCGAGCATCTGGTAGACCCGCCGCTCGACCGCGTCGCTCATCACGTGCTCCCAGCGGCACGCTTCCTCATGCACGTCCTCGTACGGCATGCCGATCACGTTGACGAGCAGCAGCTCGGCGATGCGGTGCTTGCGCATGACCGCGACCGCCCGCTGCCGGCCCAGGTCGGTGAGCTGCAGGTGCCGGTCGCCCTGCACGGTGAGCAGGCCGTCGCGCTCCATCCGGCCGACGGTCTGGCTGACTGTCGGACCGCTCTGGCGCAGCCGCTCGGCGATGCGCGCACGCAGCGGTGCCACCCGCTCCTCCTCAAGCTCGAGGATCGTGCGCAGGTACATCTCGGTGGTGTCGACCAGGTCGTTCACGACATGCCTCCCCAAAGGGCGATGCTACCCGGCCACCTGGTGTTTCCCGCGGCGAGCAGCGGCCATGGTGTTGACTGGGCGGGTGAGCCACACCCCACTCGTCGACCCCGCCACCCTGGCCACCTCCCTCACCGGCGACGCCGCACCGACCGTGCTGGATGTCCGCTGGCGCCTGACCGGGCCGCCTGGCCGCCAGGACTACGACGCCGGACACCTGCCTGGGGCGGTCTTCCTCGACCTGGACCGGCAGCTGTCCGGCCCACCCGGGCCGGGCGGGCGGCACCCGCTTCCGGATCCGGCCGAGCTACAGCAGGCGCTGCGGGCGGCCGGCGTACGCACCGGCCGTCCGGTGGTGGCCTACGACGGAGGTGACGGCGTGGCCGCGGCCCGGGCCTGGTGGACCCTGCGCTGGGCCGGCCACGACGAGGTCGCGGTGCTCGATGGCGGTTACCCGGCCTGGGCGGCTGGGGGGTACCCGGTCACCACCGAGGTGCCGCAGCCGGCACCGGGCGACGTGACGGTACGCCCGGGCGGCCTGCCGGTGCTGGACGCCGCCGGGGCCGCCAAGGTGGCGGCCGAGGGCGTCCTGCTCGACGTGCGGGTCCCGGCCCGCTACCGGGGCGAGGTCGAGCCGGTCGACCCGGTGGCCGGGCACATCCCGGGCGCGGTCAACCTGCCGGCCACCGAGCACGCCGGCCCGGACGGCCGGTTGCGCTCCGCCGAGGAGCTGCGGGAGCGGTTCGCCGCGGCCGGCGTCACCGAGCGGGTACGCGTCGGCGCGTACTGCGGCTCCGGGGTGACCGCGGCACACACGGTGCTCGCGCTGCACCTCGCCGGGCAGCCGGACGCGGAGCTCTACGTCGGCTCCTGGAGCCACTGGCTGACCGACCCGCAGCGCCCGGTGGCAGTGGGGGAGCGGCCATGACCATCGTTATGTGGGACGAGGCACTGCTCTCCTACAACCTCGGCGACCACCCGCTGGACCCGGTGCGGCTGGAGCTGACCATCGCCCTCGCCCGCGAGCTGGGCGTGCTCGACCGGGACGGCGTGCGGGTCGTGAAGCCCCAGCCCGCCGACGACGCCACCGTGGAGCTGGTGCACCGGGCCGACTACCTCGACGCGGTCAAGCAGGCGCCGCAGGACCCGTTCTTCTACGGATACGGCCTCAACACCCCGGACAACCCGGTCTTCGAGCGGATGCATGAGGCCAGCGCGCACGTTGCCGGGGCCACGCTGGCCGCTGCCGAAGCGGTGTGGCGGGGCGAGGCGGTGCGCGCGGTGAACGTGGCCGGCGGGCTGCACCACGCCATGCCCGGCCGGGCCTCCGGCTTCTGCGTCTACAACGACCCCGCCATCGCCATCGCCCGCCTGCTCGACCTGGGCGCCGAGCGCATCGCGTACGTGGACGTGGACGTGCACCACGGCGACGGGGTCCAGGAGGTCTTCTACGAGGACCCGCGGGTGCTCACGGTGAGCCTGCACGAGACCCCGCTCGCACTCTTCCCCGGCACCGGCTTCGCCCACGAGACCGGCGGCCCCGGTGCGGAAGGCAGCGCGGTGAACGTGGCGCTGCCGCCCGGCTGCGGTGACGCCGGCTGGCTGCGCGCCTTCGCCGCGGTCGTGCCGTCGGTGCTGCGGGCGTTCCGGCCGCAGGTGCTGTTCACCCAGTGCGGCGCCGACACGCACCGGCTGGACCCGCTCGCCGACCTGCGCCTGTCCGTCGACGGCCAGCGCGCCAGCTACCTCGCCCTGCGCGCCCTCGCCGACGAGCTGTGCGGCGGGCGCTGGGTGGCCACCGGCGGCGGT
>DASRIS010000081.1:0-8925 GCA_035649895.1 Micromonosporaceae bacterium | reverse complement strand
GCCGCACCGTGGAGGAGCTGATCCGCGCGTTCCGGTCGGCCTGGGCCGACCGGTCGGTGCAGGCGGTCATCCTCACCGGGGCCGGCGAGAAGGCGTTCTGCACCGGCGGCGACGTCAAGCAGCGGGCCGAGACGGGCGACTACGGGCCGACCGAGAGCGGCATGTTCGAGATCGGCTACCTGCACAAGCTGATCCGGGACATCCCCAAGCCGGTGATCGCCGCGGTGAACGGGGTGGCCGTCGGCGGCGGGCACGTGCTGCACGTGCTCTGCGACCTGTCGATCGCGGCCGAGCACGCCCGCTTCGGCCAGTCCGGGCCGCGGGTGGGCTCGTTCGACGCCGGCTTCGGCAGCGCGTACCTGGCCCGGGTGATCGGGGAGAAGCGGGCGCGCCAGATGTGGTTCCTGCTCGACCTGGTCGACGCGGCCACGGCGGAGCGGTGGGGCCTGGTCAACGCCGTGGTGCCCGCCGCCGAGCTGCGCGCGACAGCGCTGGCCTGGGGACGGCGGATCGGTTCCTACTCACCGACCGCGCTGCGCTTTCTCAAGCACTCGTTCAACGCCGACACCGACCACCTCGCAGGCCTGTCCCATCTGGCCTTCGACGGCCTGGAGGTGTTCAGCCACACCGCCGAGGCGGCCGAGGGCGCGGCGGCGTTCGCCGAGAAGCGCGACCCGGACTTCGGCCCGTTCCGCTGACCTGACCGGCTTCCGTTTCGCCGATCCCGGACAGGGGACCGGGTTGCGAGGCGATCGAGGCGGCTGACACACTCCGGTGCGGCACCGGACGCGACCACGCATGTCTGGAGGCACCCCCGATGCAGCTGTCCCCCTCTGGCCACTCCGACACGTTCACCCGTGAGCGGGTGCTGGCCATCGACCCGTACCCGGAGCTGGTCGACCTCGGTTACCCAGCGCGGCTGAACGCCGGCACGGCGCTGTTGGAGGACGTGATCGCGCGCTACGGCGGCGACCGGCCCGCGGTCGTGACGGACCAGATGACCTGGAGCTACGCCGACCTGCTGCGGCGCGCGGACCAGGTCGCGCACATGCTGACCGTGGACGAGGGCCTGGCCAGCGGCGGCCGGGTGCTGGTACGCGGCCCGAACTCGCCAGACTTCATCGCGATCGTGCTCGGCGTGTGGCGCGCCGGCGGGGTCGTGGTGGCCTCCACCCACCGGCTGACCGCCCGCGAGCTGACCCCCATGACCGATGTCGGCCGGATCGAGCTGGCGCTGGTCGACCACCGCTTCCCGGTCTCGCTGGACCGGCCGGTCCAGATGGTGGCGTTCGGGGACGACGAGTGGGAGGTCCGGCTCGACAAGCACCCCGGCGCGTTCACGCCGGTGGACACGGCCGCCGACGACGTGGCGATGATCCAGTTCACCTCCGGCACCACCGGCGAGCCCAAAGGGGCCCTGCACTTCCACCGCGACGTGCTGGCAATGGCTGACGTGGTCGGCGGGCACGCGATCGGCATCACCTCCGACGACCTCGTCACCAGCAACCGGACCATGGGCTTCGGGTACGCGTTCGGCGCCCTGATCGCCTTCCCGCTGCGGCACGGGGCGGCGTCCCTGGTCCTCGACGACGACTCACCCGCCGCCACCTTTGAGGCGATCGTCCGGCACGGCGCGACCGTGCTGCTGACCAGCCCTCCGATCTACCGCGCCGCGCTGGCCGGCGCCGCCGGCGCCTCGCTCGGGCGGCTGCGGCGGGCGACCTCGGGTGGGGAGATGCTGCCGGCCGCCACCTCGCAGGCCTGGTACGACCGGTACGGCATGCGTCTGGTCAACCTGTTCGGGACCACCGAGCTGACCCACGCGATCCTCGGCGCGGTGAGCAACGACACGCCACACGGGTCGGTGGGCCGGCCGCTGCCCGGCTACGAGGCTCGAGTCCTCGGCGAGGACGGCCGCGAGGTGCCTGTTGGCGAGGCCGGTGAGCTGGCCATCCTCGGCCCGACCGGGTGCCGGCACCTGGACCACCCGCGCCAGCGTACGGCCGTCCGCGATGGCTGGACCTGCACCGGTGACGTGGTGCACGTGGACATCGACGGCAACATCTGGGTGCACGGGCGCTCCGACGACCTCGTGAGCATCGACGGCTGGCTGGTGGCTCCGGCCGAGATCGAGGAGGTCCTGCTGGAGTACCCGGGGGTCGGCGAGGCCGTGGTGACCGGCGTGCCGCTGCCCGAGGGCGACAGCCGGCTGCACGCGTTCCTCACCGGCACCCCAGACCTCGCCGGCCTCGACGCGCACCTGCGCGCCAACGTCGCCCGCTGCAAGGTCCCAGAGGTGATCGAGGTGCTGGACGCGATGCCCCGTACCACCATCGGCAAGGTGGACCGCATGGGCCTGCGCGACCGCGCCGCGCAGTCGGCGGCCCAGTAACCACGCGGCCCCACAGCTCACACCCCAGGCCCGCGCCGCGCAGGCGGTGACAGCGTGCTGGCCCACGGCCCGCGCGGTGCCTGCCTGGTCCCGTATGGTGCGTGCCCTGCCTCGCGCGCGGCCCGTGCCTTGCCCGCGCGGGGCGGGCGGCGGGCTGTGGCGCGCCCGCCCCTCCCCCGCGCGCGAGCGTAGGTCTCATAGTCCAGGATGGAAGGCATGCAGGACAGGCCCGAACAGCAGCAGGAGCGGGGACAGCACGAGGACCAGACGCGCTCTGTCGTGGTCGTCGGCCCCGACGGTCGACCCGTCGGCACTGTCGAGATGCCTACCGGGCCAGGTGCCGGCGGTCCCGCTGGCCAGACTGGGGACGGCGATGATCCGGCCGGCCTGATCGAGCAGCCGGCCAAGGTCATGCGCATCGGCAGCATGATCAAGCAGCTGCTCGAGGAGGTCCGCGCGGCCCCCCTGGACGAGGCCGGCAGGCAGCGGCTCACGCAGATCCACAAGCGGTCGATCGTCGAGCTTGAGGACGGCCTCTCCACCGAGCTGCATGACGAGCTGGAGCGGCTGTCGCTGCCGTTCGAGGAGGGCACGACGCCGAGCGAGGCCGAGCTTCGGATCGCCCAGGCACAGCTGGTCGGCTGGCTGGAGGGGCTGTTCCACGGCATCCAGGCCGCCTTGGTGGCGCAGCAGATGGCGGCCCGGATGCAGCTGGAGCAGATGCGCCGCTCCCCAGCCGCGCTGCCGGTCGGGCCGGGCGGCGCTCCGGCCATGCCAGGCATGCCCGGGCAGCAGGCCCTCCAGCCGGGTGACGGGGCGGGGGCGAGCCGCACCGGCCAGTACCTCTGACCACCGGCCAGGTTGGCGCCTGGTTTGTCCGGCTCGGCGGGCGCGCCCTACGCGGCCTGCGCCTGGGTGTCCGTACCGGCCCTGGCGGTGTCCGTACCGGCCTTGGTCGGCGAGCCGGCAGCCTGCGTCAGCACGCTGGAGCGCTGGACTACCGCCGCCCGGGTCACCGACGTTGCGGGCACCGTACACACCCCGGGCACCGTGCACGCCCCGGGCGCTGCCGGCACCGACCGGCCATTGCTCAGCAGCGCATTGAGATAACGCGCAACGCCGTCCTCGTCGTTGGAGAAGGTGACCTCGTCGGCGATGGCCCGTACCTCGGGGTGCGCGTTGGCGACCGCGACGCACCCCCAGCCGGCCCAGCGGAACATCGGTACGTCGTTCGGCATGTCCCCGAACACCAGCACCTCCGCCGGGTCCAGGCCGAGCGCCTGGGCGATGACCGCGAGACCGGTGGCCTTGTCCACCCCCGCCGCGTTGATCTCCACGAAGTTGAGCCCGGCCTGGGTGAACGTCACCCGCTCCGGCGGCACCAGCCGGCGCGCCATCGCCAGCAGGTCGTCGACGTGGTATCCGGGGCTGCGGACGAACGCCTTGATCACCCGGCCGCCGACGCACTCGGCCCGGCTGCGCGGCTCGAACGCGTTCGGGTAGCGCCAGGTCGGGTCCAGCTCCCCCCACAGCGGCGCGTCGGGCTCGTCCAAGGCCTCGACCATGACCGTCAGCGGACCAGCCTCAGCCTCCAGATCGGCCAGCACCTCAGCCAGCACGTCACCGTCGAGCCGCTCGTCACGCAGCACGACCAGCCCGGCCGGGTCGGTGAGGTCCACCACCCGGGCGCCCCCGGCCAGCACCAGGTAGTCCGCGGCGCGGATGTCGTTGCGGGTCATCTGGGTCAGCCGCGGTCCCCGCCCGGTCGCGCCGACCACCGGGATCCCCGCCTCGCGGACCCGGTCCAGCACGCTGTGCGTGTACGCGCTCACGGAGTCGTCCGAACGCACCAGCGTGCCGTCCAGATCCGTCGCGATCAGCTTCGGTAGCCCAGGCCGCGGCATGTTCTCCTCCGCTCACGGTCAGCGACAGTGGGGGAGCAACGGTACCCCATCATGTCGACCGCGGCGCGACCAACGAGCAACCGTCAGCCGAACGGGGCACCCGACGGCTACGAGCGGCCCCAGGCGACCGTCGGCTGGCAGGCAGCCCGCGGCTGCTTACGACCGCCGCCTGGCGAACGACCTCTCCGCCCGGCGAACGACCTCCGGCTAGCGAACGACCGGCTTCAGCACGTCCCGCCCACCGAGGAACGGCTGGAGCGCCTTTGGCACCCGGACCGACCCGTCCGGCTGCTGGTGGTTCTCCAGCAGCGGCACCAGCCACCGGGTGGTGGCCAGGGTGCCGTTCAGCGTCGCAGCCGCCTGCGGCCGGCCGGCGGCGTCGCGGTAGCGCACGTTCAGCCGGCGGGCCTGGAACGTGGTGCAGTTGGACGTGCTGGTGACCTCGCGGTACCGCCCCTGCGACGGCACCCACGCCTCGCAGTCGTACTTGCGGGCCGCGCTGGTGCCCAGGTCGCCGGCTGCCACGTCGATCACCCGGTACGGCAGCTCGACCCGGGCCAGCATCTCCTCCTGCCAGGCGAGCAGGCGCAGGTGCTCGTCGTGCGCCTGCTCCGGCGCGCAGAAGACGAACATCTCGACCTTGTCGAACTGGTGCACCCGCAGGATCCCGCGCACGTCCTTGCCGTACGAGCCGGCCTCGCGCCGGAAGCAGGTGGACCACCCGGCGTACCGGCGCGGCCGGTCGAGGTCGAGGATCTCGCCGGTGTGGTAGGCCGCCAGCGGCACCTCGGACGTGCCGACCAGGAACAGGTCGTCGGCCTCCAGCCGGTAGACCTCGCTGGCGTGCGCGCCGAGGAAGCCGGTGCCCTCCATCGCCTCCGGCTTCACCAGCACCGGTGGGACGACGAGGACGAAGCCCGCCTCGGTGGCCTGCTGGACGGCGAGCTGGAGCAGCCCGAGCTGGAGCATGGCGCCGGGGCCGGTGAGGTAGTAGAACCGGCTGCCGGAGACCTTGGCGCCGCGCTCCACGTCGATCGCGCCCAGCGCCTCGCCCAGCTCCAGGTGGTCGCGGGGGCTGGCCAGGTCGGGCCGGTCGCCCACGTGGCGCAGCACCACGTAGTCGTCCTCGCCGCCGGGCGGGGCGCCCTCCTCCACCACGTTGGGGACCGCGAGCTGGGCCTGGCGCAGCGCGCGCTCGGCCTCGGCGACCGCCGCCTCGGCCGCTTTCACCTCGGCAGAGAGCTGCTTGGTACGGGCCAGCAGCGCGGTCCGGGCGTCCCCCGCGGCCTTCGGCACCTGGGCCGAGAGCTGCTTCTGCTCTGCCCGCAGCGCCTCGAACCGCTGCACCGCCGAGCGCCGCTGCTCGTCCGCCTGGAGCAGGTCGTCAACCGCCGACTCGGACTCCCCTCGAGCACGCTGGCTGGCACGGATGGCATCGGGGTCGTCGCGGACGAGGCGGAGGTCAATCACGGCTGCCGAGTCTATCGGCGGGCCCGGGAGCGCAGCGCGCCGATATCAATGGTGAGGCGCGCCGGTATCAGCGGTCCCGCTGCTGCGGGCGGTCCCCATGCTCCGGGCGGATGAACGGCGCGGTCGGGGACACGGTGAGGTCCACCGGACCGACCGCGAACGGCGGTGGGGCGGCCGGCTGGCCGACCCGGTCAGGGCGGTCGGGGCGGGAGTAGCCGGGGTCCGGCTCGGCGTCGTCGTCCGGAGCCTCGACGGGGCCGCGCTCGCCCTCGGCCACCGCCGGCTCCTCGGTCCGTGCACTGTAGTGCAGTGCGAACAGGACTGCGGCGACCCCTGCCAAGGCCAGATAGCCCCCGGGGCCATACTCAACGGTCGAGTCCCCCGGGAACACACTTTTGCGACCGAGGTGGACGAAGGCGGCCAGGACCACCCCGAGCAGCGTGCCGCCCCAGCACAGGGCGGCCAGCCGGGCGTAGCGCCGGACCGGACCCGCGGCAAGGAATGCCAGACCCGTCAATGGGGCCAGGCCGAGGAGTCCGACGAGGTAGCCGGCCCCCCATACCCAAAGCAGCTCGACGCCCACGGCCATGGTGTCCGGAGGGGAGCCGGTCTCGGTCGTCAGGATGATCGTCTGCCAGGTCTGGAACAGGGACGCGGCGACCAGGAGAGCGCCGAGGCCCACCGCGCCGAGCACCAGGCGGCGGTCGAGACCGGCGGGCCGGCCGGCCCAGTATCCAGCCAGCCGGGACCGCGAGGGCTCCTCGGCACCGAACTCCACGACATCCCGCTCGACCATTGGCGCCATCATGACACAGCCAAGATGAGCGCCCTACCGGCCAGCGCGCCGGTTCAGGAGCCTGCCGCGGACACCGCGACGCTGGTCGCGCAGGATCTGGCGGACCACGTTGCGGCCCGGGATCCCGGTCACCCCGCCCCCGCCGTGCGTGGCCGAGCCGGCCTGGTAGAGCCCCTGGACCGGGGTACGCAGGTCGGCGTACCCGGCGGCGGGGCGGCAGTGGAACATCTGCCCGAGGGTCAGCTCACCGTGGAAGATGTTGCCGCCGACCAGGCCGTACTCGGTCTGCATCTGGTGCGGGCCGATCACCTGCCGGCCGATGACGGAGTCGGTGAAGCCCGGCGCGACCGCCTCCAGCCGGGCCACCAGGCGGTCGGCGTACGCGGAAAGCTCCGCCTCGTCCGGCCGGCTGGCGTAGGTGTGCGGCACCCACTGGGTGAACGCGCTGACCACATGCTTGCCTTCGGGCGCGAGCGTGGGGTCGAAGACGCTCGGGATGCACACGTCGGCAAAGGGCAGCGTGGACGCGCGGCCGGAGACCGCCTCCTGGAACGCGGTCTCGACCTCGTCCAGCGACTCGCTGAGCACGATCGTGCCGCCGTAGACCTGCGGGTCGAGGTCCGGGTAGTCCTTGAAGACCGGGAGCCGGTCCACCGCGAAGTTGATCTTCACGGTGCCGGAGCGGGTCTGCCACGCCTCGATGTCGGCGACGAAGCCGTCCGGCAGCTGGGCCCGGTCGACCAGCTGCAGGAAGGAGATCTTCGGGTGCGCGGTGGTGACCACCGTCGCGGCCCGCAGCTCCTCCCCGGACTCCAGGGTCACCCCGACCGCGCGTCCATCATGGACATCGATGCGGGCGACCGGGGCGCCGGTGCGGATCTCGGCGCCGAACGACCGGGCGGCGGCGGCCATCGCCCCGGTGACGCCGCCCATGCCGCCGCGCGGGAAGCCCCAGGCGGTGTCGCCGATATGGTGGTGCAGCATCACGTACGCGGTGCCGGCGCTGCGCGGGCCGGCCCAGGTGCCGATGACGCCGGAGACGCTGAGCACGCCGCGCATCGCATCCGAGGTGAAGCGCTCCTCGACCAGGTCGGCGATGGAGCCGGTGAACAGCCGGGTCAGGTCGAACGCGGCCCGCACGTCGACCTTGCGCAGCTGGGCCAGCAGCGCGGCCTGCCCGGCCAGGTCCCGGGGGTGCTTGGAGCCCAGCTTCGGCGGGATCTCCTCCAGCAGCGGGCCGACCAGCCCGCCCAGCCCGCCCAGCCACTCCTCCCACCGCTCGTACGCGTCCGCGTCCGCCTTGCTGAACTTGGCTATCTCCGCGTGCCGGCGGTCCGGGTCGTCCGGCAGGTACAGGTAGCCGCCGTCCCGGCGGGGCGCGAAGTACGGCCCCTGCTGGTAGACGTGGTAGCCATGCTCGGCCAGGCGCAGGTCGCGGACCATATCCTGGGGCAGCAGGCTCACCACGTAGGAGAGCGAGGTGACCGTGAAGCCGGGGCCGAACGGGTGCTCGGAGACTGCCGCCCCGCCCACCGTGTGGCGGCGTTCCAGCACCACCACCCGCCGCCCGGCCCGGGCCAGGTAACCCGCGGCGACCAGCCCGTTATGGCCGCCTCCCACGATGACTACGTCGTATCCGCCCGCCATGCCATAGATCCTGCCCGATCAATAGCTTTGCTGGAAAGGGCTTCGGATGCACGTCTCCCACCTGTACTGTGCCGCCTGCGGGACCAGGCACTCCGCCGGTGAGCTGCAGAGCGTGTGCACCCGGTGCGAGCGGCCGCTCCTGGTCGCGTACGACCTGGGCCGGGTCACGCTGGGCCGCGAGACCCTGGCCCCGCGCGAGGCCAGCCTCTGGCGCTACCGGGAGCTGCTGCCCCTGCCGGCCACCGGCGACAGCGCGCCGGTCACCCTGGGCGAGGGCTGGACCCCGCTGCTGCCAGCCCGCCGGCTCGGCGCCGCCCTGGGCCTGTCCCGGCTGTTCATCAAGGACGAGTCGCTGAACCCGACCGGGTCCTTCAAAGCACGCGGGATGGCGGTCGCGGTCTCGATGGCGGCCCATCTCGGTGCCACCGCGCTGGCCGTGCCGTCGGCCGGCAACGCGGGCGGGGCACTGGCGGCGTATGCGGCCGCGGTCGGACTGCCGGCCCACGTGGCCATGCCCCGGGACACCCCCCGGGCGAACGTGGTGGAGTGCGAACGGGCCGGCGCGCGGGTGACGCTCGTCGACGGGCTCATCACCGACTGCGGCCAGCTGGTCGCCGCACAAGCCGCCGAGCACGGCTGGTTCAACGCCGCCACGCTTCGCGAGCCGTACCGGATCGAGGGCAAGAAGACGATGGGGTACGAGCTGGCCGAGCAGC
>DASRIS010000080.1:0-18678 GCA_035649895.1 Micromonosporaceae bacterium | reverse complement strand
GACCAGCTCGCCTCCGTCACCCGGTGGTGGAAACGGATCTTGTCGGCCACACCGTACTCGCGCGCGGTGTCGCAGATGTAGCTGCGGATGGCGGCGCCGCCGGCCATGGACTTCTCCTCGGGCCAGGGCCGGAACGGGAAGCCGAGGGTGAACATGTCGGAGTCCGAGCGGATGCCGGGGTAGCGGAACAGGTCCCAGGTCCCCCCGATGGCACCCCGCGACTCCAGGATGGCGAAGGTCTTCTCCGGGCACTTGCGCCGCAGGTGGCAGGCTGCGCCGACGCCGGAGAGCCCGGCACCGATGATCAGCACGTCGACCTGGTCCACTGCCATCTGATCACTCCAAACGCCGACCCAGCGGGCTCGCGCGCCCCGCTGGCTTCCCGGGCCGGTCGGCGGTCGGGACAGGCCGGCGGTCGGGATTGGCCGGCGAGGCGCCCTCTACGGTAGCTACCTAGCCTTGAGCCGGGGTGGGCGTCACACCTCTCAACCTCAGTAGCGCGGTCTGCGCCGGGAAGAACGGCGCTGCCACCAGACGACCGCGGCCGCGGCGGCCCACCCGGCCGACACCAGTAGTGCCGGCGCGGCCAGCGGGTACCTTCTCGAGGAGCATGGGTCCGCAGACACCTCCGGTGCCATCGGGGTCGTCGCCTCGGCCGCGTCGCCCGGGTGGTCCTCAGCCCTGCCCGGCCGCTCGGCGGTCTCTGCCTGTCCAGCAGCTCCCGGCTGACCGGCGGCCGGTGCGGATTCCGCGCCCCACACCGGGTCGGCAGCCTGGGTCGGATCGGCGGTGAGAAACAGCGCCCACGCGACCAGGGCCAAGCCCATGCACATTGCCTCGAGGCTGAGCACGAAGGCGGGATACTCCAGCCAGGCCAGCAGCTCACCAGCCGGTCGGCCGGAGGGTCCCTCCTGCTCCGCGCGACTGACCTCGGTGAGCGCGGTCAGTACCAGTACCTCCGTGATACACATCAGCACAATGGTGACCAAAGCTGTTGATCGACCCGCCGGATGGTCCCGGTAGCGCTGGAACTGCCGGGCCTCAAAGCCGATGGCGATCAGCAGTAGTGGGATGACGGCGCTCGTCTGCGCGAAGTACTCATCGTTGACCACCCGAGCGCCCGTGGTCGGCTCGGCGCCGAGGGTGTACCAGTACAAACCCTCCCCCAGGTAGGCGAAGAGCGTCCCAGCGACAAGCGGCAGCACGTACCGGAAGGCACCGGAGTCCTTGGTCCTGGGCCGGCGCGGCGGGAGCCAGCGCGCGCCGACCATCGCCGCCCCGATCACCACCAGCGTCGCGGCATAGGGCACGGCCAGCGCGAACGCGGCGCCCACTGAAGGCGGCACAACCACGTTGGTCACGTCCACCCCGAGGTGGGCGAGCGCCCCGACGGCGAACCAGACCGGCCGGAACCGCCCGCGCCGGCCGTGCCCCCACCAGGCCAGCGCGAACGCCGCCGCAAGCAACCCGGCGTCGACCGGGAGCAGCACGTACGCAGGCACCAGCCACTGGTCCCGCGTGACGTAGAAGATCGGCTCCATCAGCTCCTCGCTGAACGCGAGCGGCACGAAGACCAGGGCGATGGACGCGGTTAGCGGGAAGCTCCTCATCGACTGTGGACGCTACTGCCCCGGGACGGCGGCACGATGGGCACGCGGCCATATCACCATCCCGACCCCAACCGCCGCTCGGACCTAAGCCTCTCGGCAGAACAGTGGGTCCACGACCACCACGGCGACCAGGCCGCCGTCGTCGTAGTCGCGGGGTAGGTCGGGGCGGCCGATGCGCAGCTCGCGGGCCAGGCCGGGATCGTTGGCCAGCAGCTGGCGCGCCTGCTGGCGACGCTGGCGGCAGGCAATCGCGGCGGCCAGAGCCGGGTCGTGGAGCGTCGGCGGCACGGGCCGGGTACGGAACAGCCGCTGCTGGACGATAGCGGCGTGGGCGTGCCGAGCACGATGTTGACCAGCTGGGTGACGACTACCAACGCCGGTAGGTGGCTAACGCCGTACGTGGCGTCGGGAACCTGACCTGCGGCAGCTGTTGCTGGATGCCGATACTCCACCGCAGCCGTCACCGTTGGTCACACCGTTGCGGGGGTGGGTCATCGCGCCCATCCACGAAGGTGACCGGGGCCGCCACGGCCCCGGTCCCCTGCTGGGGTCAGGATGCGACCAGGTCGTCAATCTGGTTGATCGACGATGTGGCGCCCTCCACGACGCCCATGTCCAGCACCTGCTTCAGCGCCTCGGCGGAGGCGTACCTGCTCACGTAGGTCGCGCGCGTGCCGCCGTCGTGCTCGGTGAAGGTGAAGACGTTCTTGGAGACCGGCAGCTCCGGCCTCGGGTTGAAGTCGAGGTCGGCGAAGCCGTCGTCGAAGGAGAAGCCCCTCGGCTCGTCCACGGTGGTGACCAGCCAGTATCCGGCGTGCTTGTCGCCTTCCGGACCGGTCATGTAGTAGGTCACGCGCCCGCCGGGCGTGAGGTCGTGGTCGACCACCGTCGCCGGGTAGGTCGGCGGTCCCCACACCTTCTCCAGCTGGCGAGGGTCGGCGTAGACCCGCCAGATCCGCTCCACCGGCGCGGCGAAGTCTGCGGTGATGGTCAGGGTCAGGTTGTCAAGATCCTGCTGGACGTCGGTCACGGGCATGGCGGGTCCTCCTGGTGGGAGTCGGATGCGATGAGTACGTCGATGCGTGCGATGCGGCCGCGCCAGACCTGCTCGAGCTCGGTGAGCATGGACGCCACCGACCGCACCGCCTCCACGTCGCCGCTGGCCAGCTGCTCGCGACCGCTGCGTCGCTTGGTCAGCAGACCGGCCTTCTCCAGCACGGCGACGTGCTTCTGTACCGCGGCGAAGCTCATGTCGTACTTTGCCGCGAGTGCCGAGACGGAGTGCTCTCCGGCCAGCACGCGGCGCAGGATGTCGCGCCGGGTGCGGTCAGCGAGCGCGTGGAACAGGGCGTCCGCCCGGTTCTCGCTCTCCTCGGTCACGAGACAAATATACAACCGATCGGTTGTACGTTGTCAAGGTGGGTGCCGGACTCGGTGGACCGGGCTACCCGAGGCCGAGCAGCCCGGGCAGGTCGAGGCGGCGGACCTTGCCGGTGGCGGTGGTCGGCAGCTGGCCGACCTTGTAGTACGCCTTGGGGCGCTTCGCCGCGGACAGGTTGCGGCGGGCGAAGTCAGCCAGCGCCTGCTCGGTCGCGTCGCCGACGACCGCGGCGCACAGCCGCTGTCCCCACTGCTCGTCCGCGACCCCGAACGCGGCCACCTGCTCCACCCCCGCGCAGGCGGCGAGCACCCGCTCCACCTCCCCCGGGTAGACGTTGACGCCGCCGCTGATGACCAGGTCCTCGCGCCGGCCGTCCAGGTAGAGGTAGCCGTCGCCGCCGATGCGGCCCAGGTCGCCGACGGTGAGCTCGTCGCCGCGCCAGGCCGCGGCGGTCTTTGCCGGGTCGCCCCAGTAGGAGAAGCGGGCGTACGGCGGCAGCCGGCACCAGACGAGCCGGTCGCCGTCGACCCGTAGCCGGCGTCCCGGCCGCGCCCGGCCGACGGTGCCCGGGCGGTCCAGCCACTCCTGGCTGCTGCAGACCGTGAACTGCGCCTCCGTGGAGCCGTAGAACTCGGACACGCTGCCGGGCGGCAGCTCGTCGATGAGCCGGCGCTTCAGGCCCGGCGGGCAGGCCTCGGCGGCGTGGGCGAGCAGCCGCAGCTGCCCCAACGGCGGCAGGCCGCCACCCGCGTCGGCGGCGGCCATGAGGCGCCGCAGCTGCGTGGGTACGCAGAACAGGGTGGTCGGGCGGAAGGTGGTGAGCAGGTCGAGGGTCCGGGCCGCGTCGAACGGGCCGCCCAGCGCGACGGTGCCGCCGGCCATCAGCGTCCCGGTTGCGAACCGCAGCGGCGCAGAATGGTGCAGCGGGGAGACGACCAGATGCCGGTCGCCGGGGTGGAACCCCCATAGCTCGGTCTCCTCGGCCAGCAGGGCCTTTGCCGAGCCCTCGGTGAGCACCCCGGACCAGACGCCCTTACGCCGCCCGGTCGTACCCGAGGTGTAGTGCATCGGCCGGGCCAGCGGTACGGCGGCCAGCTCGGCCGGGGCTGCGTCGAGCAGACCGGCGAGCGTGGCGTGTTCGGCCACGGTCGGCACGGCGCCGTCGGCCATGGTCGGCACGGCGCCGCCGGTCACGGTGAGCGCTGGGCGGGCGTCGGCGAGAAGCTCCGCCTGTTCTGAGGGCGGTGCGGCCGGGTCGAGCAGCACCGGGACGATGCCGGTGCGCAGCGCGCCCAGCACCAGGGCGAGCAGGCCGGGGGACGGGCGGGCCAGCACAGCGACCCGGTCACCTGCCCGCAGCCCCGCTGCCCGCAGGCCACCAGCGGCCCGGCGCTGCTGCCGCGCGCTCTCCGCGGCGCCGACCACATCCACCACGCACGGCCCTCCCGACCAGCCGGAGCCCTTCAGGGCTCAGGCTAGCCAGGGGTAGCGCACCTGACCCTCTCCGATTCCCTCGGCCGGTTCGCCGGAACCCCGTAACCGCACCCGATGGTCTTGCTATGTTATTGATCAAGATTGATACTAGCTAGACCATTTGGTCGGGAGGGTGACATTGACCGACACCGGTGATGAACCTTCCCGCTACAGCTAACGGGGAACTGATCCACCCATCTGGTCCTACCACTCCTTGAGGAGGAGACAGTGAGGATCAAGCACGTCCTTTCCCGCAGCAGATCTGCCCGGCTGCTCGCCGCAACTGTCGGCATGGTCGCCATCGGTGCGTTCACCCTGCCGGCCGCCGCGGCAGCGGCGCCGCAGGCATACGGCGCCGGCCACCTCGCCGCGGTGAACGCCGCGGTGCTGGGGTCGGGCGTCGAGGGCATCGCCTGGTACGTGGACGCCGCATCCGACCGCGTGGTGGTCACCGCAGACAGCAGCGTGTCGCAGGCCGAGATCGCAACGATCAGGAAGGCCGCCGGCGGCAACGCCGGTGCGATCCGGATCGAGCGTGCCGCCGGCGTCTTCGCCCCGCTGCTATCCGGCGGCGCCGCAATCTACGGTGGGGGCTACCGTTGCTCGCTCGGCTTCAACGTCGTCAAGGGCGGTGTCTACTACTTCCTCACCGCGGGACACTGCGGAGACGTAGCCAATACCTGGTACACCAACTCCAGCCACACGACGCTGATCGGCCCCACTATCGGCTCCAGCTTCCCGGGCAACGACTACGCGCTGGTCCGCTACGACAACCTTTCGCTCACCCATCCCGGTGGGTTCACCGCAGCGAACGCCTTTGTCGGGGAGTCGGTCAAGCGCACCGGGTCGACCACCGGGACGCACAGCGGGACCGTCACCGCGCTGAACGTCACGGTTCGCTACGTCGGCAGCGGCACAGTGAGGGGAATGATCCAGACCAACGTGTGCGCGGAGCCCGGTGACTCCGGCGGCCCGCTCTACGACGGCACCAGGGCACTCGGCATCACCTCCGGCGGCAGCGGCAACTGCCGGTCCGGTGGAACAACCTTCTACCAGCCCGTCCCCGAAGCGGCCAACGCGTACGGCGTGACCGTGTACTGACGTACCGACCTACCTGGCCCAGCTCCGGCGGCCCGGCCGACAGGCTCCCTGTCTGCGGTCGGGCCGCTGCATGTCCTCCTGTTGTCGCATGTCGCCTGCGTAGCCCGGCTTCCTGGCGCCGGGCGCTTGCCAGCTGGCCTGGTATCTGGCGCCTGGATGCTCGGCTCTGGGTTTTCCCGCCCACTGGATGCTTTGGCGCCGACTGGTCAAGAGGCAACCGTAGATAGGGAGGCCATAAATAAGGGACAATCAGGCGGGAACCGACCAGAGCGGGCCGCTGGCACACGGTGACGACGGCAGCGGCGGGAAGGCGGCCGGCGTGGCGCGAGCGGTCTTCTACAACGTCCCGGCCAGTGGGCACATCAACCCGTCGCTGCCGGTCGTCGCGGAGCTGGTGGCGGCGGGGGAGGAGGTTGTCTACTACGCGTCGGCCGGCTACCGCAGGGCGGTAGAGGCGACCGGTGCCAGCTTCCGCGCCTACCCCGGCCTTCCGGACGACTACTTCCCGGCCTTCGGCCTTGACGGCACGAGCCCGCCCCGGACCGCGGCGGTGCTCGCCGAGACCGCCGGCAGGCTCGTGCCCTGGCTGGTCGACGAGGCCGCCGCGGTGCGCCCCGACTACGTGCTGGTCGACTCGATGTGCTGCTGGGGCTGGCTGGTGGCGCAGGCGCTGCGCCTGCCCACGGTCGTCTCGTCGACGTTCCTGACGCTCACCCTCCCGGTGGTGCTGCGCGAGCCGGCATTCGCCGGCGTGCTGACCAGCCTGGTACGGGGGCTGCCGCACCTGCCCGGGTTCTACCGGGCCTGGCGCCCGCTCGCCGCGCGGTTCGGCGTCCGGCCGCTGCGCCTGGACCAGCTCTTCGCTATCCCGGGCGACCTGACGATCAGCTACACCTCGCCGGTCTTCCAGCCCGGTGCCGGCGGCAGCGCCGGGCGCACGGTGTTCGTCGGCCCCAGCGTCGGGGCCAGGGTGGACCAGCCCGAGTTCCCGTTCGGGTGGCTCGACGGCCGGCCGCTGGTCTACGCCTCCCTGGGCACCGTCAACTACGACAACCCGGCGTTCTTCCACACCTGCATCGAGGCGTTCTCCGGTGGGGCGTACCAGCTGGTCCTGTCCGTCAGCAAGGGGGACCCGCGCCGGCTCGGGCGCATCCCGGACCATGTGCTGGTCCGGCCGGCGGTGCCGCAGCTTGACCTGCTTGCCCGCGCGGCGCTGCTGGTCACGCACGGCGGGATGAACAGCGTCCAGGAGGCGCTGCTGCACGAGGTGCCGACCATCGCCGTGCCGCACCAGCCGGAGCAGGCGTGTGTCGCGCGGCAGCTGGCCCGGCTGGGCGCCGGGGCGATGCTGCCCGCCCGCCGGCTGTCACCGCAGCGGCTGCGTAACCTCGCCACCCGGATGCTCCACGATGGGCACCTCCGGCGCCGCGTACGCCAGGTGGCCGGGTCCCTGCGCGAGGCGGGCGGCGCACCCCGCGCGGCAGCGGAGATCCTGGCCTGGTCCCGCCGCCCCGCCCACTCGTGAGGGAGCCAACCGCCGCGCATGGCAGTGTTGCCGGCAGCGAGGGGGTTGGTGAGGGGAGACGGCGTGCCGAGGATGGTCCAGCTGACCGATGCCGCGCGGATCCTGGGAGCCGGCGAGAGCCGGATCCTCAAGTGGCTGGACGGGCTGCTCAGCATCGGGCTGGCCGTCGCGGCGCCCGTCACCGGCGGCGCCACCCTTGGCCTGTTCGACCCGAAGAACGATCTGGTCCGGTGGCTGGAGCAGCTGCGCAAGGCGAGCGGGGACCGGTTACGCGGTGCGGACCGCCGCACCCGCGGCGAGGTGATGACCGCCGCGCATACGGTCCTGCTGGTCTCGGCGTACTTCGACACGCTGGCCGGCTTTGACCGGCTGACCGTCGACGGGAGCCGCCGGACCCCGGGTGACCGGTGGACTGTCCTGTTTGACCAGGTCCCCGAGGCCGGCGAGCGCGGCATCGTCCATGAGCTGCTGCGGGCCTCGCCACCGGTGCCGCGGCCCGGGATCCCCCGCGCGGACTTCGATGCCGAAGCTCGCGCGTTCTTCGCCGCGCCGGGCCAGGAGGTGCTGCGGCTGCTGCGTGCGGAGGCGGCCTGGGACGAGCGGTCGGAGAGCGACCAGATGGCGATGGAGATATTCGTCTCCCACGAGCTGCCGGCGAGAGCCCTGGCCCGGTACCACGGCTACGTCATCCAGCTGGCCGGGCAGAGCCCGGAGTTCCTCTGCTGGACCCTGCTCAACGAGCTCCAGGCCGCTGAGAAAGGAGCCAACGCGCGCCTCGATGACCTAGCCCGGATCCTCGACGAGACCAGGACCGGCCTGGCCGGGCTGACCGAGGTGCTGCCGCAGGTCGCCCACCCGGCCGGGGCGCTGCGGCGGTGGGACGAGCTGGCCACCGGGTACGCGGCAGACCTGGACCAGCAGATCATCGCGCCCGGCACGCATGGTGCGCCAGCGGGCCTGGCCATTCCCACGCTCGGCGCGGCGTACGTCAACCACGCGTTCCGGGCGGCCAGCTACGACCGGGACCGTCATCGCCCGCACGACGACGGGTGGTGGGAGGCCATCCCGGTACGGGAGGAGATCCAGGGCTTCTTCGCCGCCTGCCTGGCCGACCCCGACGCGACGGTGCGCCCGCTGCTGCTGCTCGGCCATCCGGGCTCGGGAAAGTCGGTGCTCAGCCGGGTGCTGGCGGCCCGGCTGAGCGACGCCGGCCACCCCACGGTGCGGGTTGACCTGCGCCGGGTGCCGGCCGACGCGCCGATCCACCGGCAGGTGGCTGAGGCGCTCTCGCTGGTGCTGCACCGCAGCGTCGACTGGGCCGACCTCGCCGACGCGGCCGGTGACGCCACCCCGGTGATCCTGCTGGACGGCCTGGACGAGCTGATCCAGAGCAGCCAGGCCAGCCGCAGCGACTACCTGGAGCAGGTCGCCGAGTTCCAGCGGGCCGAGGCGGGCCGCGGGCGCCCGGTCGTGGCCGTGGTGACGAGCCGCACCATGGTGGCGCACCAGGCGCGCATCCCGGCCGGGACGACGGTCGTGCGGCTGGAGCCCTTTGACGAGCCGCGGATCGCGCGCTGGCTCGACACCTGGAACGCCGCGAACGCCGGCTTCTACGCGGGCGCCGGCCTGCGGCCGCTGGCCCGGGAGACCGTGCTGCGCCACCCGCACCTGGCCCGCCAGCCGCTGCTGCTGCTCATGCTCGCGCTCTACGACGCCGGCGGCAACGCACTGCAACGGGAGCGCCAGTGCCTCGCCGACGCCGACCTCTACGAGCGGCTGCTGCGCTCCTTCGCCCGCCGGGAGGTCCGCAAGCACCATCCAAGCTCCACTGAGGACCAGGTGGACCGGATGGTCGAGCAGGAGCTGGAGCAGCTGTCCATCGCGGCGTTGGCGATGTTCAACCGGGACGGCCAGGTGGTCGACGAGGAGGATCTCGACGCCGACCTGAGGGCGCTCTCCGGTGCGGCACCCTCCCGGCGTGCCGGTGGTCCCGGGCGCCAGCTCAGCAACGCGCAGCTGCTGATCGGCCGGTTCTTCTTCGTGCACGCCTCCCACTCCACCTACCAGGTCGCTGGCGAGGCGCCCCTACGGGCGTACGAGTTCCTGCACGCGACCTTCGGCGAGTACCTCGTCGCCCGGATGGCCGTGAACACGGCGCTTGCCACCTACGCCAGCGCCGACCACCGGAGCCGTGCGCTGACCATGGTTGCCGCGGCGCCCGACGACGAGCTGCTCACCGCGCTGCTGTCGTTCCAGGTGCTGACGATGCGGGCGCCCATTGTGGACTTCGTCTGGCACCGGCTCGGCCAGCTCGACGGGCCTGTCCGGGAGGGGCTTCGCGCCCTGCTGGTCGAGGCGGTCGCCGGCTGCCTGTACGGGTACGACGCGGGGCGGTTCTCCGGCTACCAGCCCCGGGACATCGACCTCACCGTCCGGCTCGCGGTGCGCAGCGCCAACCTGGTCGTCCTTCTGGTCGCCCTCGACGGCGAGGTCGAGTTCGCCGCACTCTTCCCAGGTGAGGTGGACCCGGCCGGGCGGTGGCGCCGCATGGCGTCCTTCTGGCGGGCCACATTGGACACCAAGGCCTGGCGCTCACTCGTGGAGGCACTCCAAGTAGATCCCCGATGGGCCCCTGAACGGGTACAGCTCAGCACCGACGGCGATCCCTACTACTCCTGGACTCGCCTGGTGTGGGAGCTCGATTTCTCGAACACACTGATCGGAGATCCTGCCGTGACCGGCCTGACGGATGCCACCGCTGATTTCCTAGCTATGGATGACATCGTGCTGATGCCCGAGTCTGGCGACTCCCCCTCGCCGGCTGGCGTCCTGGCGCACCTAGCGCTGGGTGGACCGGGCTACAGGTGGATCACTCCAAGGGTGGTGGGTGTTAGAAGTCAGCCCTTCAATGATCTGGTCGAGTCGTGCCTCACCGCTGCGGCGACGATTGCATCAGACAAAAGAGCGCCATATCTGTATATGATCTTCCGTCAGCTCGAGATGGGCCAGGCGACGCCGCCGACTGAGCTCCTCAGTCGGGCTTGTGATCTGATCAAGACGTCGGATAGTTCCCCGGCAAAGTTTCAGGCCACTGTGAAGTTCGTACGAGCCTTGGCTGAAATCCGATATCGAGAGCCGCTGTCCGGCCCGGATACCCAACAGATCGCGCGGCACGCGACTGGACTGGCGATGTTCCTGCACTTCCTCGAAGAGGCGGACCGCCTCGACTTCGCTGCGGCGCTGGCGGAGCTTGGCATCCCGGTGCCGCCGGAGTCGAACCTGGAGCTGGAGAAGGTGATCGAGCACCCTGGGGCGGCGTGGCGTGCGATCGGCGGTGACCTGTCGCTGGTCGGGCGGCTCCTGCGCGGTGCGCGGGGGGCGGCCAGCGATGACGCGGCGGTGGCCGTACTCCGGGTCGTGGATATGCTGCCCGCCCGCAAGCTTGCCCGGCTGCCGTGGCGGGAGCTGCTCACCGCCGTCGCCCGGACCAACCGCATAGATCCTGCTTTGGCCGGGAAGGTGGTCACCGCCTGGGATACCGCGCGGAAGCAGAGAAACGGTCAGCAACCCGGCGTTCGGGAAAACGTAAGCTGATTCCGAGCTTTGCATGACTATTCGAAGATAACTGCAAGATTATAGCGTCACAACTTCGGGTGACGACGGACACGATGTCCGTTGCCATGAGTATCTGCGACCATTACAGTGCGGTGTCGAGCGCCACTAATTTGACATACAGCAGGAGGCGGCATGGACGCCGCAGCCGTAAAGGATCGAGCAAAGGCGCTCGGTGCGGATCTGGTGGGAGTGGTCGACTGCGCCACGCTCGAGGCCCACCCGCCCGACCCGACAGCGCCTCAGATACCTAGCCGGTTGTTCCCGAGCGCGCGCAGCTGCGTGATCGTGGCCAAGCGGATGCCGACCGGGGAGTTCCTCTCCGACCACCGCCGGGCCATCGCGTACACCAACGCGGCCATCTGCCGCCAGCTGGAGCGGCTGGCGTACCGGCTGTCGTTCTGGCTGGAGGAGCACGGCCACGCGAGCCTCCAGGTGGTGATGGACGAGACCGACCCGGAGCTGAAGCGGGGCAGCTATGGCTACCTGTCGTTCCGGCATGTGGCGGTCGAGGCGGGGCTGGGCACGTTCGGGCTGGAGGCGAACCTGCTCACCCCCGAGTACGGCCCCCGGGTCTACTTCTCCGCGGTCCTCACCGAGCTTGCCCTAGAGCCCGACCGGCGGATCACCGAGCAGCTCTGCATCGGCCCGAGCTGCAGCCGGTGCCTGCTGTGCTGCCCGACCGACGCCGTGCACCAGTGGACGCTGGACAAGCGGCTGTGCGGTCTCGCGGCGATGGTCAACGGGGTCTCGAAGATCCTGCGCGGGCCGGTGCGCCGGCTCATCGACGCACCATCCGACGTGGACAAGGTGATGGCCGCGCCGGAGACCCGGGCGCAGTGGCAGGCGGTGGTGGGCGTCGCCGAGTCCTTCGGCGTCTGCCCCCGGTGCCTGGAGGTCTGCCCGGTGGGCGGGGAGTACCAGCAGCACCTCGCCGCCGAGCACCGCTACATCGAAGAGTCCACTGTGGAGAAGAAGCAGCGGATGGCCGGGATGAAGGCGGCGGAGAAGAAGGGGTGCGCGGTGGCCGGCAACCCGCCCTTTGACCGCCGGTTCATCGGGCCGCTGGGCTACCGGCGGCTGCGCCGCGGCGACGCCCCGGAGATCGCGAGGGCGGACCATTGAGGACGGAGCTGGTGGTGTCCCAGGCGCGCCAGCTCGGCGCGCAGCTGGCCGGCGTGGCCGACGCCGAGGCACTAGCCGACCTGCCGCACCCGCCGGAGGCGGTGCTGCACGGCGCCCGCAGCGTGGTGGTGCTGGCCCGCCGGTTCGTCTACGGCGGGGTGCTGCAACGCGACGGCGCCAACCGCAGCCACCACTACACCATGGAGCTGGGCCTGACCGAGCTGGAGGAGATCTCGCTCAAGCTCATGTACTGGCTGGAGGACGCGGGCTTCCCGGCGCTGCTGGTGCCTGCCTCGGCCAGCCGCAGCAAGCAGGAGGAGCTGGCCGCCGAGGGCCCGCTGTCGCTCACCCACGCCGCGGTCGCCGCCGGCCTGGGCACGCTGGGGCTCAACGGCATGCTGCTGACCCCCGAGTACGGCCCGCGCGTGCTGCTTGCGGCCGTGGTGACCCACGCGCCGCTGGAGCCCACCCCGCGCCAGCCCACGGCGCTTCAGCCCATGTCGCTTCAGCCGACGGAGCTTCAGCCCACCCCGGGGCTGTGCCTGGGCGAGGCGTGCGGGCGGTGCCTGCTCGCCTGCCCCGGCTCGGCGGTGCGGCAGTGGGGGCTGGACGTCGACGCGTGCCGCCCGCACTCGGCCCCGTACGACTATCCCGCGTTCGCCGAGCACGTCGCCGCCGTCGTCGCCGAGCCCGACCCGGAGCGCAAGTGGCAGCTCGCCTCCAGTACCAGGTCGCTGATGTTCTGGCAGAGCCTGCTGCGCGGCGTGGGCGTGGAGACCGGCTGCACCCGGTGCCAGGACGTGTGCCCGGTCGGCGCGGACTACGCGCAGCGGCTAGCTCCGGCGCTGGACGAGATCCCCGAGGAGACGGCGCAGAAGCGCTCGGTGCTTGCCGAGCTGCGCAGGGCCGCGGTCACCGGTGACCGCGGGCCAGGATTCGACACCCGATGGCACGGCACGATAGAGACCCCGAAGGAGTAGCCGTGGCGTATCCCCGTACCGCCGAAGAGGTGGAGTCGGCGCGGAGCGCGCGCCTGCCCGCGGCGCTGGACCAGGCATGGCGCTCGTCCTTCTTCCGCCGGCGCCTGGAGAAGGCCGGCATCGCCCGGGGCGAGGTCCCGACCGGCGACGCGTGGCAGCGCATCGAACCGACCACAAAGGACGAGCTGCGGCAGCTGTCGTCCGAGGAGTTCCACGACGAGCTGGTCGTCGCCGAGCCGGGCGACATCGCCATGGTCTGGCGCAGCGGCGGGGTGACCGGCCGGCCGCTGTTCTACCCCAAGCACCGCGACGACCTGCCCGCGCTCATCGAGTCCTTCACCCGCATCCTGGAGCTCGCCGGCATCGGCCGCGGGTCGCTGGTGCACAACTCGTTCCCGTTCCTGGGCGCGCATCCGATCGGCCACATGTTCGGCCACGCCCTGCGGGACCGGGGCTGCGGCAACGTCTTCGCCGGCTCGGGCGCGAACACCCCGAGCGAGACGCAGGTGCGGCTGCTCTTCGAGCTGCGGCCAACGGCGTGGCTGGGCATCGGCTCGTACCTCAATATCCTGGGCCACCGGGCCGAGGCGATGGGGTACGACCCGGCCGCGTCGTCGCTACGCACCATCGTCAGCAGCGCCGAGCCGCTGACCCCGGCCCGGCGGGCCCGGATGCGCAGCGTGTGGGGCGGCGCCGAGCTCTACGACTGCTACGGCATGACCGAGTGCTCGATGATGGGCGGCGAGTGCGCCCGCCACGACGGGCTGCACGTGTGGACCGACCTGTTCCAGCTGGAGATCCTTGACCCGGAGACGCTTCAGCCGCTGCCCTACGGCGAGGTCGGCGCGGTTGTGGTCACGCCACTGCACAGCGCCCGGGCGATCCCGTTCCTGCGCTGGTGGTCCGGTGACCTCGGCGCGCTGGAGCCGGGCTGCGACTGCGCCTTCGCGGCGTTCCCCCGGCTGCGGCTGGCGGCCCGCACCGTCGGGTTCGCTAAGGTACGCGGAGTGAACATCAGCTACGTCGAGCTGGAGGAGACCCTGCTCGGTCTCGATGTGGTCGCTGACTACCTGGTCCGGGTCACCGCCACCGACCTGGACGACCGGCTGAACATCGAGGTGGAGCCCGCGGCAGGGCATGACCCGGCGACGGTGGTGGCCACTGTGGTGGAGCGGGTCAGCACCGCTTACGAGGTGCGTCCGGACGTGGCCGTCGTCGCCCGGGGCAGCATCGCGGAGCGGCTGGAGCGCGACGTCAAGCAGGTGCGGGTCCGGGATGAGCGTGGGTAGCCGGTGACCCTGTCCACCCCGTTGCCGCCGCAGTCGAGGTCGATCACCTTTGACGTGGTGGCCGCATATGTACGGCCGCTCGGCGGCAGCTTCGCCATCGGTGACCTGATCCGGCTGCTCGCGCCCCTCGGCGTGGACGGGCAGACCGTGCGCACTCAGGTGTCCCGGCTGACCAGCAAGGGCCTGCTGGAGCGCGGGCCGGGGGCGCGGTACCGCCTCAGCCCGCGCGCTGAGCGCATCGCGGCAGAGGGCGACCTGCGCATCTACGCCCGGCAGCGGCCGGCGGAGCTGACCGATGGGTGGGCGGTGGCTGTCTTCTCAGTGCCGGAGCAGCAGCGGGAGAAGCGGCACCAGCTGCGCTCCCGGCTGTCCTGGCTGGGCTTCGGGAGCCTGGACGGGGGTGTGTGGCTGGCTCCCCGGCGGAACCTGGAGCCGGCCGTCGCGGCAGTACATGAGCTGGGCATGGAGGCGTTCGTCGACATCTTCGAGGCGCACTACCGGGCCTTCGGGTCGCCGCGGTGGCTGGTCGAGCGGTGCTGGGACCTGCCGGCGCTGCGGACCCGATATGCGGACCTGGTCGCGTTGATGCGCCCGGTCCGGGACCGGTGGGCCGGTCCCGGACCCCAGCCGGACGCCGGGAACGGGACCGGAGACCTGGCGGCGTTTGTGGACTTCACGACCGCGCTGCTGGGCTGGCGACACGTGCCGTTCTTCGACCCTGGCCTGCCGGCCGAGGTACTGCCGGAGGGCTGGCCGGGCACTGCCGCGGCGGCCATCTTCGGGGAGCTGATGGAGCTGCTCGCCGGCCGGGCGCGCCAGCACGCGGCCGCTGTCCTCTGTAGCCACTCACCTTCCTGACCGGGTTGGCAACCTCAGGGTTGTCGCGCATCCGGGTGACTCACAGCAAGTTGGGAGGCGAGCCTCAGGCAGCCCAGCGCCGCGGGCGGCATGCTCATCGTCATGACCGCGACCCCGAACCCGGCCACGGCACCTACCCCGGCCACGATCCCGGCGGCGCCCCTGGGCGCGGTTGCGCCTCCGCGCCCGGTTGTGCCTTCGCCTCAGGCCGTGTCCTCGCCTCCGGTTGTGTCTTCGCCTCCGGCCGTGCCGGCGTCGACCGGTGCGTCGCCGGCTCGGCGCCGCCTGCTCTGGCAGTCTCCGGCCGACCAGCCCGCCTGGGCGCGGCCGGCGCTGCTCGGGCTCGCCGTCGTGGCGGGTGTGGTCTATGCCTGGGGGGTTCGGCACGGGCAGCTGCACCCGTACTACGCACCGGCCGTCAAGAGCATGTCGGAGAGCTGGCGGGCGTTCTTCTATGGCGGGTACGACCCGGCGGCGTCAGTCACGCTGGACAAGCTGCCCGGCGCGTTCATGGTCGAGGCCTTGTCGGCGCGGATCTTCGGCTTCTCCACCTGGTCGGTGCTGCTGCCGCAGGTGGTCGAGACGGTTGTGACGGTGCTGGTGCTCTACCGGGTGGTGCGGCGCTGGCTCGGCCCCGGCGCCGGCCTGCTCGCCGCGGCGAGCTTTGCGACCACGCCGATCGTGGCTGCCCTGGCGCACGCCGGGATCTCGGACACGCTGCTGACCCTGCTGCTGGTCCTCGCCGCGGACGCCTGGCAACGCGCGGTCGCCGGTGGCCGGCTGGGCTGGCTGCTGCTGGCCGGAGTGTGGGTGGGCCTGGCGTTCCACACCAAGATGGTGCAGGCATGGGGCGTGCTGCCGGCGCTGGCCGTCGGGTACCTGGTCGCCGCCCCTGGACCGCTGCGCCGCCGGCTCGGGCACATCGGCCTCGCCGGCGTAGCCACCCTCGCCGTGTCGCTGTCCTGGATCGTCCTGGTGCTGCTCACACCCGCCTCGTCGCGCCCTTATGTCGACGGCTCCCTGGACAACTCGCCGCTGTCGATGGTGTTCGAGTACAACCTGCTCAGCCGGTACGGCGTGGGCAGTGACACGACTCCCGGCTTCGGTGGGCCCGGTGCCAACGGAGCGCTGTCGTTCATGTTCTCCGACGGGGTCGCCCCGCAGGTCGGTTGGGCGTACCCGCTGGCCCTTCTCGGGCTGGTCACCGGAGTCTGGTGGCGTGGCCGGGCGGCGCGTACCGACCTTGTCCGGGCTGGGTTCGTGATGTGGGGGCTGTGGCTGGCGGTGCACGCGGCAGCGTTCTCCACTGGCCGGGTTGCGCACACGTTCTACGTGGTCGCGGTGGCGCCGGCGGTCGCGGCACTGGCCAGCGGCGGGCTGGTCCTACTGTGGCGGGCCTACCGGAGAGGAGTCGCCCGGGGCGGTGCTCATGGCCGCGTTGCGCGGAGCGGTGCTCATGGCCGGGTTGCGCGGGGCGGTTCTCATGACCGGGTTGCGCGGTGGCTGCTGCCACTCGTGGTGGCCGCGACCGTCGCGTGGGCGGTGTGGCTGTCGAGCCGGTTCCCGGCGTTCCTGCCCTGGATGACGCCGCTGCTCCTGGCGCTCGGCGCGGTGAGCGTAGCCCTGCTGGTCGCGGTCGGGCTGGCGCGGGGCAGCGGGCGCCTGCGCCGGCACCCGTTCCTCACCGCCCGGATGGCGGTGGCCGGCGTGGCCATGGCCGTGGCTGCGGTGCTCGTCGCACCAGCCGCGTGGGCGGTGTCCACTGTCGACAGCCGGTACGCGGGCTCCGCGATCGGCCCGTCCGCCGGCCCAGCCGGCGATCTCGCGCTGGGTGGGCCAAGGGGGCCGGTGCAGTACGGGCCCGCTTACGGCGGTCCGCTCCTACCTGGCGGGCCGCCCCCGGGCGTTGGGCCGGCCACGGGTATCGGTCCGCCAGGTGTTGGTCCGGGGCCGGGTGTCGGGCCTGGCCTGCGCGCCGGCGGTAGTCTGGGTCGGCTTGGTAGTGCGGAGCGGGCTGCGCACGCCAGGCAGCTGGTTGAGTGGCTGCGCAGCCACCAGCCGGGCAGCAAGTACCTGCTCGCCGTGGACGGCTCCGGTCCAGCCGGCCAGTACATCCTCGCTGGCGCCAGCGTGCTGCCGATGGGCGGGTTCTCCGGTCAGGCCACGTTCCCGACCACCGACCAGCTCGCGCAGCTCGTCGCGGCTAGCGAGCTACGGTACGTCCTGCTTGGCCCCGGTGCGCTCGGCGGACCCGCCGGGGACCTCAGCTGGAGGCGGAGCGCGTGGGTGCTGGCCAACTGCGCCGCCGTCAGAGACAGCACGCTGGACATGCCTGGACTGCACGACTGCGCCCGGAGCTGACCCCGCCCCGGCGGCACTGGCGTGTGCGGGCACGTACCTCACCAGACCGGACCAGTAGCCGCCAACCGGGCCGGGCTGGCGGCCTCCAGTCCGGTCGGCGGCTACGGGCTCAGCGGCCGGTGCCGGGGTAGAGCAGGTAGGGCTGGCGGCGGGCGACGAACGCCGCAAGCTCCTCCTGCCACGCGCCCACGGCGTCGTCGACGGACGCGCCCGCGTCGATCATGGTGCGCAGCCGCGGGGAGCCGCTGAGCTTGTCCACCCAGTACGGCCGTACCGGGTCGAACGCGTCGAAGCGCCAGACGAAGGACGGATCCCGGCGGGCCTCGACCAGCATCGCCACACCGGTGCGGACCGGGTCGTACGCGGACTGGTCGGTCACCTTCACCTCGACCCCGGCGCACAGCCGGTTGGTGAACTTGGAGAACGTCGGGGTGAAGTACGCCTCCCGGAACTCCACACCGGGCAGGTTGAGCGCGTTGAGCCGGTCACCCCAGTGGTAGTCCATCTCCGGCCCGCCGACCAGCTCGAACGGGCGGGTCGTGCCGCGCCCCTCGGAGATCGACGCGACCCCCTCGAACATGCAGGTGCCCGGGTAGACCAGCGCGGTGTCCGGGGTCGGCATGTTCGGGCTGGGCATCACCCAGGGCACGTCGGTGTCGCCGGCCAGCAGGCCGCCCCGCCACATCCGGCAGGCGACGACCTCCAGCTCCACCGGCTGCCCGGCCGTCCCAGGCAGGAACTCGCCATTGAAGAAGCGGGCCAGCTCGCCGACGGTCATGCCGTGCTGCTGCACGATCTCCCGCTTGCCGACACCCGAGGTGTAGGCCGGGGTCATCATCGGCCCGTAGGCCCGGCCGCCGACCGGGTTGGGCCGGTCGAGCACCACGTAGCGCCGGCCGGTGCGGGCAGCGGCGACCATCGAGTCGTACATGGTCCAGATGTAGGTGTAGAAGCGCGCGCCCACGTCCTGGATGTCGAAGACGACCGTGTCCACGCCGGCCCGACCGTAGAGCTCGGCCCACTTGGTCTGGGTGGCGCCGTACGCGTCGTAGACCGTCAGGCCGGTGCGGGCGTCGATGCCGGTGCCCTCGCTGCCGCCGGCCTGGGCCGAGCCGCGGAACCCGTGCTCCGGCCCGAACACGCCGGTGATCTGGACCAGGCCGCTCGCGTGCATGAGGTCGACCAGGTGGCGGTAGCTGCGGTCCACCCCGGTCGGGTTCGAGATCACCCCGACCCGCTGGCCGGCCAGCGTGGCGAAGCCGGAGTCGACGAGCTGGTCCAGGCCGGTGCGGACCGGGACGCGGGGGAGCAGGCCGGGGCCGACCGGCCCGGCCGAGGCTCCGGTGACCCGGCCGGTGACGGC
>DASRIS010000079.1:0-26191 GCA_035649895.1 Micromonosporaceae bacterium | reverse complement strand
TGCAGGTCAGCCTCATCGCTCGCTCCAGGCCCAGGCGAGCTCGCGCCGTGCGAGGACGCCGAGCGCGTGGCGGCGGTAGGCGGCGTTGCCGCGGACGTCGTCGATGGGGGAGGCGGCCTGCGCGACCAGCTCGCCGAAGCGCGCGAGGGCGGCATCGCCGGGGGTGGTGCCGCCGTCCCAGTCGAGCTCGCCGGCTGCGAACGCCTCGGCCTCGGTCGCGACGATCGGCGTCGGCCCGGCCGATCCGATGCACGTGCCGACGCGGCGCTCCTCCGGGTCGATCGCGAGCGCGAACGAGCACACCGCGATCACCATCGCGTTGCGCGTGCCGACCTTGGCGAACTGCTCCGGCCCGGCGGTCACCGGCACGTGCACCGCGGCGATCAGCTCGTCGGCGGCGAGCACGCTGCGCTTGGGCCCGGTGAAGAAGGCGTCCACCGGCACCCGCCGGGTGCCCCGGGTCGAGGCCAGCTCCACCTCCGCGCCGACGGCCAGCAGCGGCGGGTGCGCGTCGCCGGCGGGCGAGGCCGAGCCGAGGTTGCCGCCGACCGTACCGCGGTTGCGGATCTGCGGCGACCCGACCGTCCGGGAGGCCATCGCCAGGCCCGGCAGCCGCTCCCCCAGCTCCTCGATGACCCGGCGGTAGCTCACCCCGGCGCCCAGCCGGATGGTCCCGCCGCCGCTTCCGCTGCTGCCCTCGCCACCGTCGCTCGTCCACTCGGCCAGCTCGGTGACCCGGGTCAGGTCGAGCAGGGCGGCCGGGCGCCGCCGGTCGAAGTTGACCTCCACCATGACGTCGGTGCCGCCCGCGATCGGCACCGCCTCCGGGTACGCCGTCTTCGCCGCGAGCGCGTCGTCCCAGGTGGACGGTTGCAGGAACTCCACGCTCACCACCACGCCAGCCCGGCCGGCGGCGCGTCCTCGCGCAGCACCGTCCCCTCGATCAGCCCGTACGGCCGGTCCGCGGCGACGAAGACCTCGTTGGGGTTGTCCAGCCCGAACGGGGCCAGGTCGACCAGGTGGTGGTGCCGGTTAGGCAGGCACAGCCGCACCTCGACCAGCTCCGGCCGCTCGTCGAGCACCCGCCGCCCCATGGCGTAGAGGGTCTGCTGGAGGGAGAGGCTGGGCACCGTCTCCACGAACGCGTCGACCAGCGCCTGCCGCGCCTCCTCGTACGAGGCCCGCCAGTCCCCGGCCTGCGCGGCGTGCCGCCACCGGGCGGTCACCGAGGTAGCCATGATCCGGTCCTTGGCCTCCGGCAGCGTCGTGTACGCGTCCCGCGGGAACCCCCAGAACTCCGACCCGGTCGAGTTGAGCAGCACCAGCTCGGACAGGCCGGAGACCACCCAGGCCCGGTCGGCGTCGCAGGTCACCGTGGTCGTGCGCGCCTCGGCGCCGGCCCGCTCGAACGAGTGCGGGCCCAGCCGCCGCCAGCCGTGCTCCACTATGGACACCTGAGCCCGGTGCACGGCCGGCTGGCCGTCCACGAAGTGCCGGGCCAGCCGCAGCCCGAGCTCCTCGGGCTGGTCGACCCCGAAGCGCCCGGCGAACGCGTACACCGCGTTCTTCTGCGAGTCGGTGGGTAGCACGGCGCTGTTGTCGCCGGTGAGGTAGGTCGCGGCCAGGTCACCGGCGAGCGCCGTGGTGACCGTCAGGTCGCGCAGCTCGTGCCGGTCACCGTCGCGGGCCACCCGGACCAGGCGCGTCTCGGCCTTGCCGTACCGGTTGTCACCGAGCACAGTAGACACGCCAATCAGCTCCCTCGGTAGGTGGTGTAGCCGTACGGGCTCAGCAGCAGCGGCACATGGTGGTGCCGGAGCGGGTCGGCGACCCGGAAAACCACGGTCACCTCCGGGAAGAACTCCCCGCCGGTCAAGAACACCAGCCGGTAGACCGCGGCCAGCCAGCGCTCGTCCGGCACCCAGTCGCGCAGCCGGCCGTCGCTGTCGGTGACGCCCTCGGCGACCGTGACCCAGGCGCCGCCGTCGGCCAGCTCCAGCCGTACCGGCACGCCGGCCACCGGCTCTCCGCGGCCGCAGTCGAGGATGTGGGTGGACAGGCTCATGACACCATTCTCTCGACCCGCAGCGCCACGATGCGGGCCAGCTCCGCGCGGACCACCCGCCGCTCGGTGTCGGGGTCGTGGCGCAGCCGCTGCCGCGCCGCGGTGAGCATCCGGTCCGCGGTCGCGCCGCTCGCGAAGATCAGGAAGACGTGGCCGAAGCGCTGCTCGTACTCGCGGTTGGCCTGAGCCAGCGCGGCGAGCGTGGAGCGGTCGGCGGTGGCCACGCCGGACTGCTCGCGGCGCGACCAGGCGGCCTCGCGCCCGTTCCCGGCGGGCCGCTCGCCGATCCGCGGATGTGCGGCGAGAGCCAGCGCGACCTGCTCCCACGGCAGGTCCGCCAGCGCCTGTCCGGCCGCGACCAGCAAGTCCGCCATATCCGGGTACGGCCTACCGTCAGCCACCCGCCGGGCCCACTCGCCAGACGCGCAGCACGCCATCAGCTCGCGCTGCGCCTCGGCGGCCGGCAGCGCGTTGAACCGGTCCACGGTCACCGGTGTAGTACAGCAGCCCACCGCCCGCTGCGGTATGGGTTCCCCGGCCAGCCCCGCCGTGTCCCATAGTCCGGCGACGGCCAGGCCCAACGACGGCCCAAGCCCAGCGGCAGCCAAAGCCCGGTGACGACCCAAGCCCACACCCAGGCCCCATGACGGCCCAAGCCGGGCGGCGACCAAAGGCCGGCGGCGGCTGCGCTTCAGGCCAAGCCGCTACGGTCGATGCGACCCGCCTCGGCTGTGCTGGCAGGCACACCGCCGCCGTGCTCCATGGCCTGCGTGTCCACGGCCAGCCACCACGCACAGAACCTGCGAGGCGTCCGCAGGGTAACGGCCGACGGGTCTGTTCGCGCGGCGGTACCCCGCCCACCTGTCCAGCTACTGCGGCGGCCGGTTACGCCTCCAAGATCAAATCAATTTCACTGGTATTGGGGCTAAGTCGCGCTTGGATAGCCCCAGTTCCACTGAAGTCGAGATGATCTAGAGTCATCGTGGGGTGGCGGGACCAGCGGCCGTCGCCCGGTGGCGGGCCGGCGGGCGTGAGAGCCTGGACCCGTGACGGAGCGTCCCGGCCTGCTCGTTGTGGACGCCGCCAACGTGGTCGGCTCGGTGCCCGACGGCTGGTGGCGGGACCGCGCGGGAGCCACCCAACGGCTGCGGGACCGCCTGGTGGCGGTGGCCCGCGACGGCCTGGCCGGCTTCGGGCCGCCGGTCGATGTCGTACTCGTGGTCGAGGGAGCGGCTCGGGGCGTGCCGGATGCGCCCGGCGTACGAGTGGTCCCGGCGGCGGGGTCGGGAGACGACGCGATCGTCGAACTGCTGCGCAGCGAAGGTGCCGGCCGGCGGTTGGCGGTGGTCACCGCCGACCGGGCGTTACGTGGCCGGGTGTCGGCGCTGGGAGCCGAGGTCCTGGGACCGCGCTCGGTGCCGGGCTGATCCGGGCTGACCCCGAAGCCGACCCAGATGCCGGCGCGCGCCGGGCTCGCCTCGTGCGGCCGGCGCGCGCTGGAGTCCGCCTACAGCGGCTGCGAGGCGTCCATGACGCCGTCGCCGTTGGTGTCGGTGAGCTGGTGGTCGAGGTGGCCATCGTGGTCCGCGTCGACCAGCATCGCGTCGATCAGGCCGTCCACGTCGTGGTCAACCGCGATCGCATCCACGTGACCGTAGCCGTCGGTGTGGTAGTAGGACTGCGCAAAGCCGTGGGAGGAGGCCAGGTACGGGTCGCCGGAGCCGTCACCGTCGAAGTCGATCCACGGGTGCTGGATCGGCTGTGGGAACCCGCCCGCCGGGTTCGAGGTGTCCATGATGCCGTCGCCGTTGGTGTCGTCGAGGACGTGGTCCAGCGTGCCGTCGTGGTCGGAGTCCACGGTCATGCTCTCGACGATGCCGTCGCCGTTGCTGTCAAAGGCGATCGCGTCGACGTGCCCGTGCACATCGTGGTGGAGGAATGCGTGGTGGCCGAGCGGGTCGACGATCGTGTCGTACGAGTCGCCGTGACCGTCGCCGTCAAAGTCGAGGTACGGGTGCTCGATCATGGCGGTCGCCTTTCACTGGGAGGTCCGGTCACTGGAGGTCCGGTTGGCCTCACGTTATGGGGCGGTAGCCGCGCTCTAATCCTCACTTCGTGCCGACCCCGCCGGGTCGAGGCCGGTAGACCGGCCCGGCGCTGGGGAACGGTCAGCGCTCGCCAGCGGCGCCAGCTCGGCCAGCCCCTCCAGCAGCCGGTCGACGTCAGAGCGGTCGTTGTAGTGGACCAGCCCAGCGCGTACGGCACCGCCGCTGTCGCGGATGCCGAGGGCGCCGGTCAGCTCCCAGGCGTAGTTGTGCCCGTTCCACACGTTCACCCCGCGCCCGGCCAGGTGCTCGGCGACCGCCGCCGGAGCCTGCCCGGCCACCTGGAAGTAGGCCGTCGCGGTGCGCCGGGCTGGCCGGCCGTACGTCGTCACGTGCTCCAGCTGCGCCAGCCCGTCCACCAGCACGGCGAAGAGCTCCAGCTCGTACGCTTCGGCGGCGGCGAGCGAGGCGAGCAGCCGCTGCCGGCGGGTGCCGGCCGCAGCTGGGTCGAGACCGGCCAGGTGGTCCACCGCGGCGACCGTGCCGGCCAGGTCGGCCAGCGGCGCCGTGCCGGTCTCGAACCGGTCGGGCACCTCGTCCGGCGAGGACGCCAGCTTGTCCGGGCGCAGCCCGGCCAGCAGCTGTGGATCGGCGACCACCGCGCCGATGTGCGGGCCGCACCACTTGTAGGCGCTGGTGGCGTAGGCGTCCGCGCCGAGCGCTCCCATGTCGACCGGGCCGTGCGCGGTGGCGTGCACCCCGTCGACGAAGACCACCGCCCCCACCTCGTGCGCCCGCTTGGCGATCTCGGCCACGTCCGGCCGGGTGCCGAGCACGTTGCTGGCCGCGGTGACCGCCACCAGCCGGGTCCGCGGGGACAGCAGCTCGTCGTACTGCTCGGTGGGCAGCTCCCCGCTGGCCAGGTCCACGTCGGCCCAGCGCACCTGGGCCCCGGCCCGCGCCGCCGCCTGCGTCCACGGGCGCACGTTGGCGTCGTGGTCCAGCCGCGTGACGACCACCTCGTCGCCGGGGCGCCAGGTGCCCGCGAGCGCGTAGGCGAGGCGGTAGGTGAGCGTGGTCATGTTGGGACCCAGCACCACGCCCTCGGGCTGCCCGCCGACGAGGTCGGCGACGGCCCGCCGGCACTCGGCCACGATCGCGTCGGAGCGCCGGCTCGCCGGGAAGGCGCCGCCGACGTTGCCGATGCCGCCGCGGTATGCGCTGGAGATGGCCTCGATCACCGCCTCCGGCACCTGGGTGCCCGCGGCGCCGTCGAGGTACGCGTGCCCGTCGGCGAGGGCGGGGTAGGTCGCCCGGACCCGGTCCACCTGGAACGCCATGCGTCACTCCTTCCCGCCGCTTCGCGGCGGTCCTGGGGAGAGCACGGTCTGCACGAGACCGTACTCCCGGGCCTGGTCGGCGGTGAGCGTACGGCCGGCGGCGAGGTCGTCCTCGACGCGGCTGCGCTGCTGCCCGGTGGCCGCCACCACCCGCAGCACCAGATCCTCGAGGTCGCGCAGGTAGCGGCCGGCGGCGGCGACCACCTCGTCGGCGGTGCCGGCCACGCCCGCGACCTTCGGCTCGGCCAGCCGGAAGCGGGAGTGCGGGTAGGCCAGCCGCTGCCCGGCCGCGGCGTACACCCCGATGGCGGCCCCGCCCACCTCGCCGACCGCGAGCGCCTGCACGGGCGCCTGCATCGCGTCGAGCGCGTCGATGACGGTGAACGCCGCGGTCAGCTCCCCTTCCCCGGCACCGATGTGCAGCCGCACCGGGTCGGTGCCGAGCGCGTCGAGCGTGAGCAGGGCGGCTGCCGCACGGGTGGCGGCGGCCTGGGTCAGCGGCCCGGACAGCAGCACCACCCGCCGGTCGAACAGGCGCTCCTCCAGCCACGGGGCGGGGTCCCCGCCCGGCGGCGGTGGCGGCACCGGCGGCTGCGGCGGCAGGTGCCGCGGCGGGTCAGCGGCCAGCCGGATGTCCATGACGGTCTCCCCTCGTCTGGCTTGGGCCCAGCCGCAGCTCCAGCCGGTGCCCGACCGCCGCGGCGTAACGCTCTAGTGTGGACAGCCGGGCGTCGACGCCGCCCGACTCCAGCCGCGCCACCGCCGGTTGGGAGGTGCCCATCCGCTCGGCGACGTCGGCCTGCGACAGCCCGGCCACCCGGCGCTGCTCGACCAGCTCGGCCAGCAGCTCCTGGCGTGCCCGCGCGCGGCGCGCGGCCATCTCCCGGAAGCCTGGCAGGATTGGTAGGCGGTCGTCGGCCATATCAGCAATGATATATGACGGGCGCGGGGTTGACTTGTAGCCATGCGGCGAACCGTGGTCATCCTGCTGGTGGCACTGGTCGTGCTCCTGGTGCTGGCCTGGCTCGGGCAGCGCCGGCTGGTCTACCTGCCCGACCGCTCCCCGGCCCCGACCGCGGCGAGCGTGCTCCCCGGCGCGCGGGACGTCACCCTCGACACCTCGGACGGGCTGCGCCTGGGCGCCTGGTGGGTGCCGCCCCGCGCGCCGCCGCGCGGCATGGCCGTGCTGGTCGCGCCGGGCAACGCCGGCAACCGCGCCGGGCGCGCCCCGCTCGCCGCGGCGCTGGCCGGCGCCGGGTTCGCCGTGCTGCTCTTCGACTACCGCGGGTACGGCGGCAACGCCGGCGCCCCGACCGCGGCCGGACTGTCCCGGGACGCCCGGGCGGCGTACCACTTCCTGGTGGACGTGGCCGGAGTGCCGGCCGGCCGGATCATCTACTTCGGCGAGAGCCTGGGCTGCGGGGTGGTCGCCGAGCTCGCCACCGAGCACCGGCCGGGCGGCCTGGTGCTGCGGTCCCCGTTCACCGACCTCGCCGCGGTCGGCGCGGAGCACTACCCGTTCCTGCCGGTACGGCTGCTGCTGCGCGACCGGTACCCGGTCGCCGAGCAGGTGGCGGCGGTGCCGGTGCCGACCGCGGTGGTCTACGGCACGGCCGACTCGGTCGTGCCACCGGAGCAGAGCCGGGCCGTGGCCGAGCGGGCGGCCGGCCCGGTGCAGGTCACTGCGGTGGCCGGTGCGGACCACAACGACCTGGCGCTCTTCGCCGGCCCGCAGGTGGTGGACGCGGTCGTGGCACTCGCCGAGGGGGTCCGCTGACCAGCCACCGGGCCCGGCTGTCGCTCGAAGACGTGTTCCAGGAGGAGTGACCACCGGTCCATCTCCCGGTCGTCGCGAGCGGCGCCGTTGACGGTTGGCGGCAGGTCCGGCTTACTGATGGCTATGGATCTGGGCTGTGCGCGTACCCGCCGCTGGCTGGCCTTTGCTGGCGCCGTACTCGTGGCATTGGTCCTGCCGCCGCCCGCAGCCGGCGCCGTCCCGCCCGGCCCGAGCCCGGCAGGGGCGGGCGGGCCCCTGGTCACGGTGACGCTGGTGACCGGCGACCGGGTCACGCTGAGCCCGGACGGCGACCGGCAGGCGGCGAGCATCGCGCCGGCGCGGTGGCCCGGGCGGCGGGTCGGCTTCCACACCATCTATACGCCGGGCGGGCTGCGGGTCGTGCCCAGCGACGTGGCGCACCTGGTGCCGGCAGTGCTCGACCCGCAGCTGTTCGACGTGACCGCGCTGGCCCGCGCCGGCTACGACGACCGGCACGCGCCGGCGCTGCCGCTGATCGTGCGCCACCCGGCCGGTCCCGCGCCGGCCGCGCTCGGCGGCGGACCGCTGCGGGTCACCCGCACGCTGCCCAGCATCGCGGCGAGCGCGGTGGCGCTGCCCAAGGCCGCCGCCGCGGATCTCGGCCAGGCCCTGGCCGGGGCGCCGGTCCGCGCCGGGTCGCTCGCCGCCGGCCCGCTGGCCGGCACCGCGCGGGTCTGGCTAGATGCCCGGGTACGCGCGGCAACGCTCGACGACCGGGTACGCGCGACAGCGCTCGACGCCAACCTGACCCGGATCGGGGCTCCGGCGGCCTGGGCCGCGGGCCTGTCCGGCGCGGGCGTCGCCGTGGCCGTGCTGGACACCGGTGTGGACCCGAGCCACCCCGACCTCGCCGGTCGGGTCGCCGCCGAGCAGAACTTCACCGACGACCCGACCGCCGACGGCAACGGCCACGGTACGCACGTCGCCTCGCTCGTGGCGGGCAGCGGAGCCGCCTCCAGCGGTGCCCGGCGGGGCGTGGCCTTCGGGGTCCGGCTGCTCTCCGGCAAAGTGCTCGACGACCGCGGACAGGGGTCGTTCTCCGCGGTCATCGCCGGGATGGAGTGGGCCGCCGGAGCCGGTGCCCGGGTGGTCAACCTGAGCCTGGGCTCGGGCACGCCCAGCACCGGCCTTGACCCGATGAGCCTCGCGGTCAACGCGCTCACCGCCTCGCACGGGGTGCTGTTCGTGGCCAGCGCCGGCAACACCGGACCCGGAGCGGGTACGGTCGGCGCGCCCGGCGCCGCGGACGCCGCGCTCACCGTCGGGGCCGCCGACTCCCGCGACCGGGTGGCGGACTTCTCCAGCCGGGGTCCGCGGCTGGGCGACTACGCGGTCAAGCCGGACCTGGTCGCGCCCGGGGTCGACATCATCGCGGCCCGGGCGGGCGGCATCGCGTTCGGCGAGCCGGTCGGGGCGTACTACGCCCGGGCGTCCGGCACGTCGATGGCGGCCCCGCAGGTGGCTGGCGCCGCGGCCCTGCTGGCACAGCGCCGGCCGGGCTGGACCGCCGCGATGCTCAAGGCGGTGCTCGTCGGCACCGCCGCACCCAGCCCCGGCTCGGTCTTCGAGCGGGGCGCCGGCCGGCTGGACCTCGGGCCAGCGATCGACCAGCGACTGCTCGGCACTGGCGGCCATCTCTCGTACGGCCTGGCGCCCTATCCACAGATGGGCACGCCGCCGGCCGACCGGCTGCTGCCGCTGGCCAACACCGGCCCGGCGGCCGTCACCGTCGACCTAGCCGCGGCCCTGGCCGGCCCGGACGGACGGCCGGCACCGCAGGGCATGCTGGCTGTGTCTCCGGCTCGGTTGACGCTGCCGGCCGGCGGGTTGGCGACCGCCACGGTGACGCTCACCGCCGGGCTCGGCGGTGCCGGTGCCTACAGTGGAGCCATCATCGCCACGCCGCTGGGCGGCGGCCCGGTGCTGCGGGTGCCGGTCGGCGCGGTGAACGAGCCCACGCGGCACATGCTGCGCCTGCGCGGTGTGGACCGCAACGGCTCCACCGGGGTTGAGGCACTCGCGACGGTCATCAGCCTGACCGACGTCACCGCCTCCCCACCAGACCCGGTGCTGCTGGTCGACGGCGAGGCGGTGGTACGGGTGGCGCCCGGCTTCTATACGGTCACCGCCGCCGTCCCGACCCTGGAGGACGGCGAGCCGGTACCGGACGCGGCGCCAGCCGGGCCGGCTGCGGCACCTGTCAGGCCGGACACGGTGGCTGTCAGGCCGGACACGGTGGCTGTGGGGGCGGACACGGTGGCTCCCGGGCCGGCTGCGGTGGTCACGTCGGTCGCCATCACGACCGTGGCCGAGGTGGCTGTTGCCGGCGACACCGAGGTGGTGCTCGACGCCAGGTCGGCCGAGCCGATCTCGGCCGCGGTGGCCGGGGTCGACACCGTCCCCACCGATGTGCACGTCTTCGTCGCCGTGCAGGACCGGGTCCGGCGTAGCTACGTGGTGGGGTACGACACGAGCCCGCAGGACGTGCTCGACGGCAGGCTCTTCGTCCAGCCGACCCAGCCGGTGCGCCACGGCCGGCTGGAGGCGAGCAGCAAGTGGCGGCTGTCCACACCGGACGGGATGGCAACGTACGACCTGCTCTTCGCCGGGCCGAGCTTCCCCGCGTCGCTGGGCTATGTGGTCGGCTCCCGGGACACCGCCCGGGTTGGCACGGCCTACCATGCCCCCGCGCGGCCGGTGGACTACCGGGAGGCGCGGCACGTCTTCACCGATGTCAACCCGGTCAGCGTCGCCGTGCTCCAGCCGGTGCCCGGCCCGGCACCGGTGCACCGGGTCGAGCACATCGGCGCCGGCCTGGGCCAGTCCTGGTTCCAGTGCGCCACGTTGGTGCTGGCCGAGGCGGGCATCGGGAGCTTCTGCCAGGCGCCGCAGGAGTACCGGGCCGAGTCCACTGTGGAGCATAGCTGGCTGCGGGCGCCGCTGCGGACCACCGCCGCCGCGTTCCGCACCCGTACCGCGCTGCACATCGGCATGAACGACCTGGTCGACGACGGCCCGCACAGCGGCTCCATCGCCTCGTACGCGTTCGCGCAGCGGGAGTTCCGGCTCTACCGCAACGGTGTGCTGCTAGCCGAGGGGTCCGAGCCGCTGGGCGGGCACCCGGTGCCGGCCGAGCCGGCGGTGTTCCGGCTCACCCGTAGCGTGGTGCTGGCGCCCGACACGCTGCCGCTGTCGACTCGGGTGGACTCGGCCTGGACGTTCGTCTCGGCGCCGCCCGGGCGCCGGCAGTCCTCGGTGACGGCGCCCCTCATCGACGTGGCGGTGCACCTGCCGGTGGACCCGCTCAGCCGGGTCGACCCGACCGCGCCGGTGACCATCGAGGTCGAGGCTGCACGCCTCGACGACCGCAGCCGCTGGGTCGCGTCGGCCGCGCTGTCGCTCTCCACCGACGCCGGGGCGACCTGGTCGGATGTGACCCTGAGCCGGTACGGGCCGGGGCTGTGGCGGGCGACGCTGGCCGCCGGCTGGCTGCCGGCTGGCGCGACGCTGTCGCTGCGGGTCAGCGCCGGGGACCTGGACGGCAACCACACCGAACAGACCATCCTGCAGGCCGCCGCCGTGTCACCGGCGGCGCCGTCCCGGTGACCGACCGCTCCTGTCGCCGCCGCGGCTCCTGGGCCGGCGTCCCCGCCCAGCCGCGAGGCGCCCACCGGCGCCTGCCCGCGGCGCGGTCGCCCGGTCAGGTGGGAAGCAGGATGGACGCGCTGGCGAGGAGCGGACCGACCACCGGGATGGCAGCTTGCAGCTCGCCCAGCAAGGTCCGGTCAACCCCCACCAGCTGCTCCAGCTTGGCGCGCTGCTCCAGCTGCTCGACAAGCTCGCCGGCGCTGCCTGGAGCGGCGTCTGCGAACGCCGCCTCGACGAGCTGCCCGGCAGCCCTGCGGATGGCGACCGCCGCCGGGGAGTAGCAGACCCCAACGACCAACGAGCCGCCCGCACCGAGCACCAGCACGGTCTCCCGAGGGGCATCGGTCATCAGCACACTCGCGCCGAGAGCAAGCGTGGCCAGCGCGACGAGAGACCCGAGAGCCGTGGCCAAGCCACGCAGGGTTCGCCGAAGCGTGCCAAGATCTACCGCCGTCCGCCAGGCCGCGGGCCCGTCAAGGTCGGCTCGCTCCTGCCGCCTTCCAACGGCCGGCAGCCTCGCCGCCACGGCGCCCACGCCGAACATGGCCATGGCGGCGCTGGAACCACCGAGAAACGCCACAGTGACCAGCACATCCCCCCGCCAGGCGGACCCCGGGCTGCGGGACGTCAGCTCGCCGAACGCGAGGCTGACGAGCATACCCGTCACCACCGCCAGCGTCGGCCAGACCGCATCACCGACCTTGACCCGCCATGCGCTCGACAGCTCACGCCACCGGCGAAGGCCGTAGAACCAGACCACAGCCGCCGCGCCACACAGGCTGACCGCCAACGCGGCCCACACCGGCCAGAGGTCCGACGCGCGGTACCGCGAGGACAGCGTCACCCCCACCCCGACGCCCACCGCGCAGGCCCCCACCACCGCGTACCGCCACCAGCGCCGCCACATGAGCATGCGGCCATCTCACCCCACGCGGCCGGTTCCGTCACGGCGGCGGGCCTTCGCGGCCGCGCCAGGCGATATGGACGTAAGTCAAGCCGACCAGGGCAATGACCAGTACGATGTCCGCAATACATATGGATAAGCAGTTCAGTACGGCTTCGTACGAACACGGGGGTGGCACCGTGAGGACGAGCCGGGTATTTGTCAGCCATACCTCTGAGCTGGCCAGCTTCCCGGCTGGCCGGTCGTTCGTGCAGGCGGTGCTGGATGCGGTGGCCCGGGCGGGGATGTCGCCGGTGGACATGCGCTACTTCGTCGCCCGGGAGGGCCAGCCGGCCGCCTACTGCCGGCAGCAGGTTCGCAGCTGCGACGTCTACGTGGCGGTGGTGGGGTGGCGCTACGGCTCCCTGGTGCCGGAGGAAGGGATCTCCTACACGGAGCTGGAGTTCCGGGAGGCCACCAACGCCGGGCTGCCGCGGCTGGTGTTCCTGCTCGACCGCACCGCCAGGATCCCGCCCAGCCTGGTCGACGCCGAGATGCGCCGCCTCACCCACATCCAGCTGCTGATCATCGACGACTTCTGCCTTCAGCCGCTCGACGCCACCGAGACCGCCGACTTCTACGGCCTGATCGTGGAACGGCACCGCAAGGCAGCCACCGTGCTCACCTCCAACCGCGAACCGAACGAGTGGCTGGCCATGATGGCCGACCCTCTCCTCGCACAGTCCGCCGTCGACCGCCTCGTCAGCACCAGCCACGAACTCATCGTCGAGGGCGACTCCTACCGACGCCGCCAACGCCCCACCCACGGGCAGGCCACCACATGACCGACAACCACAGCAGCCGCGAATATCGTTACACCCCGCCGGGCCCCTGCACCATCCACCCCGGATGCGTCGTCGTGCGCTGCCACCGACTGTTCTGCGGCCGCCCCGTCCACCGGCTCGACCAACGCGGCCAGCCCCGCCGCTTCTGCTCACCCGCCTGCCACGTCGCCGAACACCGACGCCTCCGATAACCACCACACCAACCCGAGCGGCCGCGTCCCACCCAGGCACGCGACCGCGTCCGTTGACACGACACGCCCCGACCGCCATGCTCGTCAACGCGGCCAGGGTGGTCCCTAGGTCGTGGCAACGCCCCGGTCCCATAACGGTGGCAAGCGACAGTACGTATTCTCGACGAGACGATGCTGGCAGCTCACAGACGCAGTTCGTCAGGTTCTCGGCACGTTGCCGGAAAGCTGTGCCCGCACCTGAGTCGATACAGGGTACTGGCGGTACACCAGGCGAGATGGGACGTCAGGCTTCGTACCACGGGCGTGGTACGCTCATGCCGTGCGAGACCGATACAGCTTCACCTCCGATGGCCTATACAACATCGCTGTGTACGGCGTCGAACCCGGTGAAGTCTGGCAGGCGCTCCACGCCCGGCACCGGCTTACCCGTCAGATAGACGAGGACGCCAACGCGGTGTTCGGAGCCACGACCAAGGGGCGACACCTGGTCGTCTTCGTCGTCGAGTCAACATTCGACGACAACGACTGGGATATCGTCGCAGCCCGCGATATGGCGCCTGACGAGATCGCGATGTTCGACGAGTACCTGGGAGGCCGTCGATGACCAAAGCACTCAACCAGAACCTCTCCGGTGCCATCGCCGAAGGTACCGAAGCCAACCTGCCGGTGCCCGACACCGACGTACCAATGGTCAGCCGATCGCTGCGGCTGCCCATCGACATGGACCAGCGCATCCGTGAGGCCGCCGAAGCCCGCGGCATCGGCGCCACCACGCTCATGCGGCAGCTCATCGAGGCCGGGCTCGCCGAGCTCGACGACAGCGCGGTCGTGTCCCTCGCCGACGTGCGCCGCGTGCTCGCCACGCTCGCACGGGGACACCGCGCCGCCTGAGGCGCTGAGGTGGGTGCCTGCCCCTGCTGAGGGTGTGCCGTCCCGATCGGGTTCCTGCCCGCCGTAGCGCTGCGTCAGCCCCGGCCGGGCTCCAGCCGGCGTAGGGCCAGCCTCGCCAGGACGGTGAGCAGGGCCGCCTGCACCACCAGGAGTACGACCGAGCGCCACCAAGCGAACGCCTCGTGCGCCCACAGCGAGTCCTTGAACGGGATCATGCTGAGCAGGTCCACAGTAGACGCGCCAGCGGCGAAGCCCCAGCGGGTCGGCGAGAGCCACGACACCTGCTCCAGCACCGCCTCGCCGTCCAGCTCGAAGAGCCCGCCGGAGAGCACCAGCTGGGCCATCACCAGCACAACCAGCAACGGCGTCGTCTGCTCGGTGGTACGCACCAGCGCGCTGACGCACAGGCCGACCACGGTCGCGGTGACCGCGACCAGGGCGATGGCCACCATGATCTCCCCGGTCGGGGACGGGATCACCAGCGACTCCGCTGGCGTGCCCCGGCCCAGGAGCGACAGGTAGACGAAGACCACCACCTGCGCCGTGTTGATGAGTGTGAAGACGGCGAGCTTCGAACCCAGGTACGCCCCTGGCGACAGGCCCACGGCCCGCTCCCGGCGGTAGATCGACGCCTCGTTGACGATCTCGCGGATCGCGGCGGCGATGCCGAGGAACGCGGCCCCGACGACCAGCACCACCAGCAGCCGCTGGGCCTCCAGGCTGAACCGGGTGGTAGGTGGGGCGAGCCCGTTGTCCCCGGGCACGGTGCGGGTCAGCAGCGCCAGGGCCAGCGGCAGCCCGAGCAGGAACAGCACGTAGCCGCGGTCGGCCGCGATGACCGAGAACATCCGGGCGCAGAGCGTGAAGAACTGCCGTACCGGCGCTGCCGGGTGGAGCGCACGTGTGCGCAGCGGCACCCGCCCTAGCGGCGCCCGGCGCACCGCGGCGCGGCCCACCGCCGGCCGGGCCGGCTCCGCCTGCGCAACCGGCGCTGCGGCCGGCTCCTGCGGCCCGGCTCTATCCAGCTCCGCGGTCCGCTCCCCCGGCCTGGCCCGATCGGGCTGCGCGGCTCGGTCCAGCTGCGCGGCCGGCCGCGCAGTGCCGGCAGCGGTGGCCGCCGCGCGACCCGCGACGGCGGCTGCGGTCTCCACCGGCGGCGGCGTCCCGACGTAGCGCCCGTACCGGTCGGAGCGCCGGAACGCCTGCTGCCAGCGCTCGGGGTCGCGGGTGACCCCGGCGAACACCTCGGCGTAGTCGGTGGCGCCGAAGAACTCCAGCAGCTCGTCCGGCGGCCCGAAGTAGCCGAGCTTGCCGCCCTGGCCGAGCACCAGCACCCGGTCACACAGGTCCAGGTGGAGCACGTTGTGGGTGACCACGACGACGGTACGGCCGCGGTCGGCCAGCTCGCGCAGCTCCTCCATGATCTCTTTGTCGAGCGCCGGGTCCAGGCCGGAGGTGGGCTCGTCGAGGAAGAGCATGGACGGTTCGGTGAGCAGCTCCAGGGCCACCGACGTGCGCTTGCGCTGGCCGCCGGAGAGCGTGTCGATGCGCTGCTTGGCACGCTCGGCCAGCCCCAGCGTCTCCATCACCTCGTTGACCCGCGCCACCCGCTCCCGCCGCGGCACGTCGTCGGCGAAGCGCAGGGCCGCGGCGAAGCGCAGCGCCCGGTGTACGGTGAGCTGCCGGTGCAGCACGTCGTCCTGCGGCACCAGACCGATGCGGTAGCGCAGCTCGGCGTAGTCGGCGTAGAGGTCACGGCCGTCGTAGCGGACCCGGCCCCGGGTCGCCGGACGCAGCCCGGTGACCGCGCGCACCAGGGTGGACTTGCCGCAGCCGCTCGGCCCGACCACGGCGAGCAGGCTGCCCTCCTCCAGGCAGAAGCTCACGTCGTCCAGCAGCACCTGCTTGCCCATGACCACGGTGAGCCGCTCGGCGGTGAGCGACACCGGACCGGTGTCCTCGTACTCGTGCAGCCGCTTGCCGTCGAAGACCAGCTCGTGCCGGCCGATGGAGACCATGTCACCTGGGGTGAGCGTCGCCCGGCTCACCGGCTGGCCGTTGACGAAGGTCCCGTTGCGGCTGCCGAGGTCGGTGACCTGGAACCCGGACGCGTCCCGGCGCACCTCCGCGTGGAACCGGGAGATCCGCAGGTCGGACAGGACAATGTCGTTGGCCGGGTCGCGCCCGATGCGCACCCGCCCGGACGCGTCGTACTCGGCCGCCTGGGTGCGCCCGGCCACCGCAGGGGCGAGCTCGTCGACCAGCGTATGCGCGGTCTCCGCCGGGGCCACCGCCAGCACCGGACCGCGCGCGGCGTCGCCGAGGCGGATCTCGGCCCCGGGCGCGACCGGCGCCGTGGCCACCCGTCGCCCGGCCAGGTATGTGCCGTTGCGGCTGTCTAGGTCGCGTACTGCCCAGGCACCGTCCACCCAGCCGACCTCGGCGTGCCGGCGGGACACCAGCGGGTCGTCGACGACCAGGTGGCACGCCGGGTCCCGGCCGACCACGACCGGCCGGTCGCGGCGGGCCAGGGCGCGGGTCGAGCCGGACCGCACCTCGACCGCGGTGGCGGCCCGGGCCGGCGGCTGGGACGCGGCTGCCTGCAACGCCGCGGTGGGGGGCTCCTCGCTTGTCACGGGGACCATCATGCAGGTCCGGCCGGTCGCCCGCAGCGACCCCACGGCCGCGAGTCGACCTCCGGACAGATGCTGGTCATAGCCGTGGCGGGGGCAGGTCGACCAGGTCGGCGAGCTCCATCCGGTGCCGGTCGGCGGTGCCGAAGGCCAAGGCCGCACTCTTTGCCCGCTTCAGGAACAGATGCGCTGGATGATCCCAGGTGAACCCGAGCCCACCGTGCAGCTGGACGCACTCTTCGGCGGCCCGCACCGCGACCCCGGAGCAGTATGCCTGCCCCACGGCGACGGCGATGGGCGTATCCGGGTCCTGCGTCGCCACGCAGGTAGCCGCGTGGCGGGCCACCGCGCGCGCCTGGCCGATGTCCACCCACAGGTCGGCCAACCGGTGCTTGACCGCCTGGAACGAGCCCACCGGCCGGCCGAACTGGTGCCGCGTGGCCAGGTGGTCCACAGTGGAGCGCAGGCACCACTCGGCGATGCCGAGCTGCTCCGAGGCGAGCAGGGCGGCACCGGCGGTGAGGGCCGTCCGTACCACCGGCTCGGCGTCGGTGGCGACCCGGCGCCCGGCAGCGCGGGTGAGCGCGACATCGGCGAGCGGCCGGGTGAGGTCGAGGGAGACCACGGGGTGGAGACTGACCCCGGGTGAGCGCGCCGGCACCGCGTAGAGCCCGGTATCGGCCGGCACCAGCAGCAGGTCCGCCGCGAACGCGTCGGCCACCGTGGTCACGGTGCCGGTGAGCGCACCGCCCGCAGCGTCGACGGTCGGGCACAGCCGCTGGCGGGGCAGGGTCGAGAACGGCACCGCCAGGGCCACCGTCCGGGCGCCTGCGGCCAGCTCCCGGACGAGGTCGGTGGCGCCGCAGGTGAGCAGGGCCGTGGCCGCCACCACCGCGCTGCCCAGGAACGGGACCGGCGCCACCGCCCGCCCCAGCTCCTCCAGCACGGTGGCGGCCTCGCGCAGGGTCCCGCCGGCACCGCCCAGCTCCTCGGGCACGACCACCCCGGCCAGCCCGAGATCCACCGCGAGGGCCCGCCACAGCTCCGCGTCGTGGACCTCGCGGGCCTCGCACCGGGCCAGCGTCCGGCTTACCGGTGCCAGGTTGGCCAGGAGCGCCCGTACGCTGGCCCGCAGGTCCTCCTCGACCGTGGAGTACCGCAGGTCGCTCACTTGGGCAGGTCCTTCCACGGGAGGTCCACGTCGACCCGGGGCTCGGCCGGCAGCCCGAGGACCCGCTCGGCGATCACGTTGCGCAGGATCTCCGAGGTGCCGCCCTCGATCGAGTTGCCCTTGGCCCGCAGGTAGCGGTGCCCGGGCGAACGGGCCAGGAAGTCCACGGGCATCTGGCTCATCGTCCACTCGTCGTGGCGCAGCCCGTCCTCGCCCAGCAGCTCCAGCTCCAGGCCGGAGATCTGCTGGTTGAGCCGGGCGTACACGATCTTGGCCGCGGAGCCCTCAGGCCCGGGATGGCCGCCGCCGAGCTGCTGGCGCAGCCGGTCCCCGGCCAGGCGCGCCGCCTCCGCCTCCACCCACAGCCGCAGCAGCTCGGCGTGCGTACCTGTGGTGCGCAGCTCGGGCCGGCGCCGCCAGGTGTCGGCCAGCACGCCGATGAGCCCACCCTCGCGGGGCTCGGGGCGGGCCCCGACGGCGACCCGCTCGTTCATCAGCGTGGTCCGGGCCACGACCCAGCCCTCGCCTACCTCGCCCAGCCGCAGGTCGTCGGGGAGACGCACGTCGGTCAGGAAGACCTCGTTGAACTCGGCCTCACCGGTGATCTGCCGCAGCGGGCGGACCAGCACACCCTGGGCGGCCATGTCACAGATGAAGAACGTGAGCCCGCGGTGCTTGGGCACGTCCGGGTCGGTGCGCGCCAGCAGGATGCCCCACCGCGCCTCGTGCGCCAGTGACGTCCACACCTTCTGGCCGTTGACGAGCCAGCCGTCGCCGTCGCGCACCGCACGGGTGCCGAGTCCGGCCAGGTCAGAGCCTGCCCCCGGCTCGCTGAACAGCTGGCACCAGATCTCCTCCCCGGTCCACAGCGGACGGAGGAAGCGGTGGCGCTGCACGTCGGTGCCGTGCCGGAGGATGGTCGGGGCCGCGATGCCGAGGCCGACGCCGGTGCGCGGGTAGTCGTCGTCCACCGCGCCGCCCTCGGCCAGCTCCGCGTCGACCACCGCCTGCCAGCTCCGCGGCGCGCCCAACCCACCCAGCCCCAGGGGATAGTGCACCCAGGCCAGGCCGGCGTCGAACCGGGCACCGCGGAACTCCACCCGCGGCGTCGCAACGGGGTCATACGCGGCAAGGAGCTTCCGCACCGCGATGCGCAGCTCCTCCTCGGACATCAGTCTCCCTCCCGGGCGGGCTCCTGGCGGCACCCGAAGATGGCTCACCGCGGCCAGGCGGCCGGCCGGACCGGTCGACGCGCCCGTCCGCAGCCGTGGGGAAAGTATCATCTGCAACCCCCGCCAGCGGGGTGCCTGTCGTCAATGCGAATCCGGTCGCAGTGCCCCGATCGCGCTGTGTGGCAACCGGTCCCGCAGCTCCGCCGGGCCGGCGTACACCTCGATGGCTCCTGCCTCGCGCAGCTCAGCAGCGCTGACGCCACCGCAGGAGAGCGCCACGCACGGGATGTCCAGCTTTCCTGCGGCGTAGACGTCCCAGACCGTGTCGCCAACGAAAATCACCCGGTCGGCCGGTAGCCCAAGATCAGCGAGCGTCGCCGCGAGGATGTCCGGGTCCGGCTTGCTCGACCGGGCGTCCCCGGCGTCCGACGCCGCGCCGAGCACGTCATCGGCGTCGAGCGCCCGGCGCAGCACGGCCATCTCCCGCGGGGAGGCCGACGACGCCAACCCAACCCGCAGCCCCCGTGCGGCGCAGGCGCGCAGCAGGTCGGCCGCCTCTGGCTGGGCGCGCACCCGGTCCCAGTACTGCCCGTAGAGGCTGGCGTGGGCGGCGCGCAGCTCGTCGTCGGCGGCCCGGTCGTGGTCCTCGCCCAGCAGGTGGTCGAGGATACGGTCAGACCCCATCCCGATCGCCCGGTGGATCCTCGCCATCGGCACCTCGTGGTCGTGCTGCCGCAAGGCCTCCCACCAGGTCACCGCGTGCAGGTAGGACGTGTCCACCAGGGTGCCGTCAACGTCGAAGAGGACTCCCGCGCTCATGACGCCCGGCTTACCCTGAGGCGGCCGGTTCTAGTCAACGAGCTGGGTGCCGGCCGGCGCGCCAGGCTACGCGGGCGCACCAGCTACGCAGGCGCGCAAGCCACGCAGGCGCGCAAGCTACGCGGGCCAGATCGGCGCCTGCGCCAGGCGGGCCCGGACCCGGCGCATCCCGGCCAGCCACCGGTCCCGGTCGGCCGCCCGGCGGGCCTCGTAGTCGGCCACCTCAGGGTGCGGCAGGATCAGGAACCGGCCTTCCGCCCAGGCCGCGACGACGGCCTCGGCCACGTCCGCCGGCTCGAGCACGTCGCCGGCGGCCAGCGTCGCAGAGCCCGGTCCGGCCGCGGCCAGCAGAGGGGTACGCACGCCCTGCGGGCACAGGCACGAGAAGCCGACGCCCGTGTCGCCGTACCGGATGGCGAGCCATTCGGCGAGAGCGACCGAGCCGTGCTTGCTGACCGTGTACGGCGCCGAGTCCATCTCGCTGAGCAGCCCGGCCGCTGACGCGGTGACCATCAGGTGTCCCCGGCCGCGGGCCACCATCCGGGGGAGCACCGTGCGGGCGGCGTAGACGTGCGCGAGCACGTGCAGGCGCCAGGACACGTCCCAGTCGTCGTCCTCGCCCAGCCCGCGCCCTGCCGCGATGCCGGCGTTGGAGCACCACACGTCGATCGGGCCGGCCTCGGCCTCCACCCGCTCCGCTGCGGAGCGCACGCGGACCGGGTCGCCGACGTCGAGGGGCAGCGCCACGCCGACGGTGCCGGGCAGGGCCGCGGCGACCGCCTCGGCTCCGGCCCCGTCCAGGTCGGCCACGACCACGGCCTTCGCGCCCTCGGCCGCCAGCCGCTGCGCCAGCGCTTGGCCGATGCCGCTGGCACCGCCGGTGACCACCGCCACGGCACCCCGCGGCGAGAACCGGGCACCCGGTGTACTCATCCTGCCGTCGCCACCTTTCTGGGCCTGGCCCGAGATCAGACCACAAGGAGCTGGTGGGCGGCCAGCTCCCGGTAGAGCGGGCTGGTCTCGACCAGCTCCGCGTGGCGCCCGACGGCCACCACCCGGCCACGGTCCAGCACCACGATCTGGTCAGCATCGGCCACTGTCGACAGCCGGTGAGCGACGATGAGCAGCGTACGGTCGGCGGCCACGGTCTCGATCGCCGACCGGAGAGCCGCTTCGTTGCGGGCGTCGAGGTTGCTCGTCGGCTCGTCGAGCAGCAGGATCGGCGGCCGGGCCAGCAGCGTACGGGCGATCGCAAGCCGCTGCCGCTCGCCGCCGGAGAGCAGCACCCCACCCTCCCCCACCTCGGCGTCCAGACCCTGCTCGGCGCGGGTGGCCAGCTCGCCCAGGTTCACCTGGGCGAGCACTGCGAGCAGCCGCGCCTCGTCGGCATCGGGCATGGTCAGCAGCAGGTTGCCCCGCAGCGTGCCGGCCAGCACCGGAGCCTCCTGCTCCACGTAGCCGAGGCGGGCGCGCAGCTGCTGCCGGGGCATCCGGCGCACGTCCACACCGGCCACCCGCACACTGCCCGCGGTCACCTCGTAGAACCGCTCCACCAGGGCGAGCACTGTGGACTTGCCCGCCCCCGAAGGCCCTACCAGGGCGGTACGGGTGCCGAACGGCACAGTGAAGCTCACCTCGCTCAGCACCGGCCCGCCGCCAGGGTAGGCGAAGCTGACCCGGTCGAGCTCCACCGCCGGTGGGCGGCCATCAGCCGACCGGGCGGCGGCACCGTCGACCCGGGGTGCGCTGTCCACTGAGGACGCGACATCGACCCGGGATGCACCGTCTGGATGGGCGCCGTACGGTGCGCCGGCTGGAGCTGTGGTGGCGGGGCCGTCCTCCTCGGCGGGAACCCGCAGCACGTCCTCGATGCGCTGCAGTGCGCCGAGCCCCGCCTGGAGCTGGGTGTAGGCGTTGAGCAGCTGGCCCAGCGGCATCACCAGGAAGAACAGGAACAGCACGAACGCCACCAGGTCGCCGACGCTGATCGCGCCGGTCGCCACCCGGGCCCCACCTACGCCGAGCACGACCAGGAACGAGCCCTGGACGGTGGTGCTCGCAAGCGGCCCCATCAGCGCCTGCCACCGGGCGATCCGCAGGCCGGCCCCGTACGCCTGCTCGGCGCTGTGGACCACGGTGGTGGTCTCCCGCTCCTCGGCCCGGCTGGCACGGATGGTACGGGCGGCGGAGATCGCCCGGTCCACGGCCGAGGTCATCTCCCCGATCCGGGCCTGTGCCTGCTCGGAGAGGCTACGGATGCGGCGCGCGAACAGGATCCCGACGGTCAGGCCGAGACCCAGGCCGACCACGGTGATGGCGAACAGCAGCGGGTCCACGACGACCATGGCGACGGCGGCGCCGACCGCAGTGACCGTGCTGCTCACCGTCTCGAAGAGCCCGGAGGTGACCACCGCCCGCAGCAGGGTCGTGTCGGCGCCGACCCGGGAGAGGAGGTCGCCGGTGCGGCGCTGGTCGTACTCGGTGATCGGCAGCCGCAGCAGGTGTGCGGCGAGCCGGCGGCGGGCGGTCAGCACCAGGCCCTCGGCGGTGCGGTGTAGCAGGTAGTGCCGGACCCCGCCGAGCCCGGCCACCGCCACCAGCAGCGCGACCAGGCTGGCCACGTCGCGGCCGACCGGCCGGGAGGCCTCGATCCCGTCCAGCACCTGGCGCACCAGCAGCGGCTGCCCGAGCGCGCCGACCGCGCCGAGCAGGGACAGCACCGCCACGACCGCAAGCGCGGCGCGGTGCGAGCGCAGGTACGGCAGGAGCGAACGCAGCCCGACCCGGGTGCCGGGCTCGCTCGTCGGCCCGGCCATCAGTGCGGCTGCTCTGGCAGCGGACCTGGTGGCGGGCCTGTAGGCAGGTCTGGTGGCAGGGCGACCCGGCACGGGAGGATGGTTGGGCGCGGCACGAGATCGAGCGTAGCCGGACCGGACGACAACAACTCTCAGCGCGGACGCCGCCGCGGCAGCCCGTGCAGCCGCACCTCGACCAGGCGACCGGCGGCGATCCGTACGGTCAGGTAGGTGGCCTCGGGCTGCCGCCGCCGGTCGGTCGGCGAGCCGGGGTTGAGCAGCCGCAGCCCGCCCGGTGCGACGCTGTCCCAAGGGATGTGGGAGTGGCCGAAGACGAGTAGGTCGGCGTCGCCGAACCGCGCCGCGCACCGCCGCTCGCGCCCGGCCGCCGGGCCGGTCTCGTGCACCACCGCAACCCGCAGCCCATCCAGCTCCACCCGGGCCACCTCCGGCAGCCTGGCGCGCAGCCGCGGCCCGTCGTTGTTCCCGTAGACCCCCACCAGCCTGGCCGACCACGCGGCGACCTCGTCGAGCAGTGCCTCGGACATCCAGTCTCCGGCGTGGATGACCACGTCCGCGGCCTCGATCGCCGACCACAGCTGCGCCGGCAGGTCCGCAGCCCGCACCGGCACGTGCGTGTCGGCGGTGAGTACCACCCGCACAACCGCCACGGTACGCGCCAGGCGGCACGTCGTACCGCGGATCGGCGGCCGCTGGTGCAGACTGGGGGCAGATCCATTCGGACGGGGCCGGACGAGGAGGCGCACGCCCATGTCGGACTTCAAGCTGGTGCACCCGGCGGGCGAGCTGGAGCTGTCGGTGCGCGCCGCGACCGAGGGCCCAGCCGGCATCGAGGTCGGCAAGGTGCTGGCCGAGACCGACCACGTGACGCTCGACCAGGGGTTCATGAACACCGCCTCGTGCACATCCGAGATCACCTTTGTGGACGGGGACGCCGGCATCCTGCGCTACCGGGGCTACCCGATCGAGGAGCTGGCCGAGCACTCCTCGTTCCTCGAGGCGTCGTACCTGCTGATCTACGGCGAGCTGCCGACGCAGAAGGAGCTGGCCGACTTCGTCGAGCGGATCCGCATCCATACCCTGCTGCACGAGGAGATGCGCCTGTTCTTCGGGGGCTTCCCGCGCGACGCCCACCCGATGGCGGTGCTGGCCTCGGCGGTGGGCGCGCTGTCCACCTTCTACCAGGACAGCCTTGACCCGTTCGACCCGGAGCAGGTCGAGATCTCCACGGTCCGGCTCATGGCCAAGCTGCCCACGATCGCGTCGTACGCGTACAAGAAGTCGACCGGCATGCCGCTGCTCTACCCGGACAACAGCCTCGGCTACGTGGAGAACTTCCTGCGCATGACGTTCGGCCTGCCCACCATGGACTATGAGGTGGACCCGGTCGTCGCCCGCGTGCTGGACCTGCTGTTCCTGCTGCACGCCGACCACGAGCAGAACTGCTCAGCCGCCACGGTGCGCATGGTCGGCTCCAGCCACGCCAACCTCTTCGCCTCGGTGTCGGCCGGGGTGAACGCGCTCTTCGGCCCGCTGCACGGCGGTGCCAACCAGGCGGTCCTGGAGATGCTCCAGCACATCCACGCCGACGGCGGCGACGTGCGCGCCTTTGTCGAGCGGGTACGCAAGCGGGAGGCCGGGGTCCGGCTGATGGGCTTCGGTCACCGGGTCTACAAGAGCTACGACCCGCGCGCGACGATCATCAAACGGGCGGCCCAGGACGTGCTGGGCCGGATGGCCACGCCCGACCCGCTGCTGGACATCGCCATGGAGCTGGAGGAGATCGCGCTCGCCGACGAGTTCTTCATCTCCCGCAAGCTCTACCCGAACGTCGACTTCTACACCGGCCTGATCTACAAGGCGATGGGCTTCCCGCTCAAGATGTTCACCGTGCTGTTCGCCATGGGGCGGCTGCCCGGCTGGATCGCCCAGTGGCGCGAGATGATCAAAGATCCGGCCACCAAGATCGGGCGGCCCCGGCAGGTGTACGTCGGCCCGACCCAGCGCAGCTACGCGCCGGTCGAGAAGCGCTGCTGAGCCGAATGGCCGATCTCAGGCCAAGGCGTGGCCTGCCGAGGTCGCGGTCGCCGGCCTACAGTCGCCACTGCTGGTTGTTACCTCCCCACCAGTCCCATTGAACGATCCGGGCCCCGTTTGCGGCAGAGATGCCGGAGACGTCAAGGCACTTGCCACTGTGCCTGGCGACCAGGCGGTAGTAACCGTCCCCGGTGGGCTCGGGCCTGAACTTCTGGTTGTCGCCGCCCCAGTACTCCCATTGGATGATCTCGGCGCCGTTCGCGGTGGAGATGCCGGCGACGTCGAGACACTTGCCTGAGTGCTCTACCATGATCCGGTAGTACCCGTCGCCGACGGGATCAAGCCGGAACTTCTGGTTGCCGCCGCCCCAGTAGTCCCATTGGATAGCGCGAGCACCGTTGACGAGGGAGATCCCTTCGATGTCGAGGGCCTTGCCCGAGTGGCGGGACGCGATGAGGGCCGGCCCAAGCCGCCACTGCTGGTTGTAGCCTCCCCACCAGTCCCATTGGGTAACCCGGGCGCCGTTCGCACTGGAGATGCCTGCTACGTCCAGGCATTTTCCGCTGTGCTTGGCGGTGGCCCGGTAGTAGCCGTGTCCCACAGGGTCAAGCCGGAACTTCTGGTTGTCACCGCCCCACCAGTCCCATTGGTGGATCTGGGCGCCGTTGCTGGGCGATATGGCGTCCACGTCCAGCACCCGACCGCTGTGCTGGGCGATAAGGCGGTAGTGGGACGCCTCGACCCACTCAACGCGGAACAGCTGGTTGCCCCCGCCCCAGTACTCCCATTGGATGGCGTCAGCGCCGTTCGCCGTTGAGACTCCCTCGATGTCCAGGCATTTGCCGCTGTGCCGGGCGAACACGGGGCCGCGGATCGGGTACCGTCGGCGGATTCCTTCAAGGTCGTCGGGGCTGAGCGCGCGCAGGGTCGCGTTGGTACTCGCGGTAGGGAACATCACGGCCCCGGAGACCGACGAGTGGAGCATGCCCAGGATGTGTCCGATCTCATGCAGTGCCACCGTCTCCACGTCGTACTGGCTGGCCACGGCACCGACACACCAGGCGTGCTCCTGGTCGTCGAAATGGATCGGTCTAGGTAGTGCATTGCCGTAGTAGCCGCAGCCCGGCGGGTAGTCCGCGTGCGCGAGGGTTGACCCTGTCATGTCGGCATCCCCGCAGCTGGCGTTGCCCCAGGAGATGACTATGTCGGGGCTGTCCCCTGTACCGACCTCCCGGAACGCGAACTGCGTCGCGGCCGACCAGGTGCGAAACGCCCTCCTGACCGCCTCACGCTCGTCGTCACCAGACACGTCACCGGTGCCGGCGCCGAACGCATAGGTTAGGCTGTCACGGTTCCATGCGCAGGTGGTGGCGAACATGGGTGAAGCAGGGTCGATGTCGGGAACCCCGCATCGCGATCTCGACATCATCTCCTTGGTCGCTTCGTCGAAGACGCCGGAAGGGTGTAGGCCGTGGAAAGCCTGGTAGCGCCCGAGCGCGAGTGAGGTGTCCTCGTCCAGGAGATCGGCTGTCTCCATACCGGCAGCTTTTAGGCTCAGCGCCGGGTCAAGATAGCCGTAGCGGCCAAGAAACTCCTTTACCGTAGTGAAACCATCAGCGGACTCCCCAGCTCCCACATTGGGGAGAGCATCTAGCATCTGCTTCTCCCGGGGAAGCTTTTGGGTGCGGCTCTTCCGCAGTGAGGACCCGACTGCACACAGTCCGAACTTGGTTACGTGTCGTAGTCGCGAATAGTGGCCGTGTCGGCTGGGAGACAGAAGGGCCCCTTCTCGTAGGTTGATGGGTTGTCGAGACCACAA
>DASRIS010000078.1:0-5862 GCA_035649895.1 Micromonosporaceae bacterium | reverse complement strand
CGAACGCGTGGGAGATGCGGCACAGCCTGGCGCGGCGGCTGGCGAGCACGGTGGAGATGGTGGCTACGCCCATCGCGCAGACGCCCGCTCTGCGTGACCGCAGCGACCAGGTGGCGCGCGAGTGCGCGGAGTTTTTCTTCCGGTCCAACGCCGCCCTCAGCGCGCTGCTGGTCCAGCTGGAACGGGGCACCGCCGGCCCGCTGGAGGTGCAGTGGCAGGGCGTCGACAACCTGCGCCGGGCCCGGGAGGGCGGCCGGCCGGTGGTCGTCTTCGCCCCCCACATCGGGTTCCTGTACGCCGTGCCGTTCGCCTTGGCGGTGCTCGGCGAGCGGTCGGTGTCCCTGACCGGGGAGATGACCGGGGACGTGCTGACGCGGGTCTTCTCCACGATGGCACCCAAGCTCATCGAGAGCACCAGCTACATCTTGGTGCCCAGCCCCGGCTGCGCCCGGGCGGCGACCGACACGCTGTGGCGGGGCGGGGTGCTGGTCGTGTTCCCTGAGGTGAACTATGGCGCCACGGGTAACGTCCAGGCGGCGACCACGACGTTCCTCGGCCGGACCGTCTGGCTGCCCACGATGGCGGCCCGGTTCGCCCGCATCGCCCGTGCCGACATCCTGCCGGTCCTGGTCACCCCCGACGGGCCCAGGCGGGTACGGGTCGAGCTCGACGACCCGGTCGCCGCGCCGGCTGACCGGCACGCCGACGTGGCCACCTCGGTACGCCTGTTCCGGTGGCTGGAGCGGGTCATCGAGGAGCGGCCGCACCTGTGGTGGGGCTGGCCGCTGCTGGACACCAAGATGAGGGTCGCCGAGGTGACGGCGGGCCGAACGTGAGCACCGGCGGCACCAGGCCGGGCGCTGCCATGCGCAGCATGCCGTAGCCAGTGCCGGCCAGCCCGTGCAGCAGCCCCGGCGTCTGCACGCCGTGCGGCACGCCGGAGATCCAGCCGTGCTCGTCGACCGCGTCCATGACCGCGCCCATCAGGCCCTGCGCCTGCTCGCACCAGCGCGGCTCGGCGAGCGCCTCGCCGGCGAGCACCAGCAGCTCGAGGTTGCCGATGTCGCCGTGGCACAGCGAGTGGTTCAGGCCAAAGCCGGCACGCAGCGTGTGGTCGACCGCGGCCCGGATCTCGGCCCGGACCGCGTCGCCGTCGCCGGCCAGGTGCGGCAGGCTGCGTACCCGGGCCAGGCCCACGCCTGCGGCGCCGTGGCACCACGCGGACAGCTCGAAGGGCGCGCCGCCGGCCTCGCGCCGTAGGTCGCGCCACGTGCCCGCGGCGGGCACGAACAGGCTGCGCTCGTACGCGATGGCGGCGCTCGCCGCGTCGCGGTAGCGCTGGTCGGCGCAGAGCTCGGCGGCTTCCAGCAGGGGCCAGGCCACGCCCGCCGCACCGTGCGCGAGACCAGCGAGCGGCACGTCGGCGATCCCGCCCTCGCGCATCGCGCGCGGCAGCCAGGCCGCTCCGCACCCGACCGGGCCGGCCGGCTGCTGCCCGCCGGGGTGTTGCCCATCCGGGTGCTGTCCGCCTGGGTGTCCGGCTGGTTGCTGGCCGGCGAGCAACCGGTCGGCGCAGGCGCGTACCGCGCCCCGGACTGGTGCGGTGGGGCGCACCGCGTACAGCGCCCGGAGCGCGGCGACCGAGCCGGCCGAGCCGCTGGTGAAGTCGAACTGCTCGTCGTCGACGGTCCACTCTCCATTGAGGACGGCGAGCGAGGCGGCGTAGTCCAGCAGCTCCTCGTCGTCCCACACCACACCGAGCTGGGTGCAGGCGTAGATGATCCCGCCCAGCCCGGCACCGCCGCCCATCCTGGGCAGGGTGCGCCGGTCCACCTGCGAGCGGGCGGTGGCGAGCGCGGCCCGGGCCAGTGCGGTGTGCTCCGGGTCGCCGGAGAGCGCACCCAGGAAGCCGAAGAACATCGCCAGCCCGGACAGGCCGGTGTAGAGGTCCGGACCGAGTGGGCCGAGGGACCAGTCCGCACCCCGGTTGGAGACCACCCCGAGCCACTCCACGCTGTCCGGTGCCTGGTACGCGATGCGGGCCAGGTGCTGGCCGACCGCGTCGGCGCCGGCGAGCAGCCGGTCCGGGCCGGCCGGCAGGCGCGAGTCGGGGAGCGGGTAGCTGGCGTACTCGATCTCGCGCAGGTCCATCGTGCGGGTCGCCAGCGACGTCCGGACCAGCCAGCACTGCCGGGCGAGGTCCGCTGGGCCGAGGCCGGCCACCACCTGCCGGACGCTGTCCATGCCGGTGCGCCGGACCAGCCCCGGCACTGGCACGCCGGTGCTGGAGCGCAGCACCGGCTCGTCGGTGCGGGCGGTGAACACCGGGATGTCCTGCTGCCACAGGTCGGCGCGCTCAGACTCGACACAGGCGGCGAGCGCCGGGCGGCGGGACACGCCCCGCCACAGGCGGTCGAGGTGGCGGTCGGCGTCCAGCCCGTCGCGCAGCACGTCGGGGTGGTGGCCGGTGTCGCGCAGCAGGGCGTACTCGGCCGTGGAGCGCACGATGACCCGTACCTGGTCGCCCTGGAAGGCGGCGAGCGGGCCGTCGCCGGCGAGCAGCGCCCCGCGGTGCCGCAGGCACAGCTCGTAGGTCTCGGTGAACCCGGCGACGATGTCCTCGGCGTAGTCCAGCACCCGCAGCGGGGAGCCGGCGGCGACCGGCCGGTTCGCCGCCGGCGCGAGCGGCCGGCGCCGCAGCCGCAGGTGCATCAGGTCGGTGCCGGCACCGGCCACCTCCGGCAGCGCGATCGGGCTCATCTGCCCCGGCGCGCCGCCCAGCCCGCTGAGGTCGGCGCTGTCGCCCGCGGCGGTGTGCCAGGACCGCACCGGCAACAGGCCGACCCGCAGCACGGACGCTGACGCGGCGGCCATCGCCGCCTGTTCGGCGGCTGGCGCGTCGCCGACGACGGCCGTCAGCTCCGGCTGGCAGACCGCCTCCAGGTCGACCAGCATCGGGTGCTCGCCGCAGGCCACCAGGTTGTCGGCGCTCAGGTCACTGGCCCGCAGCAGGTAGAGCACTGCCAGCAGGACCCCCTGCCGGTGGTAGAAGCGGCGCAGCTCCGCCTCGCTGGCGCAAGGCCGGGCGGTGACCAGCTCCACCCAGCCGTAGGCGCCCCGGTCGACGCAGTGCGGTACCCGTACCGGGGTGCTCAGCCCGTGTGCGGCCAGCCAGTCGAGAAGGCACTGGACGTGCCGGTCCACGGCGACCGGGCGGGGTTTGTAGCAGATGTCCGCCCCGCAGCCGAAGGCCACGGCGAGCACCGTCTGGCCGCCCCGGTGCGGGTCGCCGAGCCCGCTCGCCACGCCGGTGACCGGGCCGAGCGCACCGCCGCGCCCGAGCTGGCCGGCGAGCAGCGGCCAGTCGCTGGCGAGCCGGGTGGCGAACAGCGCGCTGGCCTGGACCCAGTTCTCCGCCACGGTGGCGAGCATCCGACCCAGGACCGGGTACGTCTCGACCAGGCGCCGGCGTTCGGCCGGCTCGTGCAGCCGGGCGCAGAACGCGTCGAACCTCGCCGCGGAGCTCCCTGCGGGCAGCGTGCCGAGCACCCGGGCCACGTTGAGCTCCAGCACCATCGTGCGTCGCAGCATCCGGTCGACCAGCCGCGGCAGCGGCGGGTAGAGCCAGGTCAGCAGCTCCGGCGGGTCCAACCGCAGTGGTACGGGGGGCAGGGCGGCCAGCCGCGCGGCGAGGCGCTGGCGGGCACGCGCCAGCAGCGGCTCGGCCAGGCCGGCGAACGGCGCATCGGGCTCGGGGCCGGGGTCGACGGAGCACGACCCGGCCGCCGGGCCGGGTCGGTCGGCTTCGGCCTCGCCGGGCCAGTACGCGGTCTCGAGCTCGGCCAGCCACTCGGGCCTGGGGGCCAGCCGTGCCGCGAGTGCTGGTGCCGGCTCGGCCAGCAGTACCTGCAGCGTGGCTTCGGTAAGGCCGGCACCGGCCAGCCGCCGCTCCCACCACGGTGGCTCGTTGAAGGGCGGCTGCGCAGACCATCGACCCAGCCTGCGTGCCGCCCGTGGCTCATCCTCAGGGCCAGGCCGCCCGGCGGTGGGTCCGCACCGGAGGCGGTCGGCCAGGCTCGCCCCTCTTGCTAGGGCGGCATCCGCGTCCTGGGCGGATGGCGCGGCGTTATGGTCCACCCCGCGCTACCCGACCCATGTCACAGACACGACGTGTTGCTAGGAGCAGCAGGGGTTTCTACTGAAGGTCGTGATGGGCCACTCGTCCCGGCTGGCCGGGTCGAAGGCCCCGAGCACCTGGTCCAGCTCGGCGTCGATGGAGCCCGCCGGGTGGTCGGGGACTGCCGCCAGTTCCTCGGGTGCGAGCGCGGCGCGGAAGTCCTCGTCGGTCCACGCGCGAACGATGTCAGCGGTCGGCATGCGCGCTCTCCTCTCTGGTCGTCTCGTGGGCAGATAGTATCGGAATACATGTCAATATACTGCCGAAGCAACGCCATACGCCCCCGCTGCGTGCACCTGTCCGGTGCCGCGGCGTGCGCGCACGACCTGCGCCAACCTCACACCCCCGCCACTCTCCCGAGCGAAGCGGCCCAAGCGTGCCCGGCCATCTCCACGCCCTGGTCCCAGGTCAACGACCGGCGCGCGGCCGCGGGCGGTCGAGGACGGCGGCATCGGCCACCGCCCTCGACCGTCCGGCTCAGCTGATGTCGACGGGTGCCGAGAGAAGCTGGTTGTCCGCGGGCAGTGCGTCGCGGGCGTTGACGAGAGTTGCTGTGGCCCGGAACGTTAACTTGCCCAGGGCCGCATCATCGCTGGTGACGGTGTAGCTGAACAGGAACCGCGTGGACTGGCCACCTGTCTTGACCGCCACGAGCTGGGTGAGCGTCCCGACATTGGCGAAGCCGCCCGGCACGCTCCTGTCCAGGGTGAGCCTGACGGTCTCGGGATAGCGGGTGTTCTGCACGTAGACGCTGATGGCGATGGTGTGCCCGGCACGGGCCGACTGCGGGACGCCCAGCCGGACGACCGATATGTCATGGGTGCGGACCCGCACCACCCGCGAGATCGACGCGGTCCGCCCGTCCACTGTGGTGACAGTCAGGCGCACCGGGTAGTCGCCGTCGGCCACGAACTCGTGCGGTACGTACGCCTCGGTCGCGGTCGTGCCGTCTCCGAAGTCCCAGAGCCTCGTCGCGATCCCCGCGTAGCCCGGGTCGGATGAGTAGTCGTTGAACGACACGGTGTCAAAGGTGCTGGGGTCGCCTGGGTAGTAGTAAAAGTCCGCGACCGGGTCCGGTGCCACCCGCAGGCGGAACGTGGTCGAGGTGGGCGCTCCGGGATAGGTCGTGCCGACCTGGAACATGTAGGTCGTGCCTGCCTGCGCGCGGAACGTGGTCGGATAGTAGACGGCGCACCCGACCTGCGACAGACCCGTCAGCGAGGTGCCTGCGTAGGCGGCGACACCGGTTCCGTACTGGCTGACCGAGGCTGTCAGCGACTGCGTCGTGGTCGGGGTGAACGAGTACCACACGGTCTGGGTGGTGCTGAAGCACGTCGGGTCCGGCTCACCCGCCTCCACCGTGGCCGCGGCGAGGTTCTGTGTGCTGGCGAAGGGCAGCACGCCGACCGGCGTGGCGTTGGCGAAGCTGTCGTTGCCGGGCGGGGTGAGCACGGACATCTCGAACCGCAGGCCGCCGCCTCCGTCACCGCCGCCCCCGCAGCAGCGGCCGGCCATGAGGTAGTACGTGGTGTTCGCGGTGACTGGGAAGGCGATCTGGGACTGGGCGGTCCCGTTGGCGTCGTCGTTGCAGGCCAGCGGGTTGAGTGAGCCTTGGCTGCCGGTCCAGGCCGACAGCACGGTGTCGTAGCTGCTGCCGAACGTGTTGGCGCTGACCGCCATGTCTG
>DASRIS010000077.1:0-4379 GCA_035649895.1 Micromonosporaceae bacterium | reverse complement strand
CAGCTCCGGCGGGAACGTCCTGGTCAACACCCCGATCGCCACCCGATCCGGTAACCGATCCCGCGCCGCCTTGACGATACGAGTCACACCAGCCACACGGAAGATCATACACCATCAAATGCTTAAGGAAGCGCCATTGGGCCGGGTGGCACAGAGAAGGTCGGAGGAATGGTATGGGCGACGTCTCTCGCGTTGATCGCTATCTGTGCGTGTCGGTAGACGTATCCGGCTATGGTGCCCACGACGATGTGCGGCAGCGGGAGATCCAGCGGACCCTGCTCGACATTCTGGACGTCGCCGGTTCCCGCGCCGGCCTGGCCCGCCAGCGGTGGAAGCGCCAGGCAAAGGGGGACGAGGAGCTTTCGCTGGTCCCACCGGACGAGCCGCACCAGCGGGTGGCCGGCGAGTTCTGCCTGGAGCTGGAGGCGGCGCTGCACCGCCACAACCTGGGCCGGGACCGCTCCGACCGGCTGCGGCTGCGGCTCGCCATCGACGAAGGACCCGCGGACGACGCGGCGAACGGGTACGTGGGGCGCGCCGTGGTCGGGGCGAGCCGGCTGGTCAGCTCCCAGGTCGCGCGCAGGCGCTGACCGCCTGCCCGGACGCGAACCTCGTGGTGATCGTGTCCCACGGGGTCTTCCGGGACCACATCGACAGCGGGCGCGGGGCACTCAGGCGCGACCACTTCCGGCGCGTGGCGGTCAAGGAGAAGGAGGTCGACGAGTACGCCTGGGTCTGGGTGCCCGGGGCCGCCGTACAACCGGACCTGGCTTTGCCGGATGCACCGGATACACCGGGCTCACCTGCGAGCGGGAGATCGAGGCCCGGTCAGCAGGTCCATAACCGGTTCGTCAGCCCGGTCACCATCCACGGGGGCGACCCCGTGTTCGGCATCCGTAACGGCTGACCATGGCAGAGCGACCGGCTATGGGTGTCGAGATCACTTTCCACGACCAGGTCGTGGTGCATGGTGGCAACCCGGTCTTCGGGGTCGCCACCCTCCGGCAGCGGGTCGGCTCTCCGGCGCCCGCAAGCCGCGACGACGCCGAGCGGATGCTGTTCGCAGCTGCCACACCAGCGGGCTCACCGCGGGTCAGCAGCTGGCTTGACCCACGCGCGGGTGTGGTTGCGGTGCAGCACCGGCGAGAGGTTGACGACCTGGTCCGCTGGTGCGAGGGCGGTGCGGGTGCGGTCGCGCGGCTGGTGTGCGGCCCGGGCGGGCAGGGCAAGACCGTGCTGGCCCGGCAGGCCTGCGCCGCCATGAGCCGGAAGGGATGGCTCGCCGGGTTCGTCGAGCCGCCGCCTGCGGGATGGCAGAGGCACGACGCCGGCACCGCCGCCACCGGGAGCGCGATGACGCACCGGGAGAGGTGGGAGCGCGCCGTCGCGGCGGTCGGGGGCGCGGCCGAGCTGGCCGACGTGCCGGGGCTGCTACTGGTGGTGGACTACGCCGATGCAGTGCCCCACCTGGCCGGAGAGCTGCTCTCCGCGGCAGCGGCGGCGGACAGCACGGCAACGCCCGTACGGGTGCTGTTCCTCTCCCGCCACCGGGGCCAGTGGTGGACCGAGCTGGTCGCCGACGCCCCCACGGCAGACCCCCAGGAGCTGGTGCTGCCGGCGTTGCCACAGTCAATGCCGTCCGGAGTGGACGGTGACAGCACCGCCGCCCTGTGGCGGGGCGCCGTTGCCGCCTTCGCCGCCAAGGCCGCAGCCCAAGGGCTGGCCCCCGCGCAGGCGCCGCCGATGCCAGACCTGACACCCGGCCCCTTCCCCACCACCCTGGACCTGTACGCCAACGCGCTGTTGCACGCCCTCAAGCAGGACGCGGCCGTCCCGGGGGAGCCTCCCGTCCCGTTACCGGCCGGCAAGGACCCGATCAGGCTCCTTCTCGAACAGCACGAGTACCGCCAGGTGGGCAGGTCCCTCGCCGCCGCCGGCGTGGACCCCCGCCAGCTGGGCGATGTCCTCACCACGGTGTTCCTGCGCCCCGTCCCCGACCGGGCCACCGGGGTCACGGTGCTGCGGACCCTGCCGGCCTTGGCGCACCTGCCCGAGCCGGTGCTGTGGGACGCGGTCACCAGCCTGGCAGAGCTGTACCGGCCCGAGTCGGGCGAGACCATCTGGGCGTGCCCGCGACCGGACCGGCTCACCGACACGCACCTGCTGCTCGCTGCCGAGCGCGCCCACTCCGACCCCGAATGGTCGGCCCACCTGCTCGCGGCCTGCGGCGGTGACGACCAGGCGTCCGGCCTGCACGCCGGCACGGTGCTGCTGCGGACCCTGTCCACGCCCGGCGCTGACCGGCACTACGAGAATGGGCTGTCGCGCGTACGCAAGGCCCTGGCCGCGCTGCTTCAGGCCCACCCGGGCACGTTCCTGCCCCCGGTGCTCACCGGTGACCACGGCCTGCTCTTCAGCGACCAGGCCAGAGACCTGGTCACAGACCCGGCGGCCACCTCCATCGCGCTGGTACGCCAGCTCGACGAGCATCTGTCCCACGCCGAGACCACCGCCCAGCGGAGCGTCGCCGTCGCGGTCTCCCAGCGGCTGGTCCGCGAGACACCGCCCGACCTGGCCGACCCGGAGGCCGTAGCCCGGCACGGACAGGATCTCACCAGCTACAGCCGGCGCCTGGCCCTGGCGGGAGACCTCGCGCCGGCACTGCGCGTCGCGACCGGCGCGGTCGCGCTGCTGCGCCCCATGGCCGACCCCGACACCCACCCGCAACCCGCCCCAGCGGTACGGGCCGCGCTGGCATCGGCGTTGACCAACCTCGGCAGCCGGCTGGCCGAGCACCGCCAACCCCAGCAGGCGCTCGACGCCACCGCCGAAGCCGTGGAGATCCGCGCCCGCCTGGCCGACCAGGACCCTGCGCGCTACCTGCCGCAGCTGTATGCGGCGCTGACCAACCAGGTCCTCCGCCACCTCGACCTCGACCAGGTCGACCAGGCCGGCAGCATCGCGGTACGGGCCGTCGCCGCGTTGCGCACGCTGTCCGGCGCAACGACCAACGAGCACCACCTGGCCGTGGCGCTGACCAACCACGCCGAGGTGATCCTGGCCGGTGGCCGACCGGACAAGGCCGTCCCGGTTGCTCGGGAAGCCGTGGCCATCCTGAGCCGGCTGCACCGGCGCCAACCGTTCGCACACCGTACGGTCCTGGTCGCCGCCCAGCTGTGCCTCGCCGCCTGCCTGGCCCCACCCCGCGGGCGTGCCCGCCGCACCGCCGCCACCCGCGATGCGGTCGCCCTGGCCCAGCAGGCCGTCAACAGCCTCCGGGAGCTGGCGGAGAAGGACCCCACTGCCTACCGCGCCGACCTCGCCACCGCCTGGCTCAACCTCGCCACCCGGTACGGCACCTTTGGGCGGCCTCTCGACGGTGTCGCCGCAGCCGAGCAGGCAGTCGCCGCCCGCCGGACGCTGCCGCGCCACGACCACGACGGGCACTACGAGCGCGACCTCGGCGCCGCACTGGTCACCCACAGCCTGCTGCTGGCCACCGCCCGCAGGTACGAGCCGGCCATCGCCAGCGCCCGGGAGGCGGTCGAGCACTACCGGCGCGCCGCCGATATCGATGCCGACGCCCCTGCCCGGCACGACCTGGCCCTTGCCCTGAACAACCTGGCCTACGAGCTCACCAACACCGGCCATCCCGACGCCGTCCGTACCGCCGTCGAGAGCGTCGACCTGCACCGGCAGATCCGCAGCGCCGATACTCCGGCGTTCTGGGACCTGCACCTGGCCGACGCCCTGGCCAACTGTGCCCTGGCGTACGCCCGCGCGGGTCAGCTTCCACAGGCGGTCGAAGCCCAGCTCGAAGCCATTGACCTTTATCAACTGCACGGCGACGACGGCCTGCCCGGCGCGCAGCTTCGCCTGCGCGAGGCCATTGCCCAGCTCGGCCGCTTGCGGACCGTCGCGGCCAGCCCCGACCGTAAGGCCAACACCAGCAAGCTGGGCCGCTACCGGCGGCACTGGCCCTTGGAACGCCTCAGCTACCTGCTCCCCGGCATCGCCATCGGTGTCTGGTCGACCGACCTGATCCGTCATGACCGCGGCCCCCGAACGCTGCGGGACGAGCTGCTCGCCTGGTTCGACCGCAGCCGTTCCCACACGGCGCAGGCCCAACGTCCGACCGTGGAGGCCGCCCCGCTGCCCGAGCTGGTGGCCGGCACCAGCGCCGTGGTCTCTGTTGCCGCCATCACGACGGCGGCGGAGCCTGCGCAGGCAGCGGGCCTGGTGCCAAGGCTGGTGGAGCGGGCGCAGAACGCCGCCGCGCGGGTGACATCAAGCGCCATGAGACTTCCGGGCGCGCCGTCGGTGCTGCAGACCGCGCAGCAGTATCCGATAGTCGTCCGCGCGGTCAGCGGAGTGGTTGT
>DASRIS010000076.1:0-14227 GCA_035649895.1 Micromonosporaceae bacterium | reverse complement strand
GGACTCGGCCGCCGCTTCGGGATGCCGCCGACGCTCGTCCGTCTGCTGTTCATCCTGTCCTGCGTGCTGCCCGGCCCGCAGATCCTGGTCTACCTCGCGCTGTGGATCATCATGCCGAGCGAGGAGCGGTACGTCCCTACGCACTGACCACGCCGCCCCGCTCTCGCACCAGGCGTTTCCCGCAGCATCAGGCGGTCTCGCAGCACGTAGTGGCGGCCGAGCCACGTGGGCCCGGCCGCCACTGGCGGGGAGGGGAACGCTACGGAGCCACGTACGTGATCTTGATGGTCGTGTAGCCGAGGGCGCGCAGCATCTGGTCGAGCATCTTCGTGGTGTTCTCCTGGGCCCGCTCGACCAGCCCGCTGCCCTTCGCCGCCTCGCCGATCTTCGTCTCGGCGGCGATGTAGAGCTGCCGCTGCTTGTTCGGGTCGCCGCCGAACACGTCACCGATGCGGTTGACCAGCCCCCGCTGGGTGGCGAAGACATAGCTGCGCTCGTTGTTGATGTTCGGCTTCTCCAGCTGGGCGGCTGGCAGGCGCACCTCGACCGTCTTCGCCTCCGGGTCCACCTTCAGCCCGTCCTCGGTGACCCTGGCGAAGTCGACGTACGCGTCGACGGAGCCGGCCGCCACGAACAGCGTGCGCTCGTTGTAGATGAAGTCCGGGATCAGGTTGCGGTTGTTCTGCACGTCGATGACGACCTCGAAGTTGCCGCTGGCCGCGGTGAACCGGCTCAGGTCCTGGATCGACTTGAGCAGCACCGGCTGGCTGCGGTCGGTCTGCTTCTCGGCGAACGGGTTGTTGAAGTCCGGCCAGAGGCCGACTGAGCGCACCCCGAACAGCACTGCGCCCACCAGGGCGATGACCGCGGCCAGCCAGAGCAGGCCGCGCCAGCCGCCACCGCGCCGCGGCTCGGCCAGCTCCATCCGGGTGGCGTCGCGGAAGCGCCCGGTGTCCATCGGCTGGCCGATGTCGTCGGCCTCACCAGGCCAGTCGGCGCCGCTGTCCTTGGGCGGTGCCGACCCTCGCGCGTACGCCGGGTACTCGGCGGTGGGCGCGGGGTCCTTGGATGTGTGCTTGGGCTCGTTCGCGTCGGGCCGGGTCATCGTGTCCTCACCGTTTGTGAGAAGGGACGTGCTTCCCCCACGGTACGGCTACCCAGCGACAGTGATCCCCACACCTGTACGACAGGCCCTGATCAGGAGAAAGCGGATATACCTGTCAGCTTCTGGCCGATCACCAGCTGGTGGATCTCGGAGGTGCCCTCGTACGTCAGCACGCTCTCCAGGTTGTTGGCGTGCCGCAGCACCGGGTACTCACCACTGATCCCGTTGGCCCCGAGGATGGTGCGGCAGGTGCGCGCGATGGCCAGCGCCTCCCGTACGTTGTTGAGCTTGCCGACGCTGACCTGCGCCGGCCGCAGCTCGCCGCGGTCGGCGAGCCGGCCCAGGTGCAACGCGAGCAGGTAGCCCTTCTGCAGCTCCACCACTGCGTCGGCGAGCTTGGCCTGGGTCAGCTGGAAGCCGGCGATCGGCCGGCCGAACTGCTCCCGCGACCCGGCGTAGGACAGCGCGGTCTGCAGGCAGTCGCGGGCCGCGCCGAGAGAGCCCCAGACGATGCCGTACCGCGCCTCGGTCAGGCAGGACAGTGGCGCCTTGAGCCCGATCGCCTCCGGCAGCCGGGCCGAGTCGGGCAGGCGTACGTCGTCGAGCACCAGCTCCCCGGTCGAGGAGGCCCGCAGCGAGAGCTTCCGCCGGATCTCGTTGGCGGTCACCCCAGGGGTCTCCATGGGTACGGCGAACCCGCGTATGCCGTCGTCCGTGCCGGCCCAGACCACGGCGACGTCGGCGACTGGCGCGTTCGTGATCCACATCTTGCCGCCCCGCAGCAGCCAGCCGTCCCCGTCGCGCACCGCTCGGGTGCGCATGGCGGCCGGGTCGGAGCCGTGGTCCGGCTCGGTGAGCCCGAAGCAGCCGATCACCTCGCCGCTGGCCATCCGCGGCAGCCACTGCTCCTTCTGCTCGGCCGAGCCGAAGCGCCAGATCGCGTACATGGCGAGCGAGCCCTGCACGGACACGAGCGAGCGCACCCCGGAGTCGGCCGCCTCCAGCTCCAGGCAGGCCAGGCCGTAGGCGACCGCGGAGGCGCCGGCGCAGCCGTACCCGGTCAGGTGCATGCCGAGCAGGCCGAGCTTGCCGAAGCCGGCCGCCAGCTCGCGGACCGGGACCTCGCCCTGTTCGTACCAGTCGGCGATGTGCGGGCGGACCTTCTCGTCCACGACCTGGCGCACCACGGCGCGGATGGCCCGCTCCTCGTCGGAGAGCAGCCCGTCGGTGCCGAGGAGGTCCAGTGTGGTGGTCACGCCGCAACTGTAGGCAGCGCGAGAACCCGGGCGTGTATCTGGGTGCGCTGTTGCAGCGCCGCGCGCAGCGCCCGGTGCAGGCCGTCCTCGAGGTAGAGGCCGCCGTTCCACTGGACGACGTGCGGGAAGAGGTCGCCGTAGAAGGTGGAGTCCTCGGCGAGGAGCAGGTCCAGCGCCAGCTCCCGCTTTGTCGTGATCAGCTGGTCCAGCCGGACCGGCCGCGGCGGGATCTCCGACCACTGCTTCATGGTCAGGCCGTGCTCCGGGTAGGGACGCCCGTCCCGGACCGCTTTGAAGATCACGGCGAGCGTCCCCTCTCCACTCCGCTGCGAGCACGCCGCCTGTCAGACTAGCGATCGAGTACGACACCCGGGCTTTGTTCCAGGTATGTCGGCTTTCCGGCAGCGAACCAGCGACGGTCAGCCAGCGATGATCAGCCAGCGGGCGGTCAGCCAGCGGGCGGCTGGTCCGGCGGCGGGCCACCCCACTGGCCGCGGTGCGCGACCGCGGCGACCGGCCGGCGGCCCCGGCGCAGGGACGGCGAGCGCCGGTCCGGCGCTGGGTAGCCCACGGTCAGCGCGCCGATCGGGGTGAGCTCGGCCGGCACCCCGAACGCGGCCCGGTAGGAGCCGGTGTGCTCGGGCGGGATGCCGAAGAAGCACGCGCCGAGCCCCTCGTCAACCACGGTGAGCAGCATCAGCAGCGCGGCGAACCCGGCGTCGACGTGCCAGTACGGCACCGGCCAGCGCGCCTCGTCGCGGTCGGTCCAGCCCTTGTCCGGCTGGGCGTAGCGGTCCAGGTACTCGTCCCGGTTGGAGTGCACCACCACGATCAGCGGGGCCCGCCGCATCCCGCGCAGCCAGCCGTCCTCGCCAGCCTCCGGGGCGGTCGCGTCCGGCGTCGTCGTCGCGCGCCAGAACGCCTCCCGGTCGGCCGGTGTCTCGAGTACGAGGAAGCCCCAGCCCTGGGAGAACCCGGCCGACGGGGCCCGGGTCGCGTGGTCCAGCAGCCGGTCGACCACCTCGGCCGGCACCGGCCGGTCCGGGTCGTAGTTGCGCACCATCCGGCGCCTGCGTACGACGTCACGAAACTCCATCGCCGTGCCCCACCTTCCGGGTCGGTCGGATGCCCCAGCTGCCGTGCCAGGTGTCGCCGGGGGCGAGCACCACCACATCGCGACCGGACCGCAGCGCGTCCGGCGGGCAGGTCATCGGCTCGATCGCGACCGACCGCCGGCGGCGCGCGCCGGGCAGCGTGTCCGCGGTGAAGACCTGCCACCAGCGGAACGCCGAGTCGGCCCAGACCTCGACCGCCCGGCCGCCGTCCGCGGTGCCCAGCCGGACCGCGCAGTGCCCGTCGGGACCCCGCTCCACCTCCCCGAACGCGTCGTCGAGCACGGTCGCCCCGAGCCGGCGCGGCTGGGTGAAGTCGTACTCGGTGCCCGCCACCTTGGCCGCGCCGATCGGCAGCAGGCGGGAGTCGGAGAGCAGCCGGCTGCGCGCCGGCAGGTGCAGCACGAGATCGTCCACGCCGGCCCCGGCCAGCCGCAGGTACGGGTGCGCGCCGAGCCCGAACGGCGCCGGGTCGGCGCTGAGGTTGGTGACCGAGTGGGCGGCGACCAGCCCGTGCTCGCCGACGGTCCAGACGGTGCGCAGCAGCAGCGGCCAGGGGTAGCCGGGCTGGGCCGGCAGGTCGCACTCCACCGTGGCCGACGACCCGGTCGACTCCACACAGGTCCACCGGACCCAGGAGACCAGGCCGTGGGCGGCGTTGTGCCGGGCGGGCTCGGTGAGCGCGAGCTGGTATGTCGCCCCGGCGAACGTGTACCGGCCGTCGCGGACCCGGTTCGGCCACGGAGCCAGCACCTGCCCGGCGCTGGCCGGGCAGAGCTCGTCGGCGCCGTACCCGTCCACGATGGACTCCCCGGCCACCCGGTACTCCCGCAGCCCACCACCCACCTCGACCACGACCGCCTCCTGGTCCGCGGCCCGGATGCGCCACTGGACGCCCGACGGGGAGCGGTTGGTCTGGGGCATGGTGTCCATCCGGCGACAATATCGAGTCGTCCCGCACCGCTACCGGGCCGCCATGCGCGATCCACTACCTGGCGGCTACTACCGCGGCTGCCGGGCAGGTCGATCAGCAGCTGATCGCGATGGGCGTCGTGCTCGTCGCCGTGACTGCAGTGCCAGATCCCGAGAACGGCGTGAGGCCACCGGCCGACGAGAACATCTGTAGCAGGAGTTCGCGGTTCTTGCCCATGATCCGGTAGCGCTCCAGGAACTCCTCAACAGGCCATGCGCGTGCTGGATGGATTACCTCGATGCCAACTGCTGAACCGAGGGCATCCACGTCGACCAGCGTCCCGTCGTCGAGCTCGTCTGTCCGGGCGATCGAGGCACCACGCCGCAGCGTGATGTAGAGAGCGTCTGCTTCGCTGTCAAAGGACGTGCTCAACATGTGAACCCGCTTTCCACTCGCCCTTGCTCAGGGGCCCGGCCAGCAGGCCGTGACTACCCTCTGGAGGTCCACGGAACTCACACACACCTTGAGCGTCCGGCCCGAGCTGGTGTGTCCGTAAATCCATAGTGTGCCCGGTTTACCAGGACTACGCCTTATTTCGCTGCGTAGAGCCTGCTTTACGTCCTCTTCCGTGATCCCACGCTCCCTCAGCCTGTCTCGTGCATGATGCGTCAGGTACAGAGCCATAGCTACCCCCGATCGGGTAGCGGCTCGACGAGAACGCGTATGGTCTTCTTTAGATCATCATCGATGATCAGGTCTAACTTGTGTACTCCGTGCTGCTGGATTGGCATACCGAAGTTCAGCGCCGCAGCAGTGAATGCTGGCCATCCGCTTGGCACGTTGCTGACGTCGGTCACGCCGAAGGTTCCGGCGATCTCGAACAGACGTTGCCCCTCGGGGTCTGTGAGGTGCACCTGGATCCGATGCTGCGTATCGCACTCCTCCAGCGTGAGCGCGATACGTAGAGCAAGGCCGACGTTCTGGATCGTAGGCAGCTGAGCAGCTCTGATCCGGTCGATACCCGCTGCGATGACGTGCAGGATCCCGCCCTCGCCGCCACGTACATGGTCACAGAGCGCTACGAAGTCCACCTCGGGCACAGGTCCCTCCTCCGACGCCGCAGGCTAACGGACGACCGAGGCGCACCCTCGGCGTCGTCGCATAGGCGACATGCCTTGTATGTTGCGTGTCCCGATCATCGGATACGGTCCCGGTCGATTCACGCGCGGGGGCCTTCAGCACATCGATGTCGACCGCGACGCTTGACATGGGCGGGCAGCAAGCGCGTCGCCCACGCCACATGCAGCGCGGTCAGCTATCAGTGGCCGGTCGGCCACGCGGCTAGCGGGCCGTCGGGCCGCGCCCGCCGGCGTAGCGGGCCAGGGCCGGGAACGCCAGCCCGAGGAGGACCGCCACCACCGCCGCGGCCAGGCCGCCGCCGGCCCACGAGACGGTCACGCCCGTGGTCGCCGCCATCGTGCCGGCCCGCAGGTCGCCCAGGCGCGGGCCACCGGCGACCACCGTGGTGAACACCCCTTGCAGCCGCCCCTGCAGCGCGTCCGGGGCGTAGCTCTGCAGGATCGTGTGCCGGTAGACCGAGCTCACCAGGTCCGCCGCGCCGCCGAGCGCGAGCAGCGCCACGGCGAGCCACAGCGCCGGGGCGACGCCGGCCGCCGCCACCGCCAGGCCCCAGCCGACCACGGACGCCACCAGTGCGAGGCCCTGCCGGCGGACCCGGCCGATCCAGCCGGAGGTCACCCCGGCCAGCAACGCCCCGAGCGCGATCGCGCTGTAGAGCCAGCCGATCGCGTCCTCCCCGCCGAACCGCTCGGCCGCGACCTGGGGAAACAGGGCACGGGGCATGGCCAGCACCATCGCCGCGATGTCGATGACGAAGGAGAGCAGGAGCACCGGCGCGGCGGCGATGTAGCGCAGGCCGTCCCGCACGTCCCGCCAGCCGGCCCGGCTCGGCCCGTTCGCCGGTGGCAGCGGGGGCAGCCGCAGCGTCGCCCACAGCGCCACCGTGAAGGCCGCCGCGTCCACGGCGTACGCCGCCGCGATGTCCGCCTGCGCGATCAGCACCCCGGCGGCGAGCGGACCGGCCGCCATCGTGCCGCTGTACATAGTGGAGTTGAGCGTGTTCGCCGCCGCGAGCTCGCGCCGCTCCACCAGCCGGGGCACGATGGCCTGCCGGGTCGGCGAGCTCACCGCGAACGCGGTCGCCTGCGCCGCGACCAGCGCCAGCAGCAGCTGCGGGTGGCCTGCGCCGAGGACCGCCTGGATGAGCAGGCCCAGGGTCGCCACCCAGGTCACCAGCGAGGAGACCAGCAGCAGGAGGCGGCGGTCCATCGCGTCGGCGACCGCGCCGCCCCACAAGCCGAAGAGCAGCAACGGTACGAGTGCGGCGAGCCCCAGCAGGCCCACCCAGAACGAGGACCTGGTCAGCGCGTACATCTGCACCGGCACGGCGACCGCGGTGAACTGGTAGCCGAAGTGGGACACCGCGTTGCCGAGGAAGAGCCGCCGGTAGGGCACGTGCCGCAACGGCCGTACGTCGATCATGTGCCGGCGCCAGCCCGCAGCCTCCGCCACCGGCTCAGCCACGCGCCCCGCCACCGGCTCAGCCACAGGCCCCGTTACCCGCTCAGCCACGGGCTCCGTTACCCGCTCAGCCACGGGCTCCGATACCCGCTCAGCCACAGGCTCCGTCACGGGGCGAGCCGCTCGACGACCCACCCGCCTTCTACCGCGGTCACACCCGCCGCCGCACCTGCCGCCGCCGGACCCGCCGCCGGACCCGCCGCAGCAGCCGGCCCGGTCCGGCGGAACCGCAGCCGGTCGTGCAGCCGGCTGGCCCGGCCCTGCCAGAACTCGACGCTGTCCGGCACCACCCGGAACCCGCCCCACCCGGACGGCGCCGGCACCGGGCCGGGGAACCGCCGGTCGGCCCGCGCCCACGCGTCCTCGACCACCGACCGGTCGGGTATGACCTGCGACTGGGCGCTCGCCCAGGCGCCCAGCTGGGCACCGCGCGGGCGGGTGGCGAAGTAGGCCTCGGTCTCCGCGCGGGGCACCGGCCGTACCCGGCCGCAGACCACCACCTGCCGGTGCATGGGGAACCACGGGAAGACCAGGCTGGCGTACGGGTTGCCGGCCAGGTCGGTGCCCTTACGCGAGCCGGCGTTGGTGTAGAACACCAGCCCGCGTGCGTCGTACCCCTTCATCAGGACGGTACGGGCCGACGGGCGGCCGGCCGTGTCGGCCGTTGCCAGCACCATCGCGTTGGGCTCCGGCAGGCCGGCGTCGACCGCGTCGGCCAGCCACCGGCGGAACTGGGCCACCCAGTCCGCCGCCAGGTCAACCTCGTAAAGTGCCTGGTGGCCGTATTCCAGGCGGAGCGTGCGGGGCTCTGGGCTGCGGGGTGTCACCAGAACATCCTTCCTCGGCTCCGTGCGCCGTACCGCATGCGTGAAGATGTCAGGCGTAACACATCGTGGCTACACCGGGTCGCCGAGCTAGTTACCCACCAGGCAAGATGGGCGACGACTCGCACGCGCCGACGAGCGTCATCGATGACGTAGCAGAGCCAGGAGACCAGATGTCCGAGTACCGCCCGGGCCTGGAGGGCGTGGTCGCCTTCGAGACCTCGATAGCCGAACCTGACCGCCAAGGCGGCGCGCTGCGCTACCGGGGTGTGGACATCGAGGACCTGATCGGCCGGATCTCCTTCGGCAACGTCTGGGCGCTGCTGGTGGACGGCAAGTTCGGGCCCGGGCTGCCGCCGGCCGAGCCGTTCCCGGTGCCGGTGCACTCCGGTGACATCCGGGTGGACGTGCAGTCCGCGGTGGCCATGCTGGCGCCGTACTGGGGGCTGGGCCAGCTGCTGGACATCCCGGACGAGCAGGCACGCGAGGACCTGGCCCGGGTCTCGGTCACCGCGCTGTCCTTCGTGGCCCAGTCGGCCCGCGGGCTGGGCCTGCCCGCGGTGCCCCAGAAGGAGATCGACAAGGCGCACACGATCGTCGAGCGGTTCATGAAGCGCTGGCGCGGCGAGCCGGACCCCCGGCACGTCAAGGCGGTCGACTCGTACTTCATCTCCGCCGCGGAGCACGGCCTGAACGCGTCCACGTTCACCGTCCGCGTGGTCGCCTCCACCGGGGCGGACGCCGCCGCCTGCATCTCCTCCGGCATCGGGGCGCTGTCCGGCCCGCTGCACGGCGGAGCCCCGTCCCGGGTGCTGCACATGATCGAGGGGGTGGAGAAGAGCGGTGACGCTGAGGCGTACGTGAAGGGCGTGCTCGACCGCGGCGAGCGGCTGATGGGCTTCGGGCACCGGGTCTACCGGGCCGAGGACCCGCGGGCCCGGGTGCTGCGGCGCACCGCGAAGGAGCTGGGCGCCCCGCGGTTCGAGGTGGCGGAGGCGCTGGAGAAGGCGGCCCTGGCCGAGCTGCACGCCCGCAAGCCGGACCGGGTGCTCGCCACCAACGTGGAGTTCTGGTCCGCCGTGGTGCTCGACTTCGCCGAGGTGCCGGCGCACATGTTCACCTCCATGTTCACCTGCGCCCGGGTGGCCGGCTGGAGCGCGCACATCATGGAGCAGAAGCAGCTGCGCCGGCTGGTGCGCCCGTCCGCCCGGTACGTCGGCCCGGGCGCGCGCAAGCCCGAGGACGTCGACGGCTGGCACGACATCCCGCACCCGAGGCTGCCGTGACACCGGCCCGGGTTCCTGACGAGATCCGGCTCCCGGCCCGGATCAAGCCGGCGGACGGCCGCTTCGGCTGTGGCCCCAGCAAGGTACGGCCGGAGGCGGTCGCCGCGCTGTGCGCGGTCGCGCCGTCGTACCTGGGCACCTCGCACCGCCAGGGCACGGTCCGCGACCAGGTGGCCCGGCTGCGGCGCGGGCTGGCCCGGCTCTTCGACGCGCCGGACGGGTACGAGGTCGTGCTCGGCAACGGCGGCACCACCGCGTTCTGGGAGGTCGCCGCGTTCGGCCTGGTCCGCGACCGGGCGTGCCTCGCGTCGTTCGGCGAGTTCGGCGCGAAGCTCGTGGCGTCGGTGCGGGCCGCGCCGTTCCTGGCCGAGCCGACCGTGGTCACCGCGCCGGCCGGGGCCGCGGCCGCGCTGACCGCCGTGCCGGGCGCCGACGTGTACGCGACGCCGCACAACGAGACCTCCACCGGGGTGGCGGCCCCGGTGCGGCGGGTGGCCGGGGCCGACCCGGACGCCCTGATGCTGCACGACGCCACCTCCGCGGCCGGCGGGCTCGACGTCGACCTGCGCGAGTCGGACTGCTACTACTTCGCCCCGCAGAAGGGCCTCGCCGCTGACGGCGGGCTGTGGGTCGCGCTGCTGTCGCCGGCCGCGGTCGAGCGGGCGTACGCGGTCCGCGCCTCGCACCGCTATATCCCGGCCTTCCTGGACCTGGTCACGGCCATCGAGAACGCCCGGCTCGAGCAGACGTACAACACCCCGGCGCTGACCACAATCTTCCTCGCCGTGCAGCAGGTGGAGTGGCTGCTGGACCAGGGCGGGCTGGCCTGGGCGACCAAGCGCACCGCCGAGAACGCCGCCATCGTGTACGGCTGGGCCGAGCGCTCCCCGGTCGCCGCCCCCTTCGTGGCAGACCCGGCACTGCGCTCCAACGTGGTGGCCACCATCGACCTCGCCGGCCCGGTGGACGCGGCGGCGGTCAGCGCGGTGCTGCGCGCCAACGGCATCGTCGACACCGAGCCCTACCGCAAGCTCGGGCGTAACCAGCTGCGGCTCGGGCTGTTCCCGGCGGTGGAGCCGGCCGATGTCGAGGCCCTCGTGACCTGCATCGACTACGTGGTGGAGCGGCTCTGACACCACCTCTGCCGGCGTGGCCTCCCCCCACACCGGTGCGGCAGCGGCTACGGTGGCTCGAAGGCACTTGCGGTGGGGTGCCTGTGCCCGTGTGACGCGGGCAGCTGCACGGGACGGAGGCAGGCATGCGACCGGTTCGGTTCGTCGCCCTCTCCGAAGACGGCCATGCGATGGTGCTGGCCGACGAGGTCGGGCGCCTGCTCGCCCTGCCCATCGACGACCGGGTGAGCACGGTGCTGAGCCCCGACGGCTCCGGCGGTCCTACCGCACACGCTGTGGCCAGCTCGGACGAGCTGCACCCGGCGCTGTCCCCCCGCGACATCCAGGCCAGGATCCGCGCCGGGGAGTCGGCCGACGACGTGGCCCGCATCGCCGGCGTGCCGGTGGACCGGGTGCTGCGCTACGCCGGGCCGGTCCTTCAGGAGCGGGCGATGCTCGCCCAGCACGCCCGGCGTACCCGGCTGAAGAACTCTGAGAAGGGTGCCTCGCTGGCGCAGGTGGTGGATGCCCGGCTGGCCCAGCACGGCATCGACACCGAGAAGATCTCCTGGGACGCCTCGCGCCGGGACGACGGCACCTGGCGCATCGTCGCCACCTGGCCGTCGGGCAAGGCCACCGCCCAGGCGATCTGGGAGCTGGACAAGACCCGGCAGCTGGTGACGCCGCAGGACGACATGGCGCACTACCTGTGTGCGGAGCGCCCGACCCAGATCCTGGCCCAGGACCCGCCGTCACGGTCCAGCCGCGGCGAGCCCACCCGCGGCGGCCACGGCCTGCCGACGCCGTCCATGGACGCGCCCCGGCGTGAGCCGCGCCCCACCCGGGACCCGATCCGCGCGGGCCGGGACGCGCTGCTCGCCTCGCTGGACCGCCCACTCAGCGGCGGGTCCGGACGGGGGCCCGACGGCGCCCCGGCAGAGACCCCGCGGCAGCGGCCAGGGGTCGGCGGCGTCGCCGCGCGGCTGGGTAGCCCAGGCTCGGCGTTCGATGACGACCACGACGGCCCGAAGGAGGTCCCGGCCGTGCCTTCGCTGGCGGTGCTGCGCCCGCGCCGGACAAGCAACGGTGGCTCCGCCGGAGGCGGTTCCGCAGGCGGTGCGGCAGCCGCCAGCGCGTCCGGCGCCGCCGAGAGCGGGGCCCCGGCCGCGGACAAGCCGCGCAAGCGCCTGCCCAGCTGGGACGACGTGCTGTTCGGCAGCGGTCCGGCCGCCCGCGAGAGCTCCTGACGTACGGCCTGCGGCCGGGCGACGGCCGGTCAGGGCAAGGTCAGCGTGCGGTCCACCCGGACCGACTCGGCGAGCCGCCGGTCGTGGGTGACCAGGAGCAGCGTGCCGGTGAACCCCTCCAGGGCGGACTCCAGCTGTTCGATCGCCTCGATGTCGAGGTGGTTCGTCGGCTCGTCGAGCACCAGGCAGTTGACCCCCCGCGCCTGCAGGACGGCGAGCCCCGCCCGGGTCCGCTCGCCGGGCGACAGTGACCTGGCCGGCCGTAGGGCGGTCTCCCCGGCCAGCCGGAACTTCGCCAGCAACGTCCTCGCCGCAGCCGGGTCGAGCCCAGCAGCAGGGTCGAGCCCAGCAGCAGGGCGGCGCCCAGCGGTTGGACCCAGCCCCGCGGTCGGGTCAGGCCCGGTGGCCCGGTCGGGCCCGGTGGCGCCGCGGACCACGTCGAGCACCGGCTCGTCCGTATCGAACATCCTGCGGCTCTGGTCCAGCTCGCCGAAGACCACGGACGGGCCGGCGTAGCGCGTGCCGGCCCGCAGCGGCAGCCGGCCGAGCAGCGCCTCGACCAGCGTGGTCTTGCCGGAGCCGTTGCGCCCGGCGATGCGGACCCGCTCGCCCCAGCCGAGCGTGAGGTCCAGCGGGCCGAGCGTGACGTCACCGCGGGCCATCACCGCCCCGCGCAGCTGGACGACGATATCGCCAGGGCGCGCCGCTTCGGCGATGGTCAGCCGCAGGCGCCACGGCTCCCGTACCGCATCAGGCGCCTCCCGGTCCAGCCGCTCGACCGCCCGATCGGCGCGCGCCGCCCCGGCGCCGGTCGCCTGTGCGCTGGCGATGCGGTAGTGCCGGATGTTCTTGTCGCCGTCCGGCTGGTATCGGGGGTTCGCCGCGCGCTGCGCCCCGGCCCGCGCCCACTCGCGCTGGCGCCGGGCCGCGTCAACCAGGTCGGCCCGGCGGGACTCGTACTCCTCCCGCGCCCGTACCGCGCGCTGCCGGGCGGCCTCCCGCTCGGCGAGGTACGCCGACCAGCCGCCGCGGAACTCGTTCGCCTGCCGGGTGAACTCGTCGAGCTCCACCACCCGGTCCACGACCTGGTCCAGGAAGGCGCGGTCGTGGGAGACCACCACCACGCCGGCCGGGGTGGCCCGCACATGCCGCTCCAGCCGGCCGAGGCCGTCCTCGTCGAGGTCGTTGGTCGGCTCGTCGAGCAGCAGGATGTCCGGCCGGGCGAGCAGTACGGCGGCGAGCGCGAGCCGGGCCCGCTGCCCGCCGGAAAGCTGCGCCGTCCCGCGTGCGCCACCACCGCGTGCGAACAGCTCGGCGGGCAGCCCGAGCGCGGCCGTCACCGCGCCTGCCCGCTCGTCGAAGTCGGCCCCGCCGAGCGCCAGCCAGCTCTCCAGCGCATCGGCGTAGGCATCGCCGGCGCTCCTGTCGCCGCCGGCCGCGAGCGCGGCAGCCGCCGCATCCATCGCCCGCTGCGCCGCCGCCACACCGGTACGGCGGCGCAGGTGGCCCAGGAGCGACTCGGACGGCCGTACCTCGGGCTCCTGGGCCAGGCGCACAACGGTGGTCCCTGCGGGCGCGCGGACCACCACCCCCGTCTCTGGCGCCAGCTCCCCCGCGACCACCCGCAGCAGGGTGGACTTGCCCACTCCGTTCGGTGCCACCACCCCGACCCGGTCCCCGCTCGCCACGACGAGGCTGACCCCGGCGAGGACCGGCCGGGCGCCGAACCCCACCGAGACGTCGCGAAGCGTGACCGTACCCGCCATCGGGACCAGTTTTCATGATCACGGCCGGTCCGGCGAGCGAATTAGGGTAGGCGCATGGAGTACACCAACCTCGGCCGTACCGGCCTGTCCGTGAGCCGCCTCTGCCTGGGCACGATGAACTTCGGACCGCAGACCGACGAGCCGGACAGCTACGCGGTCATGGACCGGGCGCTCGACCATGGCATCAACTTCTTCGACACCGCCAACGTCTACGGCTGGAAGCTGGGCGAGGGCGTCACCGAACAGATCATCGGGCGCTGGTTCGCGCAGGGCGGTGGCCGCCGGGACAAGGTCGTGCTGGCCACCAAGGTCTACGGCAAGATGAGCAACTGGCCGAACGACCAGGGGCTCTCGGCCCGGAACATCGTCCGCGCCTGCGACGCGTCACTCAAGCGGCTGCAGACCGACTGGATCGACCTCTACCAGATGCACCACATCTCGCGGGCCACGCCGTTCGACGAGATCTGGCAGGCGATGGAGCAGCTCGTGGCGCAGGGCAAGGTGCTCTACGTCGGTTCGTCCAACTTCGCCGGCTGGCACCTGGCCGGGGCGCAGGAGTCGGCCGCCCGGCGCAACTTCCTCGGCCTGGTCTCCGAGCAGTGCATCTACAACCTCATGGTGCGGCACGTCGAGCTGGAGGTCATTCCGGCCGCGCAGCACTACGGGCTGGGCATCATCCCGTGGTCGCCGCTGCACGGCGGGCTGCTCAGCGGCGCGATCCGCAAGCTGTCCGAGGGCGACGCCGCGAGGGCGAAGGAGGGCCGCTCGGCTGAGGGACTGGCCGAGCACCGGACCACGATCGAAGCGTACGAGAAACTGTGCGCGGATCTCGGCCACGACCCCGCCGATGTCGCGCTCGCCTGGTTGCTCTCCCGCCCGGGCGTGACCGCGCCGATCATCGGCCCGCGTACGGTCGGGCAGCTCGACGCCTCTCTCCGGGCGCTCGAGGTGGAGCTGAGCGAGGACACGCTCGCCAAGCTCGATTCGCTGTTCCCGCCGATCGGC
>DASRIS010000075.1:0-24055 GCA_035649895.1 Micromonosporaceae bacterium | reverse complement strand
ACAGCTGGGCCGCCTCGTCGGCACCGTGCCCCACCTCATCGAGCGCACCGAACTCGACGCCGAAGTCCTCCCGGACCCACGCCCGCAGCCGCTCCCCAGCGACCGGTCTCATGCGCCGTACGGGCCGGGCTGCTCGCCAACGCGGGCCGTCTCCTCCACCACAATGTCGATGATCCGGTCCCGTTCGGCGTGGGAAAGCTCCCCGGCATCCTCGACCCGTACGCGCACCGTCCGGGCCAGCACCTCTTGGGACGGCGTGGGTGTGCGCTTCCTCAGGTCAATGTAGACAGTCCAAGCGAGGGCGGCAACGCTGACGACCAGCGAAGCGACCGACACCGGGTCGCCGTAACGGGTCGGTGGGCCGCTCAACCCGCGCATGTGCAGGGCCGCCTCGACCTGGGCGGGCAACACAGGGCCGTAGTCGGCGGTGAGCTGGCGGGCCACAGCCCGCGCAACATGGTCGACCGGGTCGGTCACTCGCCCTGCTCCTCAATTCCTCTGATCATCTTGTCGACCGTGCTGCGAACCGTCTCGGGAAGGTTGGCACCCGTGACGGCCAGCCACATGTCCTCAAGCACCCTCATGCCCAGGGCGGCGGTGAGACGGGCGAGATGTTCCGGGCCGGGGCCGGTGGCCTGGTGCGGGAACTCGTCGAAGAGGGCTACGCACCGGACCATCCACTCCAGCGCCTGGGCTGGGTGGCCACGCCGCTCGGTCAGCAACCCCAGCTGCGCGTACGACAAGGCCATACGCGGCCGGTCACCCAGCTCCTCCCTGATAGCCAACGACCGCCGAAACCACTCCTCCGCCTCCCCCAACCGCCCACGCAGCAGCCTGACTACACCCAGCTGGTGATAGCTAATCGCCGAACCCGGCCGGTTACCCAGCTCCTCCTCGATAGCCAACGACCGCCGAAACCACTCCTCCGCCTCCCCCAACCGCCCACGCCTCTGCGCGACCATCCCCAGCTGGTGATAGCTAATCGCCATACCCGGCCGGTCGCCCAGCTCCTCCTTGATAGCCAACGACCGCCGAAACCACTCCTCCGCCTCCCCCAACCGCCCACGCCTCTGCGCGACCCTACCCAGCTGGTGATAGATGGCTCCGAGCGAGTGCCGCTGCCCGGTGGAGTCGGGTTGGACGATGAGCATGTCCTGGATGCGGAGGCAGATCTGCTCGGCCTTGTCCAGCAGGTGGGCGTTGACCGCTCTGCCTGCTTCCGCTCCAACGAGGAACATCCATAGTGCGCCGCCAGGGGTGTCGAGCGGAGGTGGATCACCGTTGGGATCTTCCAGGACGAGTCGGGCTCGGTCGGCCCAGCCGCGAGCCTCCTCGAACAGCCCCCGACTGTCCCAGTAGGAGCTGAGTGGTTCGACAAGCACCTGGGCCTGCTGCCAGTGGCGGTGGTCCAGGGCGTAGCCCAGCATGGCGCCGAGGGTGCGTCGCTGGTGGTGGATGACGGTGAACGCTAGTGCCGCGTCTCCTGTTCTGATCTGCTGGTCAGCCCACCCGGCGAGCGCGGCGCAGGCGTCCAGCAGTCCCCGTTCGGCTGCGGCTCGCCGCTCCTGGAAGGCGTCGCCGTCCTCCGCTCTCCACCGGTCGGCCAGGTAGCCGGGCAACGCCGGGTGGATCCGGTACATACCAAGACCGAGCGGGGTGAGCAGGCCCACCCCAGCCGCCTCGTCAAGGACCGCCGTCCACGCCTCGGCGTCACGGCCGCGGAAGCGCGACGGCACGTCGGGAGATCGGGAGAACGCACCGAGCACGTCGGCGTCGGCGACGCCGTGGAAGAGGCAGAGCGCCGGCACCAGCCGCCGGGCGTTGGCACTGAGGTGGTTGAACGAGTAGGTGATGCTGGCCTGTAGCGACCCGGTGCGCCCGCCCAGCCCGTCGTCCGGCAGCGCCGGGGCAAGGCCGCGCAGGGCGGCCAGCAGCGCCTGCGGCCCGGTGGTCTCCAGGTGCGGCAGCACCAGCCGCATGCTCAGCGGGCTCCCGTCGAGCCACTCCATCAGCTCGCCGAACGCCCGCCCGGCCCGTCGCGACGCCACCGCCGGATACGGGGCCAGCACCTGGTCGGCGTACTCGACCGCCTCCTCAGGGGTGAGTCCCGGCACCGCGACCCGGCGCAGCTCGCCCAGCCACGTCTCCGGGCTGCGGCTGGTGATGATGACCGTGCTGCTGCCGTGGGCGGCGACCTCGTGCAGGAACTCGCGTAGCTCGGCCTGCTGCTCCTCATCCAGCGGTGGGGTGGCCCCGGTCGGGTCCGGCATCGAGCGGGCCGACTCGAAGTTGTCCCAGACCAGCAGCAGCCGGTGCGTGGCCAGTAGCTCAAGCACCAGCTCACGTCGCTGTCCCGCGCTGGTCCCGCGGACGAAGTCAGGCCCGAGCACCTCCAGCCCGACCGCGTTGACCACCCCGTCCAGCCCGAAGGTGGAAAGGCCCGGCTCGAACGAGTGCCAGACCACCCACTCCGGCCGGTCCACCCCGCCGGTGTCGCGCCACCACCGGCCGAACGCCTTGGCCAGCTCGGTCTTGCCGGTGCCGCCCGGCCCGTGCAGGACCACCACCCGTTGCAGCCGGGCGGCTACCTCCAGCGTGTGAAACAGCGCGTCGCGGCCCACGAACTCCCCAACCGGATCCAGCGGGTCGTCCGGACGGGAGGCCTCCCCCTCACGCAGCCGGTCCAGCAGCTGCCCCAGCGACGGCCCGGCCGGGCGCACCGTAAGCAGCTGCGGGAAGTGCACCTCGCGGCGGGCGTACTGGACCGGCACCACCCAGTCCGCCAGCGGCATCGGCCCCTTCGGGCTGGGCCGCTCGCAGCGCTCGGCCAGCCGCTGCCGCCCCGCCGCGACCGCGTCGCTGGCCCGGTCCCCGGCGAAGAGCCGCTCGTAGAAGGCCGCCATGAACTCGGCCGCCGCTACGGCGTACACGCTGTAGGCCATCGCCACCACGCAGGCCGCGCCCTCCTGCAGCAGCCGGGTGGCCACCGACGCCTCAAGCTGCTTGTCCAGCGCCCCGGACTGGCAGGCGTTGAGCACCACCACCGGCACCTTCGCTTCAGCCAGCACCCGCGCGACCGTCTCCGCCGGCACCGGGTCGTCCCCACCGGTCGCCTTCTCGAAGACCAGCACGCCCTGCGCCGACGCGTCCTCGAACGTCAACGGCGCACCGGCACCCCCGGCGCGGCGACCGGCCAGCACGCCGTGGCCGTCGAAGTGCACCACCTGGAACGGCTGGCCTTCGGCCCGGGCCGAGGCCAGCACCTCCCGCAGCCGCTCCAGCGTCGGCGGCCGCAGCACCACCAGGTCCACCTCGCCGCGCACCGCCTCCAGCCGCCGCAGCAACGGCCGGGCCACCATCCGGTAGCCCACGTCGTCGGGGCCGGCCGGACGGGAGATCACCATCAGCACCCGCAGCCGCTCCCCACCCACCCGGAACGCCTCACCCAGCCCGGCCGCCGGCAGGCTGCGGCTGACCGCCACCCCGTCCAGCGCCACGGGCGAGGCCCGGCCCGGGTCGCGCAGCAGCTCCCACGGCATCCCCAGCCACCGCGGCGACGCCGAACGGAACACCAGCTCCAGCGCCCCATCCTGAGCCCGCGCCCGGACATACGCATCCCGCGCCGCCCCGGCGCCGAACACCGCCGTGAAGACCGCCTCGCCCCACCCCGGCAGGCTCGCCTCGACCCGCGACCCCCGCTCCTCATACACCGCGTACGGCGCCGGTAGGTAGTCCTCCAGGTACCAGCGCAGGTCCTCCAGCGCGTCGTCGTCCAGCGGCCACGCCAGCGCGAACGCCTCACCCACCTGGTCCGGTAGCTCGCCATCCCGCCACACCGATAGGGACACCTGGCCGGCAGCGCTGACATCGACCAGCAACCTGTGCGTCACGCGTACACCCGCCCTTGCCGGCGCCTACGGAACGGCCCGAACCGCCACGGTAACGCGAACAGGCAACCACGAATGTGTGAACCACAGTCACAAACCCGACCAGCCGCTCGGCCGGCTCCCATCGAGACGATCGTAATGAGGTCCTCAAGGCCGGCAAGGCTTGCCAGGCCGATGGCCAGCTCGCCCGGGATCGGGGGTGATGTCGGTGGCGATCAGGACGCTGGTGTCAAGGACGTCGCGGCTCACTGCCGCAGCCACGGGTCGGCGAGGGAGTCGTCGAGCAGGTCGCGGTCACGTGGCCAGTCATTGTCGACCGGCGTGGTGAAGATGTCCGCAAGGTCATCCCATTTTCGCCAGGTGCGGGATCTGACAGGACCGAGCACGGCCGCAGGTCGACCCGCCACTGTGATGGTCACGTGCTCGCCGGCTTGGGCGCGGCGTACCAGATCGCTGGCGTTCTGCCGCATCTCACGTAGTCCCACCTCGTTCATGCCGCCAGAGTGGCACGTGTGCTATGAACGCCGCCGGCAGCGATCCCGCCGTGTGAAACTCAGTGGCGCCCCACCGGGCCGTCAGCTGTCCCGGCCCTGCCAGGTGGTGACGCAGGCTTCGTTGCCCTCGGCGTCGGCCAGCACCCAGAACGCCGGAGCCGCCTTGTCGGACACCAGCGTGCCGCCCGCGGCGAGCACGGCCTGGACCCGGCGCTGCGCCTCATCGTGCGGCACCGACACGTCGAAGTGGATCCGGTTGCGCCGCTCGCGCGGCACGTCCATCTGCTGGAACCAGACCGCCGGCCCCTGCCCCACCGGGTCGACCAGCGGGTCCTCCGGCCCCGCCCCCGCGACCTCATCGGCGTAGCCCAGCACCGCCTTCCAGAACGGCCGGACCGCGGCGATGTCCAGCGCGTCGATCCCGATCTCCAGCACCTGGACCGGCCGGTCACCAGCATCCGCCCCGGTCGCCAGCCCGAGCTCGCCCACGGCCGAGGAGATCCGCCGGGCTGCCTCGACGTCGACCGCGCTCACCCACGCGGTGCCCAGCGTCTGCAGGGCCAACGCCACCCGGTCCCGCCGCAGGTCGACCCAGAGGTGCCCATCGGCGTCCGACCCAGCCGCAGCCACCGCCCGCCCAGCCACCTCCGCCGCCTGCGCCACCGACCCCACCGGTACGCACGTACGCAGCTGGCCCAGCACCAACCGCCAGCCCAGCCCGGTCACCGCGTCCGAGACCTCCTGACGCGCCAGTCGCACCTCAACACCTCCCAGTCTCGTCAGCCAAAGCCGTTGCTGTGCACATGGTCGACAACCAGCCGCAGCGTGACCCGGTCCCGGCTGAGCAGCTCAGCCGCCTTGGGGTCCAGCGGTGCCCGCCGCCCACCGCCACCCCCAAGAGCACCGGCGTAGCGCTGGCCGATGCGGGCGTAGCGCTCCCTGGCCGCGACCGGATCGGTGTCGTCGACCGTGACTGTGCCGCTGAGCGTGACATAGCGGAACCCGTCCTCGACACAGACCGACATCCGCCGGTCCCGCGCCAGGTCACGGTGCTTGCGGCTGCCGCTGGGCGTGCTCAGCACCAGGCTGTCTCCGTCGCGTTCGTACCACATCACGGTCTGGTGCGGCAGGCCGTCGGCGCCGACGGTGGCCACCACGGCGAACCGCGGCTCGTCGAGGAAGGCCAGCTGCTCGGCGGTGACGGGCAGCCGGGCGGGCTCAGTGCCGGTCATGACGCACTCCTCGGTCGCAGCGACACAGGTGGCCGACACCTGGCGGCGCCTGCGTGCGCGAAGGCCGGCCATATCGCAGGCTACGAGAATGACCGAGGCACTGCCGGCGGAGGGCCGGCGCCGGCTGCACGACGCGATGGCCGCCCGGGTGGCCGCCGGCCAGCTACCCGGCCTGGTGACCGTGCTCGCCCGCGGCGGCGAGGTGCACGTCGACACGATCGGCTCGCACGCCTTCGACGGGGACAGCGCCCCGATGCGCCGGGACAGCCTGTTCCGCATCGCGTCGTTCACCAAGCCCATCCTGGCCGCCGCCACCATGACGATGGTCGAGGACGGCACGCTCGGCCTGACCGAGCCGGTCGACCGGCTGCTGCCCGAGCTGGCCGACCGCCGGGTGCTCGCCCGCGTCGACGGCCCGCTCGACGAGACCGTGCCGGCGCACCGGCCGGTCACCGTCGAGGACCTGCTCACCTGCCGGATGGGCTTCGGCCTGCTGACCGAGCCGAGCTTCAACCCGCCGTACCCCATCGTCAAGGCCGCCGAGGAGCTGGACCTGGCACTCGGCCCGCAGTTCCCCCGCACCCCCTACCCTCCGGACGAGTGGGTCCGGCGCTTCGCCAGCCTGCCACTGATGTACCAGCCCGGCGAGCGCTGGCTCTACAACGCCAGCTCGCTCGTGCTCGGCATCCTGGTCGCCCGGGCCGGCGGCGCGCCGCTCAGCGACGTGCTGCGTACCCGGCTCCTCGACCCGCTCGGCATGGCCGACACGGTCTTCTGGGCCACCCCGGGCGACGCCGGCCGGATCCCGACCTACTACCTGAGCGACCTCGCCGGTGGCCCGCCCGAGCCGCAGCCGCTGTCGACACCGCAGGACTGGGCCGCCCCGCCGGTGTTCCAGTCCGGCGCCGGCGGCCTGCTCTCCACCGCCGACGACTTCCTCGCCTTCGCCCGCCTGCTGCTCAACCACGGTATGCACCGCGTTGAGCGGCTGCTGTCACCGGAGTCGGTCACCCTGATGACCACCAACCACCTCACCCCGGCGCAGGTCGCCACCGCCGGCCCTCTGCTCAGCCCCAAAGGCTGGGGGTACGGCCTAGCCGTCGCCCCGGAGCCCGACGAGCTCTCCGCCATCCCCGGCCGGTACGGCTGGGACGGCGGCAACGGCACGGTCTGGTTCAACGACCCGCACCGGCAGCTGGTCGCCATCGCGCTGACACAGACGGGAGACTTCCTGTTCAACGGCGGCCGGGAGGAACTCATCCGGCTAGCGCTGGAGGCGGCCGGCTGAGGGACGGTTAAAGGGCCGGCTGCCGCCGCCGTGGGTTGGCGCCAGCGCCGTAGGGCGGCTGCCGGGGCCGTACGAGGATGGGTGGCGTGGAGATCGGCGAGCTGACGGCGGCGGAGCAGCGGCTCTGGCGGGCGTTCCCGCGCCGCGAGCAGGTGGACCTCAGCGACGCCGGCGACCGCGAGGTCCGCGCGTCCGTCATCCAGGCGCTGCTGCTGGGCGCGCAGGCCGCCGAGCCGGGCCACCTCGCGGCGGTCGTCCTCATCGGCGCGCACGTCACCGGCGTCCTGGACCTCTCCTACGCCGAGGTGCCCCACCCGGTCCGGATGGCCCGCTGCCGGTTCGACAGCCCCATCGAGATGGCCAGCGCCCGGCTGCGCGAGCTGAGCCTGTCCGGGTCGCAGCTGCCGGGCCTGCGCGCGGGGAAGGCCGCGGTCGCCGGCACGCTGGAGCTGAGCTACACACGGTTCACTGGCCGGGTCATCCTGGCCGGTGCCCGGATCGAGGGCGCGCTGCTGCTGAACGGCGCCAGCGTCGAGGCCACCGACGGGGTCGCCGTCAACGCCGCCCGGCTGGCCGTCGGGCAGGACCTGTGCGCCCAGCGCGGCTTCCGCAGCACCGGCGAGCTGGTCCTGAACGACTCGGTGGTCAACGGGTCGCTGCTGCTGGAGGGCGCGACCATCAGCTCGCCGTCGGGGCTCGCGCTCACCGCCCACGGGCTGGAGGTCCGGTCCGTCGCCAACTGCTGCGACGGTTTCACCGCGACCGGCAAGGTGAGCTTCACCGGGGCCAAGGTCGGCAGCCGGCTCTGCTTCACCGATGCCCGACTGTCCAACCCGGACGGTACGGCCCTGTCCTGCCGGCATGTGCAGACCAACCAGCTCGTACTGACCACCGCTGCCCCCGTGCGCGGCGCGTTCGACCTGCGGTACGCCCGGGTCGGCCTGCTCCGCGACGATGCCGCGGCGTGGCCGGCGGTGGTCATGCTGCAAGGCCTCACCGTGGACACAGTGGACAGCAGGGCAACGCTCCAGCAGCGGCTGGAGTGGCTGCGCCGGGACCCGGACGGCTACCTCCCCCAGCCGTACGAGCAGCTCGCCGCGCTCTACCGCCGGCATGGCCAGGAGGACCAGGCGCGCACGGTGCTGCTCGCCGGCCAGCGCCACCGCCGCCGCTCCCAGCCGCTGCCGGTCAGGGCCTGGGGGTACGTGCAGGATGTCGTCCTCGGCTTCGGCTACCGCCCGGCACGGGCTGCGGCGTGGTTCGCCGCTCTCATGGCCGCCGGTGCCCTCTACTTCAGCGACCATCCACCGTCCCCGGCCTCCGACGCCCCACCCTTTGTGCCTCTGCTCTACTCCCTGGACCTCCTGCTGCCCGTGATCGACCTCGGGCAGGAGTCCGAGTTCCAGGCCCGTGGCGCTGGCGCCTGGATCGCCGCAGGCCTCATCCTCGCCGGCTGGGTCCTCGCCACCACGATCGCCGTGGCCGCCGCCCGCCTCCTGCGCCGCCCGTAGCTCATTGAGCTGCCCGCCTCGTTCCAGCAGGTGGATGGGGGTTGACGGGGAGGTTGGCGGATGGGACCTAAGTTGGCCGGCACAGGCCACTGGATATCACGAGGTCGGTCGGTCTGTTGCGAGCGGTCGGGATGCCGCATAGCGTCATCCTCGGCCGCCGCTCGGGTGGCCCCCGATGGGAGGTGCCGCATGAAGATCGAGGTCAAGAAGCTCGAGCAAGTGATCGCCACCTCGTCGAAGCCTAGCTGACTAGGCGCTTCCGGTTGCCGGGCTGCTCGCACTCCGGCAACCGGAACGCTGTCTGAGGGACCAGGATGATTCCGAAACTGAAGGAGCTGACCTGGGAACGGGCGGCTGACGAGCTGGTGGTCGCGTTCGACCCCAGTGAACAGCTGGTGTTGGCCGACCCGAGCGGCCAGGTGGAGGCGCTGTTTCGCCTGCTGCGCGAGGGCACGCGCGGCACCGGCCAGCTAGCCCGGGAGCTGGCCGGCCGGTACCCGGATCTCACCGTTGCCGAGGTCGAGTCGGCGGTCGGGGCGTTGGACGAGCTGTGCCTGCTGGACGACGCGCAGCGCGAACCATTGCCGGCTGCCCAAGCCGAGCGGTACTTCTCCAACCTCGCCTTCTTCGACACCTTCGCCTCGCTCGAACGGCCGGCCGAGGAGTTCCAGCGTCGGTTGTTCGAGGCGCACGTGGTTGTGCTCGGCGCCGGCGGGCTCGGTTGTACGGTGTTGATGAACCTCGCCGGTCTCGGAGTCGGGCGGGTAACCTTGCTTGATCATGATCTGGTAGAGCCCCGCAACTTCGCACGCCAGTTTCTCTATGCGGCCGCCGACATCGGCACACCGAAGGTCGAGCGGGCCGCCGCCAGGCTGGAGGCGTTCGACCCTGCGTTGCGGGTGCGGACCGTGAACCGCCGGGTCAACGGTGCGGCGGACGTGGCGGCGCTGCTCGACGAGGCCGATCTGCTGGTCACCGGAATCGACCGGCCGAACGAGGTGGATCTATGGGTCAACGAGGCGTGCCTGGCGGCGGGCGTGCCGTACGTGCGGGGCGGGATGCTGCCCACACGGGTGGTCTACTGGTCGGTCGAGCCCGGCCGCAGCGCCTGCTATGCCTGTGCGTTGCGCGCCGATGCTGAGTCGGCGGACGGCACTGGCACCGCCAGCGTGGCCCGGCGGCTGGCGCCTGTGCTCCCGGCAGTCAACCGGGGTATCGGTCCGGTGGCGAGCTTGGTCGGCTCGCTGGTGACGATGGAAGCGTTGCGATATCTCACCGGGTTCGCCCCGCCGGTCGCCGCCGGACGGTTCCGGCTGGTCGACTTCCGCGCTGGTGTGGCCGAAACCGAGCAGCCATGGCCACCTGATCCCGGCTGCGCCGCGTGTGCGTCGGTGCCGGCCGCCGGTGCTGAGCTATCCGGTGTGGACTAGCCGGTGGACTCGCCGGCGTTGACCGAGCGGAGCCGGTTGAGGCTTCGGGAGCTTTCCGTTGTCGCCGACAGTGACGGCGAGTTCCTCGTGGGAGACCCGCAGTCCGGTACGTACGTCGCGCTTCCGGCCATCGGCGTCACGGTGATCGAACGACTTCGCGCCGGGGCGACGCTCGGCGAGGCCCGGCAGGTGGCGAGCGCCGAAGCCGGCGAGGACGTCGATGCGATCGACTTCGGCCACACTCTGGTGGGGCTGGGCTTCGTCGCCGAGGTTGACGGGACGCCGATCACCGTCGCTCCCGACGCGCAGCCGCGGCGGTGGATCGCCGGAGTGCCGCCCGAGGTGGCCCGCAAGCTCTTCACCCCATTCGCCTGGGCCTGCTACGTGGCGCTGCTCGCCGGTTGCGCCGTGCTGCTTGCCGTGCGGCCGGACTACCTGCCTCAGCCAGACGATTTGTACTTCCTGTCCAGCCCGGTGAACAGCCTCGGCGTGCTTGCGGTCTGGGCGATGCTCTCCACCGCCGGTCACGAGGCCGCGCACTGGTTGGCCGCGCGCGCGGAGGGCGTGCCCGCCCGGTTCAGCATCGGACGGCGGCTGTACTTCCTCGTCTTCGAAACCGACCTGTCACATCTCTGGGGACTGCCGCGGCGCCGCCGGTTCGGACCACTGCTCGCCGGCCTCGCCTACGACACCGTGGTACTCAGTGCGCTGCTGGCCGTCACATTGATCAGCCCGAACGACGCGGTCGACCGGGTAGCCGCCGCGCTGATCGCGGTCGAGATCTCCGGAATCCTGTTCCAATGCCTGGTGTTCCTGCGCACCGACCTGTACATGGTGCTGGTCATGATGTTCGGCTGCCGCGACCTGCGGCGGGTCAACTCACTGGAGCTACGCCGGATGTTCGGTCGGTTGAGCCAGGAACAGGCGGTGGAGCTGGCCGCTGCCCATCCAACGGACCTGCGGGTAGCCCGGTGGTTCAGGTGGCTTTCGCTCACCGGCCTCGCGGCCGCGACCGGTTACTTCGCCGCCTTCGTCGTCCCGGCGCTGTGGGCACTGATCGGGTGGATCGCCGCCAGCTTCGCCGACTCCGACCCGACCGACGGCCGGTTCTGGCAGTCGGTCGTCTTCGCCGTGCTGGCGCTCCTACCCCTCGCGCTCTTCGTTGCCGTCACCATCCGCGACCAGCTGGTAAGGACTCGTCGCGGCCGACGCATGGCACGAGGCTGACACCGACGATCCATGCGAGCATGGGCATCGCGGAGAGTGCCCCCGACACTGCGCTGGACTGACCGAGAAGATCGAGTTCTTGCAGGTCGGGAGCACCCTTCCACTACCAGGCTAGCTCTGGACGATCTTCACGTCGTCGAACCCGGCCTCGACCAGGCTGGCGGTGCTGGCGTCGGTGGCCTCGACGTGGATGCGCACCGACTGCCCGGCGTACGCGGAGATGTTCAAGCTGCTGGTCCCCCAGGCACCGGACCGGTCAGTCGCCGCCCCCACCTGTGTGAACAGCGCCGTCGTCCCCCCACTGTGGACAATGCTGACCCGGAAGAAGTCCGCACTGCTCGAGTTGGTCAGGTGCGCCAGGTACCACGCGTACGACAACGTCAAAGTTCCTGTGGAAGGCAGCGTGATCGCCGGGGACCGGACGCTGGTCACCCCGCCGTCGACGTCGTTGGCGCCCGCGCTGGCGCCGGCCAGCAGGCCGGTGATCAGAGCGTTGGTACCGGAGAACGCGTTGCCCACCTGCAGCGGCACGCCGGAGCTGGTCGGCTCGGGGTCGCCGCGCTCCCACATGCCGAGGGTGGCCAGGTCGGTGCCGTTCGGGTTGACCGTCCACCCGGTCGCCGTCTCGAAGCTGTCCTGGTAGACCGTGGTCCCCGGCGGCGTGCCGCCGTTGTCGATCAGGCTGCTGATCTCGTTGTAGATCAGGTGTGCCCGGGCGCCCTGGTTGTTCGGGCAGCCGCCGAGGTGGTGCAGGGCGAGCACCTTGTGGTTGGCCGAGAGCACCGGCGAGCCGGAGTTCCCACCGGACGTGTCACACGAGTACGACATGTTCCACGAGTTGTACGCCGCACTCCGTACGGTGCAGACCGCGCCGCCCTGGGTGTCCTCGTAGATCGACAGCCGCTTGGGCGACCCGTCGCCGTGCCCGGGGATGTAGATGCGCTCGCCGTTGACCGGCGCCCGCGTCTCCAGGTAGAGCGTGCCGAACCCCTGGATGGCCGTGAAGTTGTTGACCGAGTAGAGCGTGTAGTCCAGCTCCCCCGACCCACCCGCGCTGACCTTGATCAGCTGGGCGCCGCTGACCTTGGTGCCGGCACCTGGGTTGTTGCCGCCGCACGTGGCGCACTGGAAGTTGAACTGCATCTCGCTCGACTGCACCGCCGTCTGGGTGGAGAAGCAGTGCTTGTTGGTGAGCATGCGGTTGGTGTTGCCGACCCGCCACGTGGTGCACGAGCCGCCGCCGCCGATGAGCAGCTTGGCGACCGCGTGCGAGCGGGCGTACTCGGTCGGGTGGCTGCTCTGGTAGCAGATGACGTCGCGCCGCGCGTCGGTGCTGCACACGCTCTCGATGCCCGGGTTGTTGGCGATGATCTCGGCCGGCGTGTAGCCGCGCCAGTACCCGTCGATGTGCGCGGCCGCCCGCGGTGACGAGGCGTGCAGGGTCACCACCGCGACCTCGCCGTCGACCGACATGGCCGCGAACCCGGGCCGGCCGTGCAGCGTCCGGCTCGCGTCGCCGGCGGTCTCCACGCCGTGGTACGTGTGCACCTCGCGCCCGGTCGCGTCGGCGACCGTGACGTAGTCGCCCGGCGCCAGCCGCAGGCTGGAGAAGTGCACCTTGATGTACGCCGCGCCCGGGTAGCGCACCTCCGCGGTCTGCCGGCCCGACGCCGACGCGGCGCCGAGGCTGACCGACGCGGCGCGCTCCTCGCCGACCTTGCGCACCTGCGACCCGTACTCGGGCGCTGCCGCGGTGGCCGGAGCCGACGTCGCCGCCAGCGCCGGCACCGCGAGGGCGAGCGCCAGCAGCACCTTGCCTACCGTGCGGAGTTGCATCACTCGACCTCCACTGCATAGCTGTATCGAAATTTATGATTGTACAGCTTCTCTGGTCGTCGACGGCCGCCCCGCGCGCGCCGATATCGTGGTGCGGTGCGGCTGCTCGTACTCGGTGGGACGTCCTTTGTCGGGCGGGCGATCGTGACCGACGCCCTGGCGGAGGGTCTTGCGGTGACCCTGTTCCACCGGGGCCGGACCGGCGCCGGCCTCTTCCCCGGCGTGCCGCGGCGCACCGGCGACCGGGACACCGGCGACTACGCGGCGCTAGCCGAGGGCGCCTGGGACGCGGTGGTCGACGTCAGCGGCTACGTGCCCCGCCACGTCGGGCAGGCGATGGACGCGCTGGGCGACCGGGTCGGCCGGTACCTGTTCGTCTCCAGCCACGCCGTCTACGCGCGCGAGGGCGTCGGGCCGGGCTCGGACGAGACCACCCCGCGCCGGGCACCGGTGCGCCACACCGAGGACCTCGACGACACCACGTACGGCCCGCTGAAGGTGGCCTGCGAGGACGACGTCCTCGCCCGCTACGGCGACCGGGCCGCCATCGTGCGGCCGGGCAAGGTCGCCGGCCCGCACGACCCGCAGGACACCTTCACCTACTGGGTACGCCGGGCCGCGCGCGGTGGCCGGGTGGCGCTGCCCGGCCGCCCGGAGCAGCCGACCCAGGTGGTCGACTCGCGCGACCTCGCCCGCCTCGTGGTGCGGCTGGTGGTCGGCGGGCGGTCCGGCGCGTTCAACGCGGTGGGGCCGGCCGAGCCGACCACGCTGGGTGAGCTGGTCACGACCTGTGCCCGGGTGGCCGGCAGCCAGGCCGACGAGGAGAAGCTGCTCACATCGCGGCCAGCCTGAGCAAGCTACTCGCTGTCAGCCTGGAGGCACCACTCGTTGTCGGCCCAGGAAACGGGGGTGCGCGCAGCGGCGGCGCCACCGAGTATGGGGCATGACCTGGCTCACCACCGATGATGCCGGCGAGTTCCTGGCCACCGCCGGTCCCTTCCTGGCCTCCCGCCCAGTGGAGCACACCCTCCTGCTGACCGTGGCGGAGACCGTACGGACCCGGGGCCGTAGGGCGTTCGGCGACGCCGACCCGCTGTTCGGGTGGTGGCGGTCGGCAGGGGGTGACGTCGGGAGCGCCTTCCTGCAGACCCCGCCCCACCCGCTGCTGCTGTCGCAGGCGCCGGACGACGCGGTAACGGCGCTGGCCGCGATGCTGGCCGCCGCCGGTCGTCGGCTGCCGGCGGTCAACTCCACGGTCGCCGTGGCCCAGCTCTTCGCCGCCGAGTGGCGCCGGCACACCGCGGTGACCACCGAGGCGGGCCGGCGGTCGCGGCTCTACCGCCTCGGCACGCTGGTCCCACCCGGGCCAGCGGTCCCCGGCCGGTCACGGGTCGCCAGCGAGGCCGACCGGGACCTGCTGCTGGACTGGCATGAGGCGTTCGGGCGGGAGGTCGGCGAGGCGTCGCCAACCATCGCGGGCCAGGTCGACGACCGGCTCGGCTACGGCGGCCTGACCCTGTGGGAGGCGCACGGGGCGCCGGTCGCGATGGCGGGGCGGACCCGCCAGCTGGCCGGCGTGGTGCGGGTCGCCCCGGTCTACACCCCGGCCGTGCTGCGGGGCCGGGGCTACGGCGGCGCCGTGACCGCCGCGGTGAGCCAGGCCGCGCTCGATATGGGAGCCTCTGCCGTGGTGCTCTTCACCGACCTGGCCAACCCCACCAGTAACGCCCTCTACACGCGGCTGGGCTACCGCCCGGTGCAGGACCAGGTCATGCTGGCATTCACCGCCTGAGCCGCCGCCCTCGCCGGTCGACCACAGCCGGCACGGGGCCACCTGGAAACGGCCCCGGCCCCGATAGGTGCTGTCGGGCCCTTATGCTCTGCTCGCACCGATGGTGCAGAGCACATGGGTGATGGCCACATACCCACGCCCACCGGGAGCCGCCGAGCACCGCAGGCCCTCACTCAGCCCGGCTCCGGCGCCACCGTCCTGCCGTTGAGGCTGCGGAAACCGCCCTCGACCAGGCGGCGCAGCACCTGCTCGTCCACATCGGACAGCCGCTTCACGTAAAGGCACGACCTCGATGTCCGATGTGGACCAAGGCGTGCCAGCAGCTCCTCGTACGCGTCGAACCCCTCCGACACGTATATGGTCAGCGCCTGCTTGCGCGGGGAGAGCCCGACCGCTGGCCAGTCACCCTCCCGCCCGGTGGCGTACCGGTAGCGGTACGACCCGAAGCCGACGATGCTGTCGCCCCACATCACCGGCTGCTCGCCGGTGACCTCGGTCATCAGGCGGCAGACCGCCTGCGCGTCCGCGCGCCGCTGCGGGTCCGGCACAGCCGCAAGGAACTCCTCGACGTCCGCCTCGTTCCGCTGGGTCTTGAGCTCAGCCATGTGCCTACAGTAGGCCCCGCCAGCCTGGCCGCCTCTCCTGCCGCGGGCATCCGGTCGGGTGCGGTCACGGCTTGCGGTACGGTCTCAGGGATTGCGGTGCGGTCAGGGCTTGCGCCAGACGCTACAGATCGCGTGGACCGGGGCGGGCGCGCCGAAGGGGCTGTGCTCGGGCCGCCACTGGGTGACGTCCACCAGACCCGGCTCCACCAGCTCCAGGCCATCGAAGAAGCGGATAGTCGTCTCAGGGCTGCGCAGGATGTACGGCTTGGCGCCGCTCTCGGCGTACGCCCGGGTGGCCTCGACGAGCCCCTCGACCGTGGGGCCCTCGTCCTCGTGCACCAGGTAGCTGCCGGACGGCAGGCTGCCCATCAGCCGCTTCACGATCGACCGGATCTCGTCCTCATCGGGAACGAGACCCAGGATCCCCAGCAGCATGAGGGCGGTGGGCTGGGTCAGGTCCAGCGTCTCTGCGGCACGTTCGAGGATCTTGTCGGGTTCGCGGACGTCGGCCTCGATGTAGTCGGTGGCTCCCTGAGGAGTGCCCACCAGCAGGGCACGGGCGTGGGCCAGCACGAGCGGGTCGTTGTCCACATAGACGATGCGAGACTCCGGCGCCACCCGCTGAGCGACCTGGTGGGTGTTGTCCGATGTCGGCAGACCGGTGCCGATGTCGAGGAACTGCCGGATCCCCACCTCTCCGGCCAGGTATCTCACGGCACGGGCGAGGAAGGCCCGGGTCCCGCGGGCGATGTCCACAATTCCTGGAAAGATATCGCGAAACTTGTCACCGGCTTCGCGGTCGACCGCGTAGTTGTCCTTACCACCCAACCAGTAGTTCCAGACCCTGGCCGAATGCGGGATGGTGGTGTCGATCCGCCTTGACGGGTCGTAGCCCGCGCCAGTGGAGCTGACAGTCACTTGGCGCCCTCCCACGTGCGTCTCTGCCTCTGTGGTCGAGCACAAGCGCTACCCTCTCACACGCGTGCCCGTCGTAACATACTGCCTCACGGCGCGAACGATGGCAGCTTCCGGGCTCCCGACGCAAGGTCGGCCACGAGCTTGTCCACCTGCGCCTGGAGATCGGTGGGGACCCGGGGATCGGTCACCCCTTCGGAGAGCGGGGTCAGCACCAGGCCCCGGTTCGCGAGGTTGGATGTATAGCCCTTGTTCCCGAACGAGCCGCTGACCACGCTGTCCACATAGGACTTGTAGACGGGGTACATGTCCAGCTCGACACTTGCCACATTGACCTGCTTGGCCAGCCCGCCGGCGTCGCCGGTCACCCCGATGGTGAGGGCCTTCGGCTGATGCCTCGCGGCAGCGGACGCCACTCCGGTGGCGATGCCATCACCCGTGGTGAAGACGATCTGGGCTCCCTGGGCGATGAGGCCTGTCGTCGCCTCGACCGCCTTCTGGACGTCGTCGAAGCTGCCGGTATAGGTCTCCCTCCATTTCCGGCTCGGGTCCGCGTCCTTGAGCCCCGCCTTGAAACCGGAGTGAATAGCCATGATCGGGGGAATCTGGGGACCGCTGACCAGCCCTACGGTCTGCACGCCCTTGATCTTGCCGGCGATGAACCCGGCCAGGTAGCCCTGCTGGCCGAAGTCGAAGTTCCACGCCTCGACGTTCGCCGTTGTCTTCTGAAGCACGTCCGAGCCACCCGCGACCGCGAAACGGACCTGGGGAAACGCCTTGGCGACCCGCAGCATCGGCTCGAGCAGCTCGATCCCATGGCCGATGATCAGGTCATACCCCTTCGTGGCGTACTCCCGCACGACCGGCTCGGCCACAGCCGGGTCGGCCATCCTCTCCCGGATATCGACGTCGATGCGGCCTTCCCGCTCCAGCCGCTCGACCGCCTCTCGGGCGACCTGGTTCCACGAGCCGTCATTGGTCAGCCCCGGCGCCATCAGCGCCACCTTCACCCTGCGTACGTCGCCGGACGCGGTCGGTCGAGACTCGGACCCCGAGTCGCCGGCGCACGCGGCAAGCGGAGCGGCGCCACCGCCGATGAGGGCCAGAGCAGCGACGACGCGTAGTGCGCCACCTCGGATGCGAGAGATACGGCGCGTTATGGGCATGGCGTCATCCTTGCACCCGCCACCATCCTCGGGCCCGCCGCGCGGCCGAAGGGCTCCCATCCAGGGAAAAGCTGACCGATCGTGGTCGTGTGGTCGCGGGCAACGAGAGTTCCTTCGTCATGGCGGGCGGAGATCATCGAGAGGTGCGGGGCCGCCATCATCGCACGAGCGCTGGGCAGGCGCGGCTTCGGGAAAGGCGCCGGAGACAGGGGTCGAGACGCGTACGAGTACGATGGCTCGGCGGCTTTACCCGCCTTGACTTATATTAGCCAGTCCTGTAATTCTGGCACTGTGCACGCGTTCGATGTGCTCGGCGAGCCGGTGCGGCGGCGCATCCTCGAGCTGCTCGCCGACGGCGAGATGACCTCGGGCGCGGTGTGCGCGGTCATCCGGGCGGAGTTCGGCATCTCCCAGCCCGCCGTGTCACAGCACCTCAAGGTGCTGCGCGACAGCGGCTTCGCGACCGTGCGCGCCGACGGGACCCGGCGCCTCTACGCCGTAGACCCAGAGCCGCTGCGTGACATCGACGCGTGGCTCGACCGGTTCCGGCGGTTCTGGACCCCGCCCCTGCACGCGCTCGCGACCGAGCTGGCTCGCGGCAGGCGCGAGCGGCGCCGTCGCGGGCAGGACACATCCATACCAGACAAGGGAGCAGACCATGATTGACGTCGCACAACAGATCAACGCGGTACAGCGAAGCGTCGGTAGCCGAGTGCTGGAGGCGGGCGAGGCCCGCATCGTCACCGTCAGCCAGACCTACGACGCCCCGCTCGAGGACGTGTGGGACGCCTGCACCAGCCCCGAGCGGATCCCGCGCTGGTTCCTGCCGATCTCCGGCGACCTGCGCCTGCATGGCCGCTACCAGCTCGAAGGCAACGCGGGCGGCACGATCGAACGCTGCGACCCGCCGCACAGCTTCGCCGCCACCTGGGAGTACGGCGGCGACGTCAGCTGGGTTGAGGTACGCCTCTCCGCCGAGCCGGACGGCCGTACCCGCTTCGAGCTGGAGCACATCGCGCACGTCGACGACGAGCGGTGGGCCGAGTTCGGCCCGGGAGCCGTCGGTGTCGGCTGGGACTCGGCGCTCCTCGGCCTGGCCCTGCACCTCTCCCCCAAGAACGGGTCCGGCGACAGCGCGCTCGGACCGCAGGAGGCCCCGGCCTGGATGGTCTCGGAGGAGGGTCGGCGCTTCATGACACTGAGCAGCCAGCGGTGGGGCGAGGCGAGCATCGCGGCGGGCACCAGCGAGCCAGCGGCGCGGGCCGCCGCGGAGCGCACCACCGCCGCGTACACCGCGAGCCCGGAGCAGCCCGCCGAAACCTGACCGAACCAGCACCCGCCCCAGTGCCCGGTCGGCGGTGACCACCGGCGGGTGGTCACCGCCAGCCGCCGGCCGGCCGCTGCCCAGCAGCTCGACGGTCACGTCGTCTCCCGACCCAGCCGCCAGCACCACCCGTACCGCCGAGCGGGACCATGTCGGCGGCGTCCACGACGGCACGACGAGCAGAGCGGGACGCTCTGTCACGGGTCAGGGCTTCCCATGCCTGCCGGCCCCGCCAGTGGCGGACAGCCACCGACCCCAGTACTCAGCCGCGGTCGTTCTAGATCATCTCAATTTCAGGGATATTGGGGTCATACCAACATGATTTAGGGCCAATATCAGTGATATTGATATGATCTTGAAGTGAACGCGCCAACCCGGCACGGTAGCGGGGCAGGTGGACGGCGCCCCCCTGCGCGGACGTCCCGGCGGCGTCTACCTGACAGAGCGTGCCAGGCAGGCGCCTACCTGACAGAGCCTGCCCCGCAGACGGCGTGCCTGGCAGGTGGCCTACCTGGCAGAGCCTGCCCGGCAGACGCCCAGCAGCGGGCGGCGCGTAGTGGCGGGCGGCGGAACCAGCGGGCCCGGCCGCTGTCGGTACGCTGTGGGCAGCCTTTCCGCCCAAGCCATGCGGGGGTCGCCATCATCGGCCACCGGTCACGAGCGGCGTGAGCCATGCGGGTCGCGCTCTTTGTCACGTGCGTCAACGACCTGGTCTACCCGCGCACCGGGCAGGCGGTCGTGCGCATCCTGGAACGGCTGGGCCACACCGTCGAGTTCCCGGCGGCGCAGACGTGCTGCGGCCAGATGCACCTCAACACCGGCTACCGGGCCGAGACCATGCCGCTGGTGCGCAACTTCGTCGACGCGTTTGCCGGATACGACGCGGTGGTGACCCCGTCCGGCTCGTGCGTGGCGATGGTGCGCGACGCGTACCCCCGGCTGGTGGCGGGCGACGGCGCGCTGGCGGCGCGGGTGGCCGCGCTCGCACCGCGCACCTACGAGCTCTCGGAGCTGCTGGTCGACGTGCTCGGGGTGACCGATGTGGGCGCCCGGTTCCCGCACCGGGTGACCTACCACCCGACCTGTCACGGGCTGCGCCTGCTGCGCCTGGGCGACCGGCCGCTGCGGCTGCTGCGCGCGGTGCGGGGAATCGACCTGGTCGACCTGCCCGGAGCCGAGGAGTGCTGCGGCTTCGGCGGCACGTTCGCGGTCAAGAACGCCGACGTCTCCGCCGCGATGCTCGCCGACAAGTGCGCCGCGGTCGCCGGCACCGGGGCACGGTACGTGGCCGCCGCCGATAGCTCCTGCCTGGCGCACATCGGCGGCGGGCTGTCCCGCCGGGGCGGGGCGGTCCGCCCGGTCCACTACGCCGAGATCCTGGCCGCAGGGGCAGCGCCGTGACCGGGCGTGCCGAGCGGATCGGGGGCCGCGAGAGCGCGGATCGAGAGGCACCGCCGTGACCGCTCAGGAGAGCACCGCCACCCGCCACGGGGCCGTCGCGACCAGCCGGGGGAACGTCGTTGCGCTCGAGCCGTTCCCGGTCGCGGCACGGCGGGAGCTGGCCGACGCCCAGCTGCGCGCCAACCTGCACCGGGCAACACACACCATCCGGGACAAGCGGGCCCGGGTCGTCGCAGAGGTGCCGGACTGGGAGGCGCTGCGGGCGGCCGGCGCGGCCATCAAGGACGACGTGCTGGCCCGCCTGCCCGAGCTGCTGGAGCAGTTCGAGGCCGCGGCCACCCAGGCCGGCGCCCGCGTGCACTGGGCCCGCGACGCCGGCGAGGCCTGCCAGGTGGTGACCGACCTGGTACGGGCCACCGGCGCACGCGAGGTCGTCAAGGTCAAGTCGATGGCGACCCAGGAGGTGGGGCTGAACGAGGCGCTGGAGGCCGCCGGCATCACCCCGGTCGAGACCGACCTGGCCGAGCTGATCGTGCAGCTCGCCGGAGACACGCCGTCGCACATCCTGGTGCCCGCCATCCACTACAACCGCCGGCAGATCCGTGACCTGTTCCTACGGAGGATGCCGGGGCTGGACGCGGCGGGCCTCACCGACGACCCGGCCGCGCTCGCCGAGGCGGCCCGCCGGCACCTGCGGCGGCGGTTCCTCTCCGCCCGGGTCGCGGTCTCCGGTGCCAACTTCGCGGTCGCCGAGACCGGCACGCTCGTCGTGGTGGAGTCCGAGGGTAACGGCCGGATGTGCCTGACCCTGCCGGAGACGCTCATCAGCGTCGTCGGCATCGAGAAGCTGCTGCCGACCTTCCGCGACCTGGAGGTCTTCCTGCAGCTGCTGCCGCGCTCGTCCACCGGCGAGCGGATGAACCCGTACACGTCGCTGTGGACCGGGGTCACGCCCGGCGACGGGCCGCAGGACGTGCATGTCGTCCTCGTCGACAACGGGCGCACCGACACGCTCGCCGACGAGGTGGGGCGCCAGGCGCTGCGCTGCATCCGCTGCTCGGCGTGCCTGAACGTCTGCCCGGTCTACGAGCGGGTCGGCGGGCATGCCTACGGCTCGGTCTACCCCGGCCCGATCGGGGCGATCCTCTCACCGCAGCTCAGCGGTGGCGGGGCCAACCGGACCCTGCCCTACGCCTCGACCCTGTGCGGCGCCTGCTTCGACGCCTGCCCGGTGCGGATCAACATCCCGGAGGTACTGGTCCACCTGCGACACTCCACAGTGGCGGCGAAGACCGGGCCGTCGGCTGAGCGGACCGCGATGCGGGCGCTCGCCTGGGTGATGCGCGACCGGCGCCGCTACGCCGCGGCCCTGCGCGCCGCCCGGCGGGGCGTGGCGCCGCTGCGGCTGGCCGCGGGGCGCCGTGGGACGCTGCGCCGGCTGCCGTGGCCGCTGTCGGCGTGGACCGCCAGCCGCGACGCGCCCCTGCCGGCGAAGGAGACGTTCCGGGAGTGGTGGCAGCGTGAACGCGCGTGAGGAGGTCCTGCGGCGGGTACGGGCGGCGCGGCCCGCCCCGGCCGCCGGGGTAGTGCCGCGGGACTACCGCACCGCGGACGATGACGACGGCCACGACGACAGGCTCGCCACGGATGGCAATGGCCGCGACGACAGGCTCGCCATGCTCGTCGACCGGCTGCTCGACTACCGGGCCGGGGTGCACCGGTGCACCGCCGGCACGCTCGCGGCGACCGTCGCCGGCCTGCTCGGCAGCCGGGTGGTCGTACCGGCCGGCGTGCCGGAGGGCTGGCTGTCGGCGTACCAGGGAATGGTCGTGCGCGACGGCGAGCCGGCCCTGGTCGAGGTGGCCGAGCTGGACGAGCCGGGCCTGACCGTGCTGACCGGCTGCGCGGCCGCCATCGCGCAGACCGGCACGCTGGTCCTGGACGCCGGGCCGACCCAGGGCCGCCGGCTGCTCACCCTGGTGCCCGACCACCACGTCTGTGTCGTCCACGCCGGCCAGGTCACCTACGGCGTGCCGGCCGGGCTGGCCCGGCTGGGCGACCCCACCCGGCCGCTGACGCTCATCTCCGGGCCCTCGGCGACCAGCGACATCGAGCTCAACCGGGTCGAGGGGGTGCACGGCCCGCGCCGGCTCGACGTCGTGCTGGTCAGCGCCCCGGCGGCGTGACGCGCACGCAGGTCGGCGGCACACTCAACCGAACTACAACCAAACCGCAACGTTCCCCCCGTCAGCTGGAGGGTGTACCGCTACGTCGACGGACCCCGCAGCGACTGGAGGATCGCATGACCAGACACACCTTCCGCCGGCTGGTCCTGCCGGTGGGGCTCGCGCTGGCCGCCAGCGGCCTGGCCGGCCCCGGCTCCGCCTCTGCCGCCGGGCCGCCCGCGGCCGCCGGGGACGGCCAGGTTCGCTACGCTTCCGCGCCGGACGCCGTGCCGGACAGCTATGTCGTGGTCCTGAAGGACGGCCCGGCCACCGCGTCGGCGGGGACGACCCGGACCACCGCGGGCCGGATGGCCGCGCAGTACCGCGGTGCCCTCCGCTTCACCTACACGGCCTCGGTCAAGGGCTTTGCGGTACGGACCGACGCCGCCCAGGCGCGCCGGCTCGCCGCCGACCCCCGGGTCAGCTACGTGGCGCAGGACCGGACCGTCAGCGCCAACGTCTTCGTGCAGCCCAGCCCGCCGTCCTGGGGCCTGGACCGCATCGACCAGCGGTCCCTACCGCTGGACCTGAGGTACCACTACCCAAACCTCGCCCCGCGGGTGAAGGCGTACGTCATCGACACCGGCATCCGCTTCACGCACCAGGAGCTCAGCGGTCGGGCCGTGCTCGGCGTAGACACGGTCGGTGACGGCCAGAACGGCAACGACTGCCACGGGCACGGCACGCACGTGGCCGGCACGCTCGGCGGCAAGACGGTCGGCGTGGCAAAGCAGGTCAAGCTCTTCTCGGTACGGGTGCTCAACTGCTCCGGCTCGGGCTCGTTCTCCCAGGTCATCGCGGGCGTGGACTGGGTGACCGCCAACGCGCCGCTGACCCCGGGCGGCAGCGTGGCGAACATGAGCCTCGGCGGCGGCGTGTTCCAGCCCCTCGACGACGCGGTCACCGCCTCGATCGCGGCGAACGTCCACTACTCGGTGGCGGCCGGCGGCTCCAACGCCAGCGCCTGCAGCTTCTCCCCGGCCCGTGTCCCGCGGGCGACCACGGTGGGCTCCACCGGCACCAACGACGCCCGGGCCAGCTTCTCCAACTACGGCCCCTGCCTGGACCTCTTCGCACCGGGCATGAGCATCTACTCCGCGTGGGCGACCTCGGACAGCGCGTACATGACAATCAGTGGTACGTCGACGTCCGCGCCGCACGCCGCGGGCACCGCGGCGCTGTGGCGCGAGCGGTTCCCCGCCGACAACGCCGACACTGTCGCCGCCGCCCTGGTCGCCAACGCCACCCCCGGCGTGGTGACCAACCCGGGCACCGGCTCTCCCAACCTGCTGCTGTTCATGGGCATGATCCCCAGCTGACGTCGCGCCCGGTGGCGCCAGCCCGGCCTGCCCGCGGCTGGCGCCACCACATAGCGCCACCGCCTGATTCAGCGCGCGGAGATCGTTCAGTCGTGCCCAGTCTCCCTTAAGTCAGGCGAGAGGCATGGAGACCCACAGTCCGACCGTGCAATGCTTAGGGATGACCTTGGGTAGGGCACACGCCGAGCGGGTTAGACAGGTTGAGGTCGGCAGGTCATGACCGCTTCACCGCCAGACACCCCAGCTGGCGGGCCGACTGTTCTCCGCATCCTCCTGGGAGCACAGCTACGCAGGCTCCGGGAGGAACGCGGCATCAGCCGCGAAGACGCCGGCTACTCCATCCGCGCCTCCGGCTCCAAGATCAGCCGCATGGAGCTCGGCCGGGTCAGCTTCAAAGAACGCG